>CABYXC010000005.1:7500-89678 GCA_902522865.1 uncultured Alphaproteobacteria bacterium | reverse complement strand
TTGCTCAATTATTTCTTCAACGTAGTTATTATTTAATAATAACCTACCATAACCATGTGGCTCTGAAGTATTAAATGCAATTAAGGAAGCTTTTGCTTTACTTTTTTTAAATTTACTTACTAATTTTCTTATATCTTTAATTTCAACTAAAGGTGTATCACCAAATAAAATTAAAATATTTTTTGATTTAACATATTTTTTAACTTGCTCAATTGCATCTGCGGTTCCTTTTTGTTTTTTTTGAACAACTAACTTTGAGGTATTTAATATTAATTTTAATTCTTCTTTATTTTTTTCATTAGATACAACTAATATATTTTTACCAGATGTTTTTTTTGCAATATTAAAAATATGTGAAACAATTGGTAACCCGCATAATGGATAAACAAGCTTTGATTTACTTGCTTTAAATCTCGTACTATTGCCTGCAGCAAGTATAACAGTTGTAATATCAGACATTAAGTTAGAAATTTCTTAAAATTTCGTTTCCAACATTAATTATTTCTTTTGAAGCATCTGATGTAACACTTATATCTACTACACCCCTTCCAACTGAGAATGTTTCTGCAAATAATACTTTGCTAGACAGTCGAGATCGAGCAATTTTAGCACCAGCATATCTTAAACGCAAAATCATTGCGTCAGTTAATTTTGCTCTCGGCATCACTCTATTAAGAATAATTATTGGATTTTTTCTTTCTTGTTTTGCAATTTTTAAAAAAGGAAGTGTAGCCATTAAGTCTACTGGACTTGGTTGTACTGGAACAAATACCCTATCAGAAGCTTTTACAACCTGCATTGTTTCAAAAGTTATAGATGGAGGGCTATCAATTATTATAAAGTCGTACTTTCTTTTTATGGCTTTAATTTCGTCTATTAAATTCCTTATATCAAAATTTAATTGAGTTATTCCAATATCATCTTCACCATAATAAGATTTTCTTGCTTCAAGCCAATATGATAGACTTTTTTGTGCATCAGCATCTATAACTGCTACTTTGTAACCACTATTGCTCCACAAAACTGATAAATTTGCTGAAAGAGTCGATTTACCTGAACCACCTTTTTGATTCGAAAATGCTATAACTTTTCCCATATACAAGTATTGATAATAACTATTTTAAAGATAGATGGAAACATTTTATAAAAAAATATGAAAAAAAATAAGTTAGATATTGCAAAAAATTTATTAAGCAGTGGAGAACTTGTAATATTTCCCACAGAAACAGTATTTGGCCTTGGAGCAGATGCAACAAATGATGAGGCTGTAAAATCTATTTTTAAAGTAAAAAAAAGACCACGAAGTAATCCAATTATCTGTCACTTTAAAAGTATTAAACAAATAGAAAAATATTTTATTTTAAATAAATTTGAAAAAAAATTAGGTTCAAAATTCTGGCCTGGTCCTTTGACAATAATATTAAAAAAAAAGAAAAATTCTAAAATATCAAAATTAGTCTCTAACAACTCATCTTTAGTTGGCTGCAGAATTCCCGGTAATAAGTTGGCTAAAAAATTAATTACTTTATTTGACCTACCTATTGCAGCCCCTAGCGCTAATCTGTCAGAAAGAACTTCCGTAACCAATATTATGGATATCGATCCTATTCTAGTAAAAAAAATATTTGTTTTAAAAGATAAACAGTCTTCTCATGGACTAGAGTCCACAGTTGTTAGAATTGATACCAATAATGAAATTGAAGTATTAAGATATGGCAGCATAACTGTTGAAGAGCTAAATAAATATGCAAAAGTAAAAATTAAAAAGAAATCATCTATTTCTCCTGGTAATTTAAAAAAACATTACTCAACTTTAAAGCCAATAAGAATGAATGCTAAGAGAATACTAAAAAATGAAGGTTTATTAAATTTTGGCAATAATAAATTAAAGTCTAAAATAATTAATTTAAATTTGAGTAATAAAAAAAATTTAAATGAAGCAGCAAAAAATTTTTATCATTATCTTCATAAATTAGATCAAAGTAGATGCAAAAAAATTGCTGTAGTAGAAATACCTGATAAAGGACTTGGCAAAACTATAAATGACAGATTAAGAAGAGCAATTAAGTAATTACAATCTATTTAAATAATCCATTAACCTATAATAAATAATGGCTGAAGAATACAATGGTCTTCTAAACATGTTGCCACCTGGAATTTTAAAATGATTAATTTGCTCAAACATATCAAAATTATTTGATTTATTTAAAATTTTTTCAGCTACCATTTTTCCTCCCATAATACTCATAGCTAACCCATGCCCAGAGTAAGCATGAGCATAATATAACTTTTGATTCATTATAGTTCCAAAAATAGGTAATCTATTAATTGATATTGCCAAGGTACCTCCCCAAGAAAATTCAATTTTAAATTTTTTTAATTCAGGAAAAACTTTATACATTCGTTTAGAGACAAAACTCTTTGCATCTTTTACAAAATGAGATGTAATTGTTTCAGGTCCTCCAAAAAGAAGTCTGTAGTCTTCTGAAAATCTATAATAATCAATCATAAATCTAGAATCTATTACGCCACAATTTCTTTTGATTAATTTACTTGCCAGATCTTTTCCGAGAGGTTCAGTTGCAATAATATAATTATTTATAGGCATAAAATAATTTCTTTTTGATCCCAAAAGATTGTCAAGATAACCATTGCAACCAATAATTACTTTCTTCGCTTTAATAATATTTTTTCCAGAGTGAATTATAACTTCTTTTTGATTATCAACAATTTTATCAGCTGGAGAATTTTCATATATATTTATACCATTTGCTAAACACTGTTCTGCTAAACCATATGTCAGTTTTAATGGGTTTAAATGATAAGAATCCTTTAAAAGCATTCCAGAAAAATATCTGTCACTATTAACTTCATCTCTTATTGAATTTTGATCAAAGTATTCATAGTTATTATAATTATAATTATTCTGCATATGCTCAATTTCATCTTGAAAATATTTATAATCTTTTTTTGTGTTGCCTACATGAAGAACGCCTTGTCTAAGCGCACAATCAATTTTGTATTTTTCAATTAAATTAACTACATTTGAAACAGCATCTAATCCAATTTTCCAAAAAAATTTTGCTTTTTCAATACCAAATTTTTTTTCTAAGTAGAATTGATCTTTTCTCATTCCAATTCCTAGTTGACCACCATTCCTACCAGAAGCACCAGATCCAACTTTATTTGCTTCCAAAATCGTTATTGATAAACCTTGATTAGATAAATTTAATGCTGAAGAAATACCTGTTAATCCACCTCCAATAATACATACATCAGTTGAAATATTTTCATTTAATTTAATTTGATTAGGAAAATTAGGTGCTGAAAATTTATAAAAACTCTCTTTTTCATTATCATGTTGATTAAAGGTCCTTTTTTTTGTAGTAAACATTAACTTATCTTTAATGGTTTAATAATAATTAGTAAACAAACAGTCTCAATATGATTGAAAAATTTCAAAATTGGTTTCATGAAAACTCTATTACAGAAGTAGAATGTTTAGTTCCAGATCTTGGAGGTATAGCAAGGGGAAAAATTTTACCAACTAATAAATTTTTAAAAGGACTGGAAGATGAAAGTCACAGATTACCACAGTCAACTTTTATTCAAACGATATCAGGAGATTATGCAACTGAAGACTCTGCCGGTGCTTTACCAAGAAGTGTTTACAATCCAACTGACATTGATGTAATTTTAAAACCAGATTTTGATACAATGAGAGTAGTGCCATGGTACGACGACCCTACTGCACAAATTATCTGCGATGCAATAAATCTTAACGGAGATGATGTTATAAATTCTAGTAGGAATGCTCTAAAAAATATTCTTAAACTTTATAAAAAAGATAAATTAACTCCAATTGTTTCACCAGAATTAGAATTTTATTTAGTAAAACCTAATGCTGACTCAGATTATCCCCTTGAAGTTCCAGTGGGTCAATCAGGCAGACAAGAAACAGGTAAGCAAGCCTTAGGAATAGATGCTGTTAACGAATTTGATCATCTTTTTGAAGATGTATATAATTATTGTGAAGCACAAAATATTGAAATTGATACTATTAACCATGAATCTGGCTCAGCTCAGATGGAAATTAATTTTCAGCATGGTGATCCTTTAGATCTAGCAGACCAGGTATTTTTATTTAAACGAACTCTAAGACAGTCGGCGTTGAAACATAAACTTCATGCAACATTTATGGCAAAACCTATGGAGAACCAACCTGGTAGTGCGATGCACATACATCAATCGATATATAATGAAAAAAATAAAAATATTTTTTTTAATAAATCATCTAAAATTTCAAAAAAAATGAAAAATTATTTAGGTGGATTGGAAAAATATACTCCATTATTAATGCCAATATACGCTCCAAATATAAATTCATTTAGAAGATTGTTTGCAACTTGGGGCGCTCCTAAAAATGTTAAATGGGGAATAGGTAATAGAAGTTGTGGTTTTAGAATTCCATCAATTGAGGAGAGGAATATACGTATTGAAAATCGAATTCCTGGATCTGATACAAATCCATATCTAGTTTTTGCTGCTAATTTAGCGTCAGGATATTTAGGAATGAAAAACAATTTAAAACCAAATCCAGAAACCAAAGATAGTGCATTTAAAGATAAAAATTCTAATCTGCCTAAAAATATGGATGAATCATTAACTCTTTTTGAAAATGATGAAGATATAAAATTCATATTTAATGAAAAATTTGTAAGGTCGATTGCTGCAATAAGAAGAGTTGAGTATCAAGCTTATTTATCAGTAATAAGTTCTTGGGAGCGAGAATATTTATTACTTAATGTTTAAATTTTTTATTAAAATAAAAATAAAATAAACCAATTATTATTAAAGCAAACATTAAAATTGCTGATAATGCGTTTACTTCAGGACTCAGTCCTAATCTAACTTTAGAAAAAACTACAATTGGCAATGTGTTAGCTCCAGGCCCAGTAGTAAAACTCGCAACAACTAGATCATCTAAAGAAATTGTAAAAGCTAATAACCAACCAGCAATAATAGAAGGCAAAATTATTGGTAAAGTTATCTTATAGAGTACCTTGGTATAATTATAGCCTAGATCCATCGCAGCTTCCTCAATATTTTTGTTAAAGTCAGTTAATCTTGCTTGAATAATAATTGCGACAAATGCAATACAAAAAGTAACGTGCGATATAAAAATAGTTAATTGTCCTCTAGATGATGGAAATCCAATTACATTATTTAAGCTTATAAAAAAAAGCAACATTGAAAGACCTAAAATTAATTCTGGTAAAACCAAAGGTGTTGAAGAAAGAAAAATATAAAATGATTTAAAAGGAATTTTTCTTATTCTTACAAGTGAATATCCAATCATAACTCCTAAAATTGTGGCAAAAGTTGCAGACAAAGCTGCAATTTTAATACTAATAATAAATGCCTCAATTATTTGTTCATTATTAAATAATTCATTGTACCATCTTAAAGAAAATCCTTTCCAAACCATTACTCTCTTATTTTCATTAAATGAGTAAAAAATTAAAACTAAAATTGGGAAATATAAAAAAAATAAACCTAAAAAAATAACTGTACTTTTGATTAAACTAGATTTCATTTTTTTGACTCCAACGCGAATAAAGTATTTGAAAAATAACAATTGGTAAAACCAAAATAATAATTCCACTTAAAGCTAAAGCACTAGCACCTGGCCAATTTCTATTAACAAAGAATTCCTCCCATAATATTTTTCCATAATACAATCTATCACTACCACCTAACATTTCAGGTATAATAAATTCTCCAACAACAGGTATAAAAACTAATAAAGATCCAGCAACAATTCCTGGAACAGACAAAGGAAGAATAACTTTAAAAAAGGTTTTAATACGATTTAATCCTAAATCTTTTGATGCTTCAATTAAATTTAAGTCAAATTTATTTAAGTATCCATAGAGTGGTAAAATCATCAAAGGTAAATAAGTGTATACAATTCCCATGATGACAGCATATTGGTTGTATAATAATTGAAGTGGTTCTGATGTTATGCCTAGGTTTAGAAGTATTACATTTAAAATTCCATTATTCTGTAAAATTATTTTCCATGCATATACTCTTAATAAAAATGATGACCAAAATGGAATAACTACTAAAACTAATAGGATATTTCTTAATCTGATATTTGAAGTCGCAATATAAAAAGCTAATGGGAACCCAATAAGTAAACAAAAAAAAGTAGATATTAAAGCTAGTATCAAAGAGTTTACAAAAGATCCAATGTAGTAATAATCACTAAATATATAAACATAGTTTTCAAATGTAGTATTGATCTTAAATCCATTATCAAAAAGGAAAATATCTTGATAAGGAGGCATCCCCCATTCTGATACCGAAATTGATATTTTAAAAATTATAGCTAATGGTATAAAAAAAAATAGAACAAGCCAAAAATAAGGGCTAAAAACAAAATATTTTTCAAATAATTTATTTTTCAATTAATCCTCTAAAACCTTAATTGATTCACTTTCCCAACTACAAATGACTTTCTCCCCTTTTGGGAAATTATAATTTGTGTTGGAGTTAAAATTCTGATCTAAAACTGAAATTATCATATTTTTAATTTTAATTTCATAACGTGTAAAGCTTCCCAAATATGATTTTTCTAAAATTTCTCCGCTAAAGGAATTAAATGAACTTGTTTTCAAATTATTTATTGATTGTATTTTTATTTTCTCTGGTCTTAGTAAAATATTAGTTTTTGTATTTTTTAATTCTTTGTTTAATTTAAAATTTATACCTAAATCATCAGAATAAAAATTTTCACCTTTCTTATAAATTTCAATTATATTTGCAATTCCTATAAAATTGGCAGTAAAAAGACTTTTAGGATTTTCATAAATCTCTTCAGGGCTAGAACATTCCAAAATAAGACCATTCTTCATTATTGCCATTCTATCAGATAAGGACATAGCTTCTTCCTGATCATGGGTGACGAAAACAAATGTAATTTTTAGTTTCTTTTGGAGTGTTGTTAACTCTAATTGCGTTTTTGATCTTAGTTTTTTATCAAGTGCTGCAAGAGGCTCATCTAATAATAATAACTTAGGTTTTTTTATTAAGCACCTTCCAAGGGCAACTCGTTGCTGCTCTCCGCCTGATAGTTGCTTAATTCTTCTATTTAATAAATGTTCAATAGATAAAAGTTCGGCAATATTTCTTACATTTATTTCAATTTCTTTTTGGGTAAAATTTTCTTTTATTCCAAAAGCTAAATTATTAAATACGTTTAAGTGAGGGAATAAAGCATACGATTGAAACATATAGTTTAATGGTCTTTCAAAAGGTTCAAGGTTTGTTATGTCCGTTCCGTCGAGCATTACACGTCCTGTATCTGGCTTCTCAAATCCACCTAGTATTCTTAGTAAGGTAGTTTTGCCTGAACCCGAAGATCCTAAGAGGCCAAAAAATTCAGATTTTGAAATATTTAAATTAATATTTTCTAAAACTTTGTTATCTCCAAAGGATTTAGAAATATTTTCAATTACAAGAAAATTATTATCCATCTTAAATCAGCACTAATATTAATATATTAGTGCTGAAATGAAGTATATTTTTTAATTTGATTTAAATTTATTAAAATATTTAGTTGATAATTGTGCTTTTTTAGGTGAGTCAGCAGTATCAGCAAATAGCATACTTAAAGTTGCTTCATCAGGATAAATAGCTGGGTCTCCTAAAATTTCTGGATCAACTAGCTCATTAGCTGCTTTGTTTGGGTTAGAATACCAAACATAGTTAGTAATATCTGCAGCAACTTCAGGACGCAAAATATAATTTATAAATTTATGTGCATTTAAAACATTTTTTGCATCAGCTGGAATTGCCATCATGTCAAACCAAATTACAGTTCCCTCTGAAGGAATAGAATACCAAACTGGTTCTATTTCTTCGTAAGCAGCAATAAAAACATCACCTGACCATCCCATAGCTAGACAAATTTCACCATTAGCAAGATCATCGATATATTGAGAGGAATCAAAATACCTAATGAAAGGTCTAATTTCCTGCAACATTGATAGAGCAGCTTTATAATCATTTTCATCTTCAGTGTTAGGATCTTTACCTACATATTTTAAGGCAATTTCCATTACCTCAGATGGTGCATCTAACATTGCTATACCACAATCCTTATATTTAGATGCTATAGCTGGATCAAACAAAACACTCCAACTAGTAACTTCATCTTCATCCACCTTATCAGTATTGTAACCAATACCAGTTGTACCATACATGTAGTTTACTGAATATTGACCACCTGGATCATGAGCATCTATCTTTGATAAAACTTCGGGATCTAGATTTCCTATGTTTGATAATTCAGATTTATCAAGTTTTTGAAATACTCCAGCCTTGATTTGGTTTTCTAAAAAAGAACCTGAAGGCACCACAATATCATAGCCAGAACCACCAGCTAAAAGTTTAGCTTCAAGAACTTCGTTTGAATCAAAAACATCATAAGTTACATCAATGCCAAATTCATTTTCAAAATTTTCAATTGTATCTTCGGCAATATAGTCAGACCAATTGTAAATAAATAATTCTTCTTTAGCCTGAGCTGAAAAAGAAATTAAAACTAATAGAGATATAAAATATTTAAGCATTATTCCCCTCCTAAATAAAAATTACATTAAATAAAATAAATTAAAAATCGAGAATTTTTTTATATAGATCGGGCCTTCTGTCTCTAAGGTTACCCCATAATTTTCTATATTCTCTTGAAATTAACAAATCAAAAGTCGCAGTTATTATTCCCTCATCCTTATCATTCATACGCTTTATTACATTTCCAAGATGATCCAATATAAAAGAATTACCATAAAAATTTAATTCAATATTAGCTTCGACCTCCTTCCCTATTCTATTCGAAGTTATTATAGGGATTTGATTTGCAGCAGCATGTCCTACCATTGTATTAATCCAATGATCCTTTGAATTTAATTCAGGCATGTGTGGCTCAGAGCCAATTGCTGATGGATATAAAATTAAATCTGCACCTTTTAACGTTAATATTCTTGCGCATTCAGGAAACCACTGATCCCAACAAATTGCACAGCCAACTTTTGCTAGAGGGGTGTCAAAAACCATAAAACCTGTGTTGCCTTTTTCAAAATAATACTTCTCATTATATCCAGGCCCTTCAGGGATGTGAGATTTATTATAAACTTCACTTAATTTACCAAAAGAATCAATCATAACTAAAGAGTTAAAAAACTTATTTTCTTTTTTTTGAAAAAAACTAATTGGCAATGAAATCTTTTTATCTTTACAGATATTAGATAATTTTTCGAACATTGGATGAGAAGGAAAATCAATTGCAAGATCAAAAAATTTATCATTTTTTGTTGAACAAAAATAATGGTCCTGAAATAATTCTTGCAGAAGCAAAATATCAACATTTTCATTAGAAGCCTTTTCAATTAAAACAATTGCCTTATTTATATTAGCATCAAAGTCTCCCTTAACTGCCTTAAATTGTGATGTTGCTACTTTTACTATCATATTTTGGGAACATTCATTGTTATACAATGAATATTTCCTCCACCATAATTTATATTTTCAGTTTCCAACATTATAATTTCTCGATTTGGAAATAACTTTTCAAAAATTAATTTAACTTCATTGTCTTCTTTAACATTGAATCTAGGAAGTATAATTTTATTTTTACTGAAATAGAAATTTATATATGAGCTAATAATATTCTTATTATCAATCTTTTTTCTTGTAGGTAAAGGAACATCAATTAAATCAAATATCTGATTAGTATCTTTAAAAAATTTTATAAGATCAGCTTTGTTTTTATTTAATATTTCATAATTAGGATCTAATTTGTGAGTTGTTGCAATTAAATATTTATTTTCTCCAATAGGGCATAACAAATTATCTACATGACCATCTGTATCGTCTTCCTTTAGTCCATTTTCGAATAAAAAAATATAATTTAAATCAAATAAAAGTTTTAATTCTTTAATAATATATTCACTGCTGTGTTTCTGATTTCTATTTTTATTAAATAATACATTTTTAGTACTAAATAAATTTTTTCTATCGTCATAAGTGATTCCGCCACCCTCAATAACTAAATCAGAATTTTTTGTTGGAATATTTAAATGGTTTGAAATAAATTTTGATATTTTATTATCGTTGAAATAATCCGGGTACTTACCATACCCATTAAAATCAAAACTGATTGATTTTAATTTCTTATCTTCATTATAAAATATTGGTGCTATATCTCGCATCCAAGAGTCATCTAACTTACACTTTAAAATATCTATATTTTCATTATTGGTTTTATTTTCAATTTCATTAATATCTTCTTCATTTGATAAGACAATTACACGTTCAGTTTTTGAGATCTCATTAATTACGTTAGCGACCTCATCTCTAGCTTTATTGATAATATCACCATAAAGATCTTTGTTACATGGCCAAGCAATAAGACAATATTGATGGTCATACCATTCAGGAACTAGTTTCATAAAATATAAAAATATGTATAATTATTACATGTCTAAAGATGAAGTAAAATTCACTGAAATGAAACATGGCGATAAAGAAGATTATGATCTTTTAGCAAATTTTGAAGACAAATATATCGAAGGAACAGCAGATAGAATTGTTAGAGTTCTTCAAGGTTTAGACAAATCAATGGGTGGATATAAGGTTTCAAGATTAGAACATTCACTTCAAACAGCGTCACGAGCTCTAAGGGAGCACGCTTCTGAAGAGATGGTGGTTGCTGCACTATTACATGATATTGGTGATGAAATAGCTCCATTAAATCATTCTGAACTAGCAGCAGCTGTCTTAAAGCCATTTGTTTCAGAAAAAACTAGATGGATAGTAGAACAACATGGTTTATTTCAAGCATATTATTATAACCACCACTATGGTAAAGATAGAAATCTTCGTGACAAATTTGTTGGACATGAATTTTTTAACGATACTATAAATTTTTGTGAAAGATGGGATCAATCTTCATTTGACCCAAATTATGATACTGTGCCTTTAAAAGAATTCGTTCCTATGGTTCAAAGAATATTTAATAGAACTCCATATAGAAATTTATAATTACTTCTTAAGCTTTTTGATTAGTGTAAGATATCCTGGATCAAAGTTATTTTTATTTTCTTGAATAAATTTATCTATATCTTGTTGCTTTTCTAATTCTAATTCTGAAACTTTTCTAATATTTAAATCAACATATAAAGAACAAACTTCTGTTGTTGCTGCTCTATAACCTTCAAGTTTATGTGTCATTTCCAATTTATAAATTAATCTTTTTTTATCCCGATCAAGAAATAGTAAATTAATATCTACTTCATCACCCTCTTTCACTTCTTTGTCATAAGTTGTGTGTGACTCTACGGCAAAAGTAGTTTTCTTCTCTGTTTTAGCAGAATTTTCTCCCATATTAAATTTTTTTAAAAGAACTTCCCACCCAACATCGAAAAGATGAATATAAAATGCCAAATTCATATGACCGTTGTAATCAGTCCACTCCTTTTTAACTCTTCCTGAATTTAAATATATCTTCATTGTTTTTCTTTATTAATTCAAAAAATATAGTAGTTTAAAATAATGAATAATGAAGTAATAATTTCATGTGCGGTAACTGGATCTGGAGATACAGCAGGTAAACATCCTGAATTACCTATAACACCAAAACAAATTGCTGATGCTTCAATTGAAGCAGCTAAAGCAGGCGCAGCAATAGCTCACGTACATGTAAGGGAACCTGATGGCAAACCTTCTAGAAATTTAAATTATTATAAAGAAGTAGCAGACAGAATTCGTTCTTCTGATACTGATGTAGTTTTAAATTTTACAACAGGCATGGGTGGTGATTTTGAAGTAGGAACCGGTAAAGATCCTTTAAATCCAGTGGGAGCAAATACAGATATGATCGATGCATTAAGCAGATTAGAACATGTTGAAGAGTTATTACCTGAAATTTGTACTTTAGACTGCGGATCATTAAATTTTGGTGACTCAAATATGACATTTATTCATACACCGATACAACTGAGAACTGCAGCAAAAAAAATGCAGGAGCTTGGTGTGAAACCGGAAATGGAAGCTTTTGAAATGGGTCATTTATGGTTTGCTAACCAACTTTATAAAGAAGGCTTAATTGACGGCCCTCCTTTTTATCAAATATGTCTTGGTATACCTTGGGGATCACCTGCAACAACGAGCGCAATGAAAGCTATGGCTGAAATGGTACCTTCTGAAGGTATTTGGTCTGGATTTGGAATAGGAAGATCGCAAATGCCTATGGCTGCACAAGCAGTTATTTTAGGAGGAAATGTTCGTGTAGGATTGGAAGACAATCTTTATTTAAAGAAAGGAGTTTTTGCATCAAATGCACAGTTAGTTGAAAAGGCAAGGTGCATTGTTGAAGATATGGGAGCTTCTATTTTATCACCACAACAAACAAGAGAAAAATTAAAACTAAAAAAACATTTCTAATTTGAAAAATATTGCTGTCATTGGAACTGGTGTAATTGGTACTGGCTGGATACTTAGATTTCTCGCTAATGGCATAAGAGTCAAAGCATTTGATAAAAATTCTCAGCAATTACATTTTCTAAAAGAAGAAATAACAAGAACAAACTTAATTATAAAGAAATTATATAATACAAAAATCAATTTCAAAAATTTGGAAATTGTAGACAGTATTGAAGAAGCAGTAAAAAATGCAGATTTAATTCAGGAAAATGTACCCGAACGATTAACTTTAAAAAAAGATATTATAAAAAATATAAGTAAATATTCACCCTCAAATTCAATAATTGCTTCAAGTTCATCTGGTTTACTTCCATCAGATTTACAATCAAAATGTATTAATCCAAAAAGGTTAATCATAGCTCATCCATTTAATCCTGTATATATTCTCCCTTTGGTTGAAATTGTAAAAGGTAAAAAAACTACAAATTTATATTTTAATAAAGCAAAAAAATTTTATCAAAAAATTAAAATGAAAACATTATTGGTAGAAAAAGAATTACCGGGCTTTTTATCTGATAGATTGCAAGAAGCTTTGTGGAGAGAGGGTTTACATATTATAAATGATGGATATGCTTCAACAAAAGATTTGGATGAAGCAATAACTTATGGTCCTGGTATGAGATGGGCTCTAATGGGAACTTTTTTGACATTTCACTTAGCGGGAGGAGAAATGGGTATGAAACATATGCTAGATCAGTTTGGACCAGCATTGAAGCTTCCATGGACTAAACTCAAATCTCCAAAACTAACAAAAAAACTTAAAGAAAAAATCATTAAAGGCACAAAAAAACAATCAAAGAATCATTCTATAAAAGATTTAAATAACATAAGAGATAATTTCTTAATAGATTTGCTAGAATTAAAGAAAAAATATAAATTATAATTATGACAATAATCTCAAAATATGTAGCTTTAAAAAATTATATACCAACTGGGTTACCTAAAGAAGAAGATTTTGAAATTAAATCTAAAACTTTAGAATTAGATGAAACAAATAATATTCATGTTCTTAATTCATGGATATCTGTTGATCCGTATATGAGAGCAAGGATGACAGAACGTAAAAATTATAAGCCCCCCTTTTTACTAGGCGAGGAAATGGAAGGTTATGCAATTGGGTCAGTCCAAAAATCAAAAGATTCACAATTTAAAGAAGGAGATGTTGTTTTCAGTAATTTTGGAATGAGAGATAACTTCGTTTGTAAAGGCGGTGATTTAAAAAAAATAAAAAATTCCAATCTTCCATTGCAAACTTATCTTGGGCCTCTAGGAATGACAGGGCAAACTGCATATATTGGTCTTTTTAATCATGGGAATATACAAAAGGGACAAAGTATTCTTGTATCTTCAGCAGGTGGAAGTGTTGGTTCAACAGTTTGTCAAATTGCAAAAAATTTAGGATGCAAAGTATATGCTAGTACTGGATCAGATGAAAAAGTTGATTGGTTAAAAAATGAATTAAATGTTGATGTAGCATTTAATTATAAAAAAATTGACAACCTTGTTCTTCACTTAAAAGAAGTTTGTCCTGAAGGATTTGACTTATACTTTGATAATGTAGGAGGTGATTTTTTAGAGTCTGCAATTTTTCGAATGAAAAATTTTGGAAGAATTATTATTTGTGGAAGAATATCTCAAATGAATTCAACTTCTGCACCTGCTGGACTAAAAAATATGGCTCACGTATTAGTAAAAAGATTAACTATAAAAGGTTTTTTAATTTTTGATCATGAAAATGATAATGAGCCTTTTGAAACTGATATGCGAAATTGGCTATCTGAAGGAAAAATAAAGTTTAAAGAAACAATTTATGAAAATATAGAAAATGCTCCAAAAGCATTTATAGATCTACTGAATGGTAAAAATTTAGGTAAAATGTTAGTTAAAATTTAGCTAAATTGTAACGTATGGTGATGTCCCTCTATATTTAATATCTAATTTAAGTTCTTTATCAATTGGAGGAAAAGCTCTTTGCTGACATTCCACTCTAGGACATATCCTACAAGAAACTCCAATTGGCATTTGTAATTTTTTATTATTTAGATCAATTCCTTCAGAATAAATTAGATCTTTAGCGTATTTCATATCACAACCTAAACCTATCGAAACAAAGCTTTTAGGCATTCCATGTTTTTCAATTCCTTTCTCAAAAGCTCTTGCGATACAAAAATATACTCGTCCATCTGGCATTTTAGATATTTGAGGATGAATTTTTCCAGGATTTAAAAAAGCAGTATAAACATTCCATCTAGGACAAGAACCCCCATGTCTTGGTATATGAATACCAGATAAAGAAAATCGCTTTGAGACATTTCCAGCAATATCTGTTTTTAAAAAATGAAATGGCACTCCTTCGTTTCCAGGTCTTTGAAGATTTGTTAATCTATGTGTAACTTGTTCAAAACTACAAGCATAATGATGCATCAAAATTTCTACATCATATTTATGTAATTTAGCACTCTTTAAAAAATCGTTATAAGGCATCATAAAAGCAGCAGCATAATAATTTAGCAAAGATAGTTTAAGCAAAGGTTCTACTTCTTCTGATTCGACGTTATTATCTTTAATAACTTTATTGATAACATCATTAGCCTCTAAATAAGCAACTTGTGATGCTAAATGAAAGTTTCTTGATGTATAAGTTAACATTTCAGAAAGATAAAAAATCTTTGAACTTTCATCAAATCTTTTAACTATTTTTTCATCTTCGTTTATGGTTACTATTTTAACTTCAATTCCATGTTTTTCTTTAAGATAAAGTGATAATTTAGATCCAGAACCAATGTTAGGTCCAGTTTCAAGACCTATTTCTTTTCTTAGATTTTCAGAACTTACTTCTAAATCATGAAAGTAATTTTTATTTTCTTGAAGAATATCTGAAACGATTTCTACAGGAAGTCTTGTTGGTTTTTCAATTTGATTTGCATTGACATCCATCGTTTCAAGTCGATTTTGCATATCTTCTTTAAAACTTTTAAAAGAATCATTTATTGTCAGTAATGCTTTAGCTATGTTAGGATTTGAACCAATAAAGTCACTTGTGTCGTGATTGGTTATCTTTAAATCATCAAAAATCTCATTGCTTAAAACATCCATTACGTCTGAAAGAAGTCGTTTGCTAGATTCTGTTGAGAAGTCTTTAATTGATAATTCTAATTTATCAGCTGCTTTAATTAGTAATGAAAGTGGTATTTTTCTTTTTCCACTTTCAATTAAATTTAAATAACTAGGAGATATGCCAATAGTTTTTGATAATTCAGCTTGTGAAAAACCTTTACTTATCCTTTGTTTTTTTAACCTTGGGCCAAAATTTATGTCAGATTCAATATTCATTTACAAAATTTACAAAAATAATAAATTCAAAGTAATTTTCTTTACATTAAAACTAAGAAAAACTCTAGTTTTTTTTTATTTTATTATGTATTTGTAAAATCAGTAAATATGAATAGTAAATTAATAGAAAATATAAATAACCAAAAAGAAAGCCTAGAGCAGAGTTCTATTGAGAAGAAGGTTCTTGAGGGATCTATAGACTCAAATTATGACCTTAATCTTGCTGATGGTATCGAAGCATACTACAGCGAAAGATACGGTTGGACTCTTAGAAGAAAAACGATCTAATTAAATTAGATTTTATCTCTCTAACCAACGGTATTATTTATTTGGTCGTAAGCTTTTTCAGCTATCATAATAGTTGTTGCATTTAAATTAGCACTAACAATATCTGGCATTACAGAAGCATCAATAACCCTTAAATTTTGAATTCCATAAACCCTTAGGTCTTGATCTACAACTGAAGTTTTGTCCTCACCCATTTTATTTGTGCATGACGGATGATACGCAGATTCAGATGTATTTTTAATAACTTCATCTAATTCATTTTGATTAGATACATTCTTCCCAGGCCTAATTTCTGTGCCAACATATTCTTTAAGTGCTTTTTGAGACAAAATTTTTTTAGCAATTCCTACACCTTCTCTCATTTGTTTTAAATCGTCTTCATGCTTAAGATAATTAAATTGTATTTTAGGATAATCTTTATAGTTATTTGTTTTAATTTTAACAAACCCCCTACTTTTTGGTCTATTTGGACAAACATGAAATTGAAAAGCTTCAAAATTAGGATTTTCTAAACCATGATTAATAACTAAGTAGGGAAAAAAATGAAATTGTAGGTTTGGGTGATTATATGATTTGTCAGATTTAACAAAACCTCCTAACTCTAAGTGTGAGTTTGCTAACCTACCTTTTTTAAATAAAAACCATTTTGATCCTTCTATTGCTTGATATAGAAAATTTGTTGCTAAAGAATGTAATGTTTCATTTTTTTTAGATTTATATTGAATATACATCTCTAAATGATCTTGTAAATTTTCTCCCACCCCAACTAAATGATTAATTACTTCTATTCCCAAGCTTTTAAGATACGTTTCATCACCTATTCCGGATAATTGAAGAATTTTTGGTGAATTAATTGAACCAGCACAAAGTATAACTTCTTTATTGGCTAAATAATTATTGGTTATATTTTTTTTAATCGTTTCAACACCAATTGCAGTTTTATTTTTAAAAAGAATTTTTTTAACATCAATATTATTTATTATTCTTAGATTTTTTCTATTTTGGATTGGCTCTAAATATGCCTTAGCAACACTTTGTCTTACACCTTTGTTTATTGTTACATCAAAAGTTCCAAAACCTTCCTTATCAACACTGTTAGAGTCATTAAATATTTTATATCCAGCTTCTTGTGCAGCTTCTAAAACTTTTTTAAATAGAGGGTATTTTTTATCTATGTTTGATTTATTTACTTTTAATGGCCCCTCTTTACCTCTTACATTACTATAATGAGACCAAGTTTCTAATTTTTTAAAAAAAGGTAAAACTTTTTCATATGACCAATTAGTTAAACCACTTGAAGACCATCTATCAAAATCCTCTTTATGACCTCTAGCGAAAACCATTCCGTTATGCGAAGAGCATCCCCCGATCATTTTACCTCTTGGACAATATAAAGATCTATTATTTAGAAATGGCTCAGGCTCAGTATAATATTTCCAATTATATTTTGGGTCATGCATTGCATATAGAAGTGCACTTGGCATATCAACTTTCCAGGTTTTACTGGATGGGCCAGCTTCTAATAAAATTACAGAATTCTTTGATTGTGAAGACAATCTGTTAGCTAAAACACAACCTGCTGACCCTGCTCCAACAATGATGTAGTCAGCGTTTTTATCCACTAATTCATTCTTTCAGTATTTCCATCAACAGTCATGATTTGACCAGATACATTTTCTGAAGCATCGCTCAATAAAAATAATGCCATTGATGCAATATCTTCTTTTTCTACAAATGTGTTTAATGAAACCATTGACTCTAATTCTTTTCTTACTTTTTTATTTGAAGAATTTATTAATTTAGCTTTTGCATTTATTACCCTATCCATTCTATCGCCATTAACAGAACCAGGACAAATTGCATTCACACGTATTTTAAATTTTCCTAATTCAACTGCTAATGTTTTAGTTAATCCAATTACTGCCCATTTACTTGATGCATATGGTGAACGTTGAGCAAAACCATATAATCCTGCAGTTGAAGATAAATTAATAATAGATCCTTTTTTAGCATTTTTTAAAAATGGAATAGCAAATTTTGTGAAATAAAAATGTGAACTTAAATTGGTTTTAATCGTGTTATCCCATTCATCTATTGAAATATTTTGAAGATATTTTGTAGGTCCTGCAATGCCTATATTATTTATTAATCCATCAATTTTTTTTAAGTTAGATAGAGACTTAAAATATTCTTTAATATCTTTTGGATTTGTGCAGTCTAAGTGTTTAGCAAATATTTTATTACGATATTTTTTGTTTAAATTTATTTTATCAATTTTTGATTTATTTATATCAGATAAATATACTTTTCCACCTGAACTGATTATTTTATTTGCTATAGTAAAACCTAAGCCATCTGCACCAGCAGAAATAATATAATTTTTTTTACTAAGATTTATTTTCATTTATTGAATATTATCTATCTCTTTTTTAGAAATATATCCAATAGTTTTACCTTTATTGTCAGTAACTACTATTGTTAAGTTGTCTTCAAGAATTTTATTTTTAAAATTTTTTAGTTTTATATTTTGATTTACTTTGTAAATAGAACCCAATGTTAAATTATCTTTATTAAAATTGTTCTCAATTATCATTATATTTTTTGCCTCTAGATTATCTATTCTATTTTCTTTGCTAGAAAAAAAATTAAGTAAAAATTTAAATATATTCATTATTTAAAATATAGATTTACTAGGAAGATCTTTTATTCAGAAGATTGGTTAGCCAATCAGGATCCATTTCTGGTACTGAAGACAATAAAAGTTCTGTATAATCAGGATATGGTGGATTTAAAATTTTACTTTTCAAACCCTGTTCCACTACCTCACCTTGATACATAACAACTATTTCATCTGAGATTGCTTTAACTGTTGCTATATCATGAGTAATAAAAATATAAGTTACACCAAGCTCTTTTTGTAATTTTTGGAGTAATTTTAATATTCCTTCTTGAACAATTTGATCTAGCGCTGATGTCACTTCATCACAAATAATTAAATCTGGGTTAGCCGCTAAAGCTCTTGCAATACATATTCTCTGTTTTTGACCTCCAGATAATTCAGATGGTAATCTATCTAAAAAAGTTTCATCTAGCTCAATCATTTTTAATAATTCAATAACTTTTGCTTCTCTTTCTTTCCCTTTTATACCTTGATAAAATTCTATTGGCCTTCCTATTATTTCATCAACAGTTTGACGAGGATTCATTGCAGTGTCAGGCATTTGAAAAATTATTTGAATTCTTCTTAATTCTTCTTTTGACCTTTGCTCAAGTTTTGGAGACAATTTTTTTCCATCAAAAATTATTTCTCCTTTTAATTGAGGAAGTAAGCCTGTAATTACTCTTGCTGTTGTTGATTTTCCTGATCCACTTTCACCAACTATAGCTACTGTTTTACCTTTAGGAATATCTATAGAAACATTGTGTAAGACCTTTGATGAGCCATATGCTGCATCAATATTTTTAATAGACAACATATAATCTTCATTTGTTTCTTCAGGCTTGATCAGTGATCTTACTGACCATAGAGATTTGGTGTATTCTTCTTTTGGGTTTGATAGCATGTCTCTTGTTTCAGCTTCTTCAACTTCTTCACCGTATCGCAAAACTTTTATTCTATCAGCCATTTGCGCAACTACGGCTAAATCATGAGTAATATAAATTGCTGCTGTATTAAATTTATCTACTATAGATCTCATAGCAGATAATACTTCAACTTGAGTTGTTACATCTAAAGCTGTTGTGGGCTCATCAAATATAATTAACTCTGGTCTTGGGGACATAGCCATTGCAGTCATTATTCTTTGTAGTTGCCCTCCAGATACTTGATGTGGGTATCTATCTCCTATATTTTCCGCATCTGGAAGCTGTAGTGATTCATAAAGTTGAACCGCATCTTTTTTTAATACATCCGTTGGATTTATTTTTAATCTATTAGCAGCACTGATTGTTTGCTCCATTAATCTATGAGCAGGATTAAAAGATGCTGCTGCTGATTGAGCAACATAAGATATTTTAGTTCCCCAAATTTTTCTCTTTTCAAATTCAGTTAGTTTAGCGAGGTCTATGCCATTAAAATTAATTTCTCCCTTTATAATCTTACAACCTGGTTGGGTATAGCCCATTGCAGCTTTACCCATAGTAGATTTTCCGGCACCACTCTCTCCAATTAATCCTAGTATTTCTCCTCTGTGTAAAGTCAAATCTACACCTTTTAAAATTTTATGCCATCTCTCATCTGAAAATCCATCAATATGGATATTTTTCATTTCAAGCAGGAGTTCTTTTGATTTATTTAACGTCATCTTTTAATCCACTAGTAATGTAAAGATACCAATCAACAACAAAATTAATTGATACACAAAGTAAAGCAATTGCAGCAGCTGGAATTAGTGGTGTTAAACCTGCTGTTATATCATATTGCGCATATTGAATAAGTATTGCATTTTCCCTCACCATTGATGCCCAATCTGCTGAAGGGGGTTGAATGCCAATTCCTAAAAAACTTAAACTAGATATTGTAAAAATTATAAATATGAACCTCAAACCAAACTCAATAATCAAAGGTGAAGCTATATTAGGAAGTATTTCTCTGAAAATAATATATGATAAATTTTCACCTCTTAATCTCGCGACCTCTACATATTCTAGAACAACTTGACCAACAGCAACTGATCTTGATATTCTAAAAAATCTAGTTGACTCCAAAATTCCTAAAATGACAATTAAATTAAAATTAGTAGGTCCAAAAACTGATAAAAGTATAAAAGTAAAAATCATTACAGGTATAGCCATAAGCGTGTCTACTATTCTACTTAATAGCTGATCTAAATACCTTCTATCCAGAGCAGCTATAATTCCAAATACTGTTCCAATTCCTAAAGCAATAAAAGTAGCCAATAAACAAATACCAATTGTATTTCTTGCAGCATAGATAATGCGAGAAAAAATATCTCTTCCAATTTGATCAGTACCAAATATATGACCATCTCCCCAAGGAGCATAAGCTACTGGGAATATTTCTGCTTCTCCATGTGGAGCAATTAAAGGAGCAAATATTGCAGCAAAAAAATATATAAATAGTACAATCATACCAAACCAAGCTGAGATTGGAGCTTTTGATAAGGCAATTTTTAATCTTTCTAATCTAGTTCTTCTTTTAATTAAATTTGCAACTTCACTTTTTGCAGAATAAGATAAATTTTCACTCATTTAGGATATAGTAACCTTGGGTTAGAAATAATTCCGATCAAGTCAGCAATTAAATTTAATATTACATATGTTGATGCAAAAATTAATGCACAAGCTTGAACAACGGGTAAATCTCGATTATAGACTGATCCGACCATCAACCTACCAATACCTTGATAGTTAAAAACATATTCAACAACAACTGAGCCAATCAACATATAAGCTAAGTTTATTGCAATTACTTGAGAAATAGGTGCCCAAGCATTTGGAAGTGCGTGTTTAACAATTACCTCATATCTAGAAGCTCCCGATAATTTTGCCATTTCAATATATTCACTTGATAAGATATTTATTATCGCTGACCTTGTCATTCTCATCATGTGACCCATAGTAATTAATGTCAAAGTAAAAACTGGAAGAGCAGTCCTGTAAAATCTTTCAGCCAAAGTTGAAGCTTCATCCACATTAGAAATAGTTGGAAAAACTGGAAACAGTGTCGCTAGTAAAAGAATAAAAATATAGGCTGTAAAAAATTCTGGTGAAGATACGGTTACTAAGCTAACTCCAGTTGCTGACCTATCATAATAAGAGTTTCTGTATAATGCTGCTGAGATACCTAAGATTAAAGATAGAGGAATAGCCAACATGGCGGCAACCCCTGTTAAAAATAATGTATTCTTTAATCTGGGGACAATTAAACCAACAACTTCTCTAGACCTATCACCTTGATCCCCTTGAACTTTAGATCTTCCAGAGAAAGAACTACCAAAATCTCCTTGAAAAACATTTCCTAACCAATCAAAATATCTTGTTACAGGAGGTTTATCTAAACCCAATTCTGCTCTTAGGGCTTTTACTGCAGATTTTGTTGCACTTTGACCTAATATTTCCGTGGCAAAGTCTCCCGGTAAAAAAGAGAATGTACTAAATATTATTACCGAAAATGCAAAAACTGTAACGAGACCAAGGCTAAGCCTTAACAAAATTGTTCTAAATATTGGATGAATTCTACTAATATTACCCTCCTTAAAGATACAATCTTAATTCTTAAAGTTTTGTCTAAATTAGGTCAACATGTAAGCTAAAATTAATAATTTATACGTTGAATTAAAACGTTATATATGTTTTTATATATTAACTTAAGTTTGTTTTTTGTTAAATTTCTAGAAATTATGAACAAAAATCTTAGGTTTTTGTTCAATTATAAGGGAGGACAAATGAAAAATAAGAAAATAGACAAATACATTGAAGAACAGTCTTCAAAGCTAACAAAAGGGCTTATTGATAGAAGACAGTTCATGATGTCTGTCCTTGCTACTGGGGTCACGCTACCAATTGCATTATCATTAGCAGATAAAGCAGTTGCAGCTACACCAAAAAAAGGTGGACATTTAAGATGGGGTAATAGTGCAGCAGATGCAACTGATACTCTTGATCCAGCAACTTATCAGAGCTCATTTATGCAAGCTACTGCTTGGTCATATCAAAACTGTCTAACTGTTGTTGATTCAGATCACACAATTGTTGGAGAGCTTGCTGAGTCAATTGAATCTGACGATGCTCAAACATGGGTATATAATCTTCGCAAAGGTGTTGAATTCCATAATGGTAAATCAATGACAGCAGAAGATGTTGTGCTCAACTATCAGTATCATATGAATCCAGATACTGCTTCGGCAGCAGGTGGACTTTTATCTCAAATTGAAACAGTTTCTGCTGATGGAAATGATAGAGTTATTTTTAAGCTAAAAGGTGCAAATGCCGATTGGCCTGCAATAACTACTGACTATCACATTATGATTAAACCAACAAAAGATGGAGTTGTTGATGCTCAATCAACGATTGGAACTGGTCCATATATTATGGATGAATTCAATCCTGGTGTTGGTGCAAAATTTGGAAAAAGAAATCCAAATTATTTCAAAGGTGATAGTGTTGCACACTTTGATTCAGTTGAAGTAATCGGAATTAATGATCCTGCTACTAGACAAGCAGCATTATTAAACGGTGAAATTGACTGGATGAATGGTGTTGATCTTAGAACTGCTAATTTATTGACTAGAAATCCTAGTGTAGAAATTACAGCAGCTTCTGGTTACGCTCACTATACAGCTCCAATGAGATTGAACGTTCCACCGTTTGATAACTTTGATGTGCGTATGGCAATGAAGTTTGCAATCAAAAGACAGGAAATTGTTGATAAGATTATGCTTGGATATGGTACTGTTGGTAATGATCATCCGATCTCTACTGCTCACCCATACCATAATAGCGCTTTAGAGCAGAGAGAGTTCGATGCTGATAAAGCTGCTTATCACTGGAAAAAATCTGGAGTAAGTGGACCAATTGAAATTAGTACTTCTGAGGTTCCTTATGCAGGATGTACAGATGCAACTAACTTGATAGCAGCATCTGCTCAAGAATGTGGTATCGATCTTCGAGTTAAAAAAGAGCCTGAAGATGGTTACTGGAGTAACGTATGGAACACTAAAGGTTTCAGTATGAGTTCTTGGGGTGGAAGACCTACAGAAGATATGATGTGGTCTGCTGCATTCACAGATGACACAGAGTGGAACGAAGCTGCTTGGGGTAATCTAGTTCAAACTGATTCAACTGTTCGTTTCAATGAACTTGTTAGATCTGCTAGATCAGAACTTGATGCAGAAAAAAGAAAATCAATGTACTGGGAAGCACAAGCTCTTTGTAACTACGATGGTGGTGCAATTGTTTATGCATTTAACCAATACGTTGGTGCTGGTTCTAAAAAACTTGCTCACGGTGAAGATGTTGCTGGTAACTGGGAAAGTGACGGTAACAAACTTTCTGAACGTTGGTGGTTTGCATAAAATATTAATTTTCTTTGTGGCGCATTTAAATGCGCCACACTATTTCTACTAATCTTCCAAAAAAATGTTTTTAAAAAATAAGAAATACCTCTTTGATGGAGGTTCCGGTCAAACTTTAATGGAAATGGGTTTAGATACAACAGGTGATCTTTGGTCAGCACAAGCTTTATTAAATGAAAATAATCACCACATGGTCGTAGAAATGCATAAAAATTTTATAAATGCTGGATCACAATTAATAGTCACTTCAAATTTTAGTGTTAGAAGGAGGCTACTAAAAAAATATAATTTACTTGATAAATTTGAATTTGGAATAAGATCTGCTGGAGCACTTGCATTAAAAGCAAAAAATGAAAGTGAAAAAAAAGTTATTATTGCAGGCTCACTGCCTAATCAAGGTAATACATATTCCCCAATACATTTTGAAACTGATGAAACAATGTTTAATTATTTTCATGAAATTGCAAAAATATTAAAAGATTATGTCGATATATTTTACTTAGATGTTTTGTGTTCCATCAAAGAAATAAAAATTGCTTTAGAAGCTTCAAAAGAATTTAATAAACAAGTTCTTGTGGGTGCACACTTACGTTATGATGGAAAATTACCATCTGGAGAAAGTCTTGATGAACTTTTTGAAACTATTCAAAAATTTAATTGTTGCGGGATAGTATCAGCCTGCGTATCACCTGAAATCGTTAATTTGAGTATTCCTATATTTAATAAACAAAAGCTTCCTTTTGGTTATAAAATGAATTTATTTAAAGAACTGCCTACTAGTAATGAAGAGAAATTTAATTCAGAAGGTTTTGAAGGACATTATGATTATATTGATCCCATTGAGTTACTTGGCACTCGAAATGAAGAATTTGGAGAAGAAAAATATAAAATGTTTGTTTTAAATTCTTTAAATGAAGGTGTTACTCTAGTTGGTGGATGCTGTGAAGTAAAGCCACGACATATTGAAGCTATTAAGAATTTATTTTAAAATTTTTTTTTCAATATTTTATGATAAGTTGAATAAATTTTATGGGAGATTTAGTTAGTAATTACAGATTTGTTGTAAAGCCAGTTATTAAAGAAACTGGTAGATCTCTAGATTTGGCTAGACCCATGAAAATACATCCTTTAACTTATCAAGAGTTACCACTTAACCCAGAATATACTAACTACGCCGATGGGAGATTTACGCTTGAAAAATTATCTCATGCTACAGCAGATGAAATGTATTGGAAAGCTAGACAAGAAATAATTTTACGTCATACAGGTGAGCATCCATACGAAATCTCTGGTCCGGATGCTGAAAATTTACTTCAACAAATATTTCCTAGAGATATTTCAAAAGTAAAAATAGGACGATGTTCTTATCAATTTGCTTGTTACCATGATGGAGGAATGATTTCAGATGGATTATTATTAAGATTAGAAAAAAATAAATTTTGGTTTGCACAAGGTGATGGACATTTATATAGTTGGTACAAAGCTCATTCGAAAAATTTAGATGTTGAAATTAAAGATCCAAACGTTTGGGTAAGTCAAATACAAGGCCCTAAATCTCTAAAACTTTTAGAAAAACTAGTTGATATACCATTAAAAAATAATTTTAATTATTTTGATTGGGTTGAAACTTCAATTGATTCGGAAGAAGTGATTATAAGCAGAACAGGTTTTACAAATGAACTTGGCTGGGAAATTTATTTAAGACCAGAAAATGATTCAAAAAAAATTGGAGACTTAATACTCAGTAAAGGCGAAGAAATGGGAATGATTCTAACAGCCTCACCAGGATTTAGATGTAGAAGAATTGAGGCAGGTCTCTTATCTGCAGGGAGAGATTTTACGAGAGATAGATCTCCATTTGCCGTTGGATTAGGAAAATTTATAGATTTTAATAAAGGAGATTTTATCGGAAGAGATTATTTACTTAATGCAAACAAAAATTGTTTAACATGGGGTATGAGAGTGGAAAATAGCTTTGCGTTGGTTGATTCTGAAATTTCTATTGATAATAAAAAAGTTGGAATTGTAACTTCAAGTACATGGTCGCCATTTCAAGTTTGTGGTGTTGCAATAGTTCATATGGATAAAGCAGAGTTTGGGCCAGACACAATAGTAGATGTTAGATGTGATGATGGTAGTGTGCAAAAAGGTGAAATATGTACTTTACCAATGTATGATGAGAAAGGAGAAATACAAAGAGGTTTAAAAGATGATATTCCATCTAGTCCAATACCTTGGAAGGGTATTTCAAAAAACTAATTTATTTTGTAATAGAATTATAAATTATATTAGAATACAAATATTAAAATGAATTATCTCATTAAACCTAGCACAAAAATTCACACAATTGATGATGCAATAATACTATCTAAAAAAAGATTACCAAAATTAGTCTTTGACTTTATTGATGGAGCATCAGGAGATGACAAACTTGCAGAAATTAATAGTACAGCATTAGATCAAATTAGACTTGAGCCTAAGGTTTTTAGAAATGTTGAGAATAGAAATTTAAGTAAAAAAATATTTGATTTTCATTTTGATTATCCATTTGGATTTGCGCCAATGGGAATGACAAATCTTTCATGGCCTGATGCAGATAAAATGATAGCAAAAGAAAGTGCATATAATAATATTCCAACATGTGTTTCAATGGCTTCTAGTACTACGCTAGAAGATATGTTTACTTTTTCAGAAGGTCATTCTTGGATGCAAATATATATTTTTCAAAGTGAAGAATTTATTATGGAATTATTAAAAAGAGCAGAAGGTATTGGATACAAGGTTTTGATCCTCACTGTTGATGTTCCAATTCTTTCAAGAAGAGCTAGAGATGATAGAAATGGCTTTGGTTATCCATTTAAAATTGGCCCAAAACAATTTTTAGATTTTGCACTACATCCTCAATGGAGTTTAACAACTTTGTTTAAAGGCGCTCCACAACCAATGAATTATGTTACCTCTAAAAGTGGTGATCAAATTTTTAGACGAAAAGAAAGTAGAGGAGCAACTGATTGGAATACTCTAAAAAGAGTTCGAGACGCTTGGAAAGGAAAATTAATAATCAAAGGAGTAATGAATTCTGAAGATGCTTTAAAAATTAAAGAGGCTGGTGCTGATGCAATTCAAGTATCAAATCATGGTGGAAGGCAATTAGATAGTGCTACTGCTTCTATTAATGCTTTGCCATTAATACGAAAAGCCTTAGGAGACGATTTTCCGATACTTTTTGATAGTGGCATTAGAAGTGGTAGTGATATTTTACGCGCATTAGCTCTGGGAGCTAACTTTGTTATGTTTGGCAGACCTTTGATGTATGCTATTGGAGCAGATGGTGCAAGAGGTCTTAGAAGAATCATTAACCTAATTAAAGAAGAGTTAAGTACAAATCTTGGCTTAGTGGGATTAACCGATATAAATGAAGTTGATAAAAAAATTATAGCAGAGAAATTTTTTAAGGATATAAAGTATTAAGATGGGAGATAAAATGATTAGAGGTGGGGCATTAGTTGCAAGAGCTCTTAGAGACAAAGGTATTGATAATGTTTTTACACTTTCTGGAGGTTTTTGTAATCCAGCGCTTGAAGGATTTATGGAGTGTCAAATTAATGTAATTAATTGTCCTCATGAACAAATTGCTGGTCATTTAGCTGATGGTCATACTAGAATATCAAGAAAACCATCTGTTTGTATTGTTGGACCAGAAGGTTTCGCAAATGCAGTACCCTCAATGATGGAAGCTTGGGGTGAAAGATCCCCTGTTATTTTTATTACTGGATCTAGTAGCTTAAAAAGACAAGGATCAGGCGGTTTTAAGGAAATAGATGATGTATCTATTGCTGCACCTTTAACAAAATACAGTGCCAGTATAACAGATGGCAATAGAATAAGGGAGTTTGTAGATAAAGCTTATAGAATTGCAACAAATGGATATCCAGGTGCAGTACATTTAAGTGTGCCAGTAGATATAATGTTTTCATCATTTGCAAATGATGCAGGTTTAGAAGAAAGGCCATTTACTCAACAAAAAAAACCTTTAGCAAAAGCTTGGCCGGATCCTGAGAGTTTAAATGAAATATTTGATCTTGCAATTAATGCTAAAAAACCAGTTTTTATTGGAGGGCATGGAGTTTGGTGGTCTAGTGCAGAAAAAAAATTAGAGAATGCTGGGTTTGAATTAAATATTCCAATATTTAATATACCATACCACCAAAAACTTTTAGGTGAAGAGGCAGATACATACATGGGTCTGGCAGATATTCATCAATATCCACCTTCAAAAATGGCTCTCCATGAATCAGATTTGGTTCTTATGATTGGTGCACGTCTTGATAATCAAATGAATTTTGGTAATCCTCCACTTTTTCCAAAAAGCACAAAGCTTGTTTGTATTAATGGATCACATGAAGAAATAGAATTAAATAGAGCTGCAGATATTAATTTACTTTGTGATCCTGGAGTCTTTTTGGATAAACTCGTAGAATTAAAGAAAAATAATAAATGGAAATTAAATAATGATTGGTTTGATAAGAATAAAAAAGAGAAAAAAAATTGGATTGATAAAACATTATACGAATTAAATGAAGAAACTGAAGAGACGAAAAAAAATGGTGGAAAAATTCATCCTCTTCAATTAGCTTTAGATGTTCAAGAAGTATTAACTGAAAATGATTGGTTGGTTATTGATGGTGGTAACACACATTTCTGGTCCGAGATTGCAATTAATATTGCTGGATCAAAAGGTAAAAAACTTGGAGGAATATTACATCCAGGTACTTTTAGTATGTTAGGTGTTGGAGTTCCTTTTGCAGTATCAGCGAAAAATCTTAATCCTAAATCTAATGTTGTTTTAATAAGTGGAGATGGGGCATTTTTATCTGGAGGATTATCAATTGAAGCTGCATTTCAAGAAAAAAAACCTATTGTTGTAGTTATCGATAACAATGGAGGTCTTGACTGTATTTCTCAACAACAAGAAAGGTTATTTGAAAGTGGGAAACACTTTGCAACTGATTTTAGAGATATTCCATTTCATTCAATTTTTGAAGGTTTTGGAGGGCATGGAGAATTAGTTACTGAAAGAGAAGATTTAGGACCCGCTTTAAAAAGAGCATTAGAAAGTGGTAAAACTGCATGTGTAAATGTTAAGGCTAAAGGTGTTATAAGTCCAATAGTTGCTGCAGTTAGTGATAAAAGAGATAAAGCGTCTATAGAGTAGGTAATGGCAATTTTTTCTACACATTTACTAAACTCAATAGATGGTACGCATGCAAGTGATGTAGAAATTGTTATTTATAAAGCAAATAATAATAACAAACTTGTATTCCTAGAGGATAAAACAGATAACTCTGGAAGAATGATTAAAGAATTTGAATTAACGAAAGAAGATTGTGAAAGTGATTATGAAATGATAATTAATTCTGGTAAATTTTTTAAAAATACAAGCGAAATAATTAATTCAATAAGTGTTAAATTTAAAATGAAAGATCCTCTTAAAAAATACCACATACCTCTTATTATTTCTCCAAATGGATACTCAATATGGTGGTCTAAATAAAATGAGTAATTCAGGATTAAACATGTCTAGACGCATTAGGAGAACTCCGTATACCGAGAAAGTAATTGAGGCTGGTGTAAGTGGTTTTACTGTAGTTAACCATATGCTTCTTCCAAAATCATATAAAGCAACAGTAGAAGAAGATTATTGGCACTTATCTAAAAATACTCAAATTTGGGATGTTTCATGTCAACGACAGGTTCAAATAACAGGAGAAGATGCTACAAAATTAATACAACTCATGTCTCCAAGATCAATAGAAGATATGCCTATTGGTAAATGTTACTATTATCCAATGATTGATGAAAATGCAGGGATGATAAATGATCCCGTACTTTTAAAATTAAGTGAAAATAAATATTGGCTATCAGTTGCAGACTCAGATGTTCTTCTTTGGGCAAAAGGATTGGCTGTAGGAAGAAATTTTAAAGTTGATATTATAGAACCAGATATTTACCCCCTAGCGATCCAAGGTCCAAAATCTGAAGAATTAATGTCATCAATATTTGGAGAAAAAATTAAAAAATTAAAATTCTTTCATTTTTCTTTTTTTGAATTTGAAGGAACAAAGCAGATAATTGCAAGATCAGGATATAGTAAACAAGATGGTTTTGAGATTTATCTTAAAGGTTTTAGTTTAGGAAAAAAACTTTGGGAAACTATTTGGGAAGCAGGAAAAGATTTTAATATTTCACCTGGATGTCCAAATTTGATTGATAGAATAGAAGGTGGCTTATTATCCTATGGTAATGAATTTACTTTAGAAAATAATCCAATTGAATGTGGATTTGATAATTATTGTAACAATTTATCTCATGATTTCATTGGAAAAAATGCACTAAAAAAAATATTAAAAAATGGAATAGAAAAAAAAATTAAAGGAATTACTTTTGATGGATCCCCGACTCCTCCGTGCACAATACCTTTTCCTGTATACTCAAAAAATAGATTTCAAGTTGGCAATATCACCTCTGGTATTTATTCACCATTTTTAAAAACCAATATTGGACTATCAATGGTTGATAGAGATTATTGGAATGATGGGCAGGATGTTATTGTATTAACGCCAGACAACATTGAGAGAAAAGGTAAAGTGTGCTCACTACCTTTTAATTATTCTTAAAATGAGTCATTCAATCGAATTAAAGTGGGAATTAGGAGATCAAAAACTCGAATTTGGAAAATACTTAACTGATCACACAGTAATGCTTAACGAAAATGTATCTATTGATGCAGGATCATCTCCAGATTATGGAGGAAGCGAAAGTAATATTAATCCAGAGCAAAAACTAGCTGCAGCTGTAAGTAGTTGTTTTATGATGACGTTTTTAGCTTTAGCTGCAAAAATGAAATGGCCAGTAATTAATTACAAAGATAAAGCAATTTCGTATTTAGGAAAAAATGCAGAAGGAAGAATGTTCGTCAACAAAATAGAGTTAAATCCAGCTATAGTATTTGAAGATAATTTTAATATTTCTGATCAAGAAATGAAAAAGATGAAAGAAAGATCACATAAGTATTGTTTTATTGCTAATTCACTATCTAAAGATGTTGAAATTCAAATTAATTAAATGAATTTTAAGCTAATATTATCTGAAAAAAATAATAACATTTCTAATATTATTCTTAATGATCAGAAAAACCAAAATACTTTAAGCGAAAACATGATCAATGAATTAACGTCAGCACTAGATATTGCTGATAAAGATAAAGAAGTAAAAGTAATTATTTTATCATCAAAAGGTAATATTTTTTGTGCAGGACATAATTTAAAAGATTTAAATTCACAAAGATTGCAAAATGACAGAGGTGAAGGCTATTTTAAAAAAATATTTCAAATGTGCTCTCAACTTATGATGAAAATTAATAAAAATAATAAACCAGTTATAGCTATGGTTGATGGTATCGCTACTGCAGCAGGCTGTCAGTTAATTTCTAGCTGTGATTTAGCTTACTCAAGTAGCAGAGCAAAATATGCAACTCCTGGTGTTAATATTGGATTATTTTGTTCTACACCAATGGTTCCATTATCAAGAACTGTAGGTAAAAAACAAGCTATGGAAATGCTTCTCACAGGAGATCTTATAGATGCAAATAAAGCATTAAGGATTGGTTTAATAAATGATGTCTTTGAAGAAGATAGTCTAAAAGAAAATGTATTTCAAATTGCTAAAAAAATATCATCTAAATCTTCTAATACTATTAAAATTGGTAAAGAGGCTTTTTACAAACAAAAAGATATGAATTTAGAAGACGCATATACTTTTACTTCAAATATAATGACGGAAAATATGTTACACGATGATTCCAAAGAAGGTATTGAAGCTTTTTTAGAAAAAAGAGAGCCAAACTGGAAAGAATAATTACTTCTTAAAATGGGTCAGGTTGAGATGGATTGGTAGCTAACCATGTAGATTTAGTCTGCATGTAACTTTGCATTCCCTCCCATCCATTTTCTCGACCATATCCTGATTGCTTAAAACCTCCAACTGGAGATTGAGTAGAAGCATTAAAATAATTATTTATATAAACAGTTCCAGCCTCTATCTTATCTGCTAAACGTATAGCTTTATTAGTATCCTTAGTCCAAATACCTGCTGCAAGTCCGTAAATAGTATCGTTTGCAATTTTAATTACTTCATCTTCATTATCCCAAGATTGTATTGAGGCGACAGGTCCAAATACTTCATTTTGAGCTAAATCATCTTCATTTGGAACATTATCAAAAATAGTTGGTCCAATATAGTACCCTTCAGATTTTTGTTCTTTTCTTCCATCAATTAATAATTTTAAACCTCTTTTTTCAGCCGCTTCTATCTTAGATAAAATAAAATCATATTGTTCTTTATTTGCTATAGGTCCTATTTGTGTTGTTGCATCATTTGGGTGACCAACTTTAGCTTTTTTAACAACTTCTAATAAATTTTGAGTAAATTTATCTTTTATACCTTTATGCAATAATATTCTTGATCCTGAAATACAGCTATGACCTGAAACTGGAAAGATTCCTGAAACAACTCCATTAACTGATAAAGTTAAATCAGCATCTTTAAATATAATTTGTGGTGATTTTCCTCCTAGCTCCATAATAATAGGTTTAACGTTTTTGGATGCACTTAAACTAGCTGCACTCCCTCCTTTTGTTCCACCTGTAAAACTTATCATTCTAACATCTTGGTGTTCAATAAGAGGTGCGCCAGTGGTAGGACCAAAACCTGTAACAACATTAATCAAACCTTCTGGTAGATCGGCTTCCTCTAAAATTTTCATCAACTCTAATGTAGAACATGATGCTCTTTCTGAAGGTTTAATTACAACAGTATTGCCTGCTGCTATTGCTGGCGCTAATTTCCAGATTAATGTTCCAATTGGTGAGTTCCAAGGAAGAATAAGAGCAACAACTCCAAATGGTTCCCATTTTAAATAATTATGCATATTTGGAACCTCTGAAGGTATCAGTCTACCTTCATACTTGTCACACATACCTGCATAATAATAAAAACTCTCAGTCTGCCAGCTAGTTAAAGAAGGAGTGATATTTTTTGGAAGTTTGCCGTTGTCTTTGGTTTCTATTTTTCCAATGCGTTCTGCGTTTTTAGCAATAATATCTCCAATTCTAGTTAATGTTCTCCCTCTTTCTGCTGGGTGCATTTTACCATAAGGGCCATCATAATAAGCACGTTTAGCAGATGATACTGCAAGATTAATATCTTTTTTATTACAGTCAGGGACATTTGCCCATACTTTTCCTATAGATGGATCCTCACTTTCAAAAAATTTTCCAGAAGAGGGTTCATGCCATTTATTTCCTGCATAAAATTTGTAGGTTTGAATTTCACACATAATTTATTTAAACTTAAATATTTTCATTGGTCAACTTAATTAAAAGTATTTGATATGAATTAATTTTTAATATTAATCTATTTTTTTAGAATTTTAAATTGAATTTATATATAACATAGTTTTATTATTATATAAAAAGGAAAATTGATGTTATCAAATCTATTAAAGCCAAAGCATACATACGATTTGATTAGATTAGGGCAGGATAACGATGGAGGATATTTAATTGAAAAAAAATCAGCTAAAAAAACTAAACATTTAATAAGTTTTGGTTTGGCTGACGATTGGAGTTTTGAAAAAGATTTCAAAAAATTTAATCCTGAAACTACTATCACTTGTTATGATCACACAGTTAACACGGGCTACTGGTTTGTATATTTGTGGCATAACTTAGGAAGGCTTATTTTTTTAAAAATCTCATTTAAAAAATTTTTAGGTCAAGTAAATAAATATTTAGATTATAAAAAATTTTTTTCTCAAAAGGATACAAAACATTTTGCGCGTGCTCTAGGAATTGGAGATTTAAATAACGTAATTGATATAATAGAAGCTACAAATGGCCTTGATAATGTTTCATTGAAAATAGATGTAGAAGGAGCAGAATATAGGGCTCTAGAAGATATTTTAAAAATACAAGATATATTAGAAAACCTTGTTATAGAATTTCATAGCATTGATATACACATGAATTCAATATTAAATTTTATAAAAAAATTTAAACTTGATATTGTTCATATTCACGCAAATAATAGTGATTTTGTTCATAATAAAATGCCAGCTATGGTAGAGATGACTTTTGCAAAAAATCCAAACAAAATAAAAGATTTGCCAACAATTCCGCACGAACTTGATCAGATTTGCGAACCTACCAGGCGAGATATTGAATTGTTATTCAGTCAATAGATTTTTAGTAAATATTTTATAAGAATATAAATCAAATTAATTTAATTTAAAAATATATTGTATATTAGATCAAACATTTAAAAATTTTGTAATATCATATCTGATGCTTTTTCTGCTAACATAATTACAGATGCATTTATATTTCCACTTATCATATCAGGAAAAGAAGAAGCATCTACTACTCTCAGATTGTCTATTCCCCTAACTTTAAGCTGATTATCAAGTACAGCCATCTTGTTATTACTTGAACCCATTGCACAAGTAGATGCAGGATGATGACCAGTTTGTACATGATTTCGAACTGACTCTTTTAAATCTTGGTCACTTTTAATTTTTTTTCCTGGAAGTAATTCTTCTGAAACAATTTTAGCTAAACTAGACTTAGATAATACTTCTCTTGTATGCTTCATCCCTTCTATCATATCTTCCATATCAGATGGATCGCTGAACCAATTAGGATTTATATTAAGATCATCATTAGGATTTGAGCTTTTAAGTTTTAAACTTCCAGTACTTTTTGGTCTTAGTAAATTAATTTGAAAGTGAAGTCCTGGAAAAGCTTTTTTACCTCTAGAAAAAAATAATGAACCAAAATTTAATAAATTATCTAAACTCATAGACCAGTTATCTTTTTCTTCTTTAAAGCACATGGGTGTCATGAATACTTGTATTTCAGGCATATCTTTTTCTCTTATTGCATGAAATAGATTTGTTGACCAAAAAGGCGCTGCGGCTAATCCCTTTTTAAATAAAATATATTTTAATCCTACTATAATAGCTCTATCTATCCTTTGATATTTAGAGAAACTTAAATTGTCATTTTGAAAACCCCAATTCATTGGCATAACAGGATGATCATACAGGTTTTTACCTACTCCAGGTAAATTAATTAATAAATCTATATCTTTTTCTTTTAAATGTTCTTCTGGGCCAATTCCTGATAACATTAAGCATTTTGGACTACCGAATGCTCCTAAAGATAATATTACCTCTGATGATGCATAAACTTCACCATTTGATAAAAGTAATCCTTTAGCTTTATTTTTCTCAATTAAAATTTTTATTACAGATGTATTTTTATAAATTGTTAAGTTGCTAGGTTTTAATTTCAAATAAGCTTCTGCAGATGATTGCCTTTTTCCATTCCATACCTTAACATCATATCTGCCTACTCCATTTAGATTGCCATTATAAAAATCATTATTAATTTCTGCCCCAGCCTCAACACATGCATCAATAAATGCTTTATCGATAGAATTGTAATTACCAGCTGGTGTAAGTTTTAAAGGACCTGAATGTGAGTGATATTGATTTTTTTCTCTATGAAAAGCTGAAGCGGATCTTTTGAAATATGGTAATACATCCTTATATGACCAACCCTCTAAGCCCTTTTGTCTCCACCTATTAAAATCACCTGGAGCGCCTCTCATATAAATCATACCGTTTAAAAGAGAAGATCCTCCTAGTCCTTTACCTCTAGGATATAAAATTTTTCTGTTATTTAAAGAAGGTTGAGGTATTGACTCAAAACCCCAATCAAATTTAGGATTGCCAAATATGTATCCGTTACCACCGGGCATTTGAGTAAATAAACTTTTTCCTGACCCCCCTGCCTCTATAAGTAATACCTTTATATCTTTATTTTTAGATAATCTTGAAGCTAATGTACAGCCAGCAGAACCTCCTCCTGCTATAATATAGTCAAATGTTCTTTTCATTTTTTAAAAATATAAATTATACTTATTAATAATTTATAAGTAAACTCGAGTATATTAAATATGGATAATTATAAACATTGGATTGGAAAAAAAATTTCGAGAAGTGATATTATTACTCCGCGATTAGTTGATTATTTAAAAAAAACTATCGATCAAAACTGTTTAAGTAATCAAACTGTTCCTGAGGGAATTTTTTTATGTTTATGCCCAGATGTGGCTTCAATAAATCATATAGGCAAAGATGGAAATACAAAATTAGGAATTTTCTTACCTGAGTTACCTTATAAAATTAGAATGTGGGCTGGTGGTAAAATAAAAATTTTTGATGAATTTGAAATTGGATCTGAAATTAAAAAAAATTCAACAATTTCAAGTATTGAATTTAAAGAAGGGAGATCAGGCAATCTATGTTTTGTTAATATTAATCATGAATATTTAAATAAAAATAAATTAATAATATCAGAAGATCAAACTGCTGTGTATAGAGAAAAACTAAATAAAAACTCCCTTACTCCTAAAATCAAAGATGAATTAAAATTAATTGATAAAGCAGAAATTTTTAGTTCATCAACTTTGCTATTTAGATATTCTGCTTTAACTTTTAATGGACATAAGATTCATTATGATAATGATTATACAAAAAATTATGAGGGCCATATAGGATTATTAGTCCATGCGCCTCTTCAAGCAACTTATCTTTTAAATCTTGCAAGAAAAAATGAGATTGAATTTAATTCTTTTGAATATAAAGCTACAGCGCCTCTTGTATATAACAATAATTTCTCTGTAGAAATTGGTGAAAATCGAGATGATGAAATTATTGGAAGAATTCTTAATGAAAAACAAGAAATTACAATGATTGCAAAATATAAAAAATGAGTTTTCATAAAAAATTTTGTAATTGGGCATCACAAAAAAAAATTAATATCAATAAGGTAACTTATAAAAGAGCAGAAAATGCACTAATAGATACTCTAGCTTGTATATTATCAGGTGTTAAAGAAAAACAATCAAGGGTTGCCTTAAAATACTGTTTAGAAAATAATAACTCAAAAAAAATTAAGATATTTGGGGGAGGAAAAAAATTATCTCTTTCTGCAGCATGTTTTTTACATGGAGTTAGATCAGCGTCTATAGACTTTGATGATTACGAATACGTTGCAGGATCTCATCCTAGTGCCCCAATTTTTTCAGCTCTTATATCTACTGCTCAAATGAAAAATATCTCAATGGAAGAAATATATGAAGGATGGGTAGTAGGATATGAATTAATAATAAAATTAGGACAAGCACTTAGCTATGATCATTATTATAAAGGATGGCATTCAGCAAATACAATAGGCGTGATTGGAACTGCTGCAGCAGTATCAAAAGTGTTGAAATTAAATGCAGATCAAATGGCAAATGCAATTTCTATTGCAACAAGTTTTTCGTCTGGTTTAAAACAGCAATTCGGCACAGATATAAAAGCTTTTCATGTAGGATTTGCTGCTCAAGCAGGGGTGCAGTCAACTTTGCTTGCAAAAAATGGAGGGACAGCTAATCAAGATATTTGGAATATTGAGAGAGGATTTATTGAATTGTATGGTAGTAAATTTTCTAAAAAATTAAATAATAATTTTAAAAAATCAGATTTAGGAAATGCTATAATTAAATTTCCAAATTTTATTAAGTTTTGGCCAGTTTGTAGTTATTCACAAAGAGTAATACAAGGAGGATTAATTTTAAATAAAAAAATTTTTATAAAAAAAAATATTAAATCTATTACAATTAAGTTTCCAGAACCTTGGTTCAGAGTATCAAAATTTCATATACCTAAAAATTCTACTGAAGCTAGATTTTCATTGAGTTATTGTTTAGCAGCTGCTCTCATTAATGGTAAATTTGATATAAGTAGTTTAAATATTTCTAAAAATAAAAAAAGTTTAAACATGACTAAAAAGATTAAACTAATCACTTACAAAGTGCCAAATAATTTTGAAGATTATGATCCTAAATATCCTGATATAATTAAAGTAATAATGAATGATGGAAGTACATTGATTGAAAAAATATTACATATTAAAGGAGGGAAAAATAACCCTTTAAAAGACAAAGATATTGATAATAAATTTTTAATGTGTGGAGGTAAAAAAAATGTTTTAAATAAAATAAGAAATCAAAAAAATAAGAAGAAAGAATTAAAAGAAATAATTTTTTAATTTAGCTATTTTTTCTTTCTCTGTAAGCTATAAATATTCCAGTACTAATAATTATTGTTCCCCCTAAATAAATACTTAAAGATGGAACCTCAGAATAAATTAAATACCCCATAATTCCTACAAATATAAAAGATGAGTATTCAAAGGGTGAAGTAATTGCAACATCTGCATATTTTGCTGCTTGAGACATAAATAAATGTCCTAGTGATCCCATCACACCTAAACTCATAGCAAAAATTAATTGAATTCCATTTGGCATAATAAAATTATCAGGGAAAAATATTATTGACGTAATTAATAATGCAAAAGAATAATAAAAAACAATTGCAACACTAGAATCAGTACTCATTACTGATCTAGTTGATAAATAAACAGAAGCCATAAAAGCTGCAGATATTAGAGGATAGAGTGTTTCTAATTTAAACAAGTCAGTGCCGGGCTTAACAATAATTAATACACCAATAAAACCAATTAATATTGCAGTTGTTCTAAAAATACCAATTCTTTCACCAAGTATTGGTACAGCAAGAAAAGCAGCAATAATAGGAGCAGAATGTGCAATAGCAATGTTTTCAGATAACATTAAATGATTAATTCCGTAAATATAGAACACAACACAAGCAGAAGCAGAAAAAGCTCGGATAGCATGTCCAACTGGTTTTTTGGTTTTTAATTTATGAAATCCAAAATACATTACTAAAAAAGTTGCAATGATACTTCCACTTAGTGCTCTGAAGAATATTGATTCCCATACAGGAAAATGAAAGCTTAAATATTTATACGTGATATCATTTATACTTAGACAAAACATGGACAATAACATGAAAGAAATTCCCAAGAGATTATTATTTTTCGATTTCATTAATTTGTTAAATATACTAAGATAATTTATTGAGATATAAATATTTCAAAATGAGTAGCAAATATCATGTAAAAAAATTAGAAAAAAAGAATGACCATTTAAGTATTTTGTGGAAAGATAATTTTGAAAGTAAATTCCATTTTATGTGGTTAAGAGACAATTGTCCAACAGCAATACATCCTACTGCAAATATGCGAGTATTTAATATTTTAACTGTTAGTAAAAATATATTTCCTAAAAAGTATAAAATTGAAAAAAATAAACTCAATATTGATTGGAGTGAAGGTGATCATAGTAGCAAATTCAATTTAAAATGGTTAAGAGATCATTGTTATACCGAAATAAATAATCGAAAATATAAATCACCTTATGTTTTTTGGGATGGTAAATTAAAAAAAAATTTAAAGAAAATTTTTATTGATCATAATAGTGTAATAAAAAACGACAAACATTTAAGTAAATGGCTACATTTGCTTCATACTTATGGTTTTGCAATAATCAAAAATGCACCAACTAGCAAAAAATCAGCGTTCCAAATATTAAATAGAATAAGCCATCATAGAGAAACATTTTTTGGTACACCATTTGAAGTAATTAACATCCCAAAGCCAAATAACACAGCTTATACGGCAGATGCATTAAGAAATCATACCGACTTACCTTATTTTGAATATGCTCCTGGTTATCAGTTTCTTCATTGTTTAGTGAATGAAGCTAATGGTGGATTATCATCTGTTGTAGATGGTTTTGCAGTTGCAAATTATTTAAAAAAAAATGAAAAAGATGTTTTTAATATTTTAATACAAACTTATGTAAAATTCAAAGATACTGATTATACTCAAAAAGCTGTCAGAATTCTTCATTCACCAATAATAACACTTACAAAAGATAATGATTTCAATGATATTAGATTTAGTATGGCTGCAATGGGAGCAGTTGATGTTGATCCAAAAAAAATGAAAAAATTTTATGATGCCTACCAATATTTTGCATCACTGCTTCAAAACAAAAAATTCAAAATTGATTTTAGATTAGAGGCAGGTGATATATTTTGTTTTAACAATAGAAGAGTATTGCATGGCAGGACTGAATTTGATCCAAACTCTGGCAATAGACATCTTCAAGGATATTATATTGAAAGAGATGAAATAATGGGAAGATTAAATTATTTTAATAATATTAAAGTTTAGATCATTCCCATCCGCAGATAGTTTTAATTTCTAAATATTCTTCTAGACCCCAATCACCTCCCTCTCTTCCATTGCCAGATTGTCTATAACCACCAAAAGGAGTTCCTGCATCAGCGCTATTTCCATTTATATAAACACCTCCTGATCTAAATTTTCTTGCAACTCTTTTTGCCTTTTCTATATCTTGAGTTTGCACGTAGTTTCCTAAACCATAGGATGTATCGTTAACAATTGATATAGCTTCATCCTCATCTTCAAATGGAATTATAGAGAGTACTGGTCCAAAAATCTCTTCTTTTGCAATTCTCATATCATTAGTTACATCTGTAAAAATTGTTGGTTTAACAAAATAACCTTTTTCTAAACCATTTGGTTTTTCAGGACCTCCAGCTACGAGTGTAGCCCCCTCATTTACACCACTATTAATTAGATCAATAATTTTATCATATTGTGTTTTAGAAATAACTGGACCGATATGATTTCCATTCTTAGAAGCAATATCAACTTTGATTTTATTTGCCTCATCAGCCGCTTCTTCTATTGCTCTTTTATAAATTGATTTTTCAACTAGCATTCTTGTCGGTGCATCACAAGATTGACCAGAATTACTCATAATATTCCTAACACCCTCTCTTACTGCTTCTGGATGTGAATCACTAAAAACAATATTGCCCCCCTTACCTCCTAATTCTAAGCAAACTCTTTTAATAGTATCTGCTGCGTTTTTAGAAATAAGCTTTCCTGCTCTTGTTGATCCAGTAAAAGATATCATATCAATATCTTTATGAGATGATAAATCAGTGCCTACACCATCTCCATCACCATTAACTAAATTAAAAACACCCGGAGGAAATCCAGCTTGATGAATTATTTCTGCAAAAATCAACCCTGACATCGGAGCTATTTCTGAAGGTTTTAATATCATAGTGCAGCCAGTTGCTAAAGCAGGTATTACTTTTAAGGTAATTTGATTAATTGGCCAATTCCATGGTGTAATAAGACCACATACTCCGATCGGTTCATAAACAATGTAATTATTAGAATTTTTATTAAATCTTTTTTCAAATTCAAAATTTTTTAATCTTAGAATAAAATCATTAATATGGTCTGCTCCTGATGCAGTTTGTGCAGAAGAAGACCAATCTAATGGAGCGCCCATTTCATCTGACATTGTATGCGTTATTTCATCCCACCTACTCTTATAAATATTAAGTAAATTTTCAAGCAAACTAATTTTTTCTTTTTTGTCTACTTGACTCCATGTAATAAATGCTTTTTTTGCTGAATTTACTGCCAGATTTACATCTACTTTAGATCCTAAGGAAATCAATGCGTAAGGTTTTTCATTTGATGGATTAATAACCTCAAAATCATTCCTTTTAACTGGATTAATCCAAGTACCATTTATATAAAATTTACGTTTATCAATCATTATGAAAAAGATATTTAAGCCAATTATACATTTATTTTTTTCTATATTAGAATAAAGAGAATATACGATTAGAGGAAAATTTGACACTAGAAAATATTAAACTTGATATAGATTACGTAAGATCACAATTCCCAGCTTTCAAAGATCCTCTTTCAAAAGATTGGTCTTTTTTTGAAAATGCAGGAGGAAGTTATGTTCCAAAAAATGTAATTGATAAATTAACTGAATTTATGACCGCAACTAAAGTACAGCCTTATGCTGAGTATCCAATGTCAAAAATTGCTGGTGAAAATATGGATTTAGCAACTAAATTATTTGCAAAAATGATTAATGCAAAAAATAATGAAATTCTTATTGGGGGCTCTACCTCTATAAACTTATATGTTTTGTCGAATGCATTGAAGAAGTTTATAAATTTTGGAGATGAAGTTATTGTAACCAATCAAGATCATGAAGCAAATATAAGTCCATGGAGAAAACTAAAAGATGCAGGAGCAAATATTGTAGAATGGAAATTTAACATAAATAACCAAGAATTAGAAATATCAGAATTAGAAAAATTAATTACAACTAAAACTAAAATTTTAGCTGTAACACATTGTTCAAATATAGTTGGATCAGTAAATAATTTAAAAGCAATTTGTGATATAGCGCATAAAAATAATATTATCGTAATTGGTGATGGTGTTTCTTATGCACCACATGGTTTTCCTGATGTTAAAAATTTAGATGTAGATTTTTATACTTTTAGTCTTTATAAAACTTATGGCCCTCATTTAGCGTTATTATATGGTAAAGAAAAGATCCTAAAAAATCTACCAAATCAAAATCATGAATTTTTAGAGGGTAAATATCCATATACAATTAATCCTGGTGGTCCTAATCATGAAGAATTAGTATCTTTGATAGGCATATATGAATATTTTGAGGGTTTATACAATCATCATTTTGAATATAAAGAGCAAAGTATTTTAGAAAAAATTAAAAAAATTAATAATCTTATATCAGAACATGAGGAATATATTGGCAATCCAATATTGAATTATATAGATAACAGGAATGATTTTAAACTTATAGGAAAAAATAAAATAAATAACAAAGATAGGGCGCCAACAATATCTTTTACATCTAAAAATAAATCTTCTAAAGAAATTGCAAATTTTTTAGTAGAACATAATATTGCTACAAGAAATGATAACTTTTATGCATGGAGATGTTTAGAAGCATTAGGAATAAACACAGAAGATGGTGTTGTTAGACTAAGTATGACACACTATAATAATATCAATGATACGGACAAAGTAATTGAAACATTAAAAAAAATTAATTGATCAAAACTCTGGAATAATCCTCAACATTTTTTTCAAGGAAATCTAAAATTTGATTACTATCATTTTCTGCTATTAGATGGATTAATTCTGATATTAGTATATTCATTCTATCTAAATTTTTATATTCTTCAAAACAAATATATATGTTTTGATTGTCTTTATCCTTATCATAATTTTTACTTATCGATAGTTCTTCTTTTATTTTTTCACCAGGTCTTAAGCCAATGATCTCCAGAAGAATGTCACCTTCATTATCGAAAATATTTTTTTTAAACTTTAAACCATTAACTTTTAGCATTAATTTAATTATATCAAGAATTTTGATTGGATTTCCCATATCCAAAAAATAAATAGGTGTTTTTTGTGATTTCTTACAACTTATCTCAATAATTAGTTTTGATGCATCAGGAATAGTCATAAAATAACGCTCAACATCGATATGAGTTAATTTTATGGGAAGTCTATTTTCAATTTGTTTAGAAAACATTGGTAAGACAGAACCTTTTGAATTTACTACATTTCCAAATCTTACAATAGAATAATTCATATTTTCATATTTTGATCCGTAAGCTTGGAATATATTTTCTGCTATTCTTTTTGAAGCTCCCATTACATTTGTTGGTCTAACAGCTTTATCTGTAGAAACTAATAAACAATTTGTAATTTCTAGTTCTTGAGCAAGTTTTGCAATATTGTATGTTCCAATAATATTATTTTTAGCAGCCTCAACTATATTATCCTCCACAAGTGGTACGTGTTTATAAGCAGCTGAATGAAAAATATAATCAATATTTTGATTACTTAAATAATCTATCAAAGATTTATAATCATAAATATTAGCTAATAGAGAAACTATTTTTATATTAGATGAAATATCTTTTAATTCTTCTTTGATTTTATAAAGATTATATTCTGAATTATCTAATAAAATTAAATTTTTAATTTTATATTTCGAAATTTCTTTAGAAAGCTGAGAGCCTATTGAGCCTCCTGCTCCAGTTATTAAAATATTTTTATTTTCAAAAAACTTAATCAAATCATCATTAATTTCGTAGATTATTTTATTTTTAATAATATCTTCAAAATTTACTTTATTTAAATAATATAACAATGAAGGATTTTTTACAAAATCATTATATGATGGAAGAAACTTTAATATAATATTCGAGTCTTTAAACTGTGACAATAAATTTTCTCTATTTTTATTATTGAATTTTTTTTCAATAATAAATAATTTATATAAATTATTTTTTTTTAGATCGTTAATTAAATTATCAGGACTCAAAATCTTATAGCCATCAAATTTTTTTCCTATATTTTTTGAATCTTTATCAAAAATCATTTCAATATAAAAATGGTTTTTTAAAAATTGTATATAATCAAATAATTCATTGCTATTCCCATAAATTGCGATTTTATTATTTGTATTTTCTTTTCCTTTTTTTTTAAAAATATAAGAAATTAATAATCTAAAGAAAATAATTGATATTATGAATATTGGAGATTGAATTATTACTGCAGATCTTGGTATATTCTCTAATTTAAAATAATTTATTATTATAAAAAATATAATTGAATACGTAAATATAGCATAAACAACTCTTAAATAAGTTGTAAAACCAAGATACCTAAAAATATAGTTATATAATCCAAAAATTATAAATATTGGTATAAAGACAGCAAATGATATTAAAAAAAATAGTATATTATTATTATTTAGTTCTACAATACTCTCAATTCTTAAGAAATATGCCGAATATAAAGTAAAAAAGCATATTAGTATATCAGATATCAAAACAATAAATTGCTTTGTCGACCTATTTAAATTTGAAATATACTGAATCATGTTGAATTATAGTGAATCATATTAATGGGCAATCTCTTTGCTTGTAAATATTTTAATAATTGTAATTAAAATAATTTTAATATCAAAAAAAAAGGATCTTTTAATTAAATACTCATTATCATATGATACTTTTTCCTTTATTGATAATAGATCTCTACCATTTATTTGGGCTAAACCAGTTATACCTGGTAGAATTAAATTAATTTTTTTTTTTGTTCTTAAATCAATTAAATCATATTGATTAAATAATGCTGGCCTAGGGCCAACAAAACTCATATCTCCAATTAAAATAGAATATAATTGAGGTATTTCATCTAAACTAGTTTTTCTCAAAATTTTTCCAATCTTTGTAATATATATATCATCTTTTTCTAGTAAATGTGTAGCAACATCTGGAGTTGATAATTTCATTGTTCTAATCTTAGGCATTAAAAATATTTTATTATTTTTTCCAACGCGTTTTGACCAATGAATAAATTTTCCCTTTTCAAATATATAAATTGTTATAAATAAAATAAAAATTACAGGTGTTAATAATAATAAAAAAAAAATAGAAAAGAAAATATCAAACAATCTTTTTGTTAAAAGATAAGATTTAAGATATAGCTTTGGAAAGAGCATAAATTTGTCTTTTTAGATAACTTTTTTCGTCATAGATTTCTACACTTTTAAATGAATTATAACTAATTTTTTGATACTCATTTTCATTTAAATTCAGAACCTTTTGTAAATTTAATTTAAGTTGATTTTTGCTTTTACTTTTAAATAAAAAACCATTTATATTGTTATTAATTATTTCTCTTGAACCTCTTATTCTTGATGCGATTGGAACAAGACCAATTGACATTGCTTCAATTAAACTTTTAGGCATGCCCTCTCTATAGGAAGGATGGACATAAAAATTTGATTTATTTAAATAGAAATAAACATTTTCAGTAATACCTGTGAATTTTATTTTTTTGCCATATTTATTTTTTTTTATAATATTTTTCAAATTATTAAAAAAATATTGATCATTTTTAGATATTGGGCCGCCAATTATTGTTAAATTAATATTTGTATAGATATCACAAAGTTCCAAGAAAACTTGTATAAGATCCTCTAAACCTTTTCCTTTAGTAATTCTGCAAGTAGTTGAAAATTCAATATTTTTTAAATTAATATTTCTCTCATAATATTTGTATTTTAATTTATTTACTCCATTTCCTACCCAGTAAATTGGAACTTTTAAAAAAAAATTTACATAATTTATTTTTTTAATATCTTCTTTAGATTGTGATAAAATATAATCTGTTTTTAATAATAAAAAAAATTCGATAATATAACTTAAAAACCATTTTAAAATATTTTGACCATCATGAAAGTAAAAACCACGAGCAAAATAAACATTTTTAAAATTTCTTTTTTTGATAAAAAATATTCCTAATCTTGTACAAAAACTTGCATCTCTATTATTTGATAAAACTATATCAACTTGAGTTTTATTTATTATTTTAATTATATTTTTTGTTGTTTTAATAAATGAAAATACACTAGTAAAATTTCTTTTGGGCATATCTATAAAAAATATATTATTTTTATCGTAAAATTTTATAGATTTGTTTTGATTATCTTTTCCAACAGCTAAAAAAATTTCATTATTAAATTTCTTTATTTCAGTTACAAAATTATTCAGAAAATTATTAAAAGCAAAAGTAGAATTACAAACAATTAAAATTTTTTTATTATTTAATAATGCCTTCATATAATTTATCAAAAGTGGTGATTTCCCATTTATTTTCTTTTAATAATTCTATAATATATTTTATCTTTGAGTTTAATGATTTTCTCCCAATTTCAAATCTAAATTTATTTTTAAAATTTAGATTTACTCCAGTAAGTTTTTTTTCAGATAATTCAAATGGGTGTATATAAAAAAAAAGAGGTTGAGGTGATTTATTAATTTTACTAAGAATATTTTTAATATATATTTTTGGCAATAACCTTAAATATCCTCCACCACTAAATGGAAATTTAAAGAATAAAGATTGATAAACTGGAATACCAAATTCTACAAAATTATTAAGTGAATATATGTTTTCATATACTTTTTTAAAACCTTGTAAATCAATATTTCCATAAAGCGGATGATTATCAAATTCAATTTTACTTGAGTCATATTTATAATTCTTTTTTATTAAAATATTTAAATATTCTCTATTCAAACTAAAACACGGAGCTCTAAATCCAATTATATTTTTTTGCACTATATCTTCTAATTTTTTTTTTGATATTTCTATTTCATTAATAAATTGTTTTTTTGAAATAGATAAAGGTCTCTGATGTGTTTCCGAATGGGATGCAATTTCATATCCAATATTTGATAAATTTGATAATTTTCTATGAATATTTTTAGAGATTTCACCAACAACAAATAATGTTGATTGAATTTTATATTCTTCACAAATTTTGATAAAATTATCAAATCCATCAAGCATTGAGTAATTAATATCGCTATAAGAATAATTTTTAATATAATCTAAATGATACCAATCTTCTAAATCTAATCCAAAAACTGCAATTTTTTGCATTTGGTTAATTTAATTTTACAATTAGAAAATATTCTCTGTGATTATTTATTATTTCAAAATTATTTAAGTTACAATTCTTTAAAATATTTATTAATCTTTTTTTACTATATAAATATAATGGACACTTACTCATTGTGTATCTTATATATCTCTGAATTGCTAGTGGTTCATATAATTTTGGAAAAGATGCTAAAATATAACTAGATGTATCATTTTTTAATTTATCAAACACAACTTCAGGTTTTTGAATATAATCGAAAAAACCCATTAAAACAGATACATCATATTTAATGTCTAGCTTTAAATCCATATAATCAATACATTCAAATTTTATAAGATCTGTTAAATTACTTGGTACCTTTGAATTAGCTAATTTTATCATCTCAGAAGACACATCTACGCCAAATGTATTAACCTTATTTCTTGATATATCGATACAATATCTGCCAGGGCCAGTTCCTATATCAAGGCAAGTTTTAATATCGTTATTTTTTAAAATAAAATCAATTGAGAGTTTATATCTATTGTACATTGATTGTCTAAACAACTTATCAACAATTTGGGTAAAAAAAGATCTTTTTTTACCTTCTCCATAGATTGAGTCAAAATCTACAGCGTATGAATCAAAAAAAGTTTCTACTTTATTATTTGTCATTTTTAAAAGGTATAGTAATTTTTTGTAATATTTTTTATTTTATTATATTTAATAATACTATGTATATCAATAACTAATGATCCTTTTTTTAATGTTTGTTTAATTTTATTAAATGTTAATTCTTTTATTTTTTTATGTGGGACAAGATATAAGACAATATCATACTTTTCCTTATTAAAAGTGTCAATTATTCTAGACTTAAATTTTTGATTCAAATCCTCTTTATTTATTACTGGATCAAATAATTTAATATTAACATTTTTTATTTTCATAATATTTTCTACTATTTTAATTGCTTGTGAGTTTCTAATATCTGGGCAATTTTCCTTAAAAGCTAGACCCAGAACTAAAGTATTTATTTTACGTTTATTATTTATATTTGAGATAAATATTTTTATTTTTTCTAAAACTCTTTTATACGCATGTTCGTTGATTGAACGACCTGATAAAATAAAGTTCGAATTATAACCATATTTTTTAGATGCATAAGCTAAATAATAAGGATCAACACCAATACAATGTCCCCCAACTAATCCTGGTTTAAATTTAATAAAATTCCATTTAGTTGAAGCAGCATTGATAACCTCTTTTGTATTTATTGACATTTTTTCAAAAATTATTGATAATTCGTTCATAAATGCAATATTAATATCTCTTTGTGTATTTTCAATGATCTTTGCTGCTTCAGCTGTCTTAATATTTTCAGCTTTATAAACTCCAGCTTTTATAATTTTTGAATATATTGAATAAATTTTTTGAAGAGTATTTTTATTATTTGCTGAAACAACTTTTTTTATATTTGGCAAAGTATGTTTTTTATCACCAGGATTAATTCTTTCTGGGCTATATCCTAAAAAAAAATCTTTGTTACACTTCAATTTTGAATATTTTTCAAGTATTGGCTGACAGACATTTTCAGTTGTTCCAGGATATACTGTAGATTCATATATGACAATGTTACTATTTGTTAAATTTTTAGATACTAGTTTAGATGCATCTATAAGATTTTTTAAATCTGGTTTTTTTCTAAAATCTACAGGAGTAGGAACACAAATTATGTAAATATCTGCTTTTTTTAAATCTTTTTCATTTTTTGTAAATTCAATTTTTGATTTTTTTAAATCTGTTTTATTAAACTGATTATTATTATCTTTAAAATTTTTTAATGTTTTAATCCTTTTTTCAAAATGATCATAACCGATAACTCTATAGTATTTACTTAATTCAATTGCTAAAGGAAGCCCTACATAGCCTAAACCGATTATTGCAATTTTAATTTTATTCATTGATTATTTTTTAACCAATTTTGTATAGTAATTATACTCCATATTATTGAATGGTTATTTTTTTTATTTAATTTATGTTCTTCCCAAATTTTTGAGACTTCACTATAATTGAAAATATTATATTTGTTAATTTCCTTTTTATTTAAGCTTTCATTAACCCATTCATATAAGTCATTTCTAAACCAGTCAGCAAGAGGTAATGCAAAACCCTTTTTCTTTTTTTCAATTATATTTTCTGGAATATAATCTTTAAGTAAATCTTTAAGAATATGTTTCGAATTATTATTCTTAATTTTTTGGTCAAATGGTATTCGCCATGAATAATCAATTATTTCTTTACTTAAAAAAGGCATTCTTGTTTCTAAAGAGTTTTTCATTGCAGCTCTATCAACCTTAACTAAAATATCATCTGGTAAATAAAATTTTAAATCGTTTAACATTAAAATCTCTGTTTTGTTTAAATTATTTATTTTATTATTTGTAAGATCTAATTTTTGAATATTTTTACTTATTAAGAGGTTATTATCATCATTCAAATCACTTAATACACTATCATTAAAATCACTAAAGTTTTTAAAGTGTAAAGAATTACAAATTTTATGAATTTTATCTCCATAAAAATTATATTTTTTATATTTTATTAAATTAAAAAAATTATCTATTGTTTTGGGGCTTAGTTTTCTAATTAAGTTACTTATATTTTTTCTAAATAATAATGGAGTCATACCTATAAATTTCCAATATTTATTTATAAATAAATATCTATTGTACCCTCCAAATAATTCATCTCCACCATCACCAGATAAACATACTTTTAGTTTTGAAGAGGCAAATTTAGATATTAAATAAGTTGGTATTTGTGAAGAATCAGAAAAAGGTTCGTCATAAGTTTTTACTATGTCAGGTATAGATTTTATAACGTCTTTCTCATTTAAAATTAATTCATTATGATTAGTTTTCAATATTTGTGAAATTTTTTTTGCATTTTTAGATTCATCGAATTCTTCATTATCAAAACCAACTGAAAAAGTACTAATTGATCTATTATGCATCGATGACATTATCGATGCAATCAATGAAGAGTCTATCCCTCCTGATAAAAAGCATCCAATTTCAACATCTCCTAGTAATTGTTGTTTTACAGATTTTTCTAATTTTTTTTTTAGATCATATTTATAATCAAAATTATTTTGTTTAATATTTGCAGTTTTAGAATTTAAAATATTTTCTTCAATATCCCAATAGATTTTTTCCTTAAAATCCATGTTATTTAGATTTATTTCTGCAAAGTGGCCCTGCCGTAACTTAAATACATTTTTGTAGATAGTAATTGGTGAAGGTATATATTTATATTTTAATAAGTAACTTATAGCATCGGTATTAATTTCATTATTAAATTCTGGATACTGATTAAATGATTTAATCTCCGAAGATATTAAAAAATAACTATTATTTAAATGATTAATTTTTGTATAATATAATGGCTTCTCTCCGACTCTATCCCTAGCTAAATAAACTTTGTTATTTTTATTATCAAAAATAACAAATGAAAACATACCATCTATAATATTGAGTGTCTGCCTAATACCTAATTTACAAACAGACTCAATTAATGTTTCGGTATCACAATGACTTATAAAACTATGGCTTCGAAAATATTTTTTTCTAATTTCTAAATGATTATAAATTTCACCGTTGAATATAATTGTAAAATTTCTATTTTTTGAATGCATTGGTTGGTGCCCATTATTTGATAAATCAACAATTGATAATCTTTTATGAGCAAAAAATACTTTTCCATTTGAAGAATTCCAATACCCCTCACTGTCGGGACCTCTATGAGAGATTTCATTATTCATATTAATTAAAAAATTTTTAAGTTTGTTAGTGTTAGTACTATTTGTAATAATTGAAGTTAACCCACACATAATTTATTTTTTATAACCTAACACAACCCAATAAGGTATTTTATCTGAAAATTTAATTTTATGGAAACCTGCCTCAATTAACATAGAATTAATTTCTTTTTTTGAAAACCTTTTTTCAATTCTTGTACCAAATCTGTCTAAAGAATCTGTTCTCATTGTGTAGTAACTCAAGTTACGATAAGCACTGAGAGGAAAATTATCTACATTAAATTTTAATTTTTTTTCAAGTATTTTAGCAATTCTAGCTAAGGGGAAATAAATGAATAGAGCAATTATTTCAGTTACTAAAAACTTAATTTGTTTTGGCATTATAGAAATAGACAATCTTAAAAAATTAGAAATTTTCCATAAAAGCTTAAACCAAGTTGGTTTATTTTCAAAAGAATAATACAAATACAATAAAAAGGGTGAATTTTTTTTAAGAAGTTTGTTACATATTTTAAGTCCATTTAAAGGATCTACAGTATGGTGAAGAACTCCAAGGGAAAACCCAAAATCCATACTTTCTTCTTCAAGCTTAAGGTCTTCAACAGAGCTAGAATGAAAAATGCAATTATTATATTGTGACAAATTTTGTTTTGAAATTTCAATTGCTTCACTTGGTTCAATACAGTGCAAAATTTTAACTTTATCTGCAACATGCTTTGCGAAACGCCCGCTACCACAACCTAAATCAAAGCCTACAAATTGTTTATTAAGGTATTCAGATGGAAAAATATCAAAATATCTTTTTGTAATTTCTTTTAATTCTTTTTGATTAAGTTTAGATTGATCAAATTTATTCCATTCATTTCCAAATTCTTCGATAGTTTTATTTGAATTATTTTTTTTTGACATTTAAATTATTTTATAATTAATTTTCAATTTGTTTTTTGTGTAATGCACATACAATTAAAAGACCTATAGAGGGTATATGATGGCGTAATGCAGTTCCCCAATTTACAGTTCCAAATGACCATATTAATTCTAAAAACAAATACATTGAAAATATATACAAAAATATAAAATTTTTAATTCTTATTTTTATAAAAAATAATAAAATTAATATGAATCTTATTAAATTTTCACTTAAAGCGATTATATCTTTTAAAGATGATATCTTATTTAAAGAAAAGATTGGTTCAAATAAATATTTAAAAAAATTAATTGGTAGATATGTAAATAAATCAATATAATTTTTAATAGATACTTCTGAGATATAATCACTTCTTGCATTGGCAGTGTTTAGTACGCCCTGTTGGTATTGTTCGATTGCTAAAGGTATTCCTTTTTTTAATTGAACCCAACCATTTTCCATATAAAAATTATAAAAATAAAATAAAAAAACAATTAGTGGAATTAAAGTAATTATTAATAAAAAGGGTTGAAAAATAATTTTTATCTTTAATTTAATAAATATTATTAAAAAAATTATTAGCAAAGAATACAATCCGAATAAAATTAAAGCCCTGTGCAAAATAAATAATAAAATTGTAGAGATTAATATAAGTAGAATAGGAAAAAAAAACTTAGATTGATTTAAATATGTTTTAATTAGTAAATATAAAATTATATTTACTAGTAATAATTGCCAAACTTCTCTTAGAGTAGTCGATGTAATTGTAAAAATGGAGGGAGTAAAAGAAAATATTATTGCAGCTATGAAAATATTCTGTGAACTAAATTTTAATAATTTCATAGATTTATATAAAAAGATAAAAGATATAAACCAAGCTATTATTGATATAGTTGAAGCCCAAATATAATCTTGAAAAGTAAATAGATAAGTCTTGCCTAATACCATAAAAAAGTAAGTAAGTGGATTTTCGAGTGAAGGCATTTTAATATCTTTACCATACAAAATTGACTCCATAAAAAGACCATAAGCGTCACCACCAACAAAAAGTGCTGCATGAAAATAATCTGAAATAAAAATATAAATAAATTTTAATAAAATTACTGAAGAAAAAACAATAATTAAAAATATCTTTAAATTATGATTATTGACTTGCATAAAATTTATCAATTTTATTGATTAATAAAGACAATTTTGAAGAATGCATAATGGGCTTAAATTTATTTGTTATTTTATTGTATTTATTTTTATTTACTAAAAGAACTGGCTTAACAAATGCTTTGTAAGATGCTTCTAAGTCACTTTGCTGATCACCTATATAAACAACTTTGTCTAATCTGAAATTATACTTTTTCGAAGCTTTAAAAAATAAACCTGGGTTGGGCTTTCTACAAAAACATTTATCGTCCCAATGATGCGGGCATGTATAAATATTTAATAAATTGATTTTTAAATTTTTAAACATTTTTTTAAGATTTAAATTTATTTTTTTATAATCATTTTTTTTTATCATATTTCTTGATAATCCAGCTTGATTTGAGATTATAATAAATTTATAACCTTTTTTTGACATAGAAATCAGTGATTTAATTGTATCTTTGATAAAATCCATTTGGTCCCATTTAGATACATAAAAACCTTTTTTTTTCTTTTTGTTAATTACACCATCTCGATCAATAAGAATTATTTTTTTAGACAGTAACAATTCTTTGGTTTTCTTTAATCTTTTTTTATCTCCTATACTATAATAAGAATTAATAATTTCTTTAATAGTAATTGGATATGAGAATGATACAGTTTCTAATATTTCACTTAAAGATACATTATTATTATTTAAGAATTTAAAAATAAAATCTTTATTGATTATCATACATCCTAATTCTACGTAGTGATTATTTTTACTTCTTTTTGAAAAGTATCTAAAAGATTTTGTCTTTCTGTCAAAATAAATGTTTCCAGGAGTTTTTTTGATAATTAAAGAAGTAATTTGATTATTATGGAGTTTTGTTAATGATTCTAGATCAAAATTAAAAAAATTATCTGAATACATTAATAAAAAATTATCCTTCAATTGATTTTTAGATAAAAATAACCTTTTTGCAGTATTCGTAGATAACGGACTATTTGAATAGCTTATATTTAAATTAAATTTTGAACCATTTCCAAAGTAATTACTTATTATTTTATTCTTGTAACCTGTTAACAGTAAAAAATTTTTCAAATTTAAAGATTTAAGATATTCTATCAGAATTAACAAAAAAGGCTTTCCATTTATATCAACCATCGGCTTAGGTACCTTATTTGTTAAAGGCATTAATCTTGAACCTCTTCCACCACATAAAATTACAACTTGTTTTATTGATTTATTTTTCATTGATTATTGACTCAATACCTTGCTTAATATCAATTTTGGGTTTGAATTTAAATATTTTAGATGTTTTGTTAATATCTGCATAAAAATTTTTTTTATAAATTTTATTTAATTTATTAGGCAGAATGTCTGAAAAATTTTTATTTTTAGAAATTAAACTTCTTAATAAATTTAAAATATAGATATTTTTATATGTTTTTCCAAATCCAACATTGTAATCTCCTGATGGAATTTTTTTTACAATAGAAATTTTAATAAAATTAATTAAATCTTTTATATAAATATAATCATTTGCGTCATAGGGATTTTTAAATTTAAATTCGTTATTTTTTCTAATTGAATTTATAATAGAAGGTATTAGAGAACTTTTCCTCTGATTCTTTCCATAAACATAAAAAATTCTAAACCAAATAAATTTAATATCATTTTTTAATAATAATTTTTTAATATCCTCATTAATTTTATTTTTATAGAAAGAAAAATTATTTGATCTATCTAAATATGAGTTTTCATTACAAGATCCTATCTTTTTTTTATACTCTAAGCATGAACCAAAACCTATAAATTTTTTGCAATTTTTAATTTTTAAACATATTTTTGCCAACTTAATGGAATTTTTATAATTTAGCCTACAGTAATGTTTTGAAAAATTTGGAATTCCTTCCCAAGCTAAGTGAATAACAATTCTAGGATTAAATTTAATTATTTTTTCTTCAAATTTCTCAATATTTTTTAAACTACTATGGATATATTCAATATTTTTTTTTTTAATTTTTTTTTTTTTATTTTTTGCAATTAGTAGAAAATTATATTTTTTGTTATTAAGAAGGGCTGGCATTAAATTACTGCCAATAAACCCAGTATAACCTGTAATCAGTATATTCATTTATTTTTTTTAAAATTGTCAAAATTCATATCTTTGTCCGATACTACCTTAGGCTTACATGGCCATTTTTCTTTTATTATAGGATCGTTATATCGAATACCTGTTCCATACTCTGGCTTATAACTATCAGACATAAGATATAATACTTCAGTAAAATCTTTCATAGTTAAGAATGCAGTTGCATAACCTTTAGGAACATAGCAAATTTTATTATCCTCTTCATTAAGTATCATATTGCAAGTTTTAAGATAAAATTTTGATAAAGGATCTATGTCTAATACTGAAAAAAAAATTTCACCTTTAATACAGCTTATTGTTTTTGCTTCAGAATATGGTTTTTTTTGGAAATGATAACCTCTTAAAGTATGCTTTTTAGAATTGTGTGAGATATTAATCTGATTAATTTTAGTTTTAATACCATATTTTTTGAAAGTATTAATACAATAAGTTCTCATAAAAAAACCTCTGGTATCATTATGTTTTTTAGAGTTAAATAATAATATGTTATCTAAATATTTTTTTTTTAAAATCATATTTCGTAAGATACAATCTCCGGAAAAGGTTTAATTAATACTCCATTAAAATTGTTCTCAATTAAATACTTCTTAATCTCTTCAAAAAAGTTCCAAGCCAAGACTAAAACAACCTTTTCATTTGACCAATTAATCTCAGAAGGAGGTACAATTTTAATATTAGAGCCTGCTGTAAACCTATTATGTTTTAAATTATTATTATCTGCTATTAATCTAATATTATTATTATTAATTTTGGCAAAATTTAGTAAAGTTGAGCTTCTTGCGGAAGAACCAAAACCAATGACTTGGTTATATTTTGAGACAATTTCTTTAACTTTATTTTTATGAGCGATTGATAATTCTGCAAAATGACTCCAAGAATTCTCAATATTTTTTTTATTTTCTTCATTTATTAATCGTTTAAGATTAGCTGAATAATTTTTATTTTGTTTAGAAAAATAAATTGTCATATTACCTTTATTAATTGGACTTTCCATAGCATCAAAAATAAATAAATTTTTTTCAGATAGCATATTCTTTATGTTATCTATTGAATAATAAAAATAATGCTCATGGTAGATTGAGTCATAATGCAATTCATCGATAATTTTTTTATTATAGTGAAATTCTACTACTCCTACTGTGTTAATGCCCATAAATTTTTGTATTCCATCTAAAAAATCCATAGGTCTTGGAACATGTGCTAATACATTTCTTGCAAATATAAAATCAACATCTCCTATGATACTATTATATTTTTCAAAAGAATCTGTTGAGAAAAAGTCAACAAAAGTAGTAATATTATTTTTATTTGCTATTTCTGCAATATTTTCAGCTGGGTCAATTCCAAATACTTTAGATCCTAAATCTTTAAACGGTTTAAGGAATGTTCCGTCATTTGAAGCAATTTCTAGTACCGTCTTAGGGGTTTTTGTTAAAATTTTTTTTGCATCATTGCAAAATTTTTTAGCATGTGTTTGTGTTGTCTCTGATGTTCCCGTTACCCATAAATAATTTGAAAACATTACTTTAGGATCTACTGTATGACCTAACTGTGCTACTTTACAATTTTTACACATACACAATTCTAAAGGAATTTTTATTTCTTTTTCTGAATTATCCTTTCTTAGTGAATTTGCTAAAGGATGTTCTCCTAGATTCAAAATGCTGATTAAATCAGAAAAACCACATACTCTGCAATTTGAAATTTTTAAATATCCTGATTCATAGCCATCTGAATTTATCATTAATTTTTCCTTCTTTAATAAGTTTATTTAGCATATTTAGTCTATTTGTCTTATACCCATTTAGATCCTCTTTTTTAAACTTTATTTTATTAAAAAAATTTATTAATTCATTAGCACCCTTGCTTAAATCCCATATTGGATCATATAAATTATTTAACTCTGTCAATATTCTTTTAAAAGATACTTTATAAGTACGACTGTCATTTCCATGCTCCCCAGAAAAAAAGAGGGAGGATCCTTTTATATTTTTTTTTACCTTTTCAGCTAACATTCTTACAGTATAATTACCATTTTTTATCCCTATGTTAAAAGCTCTTTTATTTACCAGTTTATCTGGAGCTATTAATACAGCTCTTACTGCATTACATACATCTTGCACATGTATAATAGGTCTGAAAGGAGTACCGTCACTCTTTATTATAATTTTTTTAGTAGTGAAAGCACTTGCAATTAAATTGTTAAATACAATGTCAGTTCTAATTCTAGGACTTACACCAAAAACAGTAGAAGGTCTTAAACTAACAACTGTGAAGTTATGATCTGCTAATCTGTTTATTTCTTGTTCAGCTTCCCATTTAGTTTTTGCATAAGCTGTTAAAGGATTTTTTTCACTTTTATACTCATCAAGCTCATTAGAGCTATCAGAAATACCGTACATACTTTGAGAAGACATATAAATAAATTTTTTTACTTTATTCTTTTTTGCTATTTCAGCTACTCTAATAGAAGCATCTCTATTGATTTCTTCTGTAATTCCAGATTTTAGTTCTCCAAGAGGATCATTTGAAAGCGCAGCTAAATGAATTACTGCATCTGCACTATTTATATCACTTCCTTGAAGGTCTCTTATATCTTTCTTAATTGAATAATATCTATTAAAAGGTTGAGAAAGATTACACATTTCGAAAAAACATGTATCAAAACCAAAGACTTCATAATTAAAGTCGTGCAAATATTTAACTAAAATACTTCCAATGTATCCCTTATCTCCAGTAATAAGAATTTTCATTTAAAAATTATTTTTTCTAGTAAATTCAAAAATATTCATTTTTGTTTGAAGTTTAATAATATCTTTTTTATTACTTAAGAAGATTTTTTCTAATCCTTTTTTAATTATATTTAAATGAAAAGGTAAAATTAATAATAATAACTTATCATAAATTCTTAAGTTAACAAAAAAACTACCTAATACCCAAAAAGTAATATCTTTTTTAATAAAACCAGAAATCATGAAAAAAACTTGTCTATATAAATAAGTTTTTCTTTTAACTTTAGTCTTAAATAAATATGATGAGAAATCCTTTTTAATATTCTGTAACCAAATCATCATGCATGTATTTAGAATTGATCCATCAATTTGATTATTAAAATTAATTTTTAAACCTAAATATCTTAGACCTTCAGAAGATTTAGAATTAAAGTAATAATGACCAAATGATTTGTTTGATATTCCTACTGCTACAATCTTTTGATATGATATATACCAGTTTGATGATGTTAACAACAGCGCGTTTAATGCATAATGGTCTGGAAAAGGAGGTTGATAAATACTCTTTTTAATTCTTGTTATAGCCAACTTTGAAATTACATGTGGTTGCATATTTAAAGGAAGATAATTTTCAAAATTATACATTTTATTTACTATCTTAATACATTGTTTTTTTGAAAGCCAGCCCTCTAAAATTTTGTATCTTGTATAATCAAAAAAGTTACTTTTATAAGCACCAAATTCAATATCTTCAAAAGAATTTGCAGAATAAAAACTAATACCATTAAAACTAAGACATTCTGGTTTATTATTTATGTTTATTATATTATCTATTTTACTAAGAGCATTTGGAAGTAAACAATCATCATCTCCAAGCATTATAATATAATCTCCGTTTGAGGCATCAAGACAAGACTTCCAGTTTTCAGTAACAGAAATATCCCTGTTATGATTAATAACTTTAATTTTATTATTATTTAAATATTTTGATAGAACATCTTTAAAAAATTTATTGTTATTGTTATCTCCAATTATAATTTCATAATCTTCAAAATCTTGATCAATAACTGACTTAATACAATTCTCAATATAATTTTCTCCATTCTTAGATGGTATTAAAATTGAAAATCTCATTATTTATTTTTTTTCAAATTGTAAACTTCCTCTAGATATCCATTTCTCATAAAGGATGGATTTCTAAATAACAAATTCATTTTAGGATTCTGATTACATATTTCATTTACAGAAACTTGTTTTTGATTGAAGTGCTTACTAATAGCTTCATGATTAAAGCTAATAAAGCAACTTAAATTATGATTTGATATTTTATTAATGTATTCTTCAACAATCTTATCAGTCATTTCAGGCATGCTATTTTGATTTAAAACTACATTGTAATCATTTTCATTATCTTGAATATATTCATTATTAGACATTAATCTTATTTTAGCTTCTAATTTATAAGCTTCATAAGGAAAAGATACTTCATTTTTATTAAAATAATTTGAAAGAAAAAAAGCTTGTATTTGTGTAATTAGTGGTAAATCTACTATAGTGTAAGTTTTAATGTTTTTTTTTAAAATTATATTAAGCCACCTACAAAGACCGCCATATCCTCCGCCGATTTCTAAGAAATTTAATTTATTTGAATTCTTCAATAATCCTAAAGAATTTAAATACTCTTTAATTCTGAGTGCAGCATATAAATGCTCTAAATCTTCTATTGTCAAAAGTTTATTATTAATAAAAATACCATAGGGACTGCCAATATTTGGGAAAGAAATGTTAGTTTTAATTTTATTTTCGATTGCAATAATTATTTGTTTAATTTCATTAGCAGAATATTTTGCATAATCTCCTTGCTGAGGAGATTCATATCGGGAACAACCTAAATAAGCTGACAAAGATATAATATTATCAATATATTTTAAATTCCAGATTCTCTTACCTATATATGAGTTAGTATTTTTTACTAAGTCACCTGATGCTAAACCATATATAAATTTAGACCGAAACATATTATTAAATAATTTTAAAGTATTGTTTTTATTTAAAATAGAGTCATGGATTTCATTATAATATTTTTTTAAACCATACTGCCACAGCTCACTAATATTTTGAGTATTACTTGATAAACATCTTGAATAGGATTTATTTATTCTATCAATAATATTTAAATCAATTACATTTATATCTGATGTTAAAAAATTGATTTTAAAATAAGGAACTTTAAAAATTTTAAATACCCATTTGTAGTGCGTTAAATATAATAAAAAATCAATATTAATAATCGATATCCCAAAATAATTTAAAAATTTAAAATTTAAAATTCTTTTCATTTAAATTTATCTTTTTTTATTTCATCAGTCATTAATTTTAATCCATTTTTTAAATTTATCTCTGGTTGCCAATTAAAGTTTTTATTTATTTTTAAATTACTAGAAAAAGACCGAGGTTGTACCTGTTCTTTTCTATCTGATATAGCACCAAAACTTAAATTCTTTTTATTTCCACCCAATTGAAACCAAAAATTTTCTACAAACTCTTTTACTGTTATACATTCTCCATATCCAATATTATAAATACCAGTTTCAATTTCTTTATTATGTAATATTAAATAAAATAATCTTACAACATCATCAACATATACGTAATCTCTAAAAGCTTTACATGAACCCATTTTCATAATTGTATTATTGTAATAACTATCTATCAATTGATTAATAAGTGATTTTTTGTTAAAGACATTACCATATACATAAAATGGTCTTACAGTAAAAAAATCTGTTATCGTATTTTTATAAAGCTCAGTACCGTAACTAGTAACAAGGGATTTAGCTTTAGCATAATCAGTTTCTATTTTACCTGGTACACTTTCTTCACTAATTGGACCAGTAATATCTCCATATTCATTCATAGAACCACAAAAAATTACTTTTTTAATATGAAGTTTTTTTGCAAAATCAAAAAGAAGTTTTGAATTTCTTACATTTTCTTGCAAGTGATAATTTGACCAAGGGTTATCTGTATGACCCCAACCAACATGCACCAAAGCATAAATACTTTTACTATCTAAATTTATTTTATTAAAAATAATTTCATTATTTAATTTATCCAAAAAAATTTTATCTGTCTCACATGATCTTATATTTAATGATATTATATTATAACCTTTGTTTATAAGGTAGTTTTTCAAACTATTTCCTATAAATCCACTTGAGCCAGTGAGTAAAATATTTTTATTCATTTAGTTAAATTATAATTATAATATATTTTGTAATAAGGCTATGCTATCAAAGAAATAATTCCCTCGACATCTAAAGAATATTTTGACCAAAAATAATTTGGTGAATTTCCTACTTTAAGGGTATAATCACTGGGCGCTATTGACTTAACATCTTTTACAATCCTATTTTTTGCAATTATCTCACAAATAGAATTAAATATTCCATTTTGAGGAAAATGATCTTCTACTACCCAAATTTTTTTAAATTTATTTATATAATTCAATATTTGATCTGAATTTAAAGGATGAAGTTTATTTAGTAATAGAACATTAATTTTAGTATTAATCTTTTGTACTTCAAGGCAATTCATACCAATAGGTCCATAAGATATTAATATTTTTTCATTCTCAGTACCTTTTGAAAAATATAAATCTTTTTCACTTTTTTTAATATTGGGTTGCCCTTTTGGTATTCTTATATAGGCCGGTGAATTATTCTTGATTACATTATCTAAAATATTCGAAGCATATTGAATGCTACATGGACAATATATATCAATACCAGGAATACCCCTAAGAGTTCCCCATTCATCAATAATATGGTGGGTCGGTCCAAGAGGGGCATTATCAAAACCAGTAGAAGTTCCCATGATAGTTACTGGATACTTGTGAATAACAATGTCATTTCTAATTTGTTCAAGGCATCTTGTTATTGCAAAATTAGAGATAGTATATGCAAAAGGTTTAAAGCCCATATTTGCTAGTCCAGCACTTATGCCAATCAGATTTTGTTCTGCAATGCCTACATTTAAGAAACGGTTTGAAAAATGTTCTTCAAATTTTTCTACCATATTGATTCCCATATCGGCTGTGAGAAAAAAAATTTTATCATCTTCCTTCATTTTTTCAAAAAGTATTTCTATTATTTTAGCTCGCATAAGATTATAATGAATTTAAGTGATGTAGTGCTTTTTCATAATGTTCAACATCTAAATTTCTATAGTGCCAAATAGGTTCATTTTCTGCAAATGGTATGTCTTTACCTTTTTTTGTGTCAGCTATTATTACTCCAGGCAACTTAGAATGCTTTATCTTATCGATTGCAAGTGTAATTTCCTCAGTATTATGACCATCGACATCAAAAGCTTGCATTCCAAAACCTTCAAATCTTTTTTTGATTGGCCTCATATCAATAACTTTGTGGGTATCAGTGATACTGCTAATTTTATTATTATCAATAATAATAACAAAATTTTGAATTTTTTTATGCTGAGCAAACATTATAGCCTCCCATATTGAACCTTCTTGAATTTCACCATCTCCACATAAAGTTAAAACTAAGTTTTTATTATTTACTGATCTCATTCCAATTGCACAACCTAATGCGACGGATAAACCATGACCCAAAGCCCCAGTTGAATGCTCTATACCCTGGACGCCATGACTTACATGTCCAGCAAGGTAAGAATCATCAAGATGATAAGTTTCAAGATCACTTTTTTTTATAATACCAAAGTGATAGAGAACAGAGCAAGTTGCAGCTGAACAATGTCCTTTAGATACAAATACTCTCGACCGATTAATAGAATTGGACAATATTTCATTTATATTAATTGATGAATAAATTGAAATTAAGCTTTCAACTGCTGACATATTAGTTCCTAAATGACTTGCTTTTGATTTAAAAAGAATTTCAATTATTGTTTTTCTTACTTCTACAGGATCAACAATGTTAGTCATTTTTCAAAAAGGTATTTAACATTTTTAAACCTACTGATATAGTTATTTTAGGCTGCCAATTTAGAATTTTTTTTGATTTAATATTTGAAATTTTTCGGATACTAGGATTATTTTTATCCAGTTGTTTTATTTTATAACTTTTATTTAATATTTTTGACGAATGATTTACAATATCAAGTAAAGAAATTAATTTTTTTCCTTGAAGATTAATAATATTAAATCCTCTCACTTTTAAGGCAGCAATTAAACCAGAGCAAATATCTTTTACATGAATAAATCTTCTTGCAGTCTTATATGAACCAACTGTAATAAGCTCATCATTTTTTACTTTCACAAACAAACTTTCTACAGCAGACCAGTTATTATTTCTATTACCATAAATGATACCAAATCTTAATATAGTGATATTGATTTTTTTATATGTATTATAAAATTGTCTGAGATTATTTTCAGATACTAATTTGGAAAGAGCATATTCAGATGAAAGTTCATTAATATTAATTGAAGCATCTTCTCTTTTTTCTTTATTTAATTCAAAAGTATCATAAACCCATTCAGATGAGGCAAAAATAAAGTTTTTGATATTATTATTCTTTGCAATTTCAATTAAATTTAGTGTGCCCATTACGTTTGATTTAAACGTATTATATACATTTTTTTTACAATCAATGTCTCTACTAATAGCAGCCAAATGAAAAATGGTATTAATTTTATGTTTAATAATAACATCACTAATTTTTTTAGAATTTATATTTATAGATAAATTAGTAAATTTTGTTTTTTTTATTTTATCTATACCAAAAACATAAAAATTTTTTTTCTTTAAAGCTAAAATGAGTTCCTTTCCAATGAAGCTCTCACTTCCAGTAACTAATATTCTATTCATATATTTTTTTTATAAACTTGAATAAAGCTGGACCCATAACCAGGAATAGATTCAAGAGGAAAAAATAACAAAAATAATAAATTTCCTAATATTTTATTAAATATTTTATTTTTAATATTCAAGGTATTTTTTACAAAAGATATCCAACCAAAACGATTCCACAAAATAGTATCAATACCCCAATTGATGTTTACTAAAGTAAAATTATTTTTTTCCATAATATTTTTTATAAGATCAGGGGTGTAAATAAATTGATGTCTTGGTGTATCAATATGGGGCCATAATGATTTCATAATCTTAAATTGAAAAGATGAAGCATTGGGTGTTGAAAGAAAAAAATACCCTTTTGTTTTAATAGAGTCTCGAATTTTTAAGATCCATTCATCAGGATATTTAAGATGCTCAATAACCTGCCAAGCAACTACAGCGTCATATTTATCATTTGTAAGTTTAGCATTAAAAATATCATCTTCTTTTATATTTTTAAAATTTAATTTTGTTTTATAAAATTGACATAAATCATGATCTTGCTCAATTATATCTATATTAAAATTATTTTGTTTTAATAGAAGAGAGAAATAACCAAAGCCAGGACCTATTTCCAAAATATTTCCATTATTTAGAAATTTATTAAAATATTTTAAGAAATATATATTTTTTTTTAAAATTTTATTGAATTTCTTATCAGTCAAATCAAAAGGACTTAAACTACTTTTATAGTAATGATCCAAGCCAATATTTGTATCAATTATGCTAATCAAAGAACAATTATAGCATTGAGAATATTCATATATTTTATTAGAATTCCCTCTATTATAATCTTTTGTTCTTAAAATTTTGTAGTTCTCTGAACTACACATAGAACAAACTTTATATTTCATTTTACCGATTGTATAACTTTATTCCATTGTTCTATAAATTTTTCTTCGGAATATTTATCATTAATTATTTTTTTTATCTTTTTCATATGAATTTCTTTATTTTTAATATTTAAAATCAGATTTTCTATCTTTTTAAACCATTCATCTGAATTTTTACAACAAAACTCAATATCAATAGACTTAGATAAGTTTTTGTAAGAAGCAATTGGAGAAGTTAAAGCAATTATTTCATTTCTCCACATTAAAATTAATTTATTCATACTTTTTCCAAAAAGAAATTTGTTATTGACATCCAATGGAATTATCGCAAAATCACAACTTTTGATAATGGATGATACAAAATTTTTATTCCATTGATGAAAAAAAACATTAGATTTTTTAAATGTTGTATTGAGTTGAAATAATTCACCAAATATTTTTTTTAATAATTTTATTGATGACATTCTAAAGAAAAAAAATCTCTTAAAATCATAATCAGAAATTATATGAAGTTCAATTTTATATTTTTTGGAGAGTTTAATAAATGCTTCTGAGATTATTGACAAATTATTAAGATTTTCTGCCCTTCCTTCCCAAACTAATCTTGTTGTATCTGAATTAATTGGCGCATTGTTCTTTGCATCTGATATATGGAAATTTCCCTCAAAAAAAATATGACAATTTTTATTAAATTTTTCAATTTTTTTTTTCTGCTCCTCACTAGAACAAATAATAGCATCTGATAATTTGCATAGATTCTCTTGTTGCTTTTTATAATTAAAACAAATTTTTTTTCCCTTACCTAAGATATAATTAATTACACCCCTAAAAATATTTTTGAATGAAAAAGCTGATACAGATAAATAATCATCCACTAATTGATAAATAATTTTTTTATTTTTATAATTAAATATAGATGTATCGGTTGGATCAAATGATGGTGGCAATATAACAATTTCTGAATTCTCACTATGTGTAAATTCATCTATTTTGGTGTTTGATAATTTAGAATAAAGTAAAATATTTCTTTTATCATATCCAAGATTAGCACTGTTTTGTGAAAATGGTATGTAACTAATTTTAGTCAAAATATGTTATCCTAGTTCCACTACTTTCAAACTTAAAATCAATTTTCTGATAATCTTTCAAGTTGTTTTTAATTTTATTTATTTTATTGATAGGAGAAAATAACAGTAAAAAACCACCTCCTCCTGCACCTAATATCTTTCCACCAGTTGCACCAAGACTTAAAGCTTTTTTATAATTAAAATCAATATTTTTATTTGATATCGTCCTAGAAGTTGATTTTTTTAATAACCAACCTTCATGTAAATATTTACCAAAATAATTTATATTTTTTTTTCCTGAAAAAATATCTATATAGTCTTTAATTTGATTTTTTTGAGCATTCAAAATATTAAAGTTTTTTTTAACTTTAACACTTTTTAAAATTTTACTAGCATCCCTTTTTTGATGAGTATAGAAGAGTGAACATCTACTCTCAATTTGATTAAAGATTTTTGAATTAGAGATAACAGGATGCACTTCAACACTTTCATCATCTTTAAAAATATATTCATGAAGCTTTCCGTATGAAGCAGCATAATGGTCTTGTTTTCCGATATTTCTTTTCAAAATATCTATTTCAATTTTTGAAGCTAAATCTGCCATTTGACCCTTAGTAGCTCTTCTACCTAGATACGCTAATAATGCATTTACAAGCCCCACAGTAAATGTACTGGATGATCCTAAGCCTGTTCCTATAGGCACATCAGAAAAAGTAATTATTTCTAAACTATCTTCTATATTAAAATATTTTAAAGCTGCCTTTATTATTGGATGTTTTATTTCATCAATAGAATTACAATTTTCAATTTTATCCCATTTTATTCTATATTTATAATCAGAAATTAATGATTGTTTTTTTATAGCTACATAAATATATTTATTTATTCCACAGCTAATAACATGACCAAAATTGTTATAAGCATAGTAACTTTTTATGTCTGTGCCACCGCCAGCAAAACTTATTCTTAGAGGAGTCCTGGATATAATCATTTATTTTTTAAAAAATAGTTTAGTTTTCTTGTTGAGCCTATAATGTTTTTGGGCTCATAACTATTGTATTTATAGTAACCTGTATTAATTTTAATCAAAGATTTATTTTTTTTTATCCAATCCTTCACAATATTTTTCAGCATTAATTTCTTTCCTGAGCATATATTAATTATGCCTATATCTTTATGCAATTTTGTGAATAAAATTAAAATTTTAATTAATTCAGATATATGAATATAGTCTCTAATCTGATCACCTGGAGACATATTAAAAAATTTTTGATTATTATTAATTGCTTCTTTCAATTCAGAATATATGGTCTTATGCGTAGAATTTTCACCGTAAACATAAAATACCCTAGCCCATACTAAGTTAAAATTGTATTTTTTTTTTAATTTTATTAATTTGTTATATAATTTATATTTAGCCTTTGCATAGGCAATTTTTGGTTTTACAAGCATACTTTCTTTTAATCTACCATTTATATGTCCATACTCAAGACAAGTGCCTGTAATTATTAAATTTTTAAGACCATTTTTTATACAACTCGATAAAAATATATATTGTTTTTTTAATTCCTCCTTTAAATGATACTTTGATGTATAATTGGGAATTCCGCCCCAAGCTAAGTGAATTAATACGTTAGGAGATCCAATTTTTTTAAAACAATTATTATATTTATTGTCAAGATCAAAACTAATATAAGTATTTTTTTTATTATTAATTTTTATTTTCTTTCTTGATAGTAAGTTTATTTTAAAATTTTCTTTATTAATCTCTTTTAGTAAATGAGAGCCAATAAAACCAGTGGGTCCTGTAATAGATACAACTTTCATTTTTTAACTTAAATATTTAAACCAATTTTTTGTTGCTTTTGATATATTGTTTTTATTCCACAAAGGTGCATTAATCCAGTTATCAATATTTTTTAACATTATTTCAACACCATTTTCAAAAGAAGTAGTTGGTTTCCATTTAATTAATTTTTTTGCTAGTTTAATATCTGCCAAAGTGATGTCTGGTTCACCGGGCCTTTTTGGTATATAAACCTTTTCTCCTTTCAAGAGAGTAGTTAAATAATTTATACTGTGAGCTTTACCTGTGCCAATATTTACTTTGATATTATTATTTTTTGATAAAGCTGCTTTATAAAAAGCGTCAACAACATCTCCAACATAAATAAAATCTCTTCTTTGTTTTCCATCTCCAACTACTGTAAAGGGTTGATTTGAAATTTTCTGTGCTAAAAAGACACCAAAAACTGCACCATATGCTCCAGAAGTTCTGGATCTCGGACCATAAACATTAAAAAGTCTTAAAGAGGCAAAATTCAATTTATAAATTTTTCCCCAATGACTTATCAGTTGTTCTCCAAGATATTTCGTTAATGCATAAGGGTATTCTGTTGAAATACTTGAATTTTCAGTGAACGGAGGATTATTTTTAATACCATAGCAAGAAGAGGATGCTGAATAAATAATTTTTTCTACATTATTTTTTTTTGCTGCTTCTAAAACATTGAATGTACCTGTGACATTTGTATCATAATAAGCTTGAGGCTTCTCAATAGAAGGCACAATGTCTGCTAAAGCGGCTAAGTGAAAAACAAATTTACAATTAGTAAATATTTTATCTAATTTTTTTTTTTCTAAAATATCAGTTTTGTAAATTGTTAAGTTTTTATTATTTATAAAGTCTTTGAGATTTGCTTTTTTTCCATTGTAAAAATTGTCAATTAACTTAACTTTATAATTTTCTTTAAGTAATCTTTCAACTAGGTGACTTCCTATAAAACCCGCTCCCCCTGTTACTGCTACTGTAATTTTTTTCATAAAACTATTTAGTGCAAATTGCCATTAAATACCAAGACATTTTTGGAAAAGAGGTTGAAACTACCTCATCAGTCATACTGAAAACAAAAACATTTTTAAAAATTTTTTTTAGCTTTTTTTCAAAATCATCATGAGTAAATTCATACTCATGAGTATCTAGTCTTCTTTTGGAAGCATATTTTCTTGAATTTAAATTTGGCGTACCTATTACTGCAAAACCCTTTTTATTTAAAAGTTTAAAATAGTTCCTAATAACTTTTGTAATATCTTTAGAGTTAAAATGCTCAATTACATCCATAGAAACAAGAGCATCAAATTTATTTAAAAGTTTTTTATCAGGATTTAAAATATTAGATTCTTGAAATGATATATTTCTTATTTTTTTGTTATTGTTTATGTTTTCTGATATTAAATCTTTATCAAGATCTATACCTGTTATTGATTTACAATATTTAGAGAGAAAAATTGTACCTAGGCCGTGACCACAACCAACATCAATAACATTATGATTTTTTCTTAAAAATCTCATTGCAAATTTGTATCTGGCTAATAATATAAAAAAATCTAATGGGCTATTTTTGAATGATATGCCTTCTATGTTATCTAGTATTTCCCTTATAGACCCATCTTGATTTCTGAATAAATTTTGTTTCATAAACTAATATTTTAATCTAGTATCTTCAATAATGTAATGAGCTTTATTTCTTCTTTTACTCCAAAGTACGAAAAAAGTCTTTAAAATATTAAATTTAAAAAAATAAATATAAATAAAAAAAATTAAGATAAGCTTAATAATAAATATATTTAAGAAATTATTTTCTCTATTTTTGAATAATTTTCTATTTAAATAAAAAATTTTTTTTTGATTAATAAGTTGTAGAATAAAAGTTTCTGGAATCAAATTTTTAAATTTGGAAGAACGACAAATTTTTGTGAATTTATTAAATAATTCATGATCACTCGACTTATCTGAAAAATTTGTTTCAGCGTATCCACTGTAATATCTCCAACTTGCTAATGTTTTTGGCACAAAACATGCCCCATATTTTGACGCAATTACAATTGGAACAAAAATATCCGAATAATGCTTTAATTGTGGATTAAATTTTATATCAAAATCAGTAAAGCAGTTTTTTTTAAAAATCATTGTTTGACCAACAATCCAAAAACCATATTTTTTAAGATATTTTTTTACTTCAAAAGAATCTAAATATATTCTTTCATTACTTATTAGTGGACTTGAAACTAAATTTTGAAACTTACCTTTTTTGTCCATTTGATAACCTAAAGCACTAAAAATTCCTGATTGAGGATATTTTTTAAACATTAAGAAAGCCTCTTGAAATAAGTTTTTACATATTCTGTCATCAGCTGAAGGAAAATAGATATATTCACCTTTTGATAATTCTAATCCTTTATTTAAGGTATCTAGGGGTCCGATATTTTTATAATTTTCATATAGTCTGATGTTCTCATTTGGGTATTGTTTTATAATTTTTTTTATTATGTCTAAACTATTGTCAGTTGATTTATCATCTATGATAATAAGTTCAAAACATTTATATTCTTGATTTATGATTGCATCAACTTGCTCTTCTATAAATTCTCCATGATTATAATTTGGAATAACTACGCTTAGTCTCATTAATTAGTTATTTATTGTTTTCGAAGATATTATTTTAAGTTTAATACTTCTTTATATTTTTTAGGAGTTCCTATGTCAATAAATAATTTCTTTGTAAGATATGTATAAATTTTATTCATACATAAAGGAATAACATGTTCAGAAAAATTTTTAGCATTATTAAACTTTTGTTTATAAGAAAGTAAAAATTCTTTTGAAAGAACATAAATTGCTCCATTTGCAATATTTCCATTGAATTTCTTTTTCTTTTCATAGTAGTTTGTTACTACATTATCTTTGTTAAGATTCACAATACCACACTTTGAAGGCTCCTTAGTTTTGAAAAGCATCATAGTCATAAAGCAATTATTGGGTCTATTACGATGAGTTTTAATTAGTAGGCTGAGATCATCTTGGCAATAATTATCAGCATGAATTAATAAACATTCTTGGTCAATTACATCATCCAATAATTTATTTAAAGTGCCGGCAGTATTAAGTAATCTTTTTTCATAAACTAAAGTTATTCTAGATTTCAATTTATGATTTTTAACAAATTTTTCCACTTGATTATTAAGGTGATGCGTATTTATATAAATTTTATTAATTTTTAGCTTTTCTAATTTTGTCAGCCAAATATCTAAAAGTGGCTGTCCATTTATTGGAACTAAACACTTAGGTATATAATTAGTTATTGGTTTTAAACGAGTACCCTTTCCAGCACATAATAAAATTGCTTTCATTAGTTAAATAAGTTTGATATTTCTTCGTTTGAAATTGGAACATTTCCTTCTCTACTTATTTGTAATGCTGAGGCAAGACTTCCAATAATGCTTGCTTCCCAGATACTAGATTTAGAACTAATTGATAATGAAGAAGCAACTAAAAAAGCATCCCCTGCTCCAGAAATATTTTTTGGATAAAGATTTAATGCACCAAGACTATCTGAAATTATTTTTGATGAACCATCTAAAGAATGAATAAAAATTCCATTTTTTCCAAGCTTTATAATTATGTTTTTACATTTATAATTTTTGATAAATTTATTAGCAATGAAGGTTATATTATTTTCAAAATCATTCATATTTAAACGTAACTCATATTCTGTAGCAGTAACTAAGTCGAAATTTTTAAACTTTTTAATGTCACCAGTCTGAGATGAAGATTGGCTATCACCCGCTTTAATAATTTTATTACTTTTAAAAATAGTTTGTATTTTTTTAATGATGTTCTCTGAAAGACAGCCATAGTTGAAATCAGAAAAAATTACTAAATCATAATAATTTTTTTTACTTTTTAATTTTTTCAATAGTATAGTTTCTTGTTCTTTTGATAACTTATAGGAATTTATATCATTTACCCTAAATAAAATGTTATTATTTTTAATATACCTTGTTTTTTTATGTGTACTTATTTCAGAATTAAAATGTATAAAATTATTTACTGAATAATTTTTCAATTTTTTATTCAAAAATTTTAGTGAAGTATCATTACCTGCAAAAGAATATAAATCTACACTAGCTCCTAGACCTGAAGCATGTGAAGCGACAATTCCAGCTCCACCAACATACAAGTTTTTCTTATTTGGCCTAACAACTAATGTAGAATCTTCTTGTGATATCCCAACAGTTTCACAATCTATATATTCATCAACAATGACATCTCCAATTACACAAATTTTTTTTAGTTTGAAATCATTTATGATTTTATTAATTTTAGATATTTTAATTTTATGTTTTCTTAAAAATTGATTTGGTAGTTTTATTAATTTATTAGTTTGAAAAAAATTAATATTTTTATTTATTAAATAATTTGACGCAATATCTTCACTTTTATCTGAAAAAAATATTAATTTACCTTGAATTTTTTTTAGTATTTTGTTTTCAAGATTTTTTTTATTTTTAAATTCTGCACCTTTAATTACGTATGAAGGATTTATTTTTAGAATAGTTTTTTCTAGAGATTCATTTATTATTACAGCTTTCGTAACAAATTTGTTATTTTTAACAGCTCTCAATCTTTGTTTTTCTGAAACGGGAGATTTATATTTTAGCAGCTTATCACTATAAACTCCCACAACAAGTTCTTTAGTAAATTTTTTTGAATATTTAAAAAGCCTAATATGACCAAGATGCGCTGTTATAAAATTTCCAGATATAAAAGAAACTTTATTATTCATCTACAATTTCCACTTTATTGTTTTTAATATTTATAATTTTATCACATTTTTTGATTAAATTTAAATCATGAGAAATCAAAATAACAGTTACTTTATTTTTTAAATTAAATATGATATCAATTATTTTATCCTCAGTATTTTTGTCGAGTGAATTCGTTGATTCATCAAGAATTAATAAAGAAGAATTTCTATATAAGCTTCTGGCAATACCTATTCTTTGTTTTTGTCCACCAGAGAGTCTGTTTCCCAATTCTCCAACTTTAGAATTAATACCATTTGGGAGGGAATTAATAAATTCATTTAACTGACATTTTTTAATAATTTCATTAAGTAAGTTATGATCAATTTTTTTTTCATCTTTGCTAAAAATAATATTTTCTAATAGAGTTTCATTGTTTAAAAAAATATTTTGTGGAACATATGCTATATTTTTTTGCCAAGCTAAAATATTTTTACTAATATCTACGTTATCAACTATGATACTTCCTTTTTCAGGCATAATAAATCCCATAATTAAATCTACTAATGTACTTTTACCAGAACCACTTTCTCCTGAAATGCCATAAATATAACCATATTCTAAGTTTAAATTTAAATCTGTGAATATTAAATTTTTTTTATCATATGAGAATTCTATATTTGATAAACTAATTTTTTTTTGAAAATTTACTTTATTGACATCTTCTTTTATTGGAGGGCTATAATTCTTAATTTCATTATAAACATCATTGAAAGTTTTATTAGTATATTTTATGTTTAGTAAAGAACTTTGCATTCTGTTAATATTTGGTATCATTTTAAAGAAAGCTGCTGCAAATAAAGCAAGAGAGGGAAGAATATTTGAATAATAGTCATTATTATTGGAAATTATAATAATGAATAAAATTAAAACAATTATTCCTGTTAATTCAGCAAGTAATCTTGGTAGTGATAGTATAAAATCTTGATAACTTTTAACATTAGTTGTTGCTATGTTATTTTCCATGAAATTGTAATAAATTCTATCTTCAAGATTATATAATTTAATTTCTTTTATTCCACCAATTGCTTCTTGAACATTTTTTATTATTCGATTTTCAAAATCAAGACGTTTATCACCAAGTTTTTTTGTAATTTTACTTACATTTTTATTAAAAATAAAAAATACTGCTATTAAAATACTTATTGAAAATATTGTTCCTAATGGTTCTATATATAATAGAAATAATAAAATCCCAAATCCAACCATTGTATCAGTTAGCAATATCATAAAACTTTTAATTGTATTTTCAGTAATTTGAGCAGTTTCTGTAACGATATTTCGAATTATTTTAGATGATGGAGTATTTATAAAAAAACTATATTTTTTAGATAAATATATACTGAATAATTTACTTGCTATTCTCCTTTGTATTAGAAAATTTAACTTTGATTGAAACCAATTCAAAACAACAAAGAAAAAAGTTTTAAATAAAAAAATTAAAATTATAAAAAGAAATAAAACTAAAAGTTTATTTTCAGAATTAAAGTAATTTAAAAAAAAAATGTCTTCAAGATAACTAGGATCATTTAATGAAGAAACAAGAGGTATTACCATGCCTAAACTAGCAACTTCAACTAAAGTGCCAAATAGCATTAAACAAATTACAAAAAATGTTATTAACTTATGCTCTTTACCTAAAATAAAGATAAATTTTTTAAAAAAATTTAACATTTATTGCTCAGTTAAGTCTTTTTTTTTAATAATTTCATATACAAATCAAGGTGATTTTGGCTTAAATTAATTTGATTTTCAAAATATTTATCATACCAATCTAGTGTTAAGTGTATTGATTTTTTTGTTGATATAATAGGCAGCCATTTAAGCTTTCTCTTAGATTTGTTGGAATTTAATTTTAAATATTTTGATTCATTATCATTAATTGTATTATTTGACACCCAATTAATGCTTGGCCATTTCAACTTTACTTCGTTTAGTAAAGATTTTATTGTGGTACCAGAATTATTGTTTGGACCAAAATTCCAGCTATATTCGTTCTGTGATAAGTTCTTATTATATATGTATTTTGCAGTAAGTATATATCCATGAAGACAATCTAAGACATACTGAAAAGGTCTAATAGAATTTATGTTTCGTACTGATAATTTTTTATTTTCAAACTTAGAATAGACGATATCAGTCATGATTCTATCCTTTGCAAAATCACCGCCACCTATTACATTTCCTGCTCTAACAGTAGCAATTGAAGCTGAATTTTTATCATCATAAAATGTTTTCCTCAAACCATGAACTACAATTTCTGTTGCTGCTTTAGAGGAGCTGTAAGGATCAGCTCCACCCATTCTATCAGATTCTATAAAAGATTTATTTTTTTCATTATTTTCGTAACATTTATCTGATGTGACTACGACAATAGACTTTGCATTTTTAATGTCTTTAAGCGAAATAAGTAAATTTATAGTACCTTGAATATTTGTTAAATAGTTATCGACTGGATTACTTATACTTTTTTTTACAAGAGATTGTGCTGCAAGATGGAATACAATTTCTGGCTTAATTTTTCTAATTGTATTATTTAATTTTTTATAGTCGTTAATATCCAGAAAATACTCATTTAATTTTAACTTTAAATTTTTATAATGTAAGGAATTAGAGTTATTTTTTGATGATATACAATAAAGATCAGCTCCAAGATTTAGAAGCCATAAAGCTAGCCAGCTACCTTTAAAACCAGTATGACCAGTGATTAAAATTTTTTTTTTATAAAAAAAATTGTTAAATAATTTCATCTAATATTTCCATGGTGCTTGATTTTTATTCCAGAGATCCTCTAAATAACGCTTATCTCTTAATGTATCCATAGGTTGCCAAAATCCTTTATGCATATATGCTGATAACTGTGATCTTTTAGATAATTTTTCCAATGGTTCCTTTTCCCAAGATGTTTTGTCACCAGGAATATAATCTAAAACTTTGGGTGAAAGGACAAAGAAGCCACCATTTATAATATAATTTTTTGAAGAAGGTTTTTCTATAAATCTGGAAACAATATTTTTTTTATTAATTGTAAGAACTCCAAATCTATTTTGAGGTTGAACGGCAGTTACAGTTGCTAGTGTTTTTTGTTTTTTGTGAAACTGTATTAATTTTTTTATGTTTATGTTTGCTAAACCATCTCCGTAGGTAAAGCAAAAATCTTCATTATCTAAATAATTTTTGATTCTTTTTAATCTTCCACCTGTTATTGTATTCTCTCCTGTATCAACTAAAGTTATATTCCATTTTTCACTTCTTGATTTTTGATATTTGATTGTATTTGTTTTTAGATTTACATTAATATCTGAATTATGCATGTAGTAGTTTGCAAAATATTCTTTGATTAAGTGACCTTTGTAACCTAAACAAATAATAAAATCATTTAATCCAAAATGGGAATAGATTTTCATTATATGCCAAATTATTGGCTTTCCACCAATTTCAACCATAGGTTTAGGCTTAATATCTGTTTCTTCTGATAAACGACTTCCTAATCCACCTGCTAGAATAACAGTTTTCATAATTTCTATTAAACTATTTTTTTTCTTTATAAAAGGAATTCAATAAAAATCCGACTGGTAAGTAATATATAATAGAAATTGAACTACTAAAAAAATTTGATGTAGGTGAAAACGGCCATAAAGTTATAAACACTGCAATTAATAAGAATACTTGATAATCTGAAAAGTAGGGTTTTTTCAAAATATACATAGAGTAAGCATGATAAATGAAATAAAAACTTATAAATACAAATATTAAAGTAAAACAGAGAAAGCCAATTATTCCTGTTTCTACTAATAACTGTAAATAGGTATTATGGGGATGAGTTGAGCATCCAAACCTTTTTTTATACTCAGGATAGTCACAATAAATTCTAAACATTTTAGGACCTATTCCAAAGAAAATATTATCTTTATAAATATCAATTGCATTAGCGTAAAGTACTTGATGCTCAGATGTAAAAACAATTTTTTCTTCACCAAGAATATTTGATTGATCGATTGTATCCTGTATCATTCTTTTTTTAATTTCTGAGTTACTTATTGATATGAAAGCAATGATACATAAAGAAATAATAAATGTAGTAAATCTAATTAATTTCCACCTTGAGATGAGAAAAACAAAAAGTAATGTAATTAATGTTATGTAAAAAAAAGCTAATCTTTCACCAGATATATAAATTAAAACATCAGTGGCAATTAAAAGAAAAGAAAGAAAGTAAATGAATTTATTATTTTTATTAAAAGTTAATAAACAAGAAGCAAAAAGTATAGGCATCATTCTTGATAAAAAACTACCTAGAATAAATTCGTCTCCAAATATACCCGATAATCTTACACCATTATATTCATTACCTATTATGTTGAAACCAACAAAGTATTGAAAATAACTATCTATTAAAATGAAGCAGTATAATAATAATAATATAAATGTGAAATATTTAATATATTCAAAAAACTTATCTAATAACAACCAAATGCATAAAGAAAAAAAAATAAACCTACAGTAGAATAATGAAGATTGAAGTGAAAAAAGAGGATTGTCTGAAAATAAAGATAAAACAATGAAATAAATACATAAAATTAAAAAAGGAGGTACGTAAGGATTAATTATATATTTCTTAAAATTTTGACTATTCAAATTTAGTAAAAATATTAAAGAAAGAATTGAAATACCAATATTAGCAATAGATGTTCCTATCACAAATAAGATTGGTAAAATAACTAAAATACAAAAACCAAATATATTAATTTTATAAATAAAATTATTAAAATTCATTTATTAATTTTTATTATTTTTCAAATAAAATACTAGAAGTAATAAATATATTAAAAAAATAGAAAATAAAAATGAAAATATGAGATAATAAATTGCTAAGTTTCTAAAACTTATTGAATTGTATGCAATACTAAAAAAGTTTTTTTCAAAATAAATTATATTTTTATCTCTAGAAGTAATTTTGCTTAAATAATCTTTTAGTATATCTATTTTTAAAGTTTTATTGGTTAATTGTGTAGCAATTACTGGGTTTAACTCTTTGACCAAATTAATATATTCTTTTATCAAACTAAGATATGATTGTTGTTGATCTGGGTCCAGTTCATTTAATTCAATCATTATTCTAGCAAGGCGACTTAATTCCTCATCTTCGGTTAATTCTTTTAAATTTTCTAATATTCGAGATAAAACATTCTTTTGAAACTGTTCCTGATTTATTTTATGTTCAAATAATTTTTGTAACTCATTAAAACTAAAATTTATTAAATAGTCAGTAAAATAATTATTGAATTTTTTTATATCAGAAGAATTTGATAAAACAGAAAACGATATATTAACAGTATGACTTTTGGGATTATTATTAATTTCAATTTCTTCATTTAATTTATATTCATCTTTTAGTCCTGGCATACTTTGAATTAAATCATTAATTGATAAATCCCTTAATAAACTTTTTACATTAATTGGCTGGAGTAGAGCTTTATTTATATCATCAAAATATGAATCCTGAGGATTTATTACAGTTAAATTTTTAATCTTTATTTCAGACTTAAAATTTTGACTATTTTGAATATTATTATTTTTTAAGATTAAGAAATTAATGTATGCAAATACAAAGGAGAATAATAAAATTACAATTATTAATGGAAAAAATCTAAAGAAAATCAAAATTAAATCATTGAATGAAATATCCTTTTTTTTTGAGAACTCATTTATTGTTTTTAATCCTAAAAAACTAATCATAATATTTTCTATACCAATTAATAAAATTTTTTATACCATTATTAAGAGTTGTTTTGGGAAGAAAATTTATTTTTTTATATAGTTTATTATTATCAGCATGAGTTTTATGAATATCACCCTTTTGTAGTGGTAGAAGAATTTGTTTTGATTTTTTTTTTAGAATTTGTTCAATGATTCTTAAAAATTCTTTCAATTTTTTTGGATTATTACTACCTATGTTAAATATTTGAAAAGGAATTTTGTTATTTGATGGCTTCTTAATTAGCTTAACTATCGATTCTGTTACATCATCAATGTAGGTAAAGTCTCTTATATGATTTCCTTTATTAAATAATTTTAAAGACTTGGCATTTTTAATTGATTTAGTGAACTTAAATAATGCCATATCAGGTCTACCAAATTCTCCATAAACAGTAAAAAATCTTAGTCCTGTAATTTTAATTTTATGTATATTGCTATACGAGTATGCCATTACTTCATTACTTTTCTTAGATGCCGCATAAAAATTCAGAGGTTTGTCTGTGTTAAATTCCTCTTTTAGAGGAAAGGATTTATTATCACCATAAACAGAGCTTGTTGAAGCAAAAAGTAAATGTTTAATCTTATAAATTTTACTTAATTCAAGAATATTAAAAAAACCAATTATGTTTGAATTAAGATAACTTCTTGGATTATCAATTGAAAATCTTACACCTGCTTGAGCTGCTAAATTTACAACAATATCATATTTATTTAATTTAAAATTACTTTCTAAGATTTTAAAATTAGAGATATCAATTTTTTTAAAATAAAATTTTTTGTATTTTTTTAAAATTGATAATCTATTTTTTTTTAAATTAATATCGTAATAATGATTTAAATTATCAATACCGTGAATAATAAAATTTAGATCTAGTAGTTTCTTGGACAAATGAAATCCAATAAATCCAGCGCATCCAGTAATTAAAACTTTCATTAATTGGTAGGCATTTTAAATTCAGGACCTGCTTTGATACTTTTAGGCCATCTACTAGTTATTGTTTTAAGCCTTGTATAGAAATGGACTCCCTCCATGCCATGAACAGCATGATCTCCAAAAATAGATTGTTTCCATCCGCCAAAACTATGGAAAGCCATTGGAACTGGTATAGGAACATTAACTCCAACCATTCCAATATTCGAATGAGTCGTGAAATGCCTAGAAATCTCTCCATCAGAAGTATAAATACTTGTACCATTACCGTATTTGTGATCGTTAACTAATTTTAGAGCTTCTTCATAATTCTGGGCTCGTATTACGCTAACTACTGGGCCAAAAATTTCTTCTTTGTAAATTGTCATATCTTTTGAAACATAATCAAATAGAGTTGGCCCAACAAAATAACCATTCTCATAACCTTGGATTTTATAATTTCTTCCGTCTTCAATTAGTTTAGCACCCTCTTTAACTCCAATTGATATGTAATTTTCTATTTTTTCTTTATGATCTTTTGAAATTACAGGACCCATATCAGAATCTTGGTCTGTCCATGGAGCAACTTTAAGTTTTTGAGCTGCTATTTGAATTTTATTTACTAATTCATCTGCGATATTTCCAACAGCTACAGCAACCGAAACAGCCATACATCTTTCCCCAGCTGAGCCATAACCTGCACCAATAACACCATCTACAGCTTGATCCAGGTTTGCATCTGGCATAATAACTAGATGGTTTTTAGCACCACCTAAAGCTTGAACTCTTTTTCCATTTTTTGCTGATTGCTCATAAATATATTTTGCAACAGGTGTTGAGCCAACAAAACTTACAGATGATATTTCCTCACTATCAAGAATTAACTGAACTATGTTTTTATCACCATTAATAACGTTAAACACACCATCTGGCAGACCAGCTTCTGAAAATAATTCTGCAAGCCTCAAAGAGCAAGATGGATCTTTTTCTGATGGTTTTAAAATAAATGCATTTCCACAAGCTATTGCTATAGGATACATCCACATAGGAACCATTGCAGGGAAATTAAAAGGCGTTATACCAGCACAAATTCCCAAAGGCTGTCTTACTGACCAAGAGTCGATATTAGTACCAACATTTTGTGAAAATTCACCTTTTAGTAAATGTGGAATACCACAGGCGAATTCAACAACCTCTAATCCTCTAGTAACAGATCCTTTAGCATCTGCAAAAGTTTTACCATGCTCAATAGATACAATTTCTGCAAGTTCATCAATATTTTTTTCAATTAGATTTTTATAATTAGATAAAACCCTTGATCTTTTAAGTGGAGTTGTGTTTGACCACTCATTCTGAGAGTTTTTTGAACTTTCAATTGCTTTATTAAAATCATCTTTAGAAGAAAGAACGACTTCTGCAACAATTTCGCCAGTTGATGGATCCTCAACTGGAAGAGTCTTAGACGAAACAGAAACTTTTGAGCCATTTATATAATTATTAATTATTTTTTTCATTAAAACTCCTATGAATTAATAATAAGTTTCTCGAATATACAATAATTCCTATAGCTTGAGCTAGCATAAAAGGAAAACTTCCTATGTGATGTGCATAGATTAGAGTAATAATACCTCCAATTAAACTACACCACCAAAATGCAATTGGTATTGTACTAGTTTTATTTTTCTCAGAAGACAACCATTGAATTATCCATCTACTAAAAAAAACTAACTGCCCTATTGTACCAAAGGAAACCCAAAGAAATTCTCTAAAACTTAAATTACTTAATCCTATTAAATCTAACAAATAATTCATATTATTTCTTTGGTTTTATAATATTATATACCTTAATCATATCTTTCATTCCTTTAAAAAGACGATTAAAAGTTCCATATTTAGAAATTCCAAAATTTCTTTTTCTATGATTTACATTTAAATATCTTGCTTTGTAACCATAACCAATAAATAGAGCCGGAAGAAATCTGTGGATACCATTAAAAAAAGGAAATTTTAAAAAAACATCTTTATTAAAAACTTTTAATGAACATCCAGTATCAGGACAATTATCTTTTAAAATTTTTGATCTAATATGATTTGCTATTTTTGATGATATTACTTTAATTAAACTATCTTTTCTTTTAATTCTTATACCTGCAATTAAGTCAATATTTTTGTTTGACAAATATTGATCTAAGAGTTTAGGAATATCCGAAGGGTCATTTTGACCGTCACCATCAAGAGTTACTATAATTTGATTTGAAGAATTTTTTATACCTTTAAGTAAAGAGTAACTTTGTCCTTTATTTTTACTGTTCTTAATAATTTTTAATTTATTATTATCTAATTTAGCAATTTTTTTTAATGTTTGATCTGAGCTTGCATCATCAACTAAAATAATTTCATAATCTTTAAAATTATTTAAGCTTAATAAAATTTCGTTATACAGAGGAATGATGTTATGTTCTTCGTTATACAAAGGAATTACTATTGAAAACATAATTAAATTTTATTGATTTTATTTTTTATTTGAAGATAAAAAATCCTGGCAACGACCTACTCTTCCATGTCTTAAGACAAAGTACCATCGGCGCTAATAGCTTTCACTGTCGAGTTCGGAATGGGATCGGGTGTTTATCTATTGCTAGGGTCACCAGGAAACTTATAGTAAAAAACTTTTCTCTGTACGATATTGTAATCAAGCCAATTGAGTTATTAGTATT
>CABYXC010000005.1:0-5000 GCA_902522865.1 uncultured Alphaproteobacteria bacterium | reverse complement strand
TTTCTTTTCCTCTAGCTACTAAGATATTTCAATTCACTAGGTTAACTCTTATTGACTATGAATTCATCAATAAGTAACTCATAAGAGTTGGGTTTCCCCATTCGGATATTTAAGGATCAAAGTGTGTTGACAACTCCCCTTAACTTTTCGCAGCCTGCCACGTCCTTCATCGTCTCTTGATGCCAAGGCATCCACTAAATGCCCTTTTGCGCTTGATTGCAATTACGTACAGAGAAAAATTTTGTACGTATTTTAATCAAATAAAAAATTTATTTTGATCAGTTATTAATTTCATATTTACATTTTAAAGAAAAAATAAGATTAAAAATATTACATGGTGGAGGATAGCGGGATCGAACCGCTGACCTCCTGAATGCAAATCAGGCGCTCTCCCAGCTGAGCTAATCCCCCTGTTTATTGGTGGGCCGAGGAAGACTTGAACTTCCGACCTCACGCTTATCAAGCGCGCGCTCTAACCAACTGAGCTACCAGCCCAATATAATTGAATAAGCACCCAGTACTAGCTAATATTTTTAAAGAGATAGATAGACAACAATCCGGATAACTAGCGAACTAATTATCAATATCCTTAGAAAGGAGGTGATCCAACCGCAGGTTCCCCTACGGTTACCTTGTTACGACTTCGCCCCAGTCGCTGACCCTACCGTGGACGGCTGCTTCCTTGCGGTTAGCGCACCGGCTTAAGGTAAAACCAACTCCCATGGCGTGACGGGCGGTGTGTACAAGGCCCGAGAACGTATTCACCGTAGCACGCTGATCTACGATTACTAGCGATTCCAACTTCATGGACTCGAGTTGCAGAGTCCAATCCGAACTGAGATGGTTTTTAGGGATTAGCTTTATCTTGCGATATTGCTGCCCTCTGTCACCACCATTGTAGCACGTGTGTAGCCCAGACCGTAAGGGCCATGAGGACTTGACGTCATCCCCGCCTTCCTCCAGCTTATCACCGGCAGTTTTTCTAGAGTGCCCAGCATAACCTGATGGCAACTAAAAATGAGGGTTGCGCTCGTTGCGGGACTTAACCCAACATCTCACGACACGAGCTGACGACAGCCATGCAGCACCTGTGTGTATGCCAGCCGAACTGAAGAATTACGATTCTGTAATTCAAACATACCATGTCAAGGTCTGGTAAGGTTCTTCGCGTTGCTTCGAATTAAACCACATGCTCCACCGCTTGTGCGGGCCCCCGTCAATTTATTTGAGTTTTAATCTTGCGACCGTACTTCCCAGGCGGAGTGCTTAATGCGTTAGCTTCGACACTGATACTAATGTACCAGCGACTAGCACTCATCGTTTACTGCGTGGACTACCAGGGTATCTAATCCTGTTTGCTACCCACGCTTTCGTATCTCAGCGTCAAAAATGGCCTAGTTAGTCGCCTTCGCTTCTGGTATTCTTTCCAATATCTACGAATTTCACCTCTACACTGGAAATTCTACTAACCCTTACCAAATTCTAGATCACTAGTTTTAAATGCAGTTCCTGGGTTGAGCCCAGGGATTTCACATCTAACTTTTTGATCCGCCTACATACGCTTTACGCCCAGTGATTCCGAACAACGCTAGCCCCCTTCGTATTACCGCGGCTGCTGGCACGAAGTTAGCCGGAGCTTCTTCTTCAACTAATGTCATTATCATCATTGATGAAAGAGTTTTACAACCCGAGGGCCTTCTTCACTCACGCGGCATTGCTGGATCAGGGTTTCCCCCATTGTCCAATATTCCCTACTGCTGCCTCCCGTAGGAGTCTGGGCCGTGTCTCAGTCCCAGTGTGGCTGATCATCCTCTCAAATCAGCTATAGATCGTAGCCTTGGTGGAGCAGTTACCTCACCAACTAGCTAATCTAGTGCGGGCTCATCTAAAGGCGATAAATCTTTCTCTTTGCAGACACATCCGGTATTAGCTACAGTTTCCCGCAGTTATTCCGAACCTTTAGGTAGATTCCCACATGTTACTCACCCGTGCGCCACTAGATCCGAAGATCTCGTTCGACTTGCATGTATGAGGCATGCCGCCAGCGTTCGTTCTGAGCCATAATCAAACTCTTAAGTTAAGTAAATTTGACCTAAGTCAAAATTACGGAACGTCCGTTAAAGCGGAATACTTCTTGTAAAAACAAAAAATATTTGTTGATACGTATTCCATTAACATTCGTAAAAAATTAATTACGAATTGTTGTCTACGTATCTCTTTATAATCTTATTAACAAATTAAAGAGCATACAAACTTAACTATTTGTTAAAATAGATAAGTAATGTAATTTTTCCTAAGAAAAAGAGTCAGACCTATAATAGTATAAAATTTCCTTGTCAAACCATAAAAAATAAAAAAATTAGCCTAATTTCTGGGGATATTTAGGTAATTCAAAAAAAAAATTTAATAAATAAGAGAATCCCTTTTTTTGGTTGCGGGAGTAGGATTTGAACCTACGACCTTCAGGTTATGAGCCTGACGAGCTACCGGGCTGCTCCATCCCGCGAAATGAGATAAATGAATAATTAATAAATTAAAAAAAACAAGGATTTATTTAGTTGTAAATATAATTTATTGTTTTAGTCAATTTGAAAATAAGAGAATTTATCTGAATCAGTTTGATTTAATTATTATAGGTGATGGCATTATAGGAAAATTAACTGCTTTGAAAATTCTAGAAAGTAGTAATTACAAAATAGCTCTTGTTGGAAATAACCTAAATAATGCATCTAGAGCTTCAGGCGCAATGATTGCAGTCCATGGTGAACTGGAAGATTCAAAATTGTATGATTATCATGATGAACTTCTATTAAACTTAAGTGAAAATGCAAGTTTGGAGTGGCGTAAAATTATTAAAAAAATTGACAACAATATAATTACAGCGAAAAAAACTTTTGTATATTTAAAAAATAATGCAAATAATTTAGAAAAAAAATGTTTTAAAGTTATTTCTAAATATGGAAAATTTTTAAAAAATGTTAAAAATTCAAAAATAAATACACAATACTTAGTCTTGAATAAAGAATTTGCTATTAGTTCAAAAAGTTTATTCAAAAAAATCGATGCTATAATTTCAAAAAACAAAAATATTATGTTTTTCAATGATCAGGCTAATATTAATAATGTTTATAGCAATAAAGTTACATTAAAAAATAGTAATAAGATAATCAGTTCAAACAAGATACTAATTGCGGCTGGCTCTAATTCTTCGAACATAATTAGAAAATATAAAATGGTTCCTGTTTATCATGGAGTTGGTACAGCTTTAGAAATAAAATCAGAAGAATTATACAATTTTATTAATAAAGATACTGTTTATAGAACTGCTAATAGAGGGGGAAGCTTTTGTGGAGTACATCTTGTTCCAAGAGATAAATTGGGATCATTCTATTTAGGGGCAGGCAATTATTTATCAAATAACTACAATGCTATTGGAAGAATGGCTACTGTAAAGTATTTAATAGATGCTTTGACTAAAGAAATATCAAATGAAGAAATTGTCCATAAAACTATGATGAAAATGGTTTATGGAAATAGGCCAATAAGCTTTGATAACAAACCCGTTTTTGGAACTTTTGATAAAAATAAAAAAATTTTTGTTGCTTCTGGTTTTAATAGAGTAGGATTAACAGTATCTCCAATAATAACTGAGGAAATTCTTAAATGGATTGGAGATAAACATACTGATTCGGTTTATGATATTTGGAAGCCAAATAGAGAATTTATATCATTTAAAGATAAAGATTATGCAATCAAAATGTATGTAGATTTTTATTTATCAAACCTAATCGAGCATAAATTAGTCAGAAAAAAAGATTTAAAAGATATCAAAATTAAACTGACAAAAGATGCAGAAGAGAAGCATAAAATTGTCCAAAAGAAATATAAATTAAAAAATGATTTTGGAATAAGTCCTGAAATATTATCTCTCTTTTGAAATTTTAAAAATTTTTAAAATTACAAACTTTAAATAAAATAAAAGTAATTTATAGCCAACAATTGATATTAAAGATTTTCCAAGATAGTATCTAGCCTCTTTCATTGCTAAATAATTTCTTAATGCAATATTTTTAGAAAATCTATTAACTTGAGTGTATGAGTTTGGTGTAAGTCTTCTGTAAGTAGATAGAATTTCTGGTATATATAATCCACCGCCATTAATTGAACCTAAAATTCTTAGATAATAATCTTCTACAGGAGCAATTTTATAAAAATTAGGAATATTTTTTAGAGTTTTTCTTTTAATCATAATTGAAGAAGAAGAAAAAACAAGACGATAGTCTTGTAAAATAACTTGATTTAATGAATATATATATGGCTTTGAATTTTTTAATTTATCTTCAGTAGTGTTATTTGAAAAAAGAACCCTAACTCCATGAAAAGATACATCACACATATAAAATTTTTCCATATATTTTATTTGCTTAGATAGTTTTTGATTTGAAGACCAAAAATCATCACCATCGCAGAAAGCTATATATTTACCTTTAGCTCTTTCTATATTTAATAAATTTGGTTTTATATTTTTAGAATATTGATTTTTTTCTTGGTATATAGGAAAAATTATTTTTGGATATTTTCTTTCATATTGTTTAATAATTTCTGCTGTGAGATCTTCAGAAGCGTCATCATGGATAAGGATTTCAAAAGGGTAATTGGTCTCTTGATTCAAAAAACTCTCTATACATTCTTTTATATATTCTTGGTGATTATATGCTACACAAGATATAGAAACCATGGGAAGTTTTTGATCCCACATTTTAATTATATCATTCTCGTTATTTAATTTCATATCAAAAATTTATTTACTTTTCTGTTAAAAAATTTTTAATTATCATCATCAAATCTCTATTTGTAATAATAAAAATAAATATTAAACTAAATGTAGATAATATAAATATTATAAAATCTTTATAGAAAATATAAAAATTTCCAAAATCCAAATACCTTATTATTAAAATAAGAGCTAAGAACAAGAATATTGAAATGATATTTTGTTT
>CABYXC010000004.1 GCA_902522865.1 uncultured Alphaproteobacteria bacterium | reverse complement strand
GTAAAAATCTCAAGTCTTCCAATAATCATTGTTATAGACAATATCCATTTAGCACCATTGTCTAATAAAAAATAATTTCCACTAGGTCCAATAATTTCACCTATACCAGGACCAACATTTGATATAGCAGAAGCTGCAGCTGAAAAGGCTGTTAGAAAATCTAAATTAAATAAACTTAACGATACAGCAGATATAATAAATAAAAATATATACATAAAGAAGAAACCCATGATTGAGTTGTAAGTATTTTCGTTTACAGTTTTTCCATTAAATCTCATCACAAAGACCGCATGAGGTTGAGTGAGTTTCCTTATTTGAGTAATTGCACCTCTAAATAATATTTGTAATCTAAATATTTTAATTCCACCTGTGGTAGAGCCTGCACACCCACCAACAAACATAATTACCATCATAATTACAATTCCAAAACTACCCCAATTAGAAAAATTACTACTAGTATAACCAGTTCCTGTTAAAATCGACGTGATATTAAATAAAGCAATTCTAAAAGCAGAGATTATGTCTAGAGATTGATTAGCAATTAGCCAAAGTGTCGTTAGAAAAATAATTATCAACAAAATAATAAAAAATAATTTAATTTGATCATCTCTAAATATTAATTTTTTTTGATTGTGAATAAATTGTAAATACAAAACAAATGGTAAACTGCCAATCAACATAAAAATAACGCTTATAATTTCAATTCGAAAGGAGTTGAAATATAAAAATGATTGATCATAATTTGAAAAACCACCAGTTGAAATTGTTGTCATTGCATGAATAATTGAATCAAAACCATTCATTCCATTCATGTAGTATAAGAAACCACAAATAAGAGATAAAGAAATATAAAGAAGAAATAATTCGAGAACAAATCGATTTACCTTAGGTATTGTTTTTTCATAAGGATCATCATGTTCCATATGTAAAAGTTGCATTCCACCAATTTGTAAAGTTGGTAATATAGCCATTGCAAGAACAATTATTCCTATACCACCAAACCATTGTAGTAAAGATCTCCAGATTAATATCCCTTCAGATAAGTTTTCTAAATTATTAATTACTGTTGCTCCTGTTGTAGTTATACCACTAACTGATTCAAAAAAAGCATCAGTATAAGATAATGAAGAAGATGAATACACAAACGGGATTGCACCAAAAATAGAAATAACTAACCAAGATGAAATTGTTAATAAAAAAGCCTGTCTAATTCCAAGTTTAATATTTTTTTTTCTAAATGAAAAATATAAAATTATTCCAATGAAGAATGTGATTAAACTTGAGTAAAAAAAATGTAACCAATCATAATTACCATAATAAAGATCAAAGAACATTGGTATCAGCATTGCTACTGCTTCAATACATATCAGAATTCCAATTATATTTAATATCGACCTAAAGTCTCTCATTGTTTAGTAAATTAATTTAATTTATTATTTTCAAATGGTGTATCTAATGAAAACTGCGGTATTTGCACATAAAAAGTATTTCCATCATTACCTTGCATTTCATAACTTCCTTCCATAAAACCAGATGATGTAGTTAAAGGTGTTCCACTTGTATATTCAAATTTTTCACCAGGATTTAGAATAGGCTGTTCACCTACAACACCTTTTCCTCGCACTTCTTGTAATGTGCCATTAGCATCAATAATTTTCCAGTGTCTGTTTACAAGTTGCACTTTTTCGTTACCTTGATTATCAATTGTTACCTTATATGCCCATACATAATGCTGATCTTCTGGCTCAGATTGATCTTCAAGATAATAAGGTTTTACAGTAATGTTAATTTTTTTTGTTGTTTTAGAATACATTAAAAAAAGCTCAATATACCAAAATAATTATAAACAAAAGTTAATTTGTTTTTTTTATTTCTACTCTTCTATTTGCTGGTTGTTTGGTATCATCTGCAGTATCAACAGCTAAAGATTCTTCCCCTTTACCTAATATTTTTATACTACTTTGTTGTATTCCATAATTAATTAAAATTTCTTTTACAACCTCAGCTCTCTTAATTGACAACGATAAATTATATTTATTTGTTCCTTTGGTGTCAGTATGTCCAACGACAAGATACTCATTAATAACGCTTCCATAATTATTTAAAAATTTTTTTATTTTATCTTTACTTACTTCAGATAAATTAAATTGATCAAAATCAAAATATATTATCTGCATTAATTCTTTATTTTCATTTTTAGTTACAATTGTTACTTCATCTTTTGTTTCATTTTCTGAATTATTATTTTTGTTATTTACAGTTTCCTGCTCATTTTCATTAGCAGATATTTTTTCATAAATACTATGCATGGCATTTAAGAAATCATTCTTACAACTATTAATATCCCATGTTTGCCAATTTTCTTCCTGTTGCTCTGACCAACAATCTAATGATGAGATAGCTTTAGCTAAATTGAAAGGATCAATTTTTTTTGCATCTTTGTAAATTGTCATTAGGTTATCATAAGCAATTCTTATTTCAGTAATATTTTCTTCAGGCAGTTTCCAATATGAAATTTCTTCTGGATATATTTCGTCAGTTTCTAAACTCTTTAGAGCTTTTTCAGAATATAATTTTGCTGAATTCCAGTCATGCATCTCTTCTGCTTCAAAAGTAGCTCTTTTTTTGTATTCAGACAATAAGTGTTCCTGAAAGTTTTTTGGCTTATTAGTTTCCATAGTAGATAGTTCTTTATAACTAGAAGAGCAACCCACTAGAACAATTAGAATAGAGATAACTAATATTAAATATTTAAATTTCATAAAGTTTTATTATCAATTTTTGTAGTCAAAACTAAGACTAAATTTTGACCAAATTAAGGTCCACCATTTTTTTTCATATCATAGACATTTTATCATTGCAGAGTATTTAAAGATTAAATACAGAAATATCATATTTATTTAAGGAGTTTATAATGATTAAACATTCTACGTCGGTGGATCAATCGGACAGAAAGGTTCCCTACAATTTAAGACAAAGTGGTCCTACACCAGTTCAGATGCTTATTTCAACCAGAGTGAGAAAATCACCTTATTGGCATTTGTCAATGGAGGCGGGATGTTGGAGAGCAACAGTTTATAATAGGATTTATCATCCGAGGGGTTATGTAAAACCAGAAGATGGTGGAGCAATGGTTGAGTATGAGGCAATTAAAAACCATGTTACTATGTGGAATGTTGCAGTTGAAAGACAAATTCAGGTTAAAGGCCCTGATGCTGAGGCTTTTGTTGATTATGTTATAACAAGAGATGCTACAAAAATATCTCCAATGAGAGGAAGATATGTAATTCTTTGTAATCAGTATGGCGGTGTTTTAAATGATCCTATTCTTTTAAGAATTTCAAAGGATGAGTTTTGGTTTTCTTTATCTGACTCAGATATTGGTTTGTATTTGCAAGGTGTAAATCATGATAATAGATTTAATGTTCATATTGATGAAATTGATGTAAGCCCAGTTCAAATTCAAGGTCCAAAAGCTCATGCTTTGATGAATGATTTAATAGGCGATCAAGTTAAAGTTGATGAAATGCCATTCTACGGACTTGCTGCTGCTAAAGTTGGTGGAAGGGATTGTATAATTTCACAAACAGGTTTTTCGGGAGAAGCAGGATTTGAAATATATTTATATGACTCAACGAAATATGCTGATGATATGTGGAATGCTGTTTTAGAAGCAGGAAAAAAACATAATCTTATGGTCATAGCTCCAGCCCATCACCGTAGAATTCAAGCAGGCATTCTATCTTGGGGTCAAGATATGGATAACCAGCATAATCCTTTTCAATGTAATCTTGGTTATCAAGTATCTTTATCTGGTAAAGGCGAGTGGAATAAAACTTCTGATTATGTTGGTAAGACTGTTCTTGAAAAGATGAAGGCAGATTTAAAAGATGGAAAAAAACCATATAAGCTTCAGTTGGTTGGATTAAGCTTAGGTGGAAAACCTATCGAAGAATACGCTCCTGATTTTTGGCTTGTTTCAGAAGACGGTAATGAGCCATGTGGATTTATAACATCTCCTTGGTATCATCCGGAGCAAGGAAGAAACATTGCTATGGGATATGTGCCATTTGATGGAACTCTGAATAAAAATGGTTTCCCTATTGGAAATTATGGTAGTAAATTTAAGGTTCATCTACCTGATCAATATGCAGACTCACCTGGTGTACCAGTAGATGCAGAAGTTGTTCCAATTCCATTTACTGAATCACACAACGCTAATACAAGAGAAGTAGTAGATAAATAAAACATTTTAAGAAGCTCTATTAATTAAATAGAGCTTCTTTATTTTAATAAAGCTTTTATTCTATCAATAGAGATATAACCAACAACAAGTTCTTCATTAACAAAAAAAGTAGGAGTGCCACGCGCACCTGATCCATTAGCTAAAAAAGAACTAAGTCTAACAACGTTATTAACTTCATCTTTTGTCATATCGATATTTAATTTAGCATCATTCAACTCAAGGTTTTCAATTATTTTTTTTAGTTTTGCATTATTTAAATTTCCCTCAACTTCAAATAATGCATTATGAAAATCAATACCCTTGTTCTGCATATTGGCAGCCACTACCATATTTGCTAGTAATTTAGATGACTCACTTAAAATTGGATGTTGCAGGAAAACTATCCTTGTATCCTCTCTTTCGTTTGCAATTTGAAGTAATTCAGGATGGACTTTTTTACAGTATCCGCAAAAATAATCCATGAATTCAATAATTGTATTTTTCGCATTTTCATCACCAATTTGCACAATTCCTTCCTCAGGAATAACATCTAATATTTTTAAATGAAAAGGCTTTGACTCATCAAAAAATAATTCTTTAAGAGTCATTTCAGCTTTAACAGGAAGACAAATAAACGCACTCATTATAACCACCAAAATTATTTTTTTGAAGTATCTCATGATTGACCCACCTTATTTAATATGATTAATGAAGTACAGTATTAAATAGTAATAATGAAATCAAAGTCAAAAGTAGTTGTCATCGGTGGAGGTGCAGTAGGTGTTAGCACTCTTTATCATTTAGCAAAAAAGGGTTGGTCAGATGTAGTTCTGGTTGAAAGAAAGGAATTAACCTCAGGATCAACATGGCATGCTGCAGGGTTACTTCCATTATTCAATATGAGTTATTCAGTAGGTCAATTACATAAATACGCAGTCAAATTTTACAAAACTCTAGAAGAAGAAACAGGACAAAAAGTTGGGTTTAGTGTGGTTTCAAATATTCGTTTAGCAACTACTCAAGATAGAATGGATGAGTATTATCAATATTCAGGAGTCGCTAAAACAATTGGTGTAGATGTTAAATTTTTAACTCCTGAACAAGTAAAAGAAATTTGGCCACTTTGTAACACAGATGGATTAATAGGTGCAATTCAGCATCCCGAAGATGGGTACATTCAGCCAGCCGATCTAACTCAAGCTCTTGCAAAAGGAGCAAGAGATAAAGGTGCGGAAATTTATAGAAACACTTCTGTAATAGGAATTAAAAAAAATAAAGATGATTTATGGATTGTAGAAACTGATAAAGGATCTATTGAATGTGAGCATGTAGTGTCATGTAGTGGTAATTTTGCAAGACAGACTGGAAAGATGGTCGGACTTGACATTCCAGTTATACCTGTTGAACATCAATACATTGTGACCGATGATCATCCTGAAATATTAAAAAGAAAAGAACAAGGACTTCCTGAAATGGGAGTCTTAAGAGATTCTGATAGTTCTTGGTACATGCGTGAAGAAAGAGGAGGATTGATTTTAGGGCCTTATGAAAAAGGAGCTCCAGTTTGTTATGTTGATGGACCTGATAAAGAATCTGAATTCGAATTATTTCAAGAAGATCTAGAGCGTTTAGAACCTCACATTGAATCAGCAATGCACCGTGTTCCTATTTTTGGAGAAGTTGGAGTTAAGAAAGTTTACAATGGTGCTATTTGTTATACGCCAGATGGAAGTCCAATTGTTGGACCGGCATGGGGACTTAAAAATTTCTGGTTAAATGAAGGTCATAGTTTTGGAATTACTGCAGCTGGTGGAGCTGGATGGCAAATTGCCGAGTGGATAGTGGGCGGTGAACCTACAATTGATATGTTAGGTGTAGATCCTAGAAGATTTGGTGATTATGCAACAGAGGCATATTTGATTAAAAAGAATGAAGAAGCTTACGCGAATGTCTTTACAGTACACTATCCTGATGAAGAAAGAGAAGAGGGACGTCCATTAAGACAAGCTCCTTGTTATGATAGATTAAAAAATCTTGGTGCAGTTTTTGGTCAAAAGTTTGGTTGGGAGCGTGCTAACTGGTTTGCACCTTCAAAAGAATTACAAAAAGATGATTGGTCATTTAGAAGATCAAAATGGTTTGAACATGTTGGTAACGAGTGCTTGAATGTTCAGGATAACGCTGGCCTTCTTGACATGACTGCCTTTGCTAAATGTCGGATTTCGGGACCTGGCGCAGAAGAGTTTCTAGACTATTTAGTAGCAAACAAAATTCCAAAAAAAATTGGAAGAGTTAATCTTTGTCATGCATTAAACACTGCTGGAGGAGTTCACTCAGAATTCACAATTGCAAAAGAAAAAGAAAATTCCTTTTATTTAGTTTCAGCAGGAGCGTTTCAAAGATTAGATCATGATTGGATTCATAAATGGATGCCCAAAGATGGATCAGTGATTTATGAAAATTTAACTAATAGTATGGGTGTTCTTGTTTTAGCAGGACCCAAATCAAGAGATATTCTCTCTAAAATTACAAAGACTGATTTATCTAATGAAAATTTCCCTTGGCTATCGTCAAAAAAAATTAATGTTGGTTTAGCTCCTAGTATTGCTATGCGTATGAATTTTGTTGGAGAGCTCGGATGGGAATTACATCATCCAATTGAATATCAAAACCATATTTTTGATAAATTGATAGAAGTAGGAAAAGATCATGGACTTAAACCATTTGGTATTAGAGCGATGGAAAGCTTACGTGTTGAAAAAACATATAAATTAGTTGGTACCGAAATGTCTATAGAATACGCAGCTTTTGAGTCTGGGTTAGATAGATTTGTTCATTTAAACAAAGGTAATTTTATAGGAAGAGATTCTCTTGTTAAATGGCAGCAAAATGGTTTTAAAAACAAAATGGTAACTTTAGAGGTTCATGATGTTGAAGATGCAGATGCTTTGGGCAATAATCCAATTTATAATAATGGAAAAGTTATAGGCCGTGCGACAGGAGGTAACTATGGTTTTAGAGTGAAAAAATCATTAGCTATTGGTATGGTAGAACCTCAATTTGCAGATGTCGGTCAAAAATTAGAAATGGATATATTAGATAAAAAATACAATGTAACTGTTATAGAGGATAGTCCTTATGATCCTAAAAATGAAAAACTAAAACAATAGTATGAAGTTACTTGTCACCGTAAAAAGAGTCATAGATTATAATGTTCAAATCAGGGTTAAAGCTGATGGTTCAGGCGTTGAAAAAGATAATGTAAAAATGTCCATGAATCCTCCTGATGAAAATGCGGTAGAGGAAGCTCTACGAATAAAAGAAGCTGGTAAAGCAGACGAGATTATAATTCTTACTATAGGTAATGATAAGGCTCAAGAAACTATACGAACTGCATTAGCAATGGGAGCTGATAGAGGTATACATATTAGAACAGAAAATGATCTAGAGCCTCTAGCTATTTCAAAAATAATTTCTAAAGTTGCTGAAGAAGAAAAACCATCAATTATTTTAATGGGAAAACAAGCTATCGATGATGACTGTAATCAAACTGGTCAAATGACATCTGCTTTACTTAATTGGCCTCAGGCTACATTCGCATCTAAAATTGAAATCGAGGGGCAAAATGCTATCGTTACTAGAGAAATAGATGAAGGTTTAGAAAGAATAAAAGTGTCTATACCATTTGTAGCATCATGTGATCTTCGACTTAATGAACCTAGATATGCCTCTTTACCAAATATAATGAAAGCAAAGAAAAAACCAATTGATACAAAAGATGCATCCTCACTTGGTATAAATATAGAACCTAGGATTGAACAAATAAAAGTAGAAGAACCACCTGTCAGACAAAAAGGAATTATGGTAAATGATGTTGTTGAACTGGTTCAAAAACTTAAACATGAGGCAAAAGTTATATGACAATATTAGTATTAGCAGAACATAATAATACAGATATCAAATCATCAACCTTAAATACTATATCTGCAGCATCACAAATAGACCAAGATATCCATGTTTTGGTAACGGGTCATGAATGTGAGGAACTAGCTAAAAATATCTCTAAATGTGAAAAAGTTTCAAAAGTATATTTAGCCAATAATGAAAAACTTAAAAACCCAATTGCTGAAAATATTGAGCCTATTGTTGTATCTTTAGCCAATAATTATTCTCACATTATGGCACCCGCGACAACGTTTGGAAAAAATATTTTTCCTAGAATTGCCGTTAAACTAGATATTGCACAAGTTAGTGATGTTATAAAAATAATAAGTTCCGATACTTTTATGAGGCCAATTTACGCTGGTAACGCTATTGCGACAGTTAAATCAAATGACAAGATTAAAGTAGTAACGGTAAGACCAACATCGTTTGATCCTGTAGAAACTAGCGGAGGAAAAGAACAGGTAGAAAATATTTCTTTTAATAATGATAGTGGAAGTGTTGAATTTATAGATAGAGAAGAATCTCAATCTGAAAGACCAGAATTAAGTACTGCTCGAGTTGTGATATCCGGAGGCAGAGGATTACAAAGCGCCGAAAATTTTAAACTTTTAAATGAAATAGCAGATAAGCTTAATGCGGCAGTTGGTGCTTCTCGTGCTGCTGTAGATGCTGGTTATGTTTCTAATGATTATCAAGTTGGTCAAACTGGCAAAGTAGTTGTCCCAGATTTGTATATTGCTGTCGGAATTTCTGGCGCAATACAGCACTTAGCAGGTATGAAAGAAAGCAAGGTAATTGTTGCAATCAATAAAGATGAAGAAGCGCCAATATTTAATGTTGCTGATTATGGATTAAACGCTGATTTATTTGAGGCATTGCCTCAATTATCTTCTGAACTAGATAAATTAAATACTATTCAACAATAAATTAATTTATTACAATAAATAAAATGGAAGTAGAACGCGAGTCAATGGACTATGATGTTGTGGTGGTAGGTGCTGGTCCATCAGGCCTTTCAACTGCAATTAAACTAAAGCAGTTAAACCCAGAAATTAATGTCTGTGTTTTGGAAAAAGGATCAGAAGTCGGGGCCCATATTTTAAGTGGCAATGTCTTTGAAACAAGAGCACTTGATGAATTAATACCTGATTGGAGAAGTAAAGATTCGCCAATAAAAACTAAAGTAACAAAAGAAAAGTTTTTATTCTTATCAAAAAAAGGCTCTTTAAATTGGCCTACGTGGCTTCTTCCAAGTGTTCAAAAAAATCATAAGAATTATATTATTAGTCTTGCAAATTTATGTAGATGGCTAGCAAGTGAGGCTGAAAGCTTAGGAGTAGAAATTTTTCCAGGATTTGCAGCATCTAAAATATTATTTTCAGATGATGATCATGTAATTGGTGTTCAAATAGGTGATATGGGTATTGATAAAGATGGTAATAAAAAAGATAGTTTTGAACCAGGTATTAATATTAACGCTAAAGTAACAGTATTTGCTGAAGGTTGCAGAGGTCACTTAGGTAAAGAATTAATTAAAAAATATAATTTATCGAAAGATAAGTCACCACAACAATACGGAATTGGGTTTAAAGAAATTTGGGAAGTAGACGAAAGTCAGCATGAAGAAGGTCTTGTCATGCATACTGCTGGATGGCCATTAGATAATGCAACTTATGGTGGTAGTTTTTGTTATCATGCTGAAAATAAACAAATTTTTTTAGGATACGTAATAGGTCTTGATTATAAAAATCCTTATTTATCACCTTATGATGAATTTCAAAAATTTAAAACTCACCCAGCAATTAAGAAAATTCTTACTAATGGAAAACGTATCGCTTATGGAGCGAGGGCACTTATTGAAGGTGGTATTCAAAGTTTACCTCAAATGTATATGCCAGGTGCATTACTAGTTGGATGTGATGCAGGTACTTTAAATATGCCAAAGATTAAAGGATCACATACTGCTATGAAAAGTGGAATTATAGCTGCTGAAACAATTGATGATTATTTAAATAAATCTTCACCTCTTTCAGCATATGAAAATAAATTTAAACGCTCATGGCTTTATAAAGAATTGTTTGCAGCTAGAAATGTGAAACCTAGTTTTAATTGGGGACTTATACCTGCAATAATATTTACAGGAATTGATCAAATAATATTTAGAGGCAAGCTTCCTTTTACACTAAAACACAAACATGCTGATCATGAAGCTTTACAATTAGCAAAAGATTCAAAGAAAATAGATTATCCAAAATATGATGGAATATTTACGTTTGATAAAACCAGTTCTGTTTATTTGACTGGAACTAACCATGAAGCTGATCAGCCAGTGCATTTACAATTAAAGGATAAGGAATTACCAATAAAATTTACTTTAAATGCATATGATGAGCCTTCTCAAAGATATTGTCCTGCTGGTGTATATGAGGTTGATAAGACAGATATTCAAAATCCTAAATTTGTAATTAATGCGCAAAATTGTATTCATTGTAAAACATGTGATATTAAAGAACCATCTCAAAACATAAATTGGGTTGTACCTGAAGGTAGTGGGGGGCCAAATTATGCAAATATGTAATATATTTGAAAAATACTTATTTATTTAAATTGATTCATTTTCATCATGAATAAAAATAAAATTGTATTTACATTTGCAACATCGGAAGTAAATTTTATTGGTCAAATATTTATTAAGATTACTGAATTATTAACAGGAAAATTAAAATTAAAAAAATTATATGATGAATATTTATCTGAAAATAGACCGCCTGAGCTTTTTTGGGATGATGCAGTAGATAAATTAAATTTTAATTTAATAACTAATTTTCAGGATGGTAGTTACATTCCAAAAAAAGGAAAATTAATTGTTATAGCAAATCATGCTTTTGGAGTTGCAGATGGTGTATCTATATGTTCAGCAATTTCAAAAGTAAGACAAGATTATAAAATGGTTACACATAAAGTCTTAAGACAAGCAGAGGCAGTAAAAGATAAAATATTGCCAATTGATTTTAATGAAAATAGAGAAGCTCTATTAACTAACATTAATACGCGTAAAGAAGCTGAAAAAGTTTTACATAATGAAGGTGTTTTGGTGCTTTTCCCTTCTGGAACGATAGCGACTAAACAAAACTTAAAAATGAATACAAAAGCTGACGATGGTGAGTGGAAACAATGGGTATCGAAATTAGTCCTTAAAACTAAAAGCCCTGTGTTACCAATTTTTTTTGATGGTCAAAATAGTCAACTATATCATATTGCTAATAAAATAGGTCAAACCTTTAGATATTCTCTATGTATGTATGAACTAAAAAGAAAAATTGGCGATAATATTTATATGTATTTTGGTTCTTTAATTCCCTATGAAACTCTAAAAAATATCGGAGATATTAAGCAAATTACCGAATATCTTAGATTAACCACGTACTCTTTGGATCCACAAATTAGTAAAAATTAAATATTTATTTTTTATAACTAGCGCCTTATAGACCTCTTATGTTAGGTTTTGTTGGTGCGCGTGCAAGAAAAAGAAGAAGAAACAGATATTTATTTATTATATTTATTCTAGCAATATTTGGTATTTTTTTTTATTTGCCCTCTATAGATTTTACAACAGAAGAAAAACAACCTTTGGATGAAATTATCCCAAGTAATGTTGTCGATGAGTCAAGCTTAAGAACTGAAATAGAAGAGTTAAAACTTGAAGTATTCCAAAAAGATCAAAGGTTAAAATTTAGAGATGATCAAATTAAAAATCTTCGCAAAGAAATAAATGATTTAAATAAATCGTTTAATACTGTTAAAAATGATTATGAACAATCCTTAAGCAACATCTCAGATTTAGAGAATAACTCAGTAGAAAACTATTCACAAAATATTGAACAAATAAATTTGCTTAAAAATCAAATTACTGAATTAAAAAAACAATTATCAAAGAACGAAAATTTAGTTCTTAAATTTAAAACTGAATTAGCTAATTCTACATCTGCTGAAAATATAGAACAAGTAAATATTGAAAATTCAATATTAAAATCAGAAATTAACCAAATTAAAGAAAAAAATCTTAATTTTGAAAAAGAATTAAATAAATTAAAATCAACAATAGAAAATAAAGATTTGGTAATTGAAAAAAAAGATCAGGAAATAGAAGAATTAATTTATTTAAAAGATTTACAACATCATGGTTAATTATTTATTTTTTTTTCTAAATAAATAAGGTTCCTCAAAATCTCCAATCCATATCCCCCTTTTTTTTTGTTTTGCTTCTTCTTCTTCTTCAATATAATCTGTTGAATAATATCGATAAGCTATCGCCCATCCATTCAGAACCATTGCACTGTTTAAATCTAAATTATCTTTATAGCAGACTCCAATAAATCTATTATATCGATCCTTACCGTTTGTGATGCATTCAATTTTATTATTATCAATTAATTCTTTTAAGAAATTTGTTGATTCCACACCACAATTCCAGTCTTTACTATTTTTTTTACATGTTTGATTTGTTTCAGGGGCATCAATAGCATGCAGTCTTATTTTATTTTTATTAATATGTATTGTATCGCCATCAATTACTTTTGCTTTTCCAAATATAGTTTTACCAGATGATACTGTGCTTAATGAAATTAAGATAAAAAATAAATTAAATATTAAGATTTTTACTACCATCAACTAATAAATCATAAACATATTTTGCATGTGATCTGTTTAAATGTAAATCTAATGAAGTTTCTTCTTTATCAGTATTATTTCTAATAAAAAGTATTGGAATTTTTATAAATATAGTTTGAGCTACAGAAAAATTAGTTTCCAAAATTTTTTCTAAGTTCGCGACAAGAAATTTAGAAAGTAAAATAAATACCTTTTCCCCTTCAAGCAGTAAAACAGTTTTATTAAATGAAACATCAGTTATTGCTGTTTTTTCTGGATTAAGTTTAGATTCTAATAGAGAAATAATTTTATCTTTCTCATTTTCTGGTGTTTCGACTAACCATTCATTAGGACCAAGCCACATAATACTAATATTATTATTAAAAATTCTTACATTTGGTTCAATTGGTAAAACCAGGTTTAATACTGAGCCTATATTTTTCATAAATTCTTTATCTGAACTTTTACCTCGTATATTTATTTTACCTGATAGAGCTTTTTCTTCTATTGTTACTCCATTGTAATTTTTTTTATTTATATTCAAAACATTACTGTAAGTTAAACTCATTGATTAACCCTTTGATTCTCAGGATCAATAAATATTGGACTAGTTATTTCTACTTCAATATTTTCATTTTCCATTGGAGCAATTAAAACACTTCCTTTTTTTTCAAGACCACCTTTGATTAAAGCTAAAGCAAAAGAACTTTTTAAATTAGGTGAATAGTAACTAGAGGTCACGTGACCAACCATTTTCATAGGTAGAGAAGTTATTTCTTCAACCAATTGAGATCCTTCTTCAAGAACCTTATTTGGATCTTTAGTTCTTAATCCAACTAATTGTTTCCTATCTTTTTTAATAGTATCACTTCTATATAATGCCCTTTTACCAATAAAATCATATTTCTTCTTACTAACTATCCAGTCCATATCCAGATCTACTGGTGTCACTGATCCATCTGTTTCTTGACCAACAATAATAAATCCTTTTTCAGCACGAAGTACATGCATCGCTTCAGTACCATATGGCGTAATATTAAATTCCTTACCTTTATCTATACAAAATTCCCAAAGATTTTTAGCATAGCCAGATGGCACATTTATTTCGTAACACATCTCCCCTGTAAAACTTATACGCATGACTCTACACTTTATTCCGTCAATATTAATATTCTTAAAACTCATATGAGGAAAATTTTCTTTTGAAAAATCAAAATCTGGAACTAATTTTTGCATTAATTTTTTTGAATTTGGACCATTTAAGCTTATCGTTCCATAGTTTTCTGTTACGGATGTTAAATATACTTCTAATTCTGACCATTCTGTTTGTAACCAATCTTCTAATTTTGACATTACTGACGCTGCGTTTCCTGTAGTTGTTGACATGAGATAATGATACTCGTCTAATCTAGTTGTTACACCATCATCAATAACCATCCCATCGTCACCTAACATTACACCATATCGACATTTTCCAATTTCTAATTTTGACCAAGAATTTGTATAAATTCTATTTAAGAATTCGCTAACATCTCTTCCCTTAATATCAATTTTACCAAGCGTTGATGCATCTAATATCCCTAGACTATCTCTAGTTGCTTTTACTTCTCTATTTAAAGCAGACTGAAAACTTTCATTCCTTTGAGGATAATACCAGGCTCTTTTCCATTGACCTACATCCTCAAATAAAGCTTTATTATCAATATGCCATTGATGCATTGGGCTTGTTCTCTCTAAATCAAAAAATTCTTTAACATGACGTCCAGCAATTGCTCCAAATGTCACTGGCTTATAAGGTAAACGAAATGTTGTCGTACCTAATTCAGAGATTTCAGTATTTGTTAACTCTGATATTATTCCAAGTGCATTAACATTACTGGTCTTACCTTGATCAGTTGCCATTCCTGTAGTTGTATAACGTTTGACATGCTCAATTGATTGAAAACCCTCTTTTAAAGCTAATTTAATATCTTTTGCAGTTACATCGTTTTGGAAATCTACAAACATTTTTGTTCGTGAAATATTTTTCTTTGATGTAATCCAAACATTTTCGTGTTTGCCATGCTTTAGATCATCTGATTTGTAGTTTACTTCGCTAAGTTCATTTTGCTGATTATCATTTAAATATTTATATGTATCTTCTTGAGTTTTTAATAATATTTCATTTAAATTATAATTACCATTGCAACTTCCAACACACAATGTATCTTGATAAACTTCATTAGGAATAAAACTTCCATCAACATCTCTAAATTTGAGTTTTCCTTTTGATTGAGTAAATAAATGAACAGTAGGAGTCCAACCACCAGCAATTGCTAAAAGATCGCATTTAATATTAATAGAAGATTTTTCATTATTGTTTTCAGTTTTTATTTTTCTTAATTTAACTTCTCTAATTTTTAATCTTCCAACAGTATCACTAATTTCATAACCTCTTAGTATAGTAATACCTAATTTATTTGCTTTTTTTGGATAATATCCATCACTGCTATCTCTTGTATCGACAATAGCCTCTACTTTTATACCTTGTTCAAAAAAATCTATTGCAGTTTCATAGGCACTATCATTGTTTGTAAAAAAAACTAAATTTTTTCCAGGTGCAACTCCATACTTATTCAAGTATTTTTTTGCACTGTTAGACAGCATAATTCCAGGTCTGTCATTATTGTTAAATATTATTGGTCGTTCAATTGCGCCAGTTGCTAAAATAACTTTCTTTGATCTAATTTTCCAAATTCTTTCTTTAATATCATTTTTTTTATTTAAACCTTTTTCTGGATCAATTTCTTGCACTGCTAGTAATAAATTATAATTCAAGTATGCAAAACAAGTTGTGTTTTTAACTATTTTTACATTTGAATTTTTAGAAAGTTTATCAACTAATTTATTTTTCCATTCATTAATCGGTAAATTATCAATTTTAATGTCTTGATTTTTTGTAGATAAAATTTCACCACCGAGATCCTCTTCTTGCTCAACTACTAAAACTTTATAATTTTTATTCGCTGCAATTTCTGCTGAAATTAATCCACTCACTCCTGCTCCAACAATTAGAACATCACAATGATAATGAAAATGTTCGTATTTGTGGGGATCATCTTTTTTTGGAGATTTACCAAGTCCTGCAGCGTGTCTTATAAAAAATTCATATGCTTTCCAAAACTTTGGCGGCCACATAAAGGTCTTGTAATAAAACCCTGCAGGAAATAATGGGGATAGTAAATCATTTATAGCGCCAGCATCAAATTTCACTGACGGCCAATTATTTTGACTAAAAGCTTTTAACCCATCATATATCTGGACTTCAGTTACTCTTCTATTAGGTTCGGTATATTCTTTGGCCTCAAGCTGAACTATTCCATTAGGTTCTTCACTACCTGCGGTATAAATACCCCGCGGTCGATGATATTTAAAACTTCTTCCAACTAAATGAACATCATTTGCAAGAAGTGCAGAAGCTAGGGTATCACCTTCAAATCCAAAATATTCTTTATTATCAAAATAGAACCTAACAGACTTATTGTTTTCTAGATTTTTATTATTTTTGTATCGCATCTTTATTTTTAAAACCTATCTTTCTTCGATGTTGATAAATTCCCTGATCCAATACTTGGCTCACCTGAAGGAGTAGCTGGAATATTTGCTTTTAATATGGGAGCAGCTTCTCCCATTTTATATACTGCAAGAATTTCATCGGTTGCTGTATTTCTTGCTAAATTAAACCATTGTCTGCATCCATATTCATGGTTCCATCGTTCATAATGAATACCTTTTTCGTTCTTTCGCAAGAATAAATATTCTGCCCATTGATCATCAGAGAGTTCAGGAGGATTTTTTGGTCTTGCAATATGCGCTTCACCTCCACAAGAAAATTCAGCTTGATCTCTTTCTCCACAGTATGGGCAATTTATTAAAAACATGATTTAATGTGCTACGGCAGCTGCACCATGTTCATCAACTAATTCACCACTAGAAAATCTATTTATTGTAAAAGGAGCATTTAATTCATGTGCTTGATCATTAGCTATAGTGTGAGCAAATACCCAACCTGAACCTGGTGTTGCTTTAAAACCACCAGTTCCCCAACCACAATTAAAATATAATCCATTTATGTGCGTCTTACTGATAATGGGGCTTGCATCAGGACAAATATCTACAATTCCTCCCCAATGACGAAGCATTTTCATTCTAGAAAATATTGGAAACAATTCAACTATTGCCATTAATGTATCTTCAACAATGTTAAAACCACCTCTTTGAGTATATGAAGTGTATCCATCTGTTCCAGCACCAATAACTAGCTCTCCTTTATCTGACTGAGATACATACGCATGAATTGTATTGGACATTACTACAGTATCAATGACTGGTTTTACTGGTTCTGAAACTAGTGCTTGTAATGGTTTACTCTCCAAAGGTAATTTGATACCCGCCATATTGGCAATAACACTGGTATGTCCTGCAGCAGCTATTCCAATTTTATTTGAATTAATGGTTCCTTTTGTTGTTTCAATACCAGTTACATTTCCATTTTTTACATTAATACCAGTTACTTCACAATTTTGAATTATATCAACTCCCATTTCATCGGCTCCTCTTGCATAACCCCATGCAACAGCATCATGTCTTGCAGTTCCTGCTCTTCTTTGCAGCGTTGCTCCTAAAACAGGGTATCTAATGTTTGGTGAAGTATTTATTATTGGACAAAATTCTTTAACTTTCTTTGTATCAAGCCACTCACAATCGATATCATTTAGTCTGTTTGCATGCCACCGTCTTTTTAATTCTCTTACATCATGAAGATTATGAGCAACATTCAAAACCCCTCTTTGAGAAAACATTACGTTGTAATTTAATTCTTGAGACATACCTTCCCAAAGTTTTAATGCATGCTCGTATAAAGCTGCACTTTGATCCCATAAATAGTTTGATCTAATTATAGTGGTATTTCGCCCTGTATTCCCACCACCTATCCAACCTTTTTCAATTACTGCAATATTATTAACTCCATGGTTTTTTGCTAGATAGTAAGCAGTAGTTAAACCGTGTCCACCACCACCGACAATTATTGCATCATAACTTTTTTTTGGCTCAGGACTATTCCACGTCTTTTGCCAATTCTCATGATGATTTAAAGCATTTCTAGCGATAGATAGAAATGAGTATTTATTTTTATTAAACATTATAACTCTTTATAGCAGTTTTAAAAAAGACCTTCAATTTCTCCATGGTCATTTAGCTTTATCGAATTTGCCGCAGGAACACTTGGTAGACCCGGCATGGTCATAATATCTCCGCAAACAACTACTATAAATTCTGCTCCTGATGATAATCTTACCTCTCTAATAGGTAAAACGTGGCCAGTAGGAGCGCCTTTTAAATTAGGGTCAGTTGAAAAACTATATTGAGTCTTTGCAATGCAAACAGGTAATTTGCCAAATCCTTTAGTTTCAAAATCCTTCAATTGTTGACGTACTTTCGTGTCTGCCACAACTTCACTTGCGTGATAAATCTCTTGTGCAATTTTTTCTATTTTTTTGAATAGAGTTAAGTCATCTTCATATAAAAATTTAAATGTATTCTTATTATCTTCACAAATATCTATTACATTTTGAGCTAATTGAGTTGCACCATCACCACCATCGGACCAGTGAGTACACATAGAAGCCTTGACTCCTTGAGTTGTACAAAAACTTAGAACGGCATCAACTTCAGCTTTAGAATCAGTGACAAAATGATTAATAGCAACAGTTACTGGTAATCCAAATTTTCTAATATTATTAATATGTCTTTCTAGATTTACTAAACCTTTTTTAAGAGCATTTACATTTTCATTTTTTAAATCTTCTTTTGAAACATCGCCATGCATTTTTAGTGCTCTAATTGTAGCTACCAAAACCACACAATCAGGTTTTAAATTTGATTTTCTACATTTTATATCAAGGAATTTTTCTGCTCCTAGATCAGCTCCAAAGCCTGCTTCAGTTACAACGTAATCACTTAATTTTAAACTAGCTTTAGTTGCAATTACAGAATTGCAACCATGAGCAATATTTGCAAATGGCCCACCATGAATTATAGCAGGATTATTTTCTAACGTTTGTGTTATGTTGGGCCTAATGGCATCTTTTAATAATACTGTCATTGGACCTTCTGCCTTTAAATCTTTTGCATAAATAGCTTTTTTGTCTCGTGTATAAGCAATAGTTATATTTCCAATTCTCTCCTCAAGATCTTTTAAATCTTTTGCTAAGCAGAAAATTGCCATTATCTCCGATGCAACAGTAATATCAAAACCATCTTGTCTAGGATATCCATTTGCAACTCCTCCTAAATCAACAACAATAGATCTAAGTGATCTATCATTCATATCCATTACTCTCTTCCAAACAACCCTTCTAACATCAATATTTAATTTATTTCCCCAGTAGATATGATTATCAATCAGTGCAGAAAGTAAATTATGAGCGGATGTAATTGCATGAAAATCTCCAGTAAAATGTAAATTAATTTGCTCCATTGGAACTACTTGAGCATAGCCTCCACCAGCTGCACCACCTTTCATACCGAATGATGGACCAAGACTCGGCTCTCTTAAACAAACTATTGATTTCTTTCCTAGTTTATTAAGACCATCACTTAATCCAACAGAAGTTGTTGTTTTACCTTCTCCTGCTGGTGTTGGAGTTATTGCTGAGACTAGAACAAGTTTACCATCTTTATTTTTATTAAGTGACTCTATGTACTCCAAGTTTATTTTTGCTATATGACGACCCATAGGACTGAAGGCTTCAGGTGTGTCTGGTACATCAAGCCCTTTTAGAATTTCACTAATAGGCTTCATTTTAGCTTTTCTTGCTATTTGAATATCTGACATGAGACTCCTTAATTATTAGATTCTTAATCTATAAATTAACTTAAATATCAAACAACTTTTGTTTCATTAAAAGATAAAAAAATTGTGAAGAAGCTAATTTAATTCGAATTTCTGTTTATTATTATAAGAAAAATCTGAGTTATTAAATTGATTTAACCACTCTGATGTTTTTTTCATACCACCAAACGCATAGAAGTGTATTTTTTCAAGTTTAGAGTCTTTGTTTATTTCGCTATGTTCAGCAAGATCATAAATTAATTTATCAGGAGTGCTCAATGTTGCAAGTTTAGTTAAGTTAAAAGCCTGTTTTGTAATAAATCTTAAAGAGTTTCCAATACCGCAAGACCTTGCATAATTTACTAATGTTTTAATAGAGGCAGGACCTGGTATCCCAGCGTGGATTGGTAATTTATTTCCAATTTTTACTAAGTGTTTTTCCCAGTCGATTAAAGATTTAGCTTCAAAAAAAAATTGTGTTGCTAAATACATTTTAAAATCAACATTTTTTGCAAAATCATTCTTCTGTTTAATTGCTAAATCCAAATTTTCATTTGAAATATCTGGGCTTCCTTCGGGATGTCCAGCCACACCTACAAATTGATAATTATATTTTGAAAGAAAATCTGTTTTTAAAACATCAATTGAGGAAGAGATTTCGCCAGCTTGATTTCCACCACCACCAATAATTAAAATTTTTGAACACCCAGATTCATTTGCAAGTTCACCAATATATTTTTCTAAGTCATCTTTATTTACAATAGTCCTCGCAGGCAAATGAGGTATAACATCATAACCTTCTAATTTTAATTTTTTTGCCGTTCTAATAACATTTTTTGAATTTTCATCTGGTAAATAAGTTATATAAACGTCATGATTTTTATTAAGAAATTCAGAAAAGCCTCCATATTTTTCGTAAACATTTGGAGTTGTTTCTATAGAATAACTATTGAGAAAATTTTTAACAATATTAATGGTTTCTTTAGACATAAATTTTTAAAGTTTTTTATATTAATTAGATAAATGAACAACAAGTACTTTACTATAATTACTTTTTATCAATTCAAAATAATTAAAGATAAAAATGATATCATTACTAAACTTAAAGATTTTTGCAAATTTAATAAAATAAAAGGTACAATATTGATTGCTGATGAAGGCATTAATGGAACAATAGCTGGATTAGATAAAAACATAAATTCTTTCATTCTATATCTTGAAAATTTTAGTTTCGAGAAACTTAATTTTAAACGATCAAAATATAAATATATGCCTTTTCAAAAACTAAAAATTAGAAATAAAAATGAAATAGTCACACTCAGAACCAAATTTGCTGATCCTACAAAAATATCTGGAAAAAAAGTTAAATACAATGAATGGAATCAACTAATTAAAGACAAAGACACTATTGTGATTGATGTAAGAAATGAATTTGAGATTAAAATAGGATCTTTTGAAGGGGCAATTAATCCAAAAACTAAAAGTTTCACTGACTTTAAATCTTTTGTTCAAAAAAAACTAAATAATTCTAAAGACAAAAAAATTGCAATGTTTTGCACTGGAGGTATCAGGTGTGAAAAGGCTTCATCATATATGATGATGAAGGGTTTTAAAAATGTTGCTCAGTTAGACGGAGGTATACTAAAGTATTTAGAAAAAACTCCAAAAAAAGATTCAATGTGGAATGGTGAATGTTTCGTATTTGATGGAAGAGTATCTTTGAAAAATGAATTAAAAGATGGAACTTACAAACTTTGTCATGCTTGTCGGTTACCCATTAGTATTAAAGATACTTATAATAAATATTATAAACCAGGTGTATCTTGTCATAATTGTTTTGATAAAACATCTGAAGAAAAGAAAAAAAACTTACTTGAAAGAAATAAACAAATTAAACTTGATAAAAAAAGAGGAAATTTTAACCGTTTTATTAAGCAGTCAATTTCTGATTATGAATAAATAATACTTTATTTCATATAATTATTCTGTATAGACACCTCATGGCAAAAAAAACTTCATTCGCTCTTAAACAACTAGTACCTGAGGAAAATCCAAAAACAGGAACTAAGTATATTGTAAGAAAACCGACAAAAGGATTGAAAGTTGCTGAAAAGCTTCGAATGAAAAAATATGATCCTGTGTTAAAAAAACACGTTTGGTTCGTAGAGAAAAAAATGCCTCCTCATAGTAAATAATAGATTTACCTCTTTAATTTATCCTAAATTAACATAATTTAAACTCATGGTAGCCACTTATGGAATTCATTGGTTTAGACAAGATTTGCGATTACAACAAAATCCATCTTTATTGTCACTTTCAAAAAAAGTTGATCAGATAATTCCAATTTATATTTTTGATTTAAATCAAAGAATTGGATCCACATCCAAATGGTGGTTAGAAAAATCCTTAATTAGTTTATATGACTCAATACAAAAACATAATGGCAAACTAAATATATTTGCTGGTGATCCAGAGAAAATTTTATCTTCAATACTAAAGAATTCAAATGTTAAATATGTATCCTGGAATAGACTATATGATTCATATTCAATTAAAAGAGATACTAAAATTAAATCTATAGTTACTTCATCTAAAATAGAATGCGACTCACACAATGGATATCTTTTAAATGAACCTTGGAATATTAAAAATAAAAGTGGAACCTTTTTTAAAGTATTTACTCCTTACTGGCGACATTGTGATGAACTACTAAAACTAAAAGATATTAAATTTAAAAATACAAAAATAAGCTATGCCAATTCAAAATTTAAAGATGAAATAACTATACAAGATTTAAATCTAACTAACAAAAAAGAGCAATGGATCAAAAAAATTGAAAAATATTGGATACCTGGTGAAAGTAATGCAAAATTACAATTAAAAAAATATATTTCACAAAAAGCAAATAACTATTCAGTTGGGAGAGATAGACCCGATAAAGATTTAACTTCAAAATTATCACCTTATCTTCATTTTGGAGAAATATCTGCTTTAGAAGTTTATGATACCGTAAATATTGAAAAAAAAATTGATCCTGAAAATAAAAAAAAATTTCTTTCTGAACTTGGTTGGAGAGATTTTTCTTATAATCTTTTATTTCATTATCCAGCTATGACTCATAAACCAATACAAAGTAAATTTAATAAATTTCCATGGATTAAAAATGCTAAAAATTTATCATTATGGCATAATGGTAAAACTGGTATTCCAATTGTTGATGCTGGAATGAGACAACTATATAAAACAGGCTGGATGCACAATAGAGTAAGAATGATTGTAGGCTCGTTTCTAACAAAAAATTTATTGTTACACTGGAAAAATGGAGAAGAGTGGTTTTTTGATACTTTAGTTGATGCTGACGTTGGGTCTAATTCTGCAGGTTGGCAATGGATCTCTGGTTGTGGTGCTGATGCAAGTCCATATTTTAGAATTTTTAATCCAATATTGCAGGGTCAAAAATTTGATCCAGATGGTGATTATGTAAAAGAATTTGTTCCTGAGTTGAATAATATTCCAAAAAAATATATTCATAATCCTTGGGAGATGTCTGTGGAGGATCAAAAGAAATATAATTTTGAGATTGGTACTTCATATCCAGCACCAATTGTAGATTTAAAAGAAACAAGAAATAGAGCACTATCAGCGTTTAAAACTATTAGTTGATGTGAGAGAAAAAATAGCAATCATTGGTTCTGGTATTTCAGGAATAAGTGCAGCTTACCTTTTATCTTCTAAATATGATGTTCATTTATTTGAAAAAAATAATAGATTGGGTGGACATACAAGAACTATCTATGTTGAAGAATCAACAAAGACAATCCCAGTCGATACAGGGTTTATTGTATTCAATGAAAATAATTATCCAGATTTAACAAATTTTTTTAAATTACTTGGTGTGAAATGTAAAAATTCAGATATGTCTTTTGCCGTCTCAAATCAAGATCATCAAATTGAATATAGTGGTAAAAATATATTTTCTCTTTTTGCTAATTTTAGAAATGTGTTTTCTTTTAATTTTTTTAAAATGTTATTTGAAATAAGAAAACTTTATTTATTATGTAATAGCTTGAATCTTAGTGATTTAGAGCAAACTAAAACCTTAAATGACTTTTTAAAAACTAATAATTTTTCAACATACCTAATAAATTATCATATTTTGCCTATGATATCATCTATATGGTCAAGCAATATAAGTGATGTAAAAAATTTTCCTCTCACAACATTCATTAATTTTTTTAAAAATCATGCTTTATTTAATTTAAAAAAAAGACCTCAATGGAAATATGTAGAAGGTGGTAGTAACGAATATATAAAAAAAATTATTAATAAAAATGTTTTTGAGTATGAAATAAATTTCAAAATTAAAAAAATTATTAGAGAAAATAATAAAATTAAAATAGAAGATGAGAAAAATAATATATTAGAATTTCATAAGGTAATATTTGCAACCCATGCAAATCAAGTATTGGATATTTTGGAAAAACCAACAGAAGAAGAAGTAAAAATATTTTCACAATTTAAATATTCAACTAATTCAGCAATACTTCACTCCGATCACTCTTTAATGCCTAAAGCAAAAATTGCTTGGTCAAGTTGGAATTTTTTAAATAAATCATCATCTTCTAAATTTACTTTAACTTATTGGATGAATTTCTTGCAAAAATTACCAACTAAACAAAATTATTTTGTAACTGTTAATCCATATAAAAAGCCTAAAAACATAATTAACGAAACATCATTTAATCATCCAATATATACTACCGATACTATTTTAGCTCAAAAAAATGTTATGGAAATCCAAGGAAAGAATAATACTTTTTTCTGTGGAGCTTACCTTGGATATGGTTTTCATGAAGACGGTATTCAATCATCTTCTTATATTTGTAAATTGTTAAATTGTGATTTACCTTGGAAGAGAGAAAAAAATTTTTATAATAGATTGCAAATTAATTTTAAATGATTTCTCAAATTCTATTATCTAGCATTATTCATAAAAGATTTATTCCATTTAAACACACATTGAAATATGAGGTACCAAGTCTTTTTATTAATTTGGATAATCTTGATCAATTAAGTAAAAACTATAAACTTTTTTCATTAAACTCTTTTAATCTTTTTTCTATTTATGAAAAAGATCATGGATATAGAGACAAAAGGTCAATAAAGACATTTGTTAAAGATTCCCTCTCTAAATTTAATATTAAATATAAACATCTTAATATAATGATATTATGTTTTCCAAGAATTTTGGGATATGTATTTGATCCCTTATCAATTATATATTGTTATGATGATAAAAAATTAATATCTATTTTCTATGAAGTCAAAAATACGACTAATGAACAACATACCTATATTTTTAAAGGAAATGTATATTTTGAAGATTTTAAATTATCTCATGAATGTGCAAAGCAGTTTTATGTATCTCCATTCATAGAAATGGAGGCAAATTATAAATTTTTTAATCGAATGCAAAAAGATAAAATAAATATTAACATTGATCTTTATGATAAAAATAATAAAAAAGTTCTAACAGCTACTCAGCATGGCAAATTTATAGATTTTAACTCAAAAAATATGTTTAAATTTTTATATTACAATCCACTTTTAGGCTTCAAGGTAATGGCTGGAATTCTTTATGAGGCTTTTAAAATAATTTACAAAGGTGGTAAATATTATGCACGAAATAAGAAGCCAAATGATACAGTGAGTTTTGAAGGTAATTTTTAAATGAATTTTTTTAAAACAAATTTTGACAAAACTGTCGAAAAATTATTAGTAAACTTTTTATCTAAAATTCGATATGGAAAATTAACAGTTCAATTTCCAACTGGCGAGGAGAGAGTTTTTGTCGGTAAAGAGGAGGATATATCTGCAAATATAAAAATTCATAATTATAATTTTTTAAATTTAATTTTTAAAAAAGGTTCTGTAGGTTTTGCAGAAGCCTATATGTATGGTTACTTTTCAAGCGCCGATTTAACTAATTTATTACTACTTTCTCATAAAAATGAGAGTTATTTTTTAAAAAGTATAAATACTAATCTTTTTTTTGCTACTTTTGCCAAATTAAAGCATTTTTTAAATAACAATTCAAAATCACAGAGTAAAAAAAATATTAAATATCATTATGATTTAGGAAATAATTTTTACGAGAAGTGGTTAGATAAAACCATGACCTATTCTTCTGCTCTTTTTGATAATAAGAATACCAATTTATCGGATGCACAATTTAACAAATATAGAAAAATTGCTGAAACTTTATCATTAGACTCAAATTCTAAAACTTTAGAAATTGGATGTGGATGGGGAGGTTTTTCATCATTTGTAGCGAAAAATTACAATTGTTCAGTTGATGCAATAACTATTTCTAAGGAACAATACGAATATGCCTCTAAAAAAATTCAAAATGAAGGTTTGTCTGAAAAAGTATCAGTTATATTCAGAGATTATAGGGATATCAAAAAAAAATATTCAAATATTGTTTCAATTGAAATGTTTGAAGCAGTTGGGAAGAAATACTGGTATAATTACTTTGATACAATTCGTAATTCTCTCAACGATGGCGGTATGGCTGCACTACAAGTCATAACGATTGATGAAAAAAAGGCTAAAGATTATCAAAACAGACCAGATTTTATTCAACAATATATTTTTCCAGGTGGAATGCTTCCAACTAAAAAACAATTTGAATATTCGGCAAAAAACGTTGGATTAAAATGTATTGAAAATCTAAGTTTCGGTGGTTCTTATGCAAAAACACTTAAAATGTGGAATAAACAATTTCAAAAATCTTGGAATGATTTATCTCATTTTGGTTTTGATATTAAATTTAAAAGAATGTGGGAATTTTATCTATCTTATTGTGAAACAGGTTTTGCAAATAGTTCAACCGATGTTTCTCATTTTTTAATTCAAAAATAGAAATGCAAAAACTAAAAGTATTTTTAGTCTTAACTGGCTATCAACTGACTTGGTTAGCCTGTGTATTTGGTGAAACAAAATTTTCTAATCCTATGTTGGGCATCTGGGTTGGAATTATTTTCTTACTAACTTATTTTTATTTTAATCATAATAAACAAAAATTTATTAAGATTTCACTTTTGATTTCAGTTCCAGGATATTTTTTTGATACTTTATTAGTTTATTTCCAAATTTACGATTTTGAAACTATTGCTAAACTTGGCACTCTGCCATTATGGATGATTGTTTTATGGTTTAGTTTTAGTACTCTTTTTGATGAAATTCTTACTTTTTTTAAAAGTTATAAAATTTTAGGAATTATTTTAAGTGGAGTTTTAGGACCTTTAACTTATTATCTTGGTGAACCTATCGGAGTTATAAAAATATATAACTTTCAGATTTTTATTATTTCAATGGTATTATTTTGGATGATCTTGATGTTCTATTATCTAAACTACGTTATAAAAAATGATTAATTTTCTTGGTCTACTTTTTTTGTTCTAGTTCTATTTAAAGTTCTTTCGAGATCCTTATAAGTACATAAACCAACATCCATTGGACTCTTTGCCTCAAGAATTGCTTCTCTGTAAGTACCATTTCTTATAGCCTCTACTGTATTTTTTGTTGAGCCGGTAAGTTTTGCAATTTGAGAACTACTTAATTCAGTCGGATATCTTTTTATAAGCCACAAAATAGCATATGGCTTTTCCTGTCTTAAAGAAAGAGGTGTATACTTAGAATCTTTTTTTCTTGGTGGTAAATCTTCAATTACATCAGATTTAATAAGACTCAAACGAGCTGCATTATCTTTTTCACATCTTTCAATTTCTTCTTTTGTTAATTGATTATTATCAATTGGATCATAACCTCTCATACCGACAGCAACTTCTCCATCAGCTATTCCTTGAACCTCTAATTCATGTAATCCACAGAATTCAGCTATTTGATCAAACGTTAAAGCTGTATTTTCAACTAACCATATTGCTGTTGCTTTAGGCATTAAAGGATATTTCATAATTGGCTCATATAATATAATCAAAAAATAATATATAACAAAATATGACTATGACAGATTTTTTTGAAGTTGATGAAAAACAAAACACAGTTAAAATATTAAATTTGGATGATTTCAGTGTTGAAGATTTACAAAATTATATTTCCGAACTTCAAACTGAAATACTAAGAGTTCAAGCTGAGGTAAAAAAGAAGAAAAATTTAAAACTTGATGCTGAAAAGTTTTTTAAATAATTATTTATTAATTTTAAGACCTTTAAATCTTTTTTGAAATCTAGCTACTTGCCCTTCAGATTCATTAAGACCAGCTTTACCACCAGTCCAAGCAGGGTGAGATTTAGGATCAATTTCTAGTTTAAGAGTATCACCTTCTTTGCCCCAAGTAGATCTAGTTTTGAAAGCAGATCCATCAGTCATTACAACGTTTATTTCGTGATATTTAGGATGAATATCTTTTTTCATGCACTTCTTATATTTATATAGATTTCAAAGTAAAGAAAGTTTTTGAATTAATTCATCATGGATTTTATTATTTGAAGCAACTAAATCACGAGAATTTATTTCCCATGCATTTCCGTCTATATTTGAAATTTTCCCACCAGCCTCTTTAACTAATAGAACACCTGTTGAAACATCCCATAAATTTAGATCTTTTTCCCAAAAACCATCTAATTTACCAGATGCAACATAAGCCAGGTCGAGGCCTGCAGAGCCAAGCCTTCTTATTCCTGCAGAAGATTTTAGTATTTCATCAATTTCTCTTAAATAGTTTTTATAAATTCTTCCTCCAAATGGAAGCCCAGTGCCTATCAAACAATCAGAAAAAATTTGCCTGTCTGACACTCTCAGTCTACTATTATTACACCATGTACCTTTACCTTTTGAGCTCCAAAAAAATTCATTTAAAATAGGATTATAAATCACACCATCTGTGATTTCATTATTTGTCATTTTAGCAACAATTATTCCAACATGAGGTATGCCATGAATAAAATTTGATGTTCCATCAATTGGATCAATTATAATGGTGTTTTCATCACCTTTTATTTCACCTGTCTCCTCAGTTATATAAGAATAATCTGGAAAATAATATTTTAGAGTTTCTAAAAGTGTTTTTTCTACTTTAATATCAGCATTGGTTACAAAATCTCCAACAGATTTTGATTGTATTTGTAAATTTTCTAATTCTCCAAAATCTCTTAATAATATTTTACCAGCTTTTTTTACTGCTTTTTCAAAGATATTAATTACAGCAGGTTGCATTAATTTTTTGATTTTTCAATATAACTACCATCAATTGTACTGATTACTATTTTATCATTGACTGCAATAAATTGAGGTACAGATGTTTTAATATTTTTTTGCAAAGTAGCTGGTTTATATGACGAAGCAGCTGTTTGACCTTTTACTACACCTTCAGTTTCTACAACAGTTAATTCTACACTATCAGGTAAGTCAATTCCAACCGGTTTTTCATTATAAAAATTAATAATAACATCACTATTCTCAACTAAAAATTTTGATTGATCTTCAGTTAATATGTCTGAGCCAAGTTCTATTTGTTCATAGGTTTGTTTATCCATGAATATAAAATTATTATTATCATCATAAAGATATTGAAATTCTTTTTCATCTAGGATAGCTCTTTCCACTGTTTCTGATGATCTAAACCTAGAATTCATTTTAGTTCCTTCTCTTATTTCTTTAAGTTCAGCCTGCAAGTAGGCACCACCCTTTCCTGGTTGAGTATGTTGGGTTTTTAGAACTTTCCAAAGTTTGTTATTAATCTCTAAAATATTTCCAACTTTAATTTCATTTCCATCTATTTTCATAATTTTATCTTAAATTTTTTTTTTATATTTTTAATTTTTGTAAGATCTACTACATCAAAAGTTGGATTTAATAAAACCTTATTTTTTTTAGCAATTTGATTAATTTTATTTAAGATAATTTTATTATTTTTTAATTTTAAATAATCAATATTTTCGTGAGTTAATAATATACTGAGACCTTGATCATAACCTGAGTCGACAAAAAACTTAATATTATGTGTCTTATATTTATTTTTAATATGATTTATTAACGTTCTAAGCCACTCTATCCCAAAACCTTTAATTAAAAAATATTTTATAAATACAATTGAAGTTTTGAACTTTGCTTTTCGAAATTCTATTAAACTTTCAATTTGTGTTAGTGTCGATACTGCAAAACAAATTTTTTTAGTCACTAAATAAAATTTTTAAGATCAATCATAGTGTCTACCATTCTATTTGAAAATCCCCATTCATTATCATACCAAGATAAAACTCTACAGAATTTATCTTTAACAACTTGTGTTTGACTCATATCAAATACAGAACTGCTTGAATTATGATTAAAATCGATTGAAACTAGAGGCAATGAGTTTGTTGTTAGAATTCCATTTAATTTTTTAGTTTTTGAAGCTTGAAGAACTATAGAATTAATTTTTTCTGGGCTAGTTTTTTTCTTACTAACAAATGTAAGATCTATAAGTGAGACATTCGGAGTAGGTACTCGAATAGCTGTTCCATCTAGTTTGCCTTTTAATTTTGGTAAGACTAGACTCAAAGCCTTTGCTGCTCCTGTAGAAGTTGGAATCATTGACTCAGCTGCAGCCCTTGCTCTTCTAAAGTCAGAATGGGTTTGATCAACAGTTCTTTGATCACCCGTGTAACTATGAATTGTTGTCATGAAACCACTTTCAATTCCTAATTTTTCATCAAGAACCATAGCTAAAGGAGCAAGACAGTTAGTAGTACAAGATCCGTTTGAAATTACATTATGATTTTTTTTAATGGTATCGTTATTTACACCTTGAACAATTGTGGCATCTACATTTGAAGCTGGTGCTGAAATAATAACTTTTTTTGCTCCTGCATTTAAATGAGAAACCGCCTTTTCTTTTGAAGTAAAAGCACCACTACATTCAAGAACAACATCTACCTTGAGTGATTTCCAAGGAAGGTTATTTGGATCTCTTTCGGAATAAAAATTAATTTTATGTTTACCTATTTTTAATCCATTTTTGATTGAGCTAATCTCATCTTTAAGAATACCGTGAACACTGTCATATTTAAGTAAGTGTGCACTGCTCTCAACACTTCCTAGTTCATTAATAGCTACAATATTAATATCTTTAGGATTTTTTTCTAATAAAGCTCTAAAAACAAGTTTTCCAATTCTTCCAAATCCATTTATTGCAACTTTCATATTTCTCCTTTTTATAAACTTTTAATTATTTTTTCAATTAAGTAATCATCTGTTATCTTAAAGTGCTTATATAAATCTTTGTATGGGCCACTTTCACCAAAAGTTGACATGCCAACAAAATTTTCATTTTTAATATATTTTTCCCAACCATTTATTACTCCAGCCTCAATAGCAAAAATCGGTTTATTTCCTAAAATTTCATTTTTATAACCATCATCATTTTTCTCAAACAATTCAAATGAAGACATGCTTACAACTCTTATCTTTAAATTATTATTTTCAAAAAGTTTATTTGATGCAGAGCAAGCAATCTCAACTTCAGAACCAGAAGATAAAATTGTTGCATCATATTCTTTAAAATCTCTTATTTTATAAGCACCTTTATTTACAAGATTTTCTTTGCGATTATCTTTTTGTAACATCGGTAAATTTTGTCTTGTTAAAACTAAGATTGTTGGTCCGGTGTTGTTGATTGCACATTCCCATGCTTCTATAGTTTCAATAATATCACAAGGCCTAATGACTGTTAAATTTGGTATAGATCTTAAAGATGCAAGATGTTCAACAGGTTGATGGGTTGGTCCATCTTCTCCTAATCCTATTGAGTCATGCGTCATCACATAAATAACTGGTATATTCATAATAGCTGATAACCTAATTGAAGGTCTGCAATAATCGGTAAATACCAAAAACGTTCCTCCATATGGAATTAAACCTTTATGCAAAGCAATGCCATTCATTACTCCAGCCATTCCATGTTCTCTGATGCCATAATGAATATAATTTCCATTAAAATTATTAGATGTGATTACATTCATATCTTTTGCCTTAGTGTTATTTGATCCAGTAAGATCAGCAGATCCACCAATAAGATTTTTTTGATAGTTTGAAATTAAATTAAGCGTTAGCTCACTAGATTTTCTTGAAGCACAATTTGTTTTAGCATTAAAATGCTCAGATTTTAATTCACTAAGTTTTTCTGGAATTTGATGATCAATTTTTTGATCAAAACTATCTTTAAAATTTTTACTTTCAATTAATTCTTTGTTTTTTGATAACCATGAATTTCTTGTTTCTTCATTTCTTTTATAAAAATTTCTCCACTCATGTAATAAATCATCTGGAATTTCAAACGGCGAATAATTCCATTCTAATTTTTTTCTTGTTAAACTAATTTCGTCTTCACCAAGAGGTGAACCATGTGATGAAGCTGAACCCTCCTTGTTTGGAGAGCCAAAACCAATTTTAGTTTTACAAGATATAATTGTTGGTGCATCATTTTTTTTTGCTTGAATTATAGCTTGATCAATTTCCTCATATTTGTGACCATCTATTTCTATTATATTCCAATTATAAGCTTCAAATCTTTTTTTCACATTGTCTGAAACTGAAAGATCTGTTGAACCATCTATGGAAATAGAATTATTATCAAAAAACATAATAAGCTTATTTAATTTTAAATGTCCTGCAAGACTACACGCTTCATGACTTAAACCTTCCATTAAGCATCCATCTCCAGCAAAAACATAAGTGTAATGATCGAATAATTCTTTTCCATAATTACTTGATAATTTTTTTTCCGCTAGCGCCATTCCAACTGCATTTGCTAAACCTTGAGACAAAGGCCCAGTAGTTGTTTCTATCCCTTCTGCACTTCCATATTCTGGGTGACCTGCAGTTTTATTATGTAATTGTCTAAAATTCTTAATTTGATTTATGTCAATATCTTTATATCCTGTTAGATACAAACAAGAGTATAAAAGCATTGAGCCATGCCCATTTGAAATAATTAATCTATCTCTATCAATCCAATCTGGATCATTCGGATTAAACTTTAAATGATTTTTATAAAGAATTGTTGCGATGTCTGCCATACCCATAGGCATACCAGGATGACCAGATTTTGCTTTTTCCACTGCATCCATTGATAAAAATCTAATACAATTTGATAATTGTCTTAGATTGTTGATATTATTTAAATTATTCAAATACTTACCTTTATGGTTGATATAAAATTATTTAATATGGGTTCATTACAGTGACAATTATAAAATTACAAACTATAAAATTATAATGGAAATACAAAAAAAAATTACAGTTCTGAGCGAAAACTTAAATAATCTAAGATCAGCTTTAGAAGATTTTAGGGATCATCATATTTCCAAAAAAGAAAAAATTAAAAATCTTGAAAATGAAATTAAAAATTTACGAATACAAATGTCTGAGTATATTGATGAATTGGAACTTCTGATTAAAAAATAACCATGCCTTTTTATAAGACAAAAATTCTAAATAGAGAAATATCATTAGAATATGAAAAAAAAGATGAAAAAAAAATAATAGATTCAATAAATTTAATTAATAAAAAAATTGATGATAAATTACAAAATCCAAAATATTCTAATGGAAAAATAAGTGATACAATATTGTTATCACTTCTCTCTATCGAGCTTCAAGCGGAGCTTTCAGAAAAATTAAATATAGAAAGAATTTCAGAGGTAAATGATGCCAAGAATGAAGAATATCTAAAGAACAATTTAGAACTTAAAGACAAAATACTAAAACTACAAAATGAAAAAAAAATTTTAGAAGATGAAAAATTGAAATTAGATCAAGAATTTGATGAAATAAATAAAAAAGTAGAGGGTTTAATTGATATAATTAAGAATTCTTATTATGAATAATATTAAAAATGAAAAATCAATTATCAGAAAAAAACAAAAAATTATAAGAGATAAGATTTTTAATAACAAGCCATCTCATTTTACTTTATCTTTGTTTAATGAATTTTTTGAAAAAATTAACTTTCAAGAAATCAATATAGTATCTAGTTTTATTTCTATAAATTCTGAGATAAATACAAGAAAGCTTAACAATCTTATCTTTATTAAAAATAAAATTTTATGTCTTCCTGTAATTGAGAAAAAAAATAGTCATTTAATCTTTAAGCAATTTAAGAGTGACGAGAATTTTGTAAAAGGACATATGAACATATCAGAGCCTCAAGATAATAATAAAATTTTAAACCCTGAATTAATTTTTGTACCTTGTTTAGCTTTTGATAATAAGGGAAATAGATTAGGTTATGGGGGAGGTTATTATGACAGGACTTTTGCTTATTTAAATAAAATTAATCATAGGTTCATATCTGTAGCCTATGCATATGAAGAACAAAAGTTAGATTACATACCCATAGACAAATTTGATTTTAAAGTGGATTATGTTATTACTGAAAAAAATTTATATAGTTTTCAATGAAAATTCTTTTTATAGGTGATATTGTCGGTAAGGCGTCACGAAAAAAAATTAAAGAAATTTTACCAACACTCAAATCTAAATACAATACAGACATGATTATTGCTAATGGTGAAAATGCTACTTCTGGTTATGGACTTTCAAAAAAGGATGCAGAAGAATTATTTTCCAGCGGATTAGATCTACTTACACTTGGGAATCATGCATGGGATCAAAGAGATATGCTTTCTTATATTGAAGAAAATCCAAAAATAATCAGAGCTTTAAATTATCCTGACGGTGTTCCTGGAAAAGGATATTATAAATTTGAACTTTTAAACGGAAAAAAAATTATCGTAGTACAAGTAATGCTAAGATTATTTATGAATTTATCATTAGATGATCCGTTTAAAAGTATGATTGAATTTCTTCAAAAAGAGAAATTAGGTAGTACATGTGATGCAATAATTATTGATATGCATGGTGAAGCAACTTCTGAAAAAAAGGCATTTGGATATTATGTTGATGGACAAGTTACGGCAGTTTTAGGTACACATACTCATGTGCCAACAGCAGACAGTGTTATTTTACCCAAAGGTACAGCTTATCAAACAGATGTTGGAATGTCAGGTGATTACAATTCAATAATTGGTTTCGATATAAATAATCCAATCCATGGATTTGTTAAGGGATATAGGGCTGAAGGTAGATTTACACCTGCTACTGAAAATATAACTATATGTGGAGCTTTAATAGAAATCGATATTAATAATGGTTTAGCCAAAAATATCACACCAATTCAAGAGACATAATTTACATATATTAGACACATTTATCTAATATTTTATATCTTTACTAACATCGGATAAAATATTTATATATCTACTCGAAATGGCAGGACACTCCAAGTTTAAAAATATTATGCATCGAAAAGGTGCTCAAGATAAAAAAAGAGCAAAGGTATTTTCAAGACTTGGAAGAGAAATATCTGTTGCAGTCAAAGTCGGTGGTGAAGATATTGAAAGTAATATTAGATTAAGATCTGCAATTGCTTCAGCTAAGTCTCTAAATATGCCAAAAGATAACATTGAGAGAGCAATTAAAAAAGGTCAAGGGAATGACCCTGATAGTAATTATGAAGAAGTAAGATATGAGGGTTATGGACCTGAAGGTGTTGCAATAATAGTTGAGGCCCTTACAAATAATAAAAATAGAACAGCTGCAGAGATTAGATCATCTTTTAGCAAACATGGTGGTAATTTGGGTGAAACAGGTAGCGTTAGTTTTGGTTTTGATAGATTTGGAAATATCACTCTTGATAAAAACTTACTAAAAGAAGATCAGCTTCTAGAATTTCTTATTGAAAATAATAGTGAAGATTATGAAATTAATGACACTGAATATTCAATATACTGTGATCAAAATAATTTGCATGAACTTAATGATAAATTAATTAAACAGTATGGTCAGACTAACTCTGCAAATTTAATCTGGAAAAGTAAAAATAATATAAATATTGGAAAAGATACAGCAGACAAACTATTTAAATTACTTGAAGTTTTAGAAGACAATGACGACGTTCAAGTTGTATCATCAAATTTTGAAGTTGATGATAATGTATTATCCTCACTCACAGCCTAATGAAAGGAATATAGATGCCTGATAAAGCCTGGAAAAAAAGAGAAAGAGATGTTGCAAATTATTTTAATGGGAAAAGGACACCTTTGAGCGGAGGTAATGGTAAAGTAACAAGAGCTGATGTAATTCATGAAGATTTATTCATAGAATGTAAATTAAGAGCAAAGCATACAGCAATTAGTTTATGGGATGATACCGCAAAGCTTGCCAAAGAAGAGGGTAAGACACCAGTAATAGCATTATGTGAAAAAAATAGACCGGGTTTTTGGGTTATGGTTCATAGTAGTGATCTTGAAAAAATTAAAAAATAATTATTGTGGCAGATATAAATAGCACCAATTTATCGACAGAAGCTCCAGATTTTTCAATGCTTGCGTTATTTATGCAAGCTGACCTTGTAGTTAAATCTGTAATTATAATTTTAATCCTAGCCTCTCTTTATTCTTGGAATGTAATAATTTCAAAAATTTTAAGAATAAGACAATTAAAAAAACTTGAAGAAGAATTTGAAGATATTTTTTGGTCTGGAAATTCATTTGAAGATTTATATGAAACTTTAAACTTTAATCAGACAGATCCAAAATCAAAATTATTTTGTGCTGCAATTTTAGAGTGGAAAAAAAGTAAAACTCAGTTTGAAAATGATACATCTGATATTAATTCTTTAAAAGATAGAATGATGAGATCAATGACAGTTGTTTTTAATAAAGAAAGTGAAAATGTTGAAAGAAATTTAACATTCCTTGCAACTGCTGGATCAACTGCACCTTTTATTGGGTTATTTGGAACAGTCTGGGGTATAATGAATAGTTTTAAATCTATTGCAATAGCTCAAAATACAAATTTAGCAGTAGTTGCACCAGGAATTGCTGAAGCCCTTTTTGCAACTGCATTAGGTCTTTTTGTGGCTATTCCTGCTGTAGTTGCGTACAATAAAATTTCAAACGACTTATCAAAATATTTTATATCCTTGGAAACATTTATGGATGAATTCTCAACAATTTTTTTTAGACAATTAGAGAAAAAATAAATTGATTACCTCAAATAATTTAAACAAACGAAAAAAGCAACGGTACACTCAAATGAGTGAAATTAATGTTACACCTTTTGTAGATGTTATGCTTGTTTTACTAATTGTTTTTATGGTTACCGCACCTCTGCTAACTGTTGGAATTAAAGTTGATTTACCAAAGGTTAAAGCTACTGCATTAACTGATATTAAAGATCCAATTGAGATAACCGTTAAATTAGACGGAGAAGTCTACATTGGCGAATCAAAGGTTGAAGTAGAAAATTTGATTCCAAGATTAAATGCTATTACTGAGCAAAACACAGAAGCAAGAATTTATATTCGAGGTGATAGAGTAGTAGCTTATGGAAGGATTATGGAAATTATGTCTATAATCAATTCAGCAGGATATATTAAAGTTGCATTAATTACTCAAAATCTTGAGCAATAGATGGATCGAATAAGCTATAATAGTTTAAAAATTATAAACTTTTTTGAAAATTTAAATCCTAAAACATCAGGAGTTATATTTTCAACACTAATTCATTTAATTATCCTTTTGTTTATGGTTGGCTTACCAAATTTTTTTTCTCCAAAAGAAATCTACGTTCCAAACGTAATACCTATTGAAATACTTAATGTTGATGAAAATACAAATTTGAAAAAATCAGATACTAAAAAACCAGAAAATAAAAATAAGGAAACAACTACTAAGCAAAAAAAATTTAATTCATCAGATCAATTAGAAGTAAAAAAAAATATTGAAATAAATAAAACAGAAATTGAAGAAAAAACCAATCCCAATCAACCAGTTTTGGAAATCAAACAAACTTCAAATTTAGAAGTCAAGGAAACAAAAAAAGTAGTTATCAAAGAAAAGGAAATTTTAGAGGTTAAGAAAAAAGTTGAAACAGTTAAAACTGATATAATTAAACCAAAACTCAAGCCAAAGCCAAAAATTATAAATAATGAAAATGTTAAATCAGATTTAGATGTTGAAACAAACATAAAGGATAAACCAAAATTGGAAAATGATAAAGCTGTATCTAAACCAAAGCCGAAACCTGAAAAAGATTTTAGTATAGCATCAATGCTCAAAGATTTAAGAAATGAAAAAACTAATATAGTTCAAAATGAACTTAAAGAAGAGGTTGCAGAGATCAATAATAAAAGTACAGATGATACTGATGAAAATATTATACTATCAATATCTGAAATAGACATGTTGAGGCAGCAATTATCTTCTTGTTGGAATGCTCCTGCGGGCGCAGTTATAGAAAGAGGAGATAAAGTAACAATTTCAGCAAAAGTTTTACAAAATATGAAGGTTTCACCAAATAGTATCCGTATTGTTGACACAAATATAGCTAAAACTAATCCTTTTTATGGACCGATTACAGATAGCGCAATGAGAACACTCTTAAACCCAGAATGTACACCGTTAAAACTTCCAAAAGATAAATATAATCTATGGAAAAATCTTACAATTACTTTTGATTATAGTATTATGAAAGGGTATTGATGAAAAAAGTTTTTTTTGTAACCTTTTTTATATTTATTAGTTTTAAAGTCTTTTCTTTAGAGGTTACTCTAACACAAGGTAGTGTGAAGCCAACTCCAATTGCTGTAACAGAGCTATACTCAAAAGATTCACAATTAACTAAAGTAGGTAAAAATATTTCAACTGTTATTTCAGATAATCTTGAAAGGTCTGGACTATTTTTACCATTAGATAAAAGATCATTTATTCAAGATAATCAATCTCTATCTAATAAACCAAGATTTGAAGATTGGAAGTTAATAAAAGCACAGCATTTAGTTTCAGGTAAAATTTCATCTAATAATGGAAAAATATCTGTCGAATTTAGATTGTATGATGTGTTTCAACAAAAACAAATAGTGGGAAAAAAATATGAGACTAATGAAAAGAATTGGAGAAGAGTTGCTCACATTATCTCAGATTCAATTTTTAAAAATATAACTGGAGAAGGTGGATATTTTGATACAAGAATAGTATATGTAGCTGAAACCGGTCCAAAAGAAAATAAACAAAAAAGATTAGCAATAATGGACCAAGATCAATCCAATCATCGTTTTTTAACAGACGGATCATATCTAGTTCTAACACCAAGGTTCTCTCCTAACTCACAAAAAATTACGTACATGTCTTATGTAAGTAGAAATAATCCAAGAGTTTACATTTTTGATATTGAAACTGGCAAACAGGAAATAGTAGGCGAATTTCCAGGAATGACATTTGCTCCTCGTTTTTCACCTGATGGTAATCAAATCGTTATGTCCTACACTGATCCAGAAATTGGAAATTCTGAAATTTATATTCTTGATTTAAAAACGAGAATTTCAAAAAGAGTTACTAATAATTCTGCAATAGATGTTTCTGCAAGTTTTTCACCTGATGGAAAAAAAATAGTTTTTAATTCAGATAGAAGTGGACGAAGGCATTTGTATGTAAGTGATAATAATGGAAAAAATATTAAAAGAATTAGCAGGGAAGCAGGAAGTTATTACACACCAGTCTGGTCTCCAAGAGGTGATATGATTGCATTCACTAAACAAGAGGGAGGACAGTTCTATATAGGTGTTATGGAAGTCGATGGCTCTAATGAAAGAATGATTGCAAAATCCTTTCATGTTGAGGGACCAACATGGGCCCCAAATGGAAGATTTTTGATGTATTTCAAGGAAGAGAGAACTGCTGAGGATGGATCTGGAGGTGAATCCAGTCTATATTCTATTGATTTAACTGGTTTTAATGAAAGAAAAATAATAACTCCCCTAGGAGGCTCTGATCCAGCTTGGTCTCCCTTGATGCATTAATCCAATATAATACAAAAAAATATACGAAATTTTGAAAAAAATGTTAAGGAACTCAATATAATTTAGTATATCTACTCAAAGTATTAAGGGAGCAAATATTTATGTTTTACAAGTTTTTTATCTCTATATTTATGGTTTTATTTGTTGCCGCTTGTGCAACAACACCAAAAGACTCAGCTGACTCTTCAGGCTCAGGATCAAGTAGTTCCGGAAGTGATGTTTCTTCAGAAGGAACCATTACTGAAACTACAGGAAGTGGAATAGTTTCAGGATCTCAGGAAGACTTAATCGTTAATGTTGGTGATAGAGTATTTTTTGGATATGATAGTTCAGATTTAGACTCTGACGCTTTAGAGTTACTTCAAGACCAGGTAGCATGGCTGAAGCAGAATAGTGATGTTTCAGTAACAATTGAAGGACATTGTGACGAAAGAGGAACTAGGGAATACAACTTAGCTCTTGGTGAAAAAAGAGCTCAGGCTGTTAAAAATTATCTCATAGGATTAGGAATAAATCCTGACAGAGTTTCAACTATTAGTTATGGTAAAGAAAGACCTGCTGTTGTAGGATCAAATGACGGAGCATGGGCTCAAAATAGAAGATCAGTAACTTTAGTTAATTAATTACTATTCCTTAATACTTTGGCGCTATAGAAATATAGCGCCACATTTTTATCTTATTTAGAAATTAAAATTAGTTAATGTTTAAATACATACTCACAGTTTTAATTTTATTTTTTTCAAGCTATTCTTTTTCTAATGAAAACGATCTAACAGTCTCGCAACAATTAGAAAGATTACAAAGAGAAGTCTCAGATCTTTCCAAAGAAGTATTTTCAAATTCACCGAAACAATCAAATGGAACAAATAATGATTTTGTTAAAAATCTTTCTGCTATCGATTTGCGAATATATGATATTGAAAACGATATAAAAAATTTAACGTCTAATTTAGAAGAATTATATTTTCAATTAGACGATATCTTTAATAAATTAGAAAATTTAGAATTAGTTATTAATAATTTCCAATCAGTTCCTTTAAATAATGTTGAACTAAATACTGATGAATCTTCACAAGATAGTTCTGAAGTTAAAAGCAATACTTTAAGTGATACTGAAACTGAAAATACACTTGGAACATTAAATATTTCAAAAAACACAAATGATACAAATGAAGAAGTTATATCTGAAGATCAGGAAGTAAATTCTAATGAAAAAGAAGAGGTCTTGTCACCTGAAGATCAATTCCAAGAAGCATTTGATAATATTAGAGATAAAAAATGGCAGGATGCCAAAACTTCATTCGAACAGTTTATTTTAGACAACCCTGATAATCAACTATCAGGTTCAGCACATTATTGGCTTGGAGAATTATATATTCTAGAAAAAAATTATAGAGAAGCGGCACTTATATTTGCAGAAGGTTTCCAAAAATTTCCAGATAGTATTAAAGCTGCAGAAATGCTTTTCAAACTTTCCCAGTCATTATACAAAGTGGAAAAAATTACTGAGGCTTGTAAAACTATGGAAAAATTAATCATTGATTTTCCAAAAAATAAAATAATTCCTCAAACCAAAAAACAAATTGTTGAGTATAATTGTTTAGAAAATAATGAATGAAGCTCACAAATAAAGAATTCATTAAAAACATAGAAAAAAAATATATTTTTGAAAAAAATCCTTCTGTTGCTGTGGCAGTTTCTGGCGGCCCAGATAGTATGTCATTATTATTCCTCATAAATGCTTTTATAAAATACAAAAAAGGGAAATTGATGGCTTTAATTGTAGATCATCGTATTAGAAAAAATTCTAAAGAAGAAGCTAGGTTGATTTCTACCTACTTGGATAAAAACAACATTAACTCTCAAATTCTAACTGCAAACAAAGATAAAGTGAGAAAGAAAAGTATGAATGAGGCTAGAGATAATCGTTATAATTTACTTACAGATTATTGTATTAAAAATAATATTTTGCATTTATTTATTGCTCATCACAAAGATGATAATTTAGAAACCTTTTTGAGTAGAAAGATCGCTGGTAGTGATTTTTATGGTTTAAAATCAATGTCTGAACTGTCATTTTACAACAGAGTCAACATAATAAGGCCACTTTTAAATTTCTCAAAAGAAATGTTATTAGGTTACAATAAGAAAAATAAAATAGAATATATTAATGATCCATCAAATTTTAATTTAGATTATACTCGTCCTACAATAAGAAATTTTCTTAAAAAATCTGACCAAAAAACAATTAAAGAAATAAATAAAGATTTTGAGAATATAATTTTTTATTCACCATATTTCATTCAAATGATACATGAGATACTTCTTAAAAATATTGTTGATGTTGACAGTAAACAAATTGTTACTAGATTTCATAATATAAAAAATTTAAATGAAATTACTTCTGAAAATATTATAAGAAGAATATATCAGTTTTTATTTTATCAATCTAACGCTCCTCGATCAAAAAAAACTAGAATCTTAATAAGCGAATTAAAAAAATTAAATTTTAATATTTTTAACCTCAAAGGTATGATTGTTAAAAAAAATGACGATTTTCTTATATTTTCAAGAAAATCTGTTTAATTTTCTACAAAACTATTGTGTTTTTATAATAAATTCCTATGTATTAAGTAGATGAAAAATATCAGTAAAAACGTTGTATTATGGATTATAATTGGATTGCTCTTAATTGTGCTTTTCAATCTTTTCCAAGGAAGTTCAAACAATAGAAATACTTCAAAAATATCCTTTTCTGACTTCATTGCTGCAACAGAAAGTGGAAATGTTTCTGAAGTTAATATCAATGGAAGCAACGTTACAGGATTTCTTAACGACGGACGATCATTTAGCACATATGTCCCAAATTATCCCAATTTGGTAGATAAATTAAATGAAAGTGGCGTGAAAATTACTGCTGAGCCCTCCGAAAGATCAATGCATCCACTTTTAAGTGTATTACTGTCGTGGTTTCCAATGCTTCTATTAATTGGAGTTTGGATTTTCTTTATGCGACAGATGCAAGGTGGCGGTGGAAAAGCAATGGGCTTTGGTAAATCTAAAGCTAAATTATTAAATGAAGCAGTTGGTAAAGTTACATTTGACGATGTAGCAGGTATTGATGAAGCTAAACAAGAATTAGAAGAAGTCGTTGAATTTTTAAAAGATCCTTCAAAGTTTTCCAGATTAGGTGGTAAGATTCCAAGAGGTGCACTTTTAGTAGGTCCTCCAGGTACTGGAAAAACGTTACTTGCAAGAGCAATTGCAGGCGAAGCAAATGTTCCTTTCTTTTCTATTTCAGGATCAGATTTTGTTGAAATGTTTGTAGGTGTCGGAGCTAGTAGAGTTAGAGATATGTTTGAACAAGGTAAAAAAAATGCACCTTGTATAGTTTTTATCGATGAAATTGATGCTGTTGGAAGACACCGTGGCGCTGGTCTTGGTGGCGGAAATGATGAAAGAGAACAAACTCTTAATCAACTTCTTGTGGAAATGGATGGGTTTGAAGCTAATGCAGGTGTGATTATTATTGCTGCAACAAATAGACCAGATGTTCTTGATCCAGCATTGCTTAGACCAGGAAGATTTGATCGTCAAATAACAGTTAATAACCCAGATGTAATGGGAAGAGATAAAATACTTAAAGTTCATATTAAAAAAATTAAAGTTTCGCCAAAATTTGATTCAAAAATTATTGCAAGGGGAACACCAGGTTTTTCTGGAGCTGATTTAGCAAATTTAGTTAATGAAGCAGCATTATTAGCAGCTAGAAAAAATAAAAGAATGGTTACTCTTGAGGATTTTGAAAGTGCTAAAGATAAAGTGATGATGGGTGCTGAAAAAAGATCTATGGTCATGTCAGAAGATGAAAAGAAACTTACGGCTTATCATGAAGCTGGTCATGCTGTAGCAACCCTTCACTCACCAGCATCTGATCCAATTCATAAAGCAACTATAATTCCAAGAGGCAGAGCTTTAGGTATGGTTATGAGACTCCCAGAAAAAGATCAGCTGTCTATGAGAAAAGATCAAATGAAAGCTCATTTACTAATAGCTACTGGAGGAAGAATTGCAGAAGAGATGATTTTTGGTAAAGATAAAATTACAAATGGTGCAGCAAGCGATATACAAATGGTTACAAATCTGTCAAAAAAAATGATCACTGAATGGGGCATGAGTGAAAAATTAGGTCGTCTTAGATATAACAGTGATAGTGAGGAAGTTTTCTTGGGACATTCGGTTGCACAATCTAAAAATTTATCTGACTCAACAGCAAAACTAATAGATGAAGAAGTTAGATCTCTTGCAGAAGAAGCTGAAAATAATTGTCGAAAAATACTTCAAGACAATATTGAAGAACTGCATATAGTTGCAAAAGGACTTTTAGAGTATGAAACATTATCAGGTGATGAAATTAAAGATTTAATCAAAGGCATTAAACCAACTCGTGATGATTTTGATAATGATATAAACACACCAAAAAAACCAGCTACATCTGTTCCAAAAACAGGTGGATCTGCTCCTGCTCCTGCAAACTAATTTAATTACTTCACTTTATTTATTTTTTTGAATAAAAGACATAAATGTCTAAAATATTTGGTACCGATGGTATACGGTGCTTAGTTAATGAGGAACCTCTTTCTGCTGAAACTTGTCTTAAAATTTCAAAAGTAGTTGCATTTCTTCTAAAAAAGAAAAATTCTAAAAATAGCAGGGTTGTGATTTGTAAAGATACTAGATTATCTGGTTATTTATATGAGCCACTTGTTACAGCTGGATTTATTTCTATGGGTATGGATGTAATTTTAGTTGGCCCTCTTCCAACACCAGCCGTTCCATTAATGATTAAAACTTTAAGAGCAGATATTGGTGTAATGATTACAGCTTCTCATAACACCTATGAATATAATGGACTTAAATTTTTTGATAGCACCGGAACAAAGCTAAGTTCATTGATAGAACAAAAGGTTGAAAAAATAGTATTAGATAATAAAAAATATTCTCAAGTTTCAAACAAAACATTTATTTCTGGAAATGCAAGAAGGCTTGAAGATGCCTCAGGAAGATATTCAGAATTTTTAAAAAGCACTTTGAAAAAAACATCTTCCAAGAAAAAACTAAAAATTGTTTTAGATTGCGCGAATGGAGCCACATATAATATAGCTCCAAATTTATTCTGGGAGCTAGGTCATGATATAATCGCTATAAATAATAATCCAGATGGCTTAAACATTAATAAAAATTGTGGTGCAGTTGATGTAAAATCACTCTCACAAAGTGTTATAAAAGAAAGAGCAGATATTGGATTTGCATTTGATGGTGATGGAGATAGGTTAATAGTTGTAGATGAAAAAGGTAAAGAAGTTGATGGTGATAGAATTATAGGATTGTTATGTAAAAGTTATGTAAAACCTCAAAAAAAATCCAAACAACATGATGTTATTATTACGGTCATGTCTAATATGGGATTAGAAAATTATCTCACAAATAAATTAAAATTAAAGATTAAGCGAACATCTGTTGGAGATATAAACGTTATAAATCAAATGAAAAAATCCAAATCTAAGATAGGCGGTGAACAATCAGGACATATAATATTGTCAGAACATTCTAATACTGGCGATGGAATTTTGGCAGCTTTAAAAATTACTGAAATTTTGATATCAAATAAAAATAAGGCGAGTAAACTTTTTGATTTGTACAATGACTTTGCCCAGGAAAAAATTAACCTAAGTTATAAAACAAAGAATACCAAACTGTTAAAAATTCTTGATAAGTTAAAAAATGATAAACTATATAATAATAAAAAAGTAAGATCTCTTGTAAGGTTTTCTGGAACTGAACCATTAGTTAGAATACTAGTTGAAGGTCAAGAAGTTACAGAGGTTAAAAAGAAGTCTATAGAAATAAAAAAATTAGTAAGGACTTATCTTGATTAATAAATTTTTAGTACCTGCAGGTTTTAAAGATAGTCTTAATTATGATGCATCTATTGAGCACAAATATAAAAATAGCATAATAAATTATTTTAGAGATAATGGTTTTACTTTAATTAAGACTCCACTAGTTGAGTTTAGTAAAAATTTAGATAAGAATACTCTAACTTTAAAGACTAAGAAAAAAAATGATCAATTAAGTATTCGAAATGATATAACTCCACAAATAATTAGAATTGCCTCATCTAGACTAGCAAATAAAATACGACCACTTAAGCTATGCTATTATGGAGAAGTTGTACGTAAAGTGGGAACAATTTTAAGACCTGAAAGACAATTTCAACAAGTTGGTGCTGAGATTATTGGATCTGAAAGCTATAAGGCGGATGTAGAAATTATTAATCTTGCTTACGAAACTTTAAAAAAAATTGGGGTTAAAAATATTGTTATTGAGATTACAGCACCATTCTTCCTTGACAGTTTGTTTAAAAAAATAACTAATAAAGATTTAAAATATCAATTAAAAAAATATATTAAATTAAAAGATATTAATAATTGTTTAAAGTTATTGAAAAAAAATGAATTATATCACTCATTTAAAACTTTACATTTATGTTCTGGTGCAATCCAAAACAAACAAAAATATATATCAAAGTTAAATAAAATAATAGGTTATGAAAACGAAGTTGAAAGACTATTAAAAATTGCTAATTTAATTAAAACTTCAAAAAATGATTCTTTAAATGTAGATTTTTTTGACTTACAAAAAAATAAAAATTACTACAAGGGGATAAAATTTACATTCTTTGCAAAAAATGTAAGAGGTGAAATAGCAGGAGGAGGTAGATATAATTTAAAATATGGTACTAATTCTGAGACTGCTATAGGATACACATGTTATATGGATACAATTTTAAGATCTTCATCTTTAATCAATCAAGATAAAAAAATTTTAATTGCATTCAATACAACTGATAAAATTAAACAAAAATTAATAAATAAAGGTTATAGTTTATTTAAAACTTTTGAAGATAATATTGATATTAAAAAAGAGGCAAAAAAGTTTGGAATTAAGTATTATCTGATTAATAATATAGTTAAGCAAATCTGATGTTTTATACAATAGTTGGAACCCAATGGGGAGATGAAGGCAAAGGCAAAATAGTTGACTGGATTTCTTCTAAAGCTGACTTGATAGTCAGATATCAAGGGGGAAACAATGCAGGTCATACAATTAAAGTAGATAATAATGTTTATAAACTTAATTTATTACCTTCAGGAATAATTAATAATAAAAAATGTGCTATTGGTAATGGCGTTGTTTTAGATCCGTGGGCACTAATTAATGAAATTGATAATCTTAAAGAACAAGGAATAGAAGTAAACAAAGACAATTTATATATTGCTGATAATATTTGTTTAATCTTACCTATTCATAAACTTCTTGATGAAATAAATGAAACCTCTAGAGGAAAAAAAGAACTAGGAACAACTAAGAAAGGCATTGGTCCAGCATACGAAGATAAAGTAGGGAGAAGAGCAATAAGAATTTGTGATTTAAAAGATCCAATATTTTTAAAACAAAAAATTGATAACCTTTACGAATTTCATAAAGATAAAATTTCAAAACATATTCATAAAATTACACATAGTTATTATGAAGAACTTTTATCCATGTCTAATTATCTCAACTCTTTCAGTGTGCCATTATGGAAAATAATTAATGAATTAGGTCAACAAAATAAAAACATTGTTTTTGAAGGAGCTCAAGGTTCAATGTTAGACATTGATTTTGGAACATATCCTTACGTTACATCGTCAAATACAATCTCAGGTCAAATATTCTCTGGCACAGGTTTTAGTGATAGAAAAAACCACAAAATTTTAGGAATTACGAAGGCTTATACTACTAGAGTTGGATCAGGACCATTTCCAACAGAGTTAATGGACGACATTGGAGAACATCTTGGTGAAAAAGGTCAAGAATTTGGAACAGTTACAAAAAGAAAAAGAAGATGTGGTTGGTTTGATAGTATACTTTTGAAGCAATCAATTAAACTTAATGGTATTACAGACATTGTACTTACTAAACTTGACGTCTTAGATGAATTAAAAGAAATTAATGTATGTACTGGATATTTAATTGATAATAAACCTTATGACTATTTACCGAGTGAAGAATTTTTATTCGATAAGATAAAGCCTATTTACAAAAAAGTTGCTGGCTGGGAAAAATCAACAGCAGGGATCAACAAATTTGATGATCTTCCAGAAAATGCGAAAAAATACATTCAAATACTAGAAGGTCTTATGGAAACTAATATTTCAATTGTCTCAACGGGGCCAGATAGAAAAGAGACGATTGATATAAATGGAACTTTATCTAATATTTGAAATTTCTTTTTGAAGTTTTTCTAATGCTTTCTCTTCAATTTGCCTTACTCTTTCTCTACTAATTTTATATTTTTTACTCAAGTCTTCTAACTTTAATGGATTTTCACTTAGTTTTCTAAGTTTAATAATTTCTTTTTCTCTTTCGTTTAAAACTTCAAAAGCTTTTGAAAATAAAATTCTTCGATAATCAAGCTCATCTTTATTTTCAATTATTCTATCATGAGTTTCTTTTTTATCTTCTATTAAGTCCTGCCATTCAGTGTCATGTTCTTCACCTAGTTTAACATTTAAAGATTGATCAGAAGTAAAAAGTCTATTTTCCATATCGATTACTTCACCTTCTTTTACATCTAGTCTAGTTGCAATCTCCCTAACATTTTCTGGCGACAAATTACCTGAGTCAATGGAGGTAAGTTGATTTTTAATTTTACGTAAATTAAAAAAAAGTTTTTTCTGAGCCGCGGTAGTTCCAATTTTTACTAAAGACCAGCTATGTAAAACATATTCTTGTATTTGAGCTCTTATCCACCACATTGCATATGTTGCCAATCTAAAACCTTTTTCTGGATCAAATCTTTTAACTGCTTGCATGATTCCAACATTACCCTCTGAAATTAAGTCAGTAACAGGTAAGCCATATCCTCTATACCCCATTGCGATTTTGGCAACTAATCGAAGGTGACTTGTAACTAATTTATGAGCAGCATCTGAATCTCCATGTTCCTTATAACGTTTAGCTAACATGTACTCCTCTTCAGCAGTGAGCATTGGAAATTTTTTAATTTCCTGCAAGTATACTGCTAAATTTCCTTCACTTGATAGTACTGGTAAATTCATAATACGCCTATATCACAAATAAAATATAATTTAATATTTAAGCAATAATTCAATTAAATTCTTAAAATCTTCAGGAATTTCAATATCAAATTCCATCCTTTTTTTTGATTTAGGATGATCAAAACCAAGATGATAAGCATGCAATGCTTGTCTTTCAAAATTTTTTAAAATCATGAATTTATTAAATGTATTTTTATCTTTTCCAAATTGATTAATTTTACTTTTTCCATAAATCTTATCACCAATGATTGGAGAATTTTTAGAAGATAAATGAAGTCTAATTTGATGAGTTCTTCCAGTATATAAATGACAGTCAACTAAACTAGCAATACCAAAAGTTTTTTCTAATTTAATATCGGTTTTAGAATATTTTCCAAAACCCTTATTATTTAAACTCATTTTTTTTCTATTTTTTCTATTTCTCTCTATATACCCTTCTATTGATTGATTATCAGGAGTTCCCCAAACTATTGCTTTATATCTCCGAGATATTGTATGTTCTTTGAATTGTTCGGCTAAATTAATATGAGCATTATTATTTTTTGCAACAACAAGAATTCCACTTGTATCTTTATCTAAACGATGGACTATTCCTGGTCTAGAATTATCATCTAAATTACTTAGTTGATTATTAGTGTAATGCATAAGAGCATTCACTAGAGTGCCACTTTCATTTCCAGGAGCTGGATGCATAACTAAATTTGGAGGTTTATTTATAACAATTAAATCTTCATCTTCAAAAATAATGTTTAAGTCTATATTTTCAGCTGAATGTTTTATTTCTTGCTTTAAGATAATATTTATAAAGTAATTTTCATTTTCTTTAGTTATGTAAGATGGATCTTTTATTTCCTTTTCATCAAGACATACATTGCCATTTAATATTAAAGTTTTAATTTGTGTTCTTGAATATCCTTCCAATTTTGAAACGAGCACTTTATCTAATCTTTGTGAACTTAATTGTTTATTTATAGTTAATTTAAGATTATAGAATTCGTTCATGTCTCAAAAAATTCTTAAATTTATTGTAATTTTTTTAGGTATATTAATTATTATTTGTTTTTTAGCTCTAGTTTATGGTTTGTATATAAAAACAACAAAAAAACAAAGTAATTTAGAAACAAATTTAATTGAATATAATTTAAATTTAAAAAAAGGGCACAAAATTACAGATATAGATATGATTGATAATAATCGGATTTTGTTTACAATAAAAAGTAATGATAAAGTTTATGCTTTAATATATGATATAGAAACATCAAATATTACAAAAATAGATACATCTAATGAATAAAGATAATAATTTTGAAAATAATTTAAAAAAACTTGAGTCTATTGTAGAGCAATTAGAAAATGGTGAAGTTGATTTAGAAGAATCTGTAAAACTTTACGAAGAAGGAATGAATTTAAAAAAAGCATGTGAGGAAAAATTAAAAAGTATTGAAAGCCAAATTAAAAAAATTAAGCAAGAAAACAGTAAAGTTACAAAAGAAGATTTTAAGTAATTTTCAAATTTGAGTAAAAATCTAAAAATAAGACTTGATCAGCTTTTAATGGATAGAAACTTAGCTGATACTAAATCAAAGGCCCAATCTATGATTATGGCCGGTCAAGTTTATGTAAACGATAAAATTATTACCAAAAGTGGTAACAGTTTTAATGAAAACTCAAAAATAAAAATTAAACAACTACATCCTCCATGGGTATCAAGAGGTGCATTCAAATTACTCAAAGCGATTGATCATTTTAAGATTGATATTGAAAATAAAATTTGTCTAGATATCGGTTCATCAACTGGTGGATTCACAGAAGTTCTTTTAAAAAAAAATGCTAAAAAAATATATTCTATTGATGTTGGTACAAATCAACTTCATGAAAAATTAAAAAAAGAAAAAAAAATTATTAGTATAGAAAATTTTAATGCTAAATATTTAGATAACTTAATAATTCATGAAAAAATTAATTTAGTAGTTTGTGATGTTAGTTTCATTAGTTTAACAAAGGTTATTGAACCTAGCATGAAGCTTTTATCAAGTAAAGCTGAGATTATTTCACTAATTAAGCCGCAATTTGAAACTAATAAAATAAATTTGAAAAAAGGTATTGTGAAAGATCCATTGATTCATGAACAAGTATGTAATGATATATCGAATTGGTTTAAAAAAACAATTAAGGCTGAAGTTGTAGGTTTAGTCGAAAGTCCAATAACTGGACCAAAAGGAAATAAAGAATTTTTGATTTATAGTATTTTAGAGAAATCTTAAACAATGATCAGCTATAGTTGTGGCAACCATTGCTTCACCGACAGGAACAGCTCTTATACCAACACATGGATCATGACGACCTTTAGTAGATATTGTTGTTTCTTTTAATTTTGTATTAATTGTTTTTTTTGGGGATAAAATTGAGCTTGTAGGTTTTACCACAAATCTAGTAATTAATTCTTGCCCCGTTGTAATACCCCCAAGAACTCCACCATTATTATTTGAAAGAAATAAAGGTTTTTTATTTTTTATTCTCATTTCATCAACATTAGAAATTCCAGTTTCATAAACACTGCTAAATCCATTTCCCATTTCTACTCCCTTAACAGCATTAATAGACATCAATGCCTTAGCAATATCAGAGTCTATTTTTTCATAAATAGGTTCTCCTAATCCAGCTGGCAAACCTTTCACTCTTATTTCAATTATTGCACCTAAAGAGGAACCAGATTTTCTTGCAGTTTGTATTTCGTTTTCCCATATTTGAATAATTTCTTTATCAGGACTCCAAAAATTATTTTTTGGAATAAAATTATTATTCCAATTATCATAATTAATTTTATGATTACCTATTTGAATTAATGCACCTGTTATTACAACTTGATTTTTAATTTTATTTTTTATGATTTTTCTTGCTATTGCCCCTGCTGCTACTCTCATTGCAGTTTCTCTAGCACTAGATCTACCACCACCCCTATAATCTCTTATGCCATATTTTTTCCAATATGTATAATCTGCATGACCTGGTCTAAATTTATTTTTAATATCACCATAATCTTTTGATCTCTGATCTTGATTGTAGATAATTAGAGAAATTGGATGACCTGTTGTTTTTCCCTCAAAAGTTCCAGATAGTATTTCAACTTTATCTTTTTCTTTTCTTTGAGTTGTAAATTTTGACTGACCAGGTTTTCTTTTATCTAAATAGGGTTGAATATCTTTTTCAGTTAAATTTATGTTTGATGGCACTCCATCGACAACACAACCAATAGCTTTGCCATGGCTTTCTCCCCATGTGGTAAAGTTAAAGATTTTTCCTATTGAATTAGAAGTCATTTTTTAGAATTTGTAAATTCACCTAGTAATTCTGAAACACTTTCACTCTCATCAACTGCAACCATTCCTACAGTATGATAGCCACAATCGACATGTTGTATCTCACCAGTAACGGCACTCCCAAGATCACTTAATAGATACAAAGCAGAATTTCCAACATCTTGCTGATTTACATTTCTTTTAAGTGGAGCATTAAGCTCGTTCCATTTTAGAATAAATCTAAAATCACCTATTCCTGATGCTGCCAAAGTTTTAATTGGCCCAGCACTAATAGCATTAACTCTTATATTTTTTTCTCCCAAATCAACTGCTAAATATCTAACACTTGCCTCTAAAGCTGCTTTTGCAACTCCCATAACATTATAATGAGGCATAACTTGTTCTGATCCATAATATGTTAAAGTTAAAATTGATCCACCATTATTCATTAAAGGTTCTGCTAACCTACAAGCCTCTGTAAAAGAATAACATGATATATGCATAGTTTGTTTAAAATTATCAGAAGATGTATTGTAATATTTACCTCTTAATTCATCTTTGTTGGAAAAACCAATTCCATGAACAAGAAAATCTAATTCACCCCATTTATTTTTCAGTGTTTCAAAAACGTTATTCATACTTTCTGAATCTGAAACATCACAAGGAATAATAGTGTTAGACCCTATTTCTTCTGCAAGTGGCTGAACTCTTTTCTTAAGAGCTTCTCCTTGATACGTAAGTGCAATTTCTGCTCCCTGTTCTGCTAATTTTTTCGCAATACCCCAAGCAATAGATCTGTCATTTGCCACTCCCATAATCAGACCTTTTTTATTTTGCATTAACATATTGTAAATCAGTGTTTTTTTATAAATATAGATATATATACTTATAAAATAATATTCATATCTATAATATGCAATCAAATCAAAAATTAATAAATTCTGATAAAAAACCAATTGAACTTTTTCAAGAATGGTTTGAAGAGGCAAAGAAAAGTGAAATCAATGATCCAAATGCTATGAACCTTGCTACTATATCTTCTGATGGCAAACCCAGCTCGCGAATTGTTTTACTTAAATCATATGATGATAAAGGGTTTGTTTTTTACACAAATTCAAATAGCAAAAAAGGTAGAGCAATTAAAAACAACGATAGTGTAGCTTTAAATTTTCATTGGAAAACACTTCAAAGACAAATAAGAATAGAAGGTAATGTTTCACAAATTTCAAACGCTGATGCTGATGAATATTATAATTCAAGGCCACTAGGAAGTAGAATAGGAGCTTGGGCTTCATTACAGTCAGAGGAACTAGATAATAGATCTACATTAACTAAAAGAGTAGAAGAGTTTGAAAAAAAATTTTCTGATAATGATGTACCAAGACCTTCACATTGGAATGGTTACTTAGTAGCACCTATATTAATTGAATTTTGGCAAGATATGCCATTTAGATTGCATGACAGACTTGAATTCCGTATGGAAAATGATGGTTGGGTTACAAGAAAATTATATCCTTAATTATCTTCTTTCCATTTTTGTAAAATCCATGAACTAGAATTTGATTTATTGTCACCACCTATACCCCAAAGTAACTGTATATCGTTTTTTTCACAGAATATTGTTTCTGGTGTTGTACTATTATTTCTATCACCTCCATTTGCAAATTTAATAATTGATTTTGGATATTTATTTTTTACTTTTTTAAGACCATCGATGCACGTCTTATCTCCGTCATCAAATTCTATAACATCAATAACATTTTTTAACTCATTCATAATTATAGTTCTTTCAATAAAAGGAAGAAATTCCTTACCCTTCTTTTTTTGAAGCCATAAATCAGAATTTAGCAAAACTACAACTTCACCATGTTTAGCAGCTTCTTTAATTAATTTTATATGACCACTGTGAATTGGGTCAAAACCTCCACTTACAATAACTATTTCACGCATACTTGCTTCTCCATTTTTCTGGATCTTCTAAAAATTCTTTTAAGTTTGAAACCTTATCTTCAGAATATATTTTTTCACTTTCAATATAATTTATTACATCTTTCCAAGTACACAGTGAGTGCATATTTACATTTAATTTAAATAATTCTGATTCATTGAAATTAAAAATATCATAATAAAAAATTACAAATATATCTTTAACTTTTAATCCAGCTTCACGCATTGCGTTAATAAAAATTATTTTACTCCCTCCATCAGTAGCTAGATCTTCAACTAAAAGCACTTTTTGATTTTTTTCAAATTCACCTTCAATTTGTTTGTTTTTTCCAAAACCTTTAGTTTTTTTTCTAATGTAAATCATTTGTTTATCTAATTTTTGAGAAATAAAAGCAGCATAGGGAATTCCAGCGGTCTCTCCACCGGCAATAATTTCTGTCTGAATATTATTTTTAGTTAAATAATCTATGGCTTTATCAATTATAAAATTTCTTTCTTTTGTAAAAGAAATAATTTTTCTACAATCAACATAAACAGGACTAGCCAAGCCTGATGTAAGAGTAAAATATTTATCAAATGAAAAATTAATAGACTTTATATCTACTAATATTTTAGCTATCTCTTTAGACATTTTTTTAAGTTATTTGGGCAATATGTTCAAATGATAAATTTCCAGGGACAATCATTATTGGTATTCTTAGGTTTGTTATTTCATTACTCACCAGAGAAGTTATTATTGGACCAGGGTTTTTACTATTTGGATCAGTATTGGCAGCTAAAACAAGAACATTAATATTTTTTTCCTCATCTAATAATTGTTTTAATTCAGATATAGTATCCCCCTCTCTTAAAGAGAGAGCAGGATAGTCACCTGTTCTTTCTTGGACAAATGAGGCAGCTTTTTTAAGAATTGTTTCTGCTTCTTCTCTAGCTTCCTCTTTCATAATGTCTGTAACACCCTTGGTTGTTAGAACATCCAAAGGCTCTATGAATGTTGCAATTATAATCTTTCTTCCTATTTTTTTTGATCTTGCACAAGCATATTCAAGAGCTGTATTCATTTCTTCTGAATTATCTGCAACAACTAGAATATATCTATCATCACTCATTTACTTCTCCTAAATAAAGCAGCAGCAATAAAACCTGAAAATATTGAAAAGATAATTACAAAAACCCCATATGTAGCAGCATTTTCATTAGCAAAGTCAAATATTTGACTTCCTATACCAGTTTTTTTTATAACTATATTTTTTTGATCAGTACTCATAATTGTATTATTTCTTATATAGTAAATATCAACATTATAAATCCCTGGTATTGTATTTGTTGGAAAAAAAACGCTAGTTTGAAATAATTTATCTTTGACCTTTTTCATTTCAAAAATTTTATAAAATGATTGTTCTTTTTTTATTCTAACAAAATTTTCATTCCAACTTTTTTGGTCATTTTTGAAAATAAAATTTTGATTAAAAGTCTTATTATTTAAAATTTTTTCAAAACTTAGATCCTCATTAATTAACATCGATTCAGGCAAGATTTCGTTAATTTCTTTTGAGGAGGATAAAAAGAATAAAGATGGAATGTTACTATAGGTAACGTATTGATTATTTATCCATATTCCAAAATACCTCTCTTTTTTTTGTATTCTCATTTTTGATGGCGGCCCTTTTATTGTCAAAAGTGTCTCATGATCATTTTTTAGTAATCCAAAAATAATAATTTCTTTACCATTAAAATCTGTTTTTAATTCAATACTATCCTCAGATAAGTCAAAGTAAATTTCTTCAGCATTAAGAAAGTTATAAAAAAAAATTACAGTCAATAAAATTGTTAGATTAAAAGCAAACTTTATATATAAATTTTTAATCATCTATTTTTGTCACTTCTAAAATATAAAATTCTAAATAAAATCCAATTAATGCAAAAATTGATACTAATAAAAAAGATGCTTTCTCAATCAATATATCAATCACTAATATATCTTTTTGCATAAGCATATAAATTGGAATTACAGTGGATAAAATAACTATACTTAGTTTTGCAAATGAATCATTAAATAATATGTCTTTAAAAATTTTATTAAGATCTTTTTTAATAAATACTCTGAAATTTGACCAAATATAAATTTTGTTAAATGAATTTATAACAATTATTAGAATTAAAAAATATTCAATATTCTCCAGATTAAAACCAATGGTTGTAAAAATAAAATATATGAAGAGACAAACTACGATCAATAGATTAATTGAAAAATTAAATATTGATATCATATCATTACCAATGAAAATAAATCATTAGGTCTTAAAACTAGATCTGTAAAAATTTTACCACAGACACCCAATACTAATATAGCCAAAATACCTCTCAAATATTCTGCTTTTAATTTAGATCCAAAAATTACACCAATTTGTGCACCAATTACTCCTCCAAATATCATCAGTGCAGACAACACAATATCTACATTATAATTTATGTAGGATTGAAAGAATGTTGCATTAGCAGTAACAAAAATGATTTGAAATAAAGATGTCCCAACTACTATACTTGTCGGCATTCCAAGTATATATACCATTGCAGGTATCATTATAAATCCTCCTCCAACTCCCATCATTGCCGACATTACTCCAACTGCGAACCCTATTAGTACAGGTGGTATCGCACTTATATAAAGTTTTGATCTATGAAAGCGAACTTTGAATGGAAGTCCGTGAAACCAAGAATGTTGATGCAGTTTTGTTCTTTTAGTGTTTCTTGCTCTATAGTGTTTTATTGTAGTTCTTGCGCTTTCAAAAGCCATACTAAAACCAATAAAACCTAAAAAGAAAAGAAATAATAACTGAATAACTAAATCTATTTGTCCAAAGTTTTTTAGATAACTGAAAATATTTACACCAACTGTGGAGCCAATTAAACCTCCTATTAAAAGGAATATACCCATCTTTATATCAACATTTCTTTTTCTCCAGTGAGCAATAAAACCTGAAACTGAAGTTGCTAAAACGTGAGGAGCTTCAGAACCAACAGCTACAACTGGAGGTATCCCTAAAAAAATTAATAGTGGTGTTATTAAAAATCCACCACCAACACCAAAAATTCCTGAAAGTATCCCTATACTCATACCAATAAAGATAATAAGAAAAATATTGACGTTCATTTCAGCTATTGGAAGGTAAATTGACATACTTTTTTATGAATTTTATATAATTATTACTTAATAAGTACAAATTATATTTATTTTAGAAAATTAAATAAAATTATTTAGTACTATGATTCCGATATAACTTACAATTCCAACACAACAAGCTGCAGAAAAACCAACATAAAATGGTCTTATGCCTAAGCTTTTTAAAGAAACTAAATTTGTACTTATGCCAACAGCTGCCATTGCTATTGCTAAAGAATACTCGGCGATAGATTTAATAATATTGATGATTAATTGCCAGTTATTATTGGTTAATATTTCAAAAGCTAAATTACTATTTTGAATCCCATAATCTCCAATTGATCTTATAAGACCCATAAGAATAAAACCAATTATGAAAATTGGAAACATAGATATTATTGATGGTTTGCTATTATTTTCACCAATATTATTTCTTAGATACATATAGCTTATTGTAGGAATGACGATTATCATACTAACATTTCTTACTAATTTTGTAATTGTCGCTATATCCATAGTTTTTGGTGAATTGAATTGTTCCGCATATATCAATCCAGCCCCAGCAACTTGAGCAGTTTCATGTATTGAAGTTCCAAGAAATAGTCCTGATGCTAACTCATCTCCACTGAAAAGATAATATGCCATAAATGGATAGAGGAACATTGCAATTATTCCAAATATTGTAATATTAGCTATGGCATAAGCAACTTCCTCTTTATCAGCATTAATTGCAGGACTAGTTGCTACAATTGCAGATGCTCCGCAAATACTTGTTCCAACTGCAATTAATGATCCCATTTTTGAAGAAACATTTAATAACTTGCATAAATAATTTACAACCAAGATTGATATAATAATACAAGCAACAATTAGAGGTATTCCAACTATTCCAACTTTAAAAATATCTAAAAGACCTAGTCTAATACCAAGACATATTATTCCTAATCTTAGAATAAATTTTAAAGAAAACTTAATTCCTTCTAATAAAAAATTATTAATATGAAATATATTTCCTATCAAAAGACCAAATATTATTGATAGCATTATTGGTGATATTGGACTTTTATTTAAATTTAAAATTTCTTTTCCAATAAAATCACTTAGGTATATGCCTGAATAAGCAATTACAAAACAAAATATAATTCCTGGAAATATTTTATATATTGAGCTTACCATTTAAAATATTCTTTATACAAAAAAAATATTTTTTACATATTTATATCAAATTTAGATATTTTTTGCAGTATTCCATTCTTCTTGAGTATTAACATTGAAAAAATTTTTTTCTTGGCTTTTGTCGAATTCAACAAATTTATATTTGTGTTTTTTAACCCAAAACATAATTTTACTATTTTTTAATATTAACTCATTTTCTAAACTAGTTATTAACGATATATGCCACATTGCTATTACAGGATGATGTCTACTATTTGATCTTGCAATCAATATTTTTACATTTTCATCATATGCCTCTAAAAATTTATCGAAAAGATTATCGGGTAAAAATGGAGTATCACTCGGAACAGTAAAAACCCATTCTTTGTTTGTGTAATTTTCTTTAGCCCACAACATTGATGTGTGAATTCCTGCTAAAGGTCCCACAAAACCTTTGAATCTATCTTCTATTATTGGGTAATTAATTTTCTTAAAACTTTTTAAGTCATTAGCATTTATTATTATTTCATTACTATATTTTTTAAGCTTGTTTATTATTTTGTCTAAGATTGTAATTCCATTTATTTTAGCAAAAGCTTTAAATCCACCTCCAAATCTTTTTGATTGACCTCCAGCAAGTATCGCAAACAAAATTTTTTTCTTATTAATGGTCAATTCTATGTTCTCCAGAAAGTGCTAAATATTTTTTTCCTTTTGCTCGTCCAATAAGTGTTAAATTCGAGCCTCTCGCCAGCTCTACACCCCATGCTGTGAATCCTGATCTAGAAATTAATATTGGAATACCCATTTTTATAGTTTTAATAACCATTTCACTAGTTAGTCTTCCTGTAGTGTAAAAAATTTTATTTGAAGAGCTAATTTTTTTTAAAAACATAAAACCAGCAATTTTATCTACAGCATTATGTCTCCCTACGTCTTCCATATAAATCAATGGTTTATTATTATGAATAATGGCACAACCATGTATTGCTCCTGTTTCTAAATATAAGCTCGGTGTTAATGTAATTTTTTTTGAAATTTCATAAATCCATTTATGTTTAATTTTCTTTTTGGATTTTAATTTTGATTTTTTTATTTCCGCATAGATATCTCCAAATACTGTACCTATTGCGCAACCACTAGTTGTTATTTTCTTTCTTAATTTGTTTTCATAATTTGTTTTACGTTTTGTTCGTACAACAACCACACCTAAATCTTTATCAATTTCAACTTTTCTAATTATGTCATTTTTCTTAAGCATATTTTGATTTAATAAATACCCAACTGCAAGATATTTTGGGTGATCACTAATAGACATTAGCGTTACTATCTCTTGATTATTAAGAAAAATTGTAAGAGCTTTTTCATTAATAACTTTAGAAATTATTTTATTTCCTTCCTCATCAAAACCATTTAGTTTTGTAATTAAGGACTTATTATTAATATCAGGTGAGACTAAATATTTCTCTTTTTTTGCCATATGTTGTAATTAAACTAATAATATAAATGAACATATTAGAAATTTTCACAAATTCCATACTATTAATTATTACTTTAGATAATGAACTATGGGACATTATACTTTTATCATTATTTGTAAGTTTTACTGCTTTAATTATTGCATCATTATTAGGGTTTATAGTGGGGTATTATTTTGCAATTTATAATTTTTATTTCAAAAAAATTATCTTAATAATTATAAACTCATTGATGGGAATTCCTCCAGTTGTAGTTGGTTTAATTGTTTATTTTATTTTTGCATCAGGTGGACCTTTAGGTATCTTACAGCTTCTATACACACCCTCTGCCATGATTATTGCTCAAACTATAATAATTTTTCCAATAATTTCTTCATTATCTCATGAGATATTTTCTAAAAATTGGTTTGAATTTAAAGATCAGATAAGATCCTTAAATATTCCCTTTTGGGGTTCTGTTAAACTTCTATTTAACCATAGTTATTTTTTATTAATAACAACATTATTATCTGCTTTTGGCAGAGCAATTTCAGAAGTTGGTGCAGTTATGATTGTGGGTGGTAATATTGATCATTATACAAGAGTAATGACAACTGCTATATCGTTAGAAACTAGAATGGGAAATTTAGAATACGCTATGGCATTAGGTTTAGTTTTAATATCAATAACAATAATTATTTACTCTCTAGTATATTTATTAAATAATAGATCTATTAAATGAAAATAGTAGGAATTGTTGGCTGGAAGAATTCAGGGAAAACGACTATTGCAACTAAAATTATAAATAAACTTAGTTCTAATAATTTTCGTGTTGCTTCAATTAAACATGCACATCACGAATTTGATATAGATCATGAAAATACAGATAGCTTTAAGCATAGATTAGCGGGATCTTCTCAAGTAATAGTTAGTTCATCGAAGCGATGGGTTAAAATATCAGAGCTAAACAATTCAAAAGAAAAAACATTAGATGAATTAATTAATCAACTTTCAGAAATTGATATTGTAATAGTGGAAGGGTTTAAAAATGAAAATCACCCAAAAATTGAAATAATTAAAAATGATAATGATAATTACTTATTTACACAAATTAAAAATATAAAAGCTATTATTACAAATAATAAACTTAAAACTGACTTGAAAATTTTTAAGAACGACGAAATAGATAATATAGTTGATTTTATTTTGAGAGAATTTTAATGAATAAATCACCTCTAACCAAAAAACAAATTGTTAATTTATTTAAAAAACAAAAGGTTATAATTTTTAATTCTGAAAAAGTTAATTTAGAAAATTCTGAGGATAGATTTCTTTACGAAAATATAAAAAGTAAAATAAATTTACCTCCTTTTAATAATTCTGCTGTAGACGGTTATGCTATTTTAAAAGCAGATTTAAAAACAAAAAAAAATTTTTTTTGTAATAGACGAATAGCTGCTGGAGATAACAAAAATATAAAAGTAAAACCTGGTGAAGCAGTCAGAATCTTTACTGGCGCAAAAATGCCTACGAATTCATCAACTATAGTTATGCAGGAAAATACATTCAAGAAAGGAAATAAAATCCATTTAATTAAAATTCCAAAATTTGGAGATAATTATAGATTGAAGGGTGAAGATATAAAGAAAAACCAAAAAATATTGGAAAAGGGGTCTAAATTAAATCAACAAAATATAAATTTAATTGCTGCTACTGGTATTAGTAAAATAAAAGTATTTAAAAAAATTAAAATTGGTTTCTTTACAAGTGGTAATGAATTACGAAAACCAACTAAAAATCTAAAAAATTCTGAAATTAATAATTCAAATTATTATAGTTTATATAATTTACTTGATAAGAATTTTATAGAAAAAAAATATTGTGGAAATCTTAAAGATAATTTTATATCGATTAAAAATAAAATCTTTAATACTTCAAAAAAATTTAATGTAATAATAACTGCTGGTGGTGCATCTGTTGGTGATGAAGATCATGTAATTAAAGTTTTATCTGAATTAGGTAAGGTATATTTTTGGAGAGCAGCAATAAAACCAGGAAGACCAATTGCAGTTGGTAAAATAAATAATTGCTACATAATTTGCTTACCAGGTAATCCAGTTTCTGTTCAATTACTATATGCAATGTTAGTAAGACCATTAATAGAAAAATTATCTGGTGGAAATTTTAAGCTTCCATCATCAAGTAAAATTACAGCAAATTTTTCTATGAAGAAAAAAACAAAAAGAATGGAGTGGTTACGTGTAAATAAAGAAACTATAAATAATAAAAATATTGCAAATAAATTTCCTAAACAAGGTTCTGGTATGATTAGTTCTATATCCTATTCTGATGGTATAATTGAAATTGATGAAAATGTTTCTCAAGTAAACAAAGGAGATATTTTTGATTTTTATAATTATGAAAGTCTATTTTAATTTTTAATTTTAAATCTATAACGAATTACGATTTTATCTTTTATTTTTTCACAACTTAAATATTCATAGTTAGACTGATCACAATAATGTTCAAAGTCTGCTTTAGCCAAAGGATCAGTTGCAATAATTTTAATAATTGTATCTTTGTTTAATTCTGATGCAAGTTTTCTAGCCTTGAGCACTGGTATAGGACATTCTGTACCACTAGTATCAAGAACTAATTCTTCATTTTCAACTGAATCTTTCATAGTTTTCTGATACTTAATATATAGTATAATATTAATTGAAATGGATAAATTTGTTTCTCAAACAGAAACTTCTTTAAAAAAGAAGAAAAGACGTTGGACTCCAAAAGGAAGACAAGTCGAAGATAAATATTTAGATGAAGTTTCTAAATTGTTTTCAGGGATAATATTTAAGCGAGATGAATTAATAGAATATTTGCATATATTACATGATAAATTTGGTGTTTTGTACGATAAACATCTAGTAGCTTTATCAACTATTATTAACTTACCACTTTCTGAAATTTATGAAGTTGCAACTTTTTATGCTCACTTTAATATAGTTAAAGATAGTAAAGATTATAACCCAGTGAATGTTGTAAGGGTTTGTGAAAGCTTAACTTGTGAATTATTTGGCGCACACAAATTACTTCAAGATATAAAAAAATTAGAAAATAAAAATATAAAAGTCGTACCTGGGCCATGCATGGGAAGATGCAATGTTGCTCCTACTGTTTGCGTAGGAAAAAATTATGTTGATGTGGCTAACTTTGATAAAGTAAAAAAAACAATTGATGAAAAAAATTTTGACCCCTTCATTCCAGATTATATAAATTTATCTTCTTATAAAAAAAAAGGCGGATATGAAATTGCGAACAAAATAAAAAATTGTGTTATCTCAAAAAAAGAAGTTTTGGATTCTTTAAATGAAAGCGGATTGAAAGGTAAGGGTGGCGCTGGATTTCCTACAGGAAAAAAATGGGAAATTGTTTCAAATTACAATGGTAAAAAATATGTTGCTGTTAATGGTGATGAAGGTGAGCCAGGAACATTTAAAGATAGGTCATATTTAGAGAGTGATCCACATAGATTTTTAGAAGGAGCTTTAATTGCTTCCTATTTTATAAATGCTCAAAAAGTTTACATTTATATGAGAGATGAGTATCCAGCAGTTATAAAAATTTTACTTGATGAAATAAATAAAATGGAAGATGAAGAAATAATTCCAAAAGACTTTTTCATCGTAAGAAGAGGTGCGGGAGCTTATATTTGTGGAGAAGAGTCAGCAATGATAGAAAGTATTGAAGGTAAGAGAGGATTGCCAAGGCATAGACCACCTTATGTAGCTGAAATTGGTTTATTTGGATGTCCTACTTTAACAAATAATTTAGAAACTCTTTTTTGGGTAAGAGATATAATTGAAAAAGGACCAAAGTGGTTTGCTAAAAAGGGTTCCAATGGAAATAAGGGTTTTCATAGTTTTTCAGTATCTGGAAGAGTAAAGAACCCAGGAGTAAAAGTTGCCCCAGCCGGTATAACAATTCAACAATTAATTGATGAGTATTGTGATGGTATGGCAGATGGACATACTTTTAAAGGATATCTTCCGGGAGGTGCATCTGGCGGTATTCTACCTGCTACTATGAATGATATTCCGCTTGATTATGGATCGAAAGAATTAATGGATGCCGGATGTTTTTTAGGTTCAGCGGCAGTAGTTGTATTATCAGATTATGATAATATGAAGGATGTTGCACTTAATTTATTAAAATTTTTTGAAGAGGAAAGTTGTGGTCAATGTACACCATGCCGTTCAGGTACGGAGAAAACTGTAAAATTAATGCAAGAAAAAAATTGGAACAAGGAAAAATTAAAAGATTTAAGTGAAGTTATGGCTCAAGCATCGATATGTGGTTTAGGACAAGCCGCAACAAACCCATTAAACTCTGTTTTAAAATATTTTAGCAATGAAATAACTTATGAATAAAGAGAAAACAAAATTTTATTTAAACGAAAAGTTAGTTGAAGCAAATGCTGATGAAACTATTTGGCAAGTTGCAAATAGACTTGGAACAGAAATTCCACATTTATGTTATTCTGATAAACCTGGCTATAGAGCAGATGGAAATTGTAGAGCATGTATGGTTGAAATTGAAGGAGAAAGTGTGTTGGCAGCATCATGTATTAGAAAGCCAACTGATAGTATGAAAGTAAAAACTTCTTCAGAAAAGGCTAAAAAATCTAGAGAGTTAGTTTTTGAATTACTTCTAGCTGACCAGCCAAAAAAAGAAATTGCTCATGATAATAATTCTGACTTTTGGAAATGGATAGACAAAGTTGAAGTTAAAGAAAGTAGATTTCCAAAAAAAACATCATGTCAGGCAGATGTTTCTCATCCAAGCATGGCTGTAAATTTAGATGCATGTATCCAATGTAATCTCTGTGTAAGAGCATGTAGAGAAGTCCAGGTAAACGATGTGATTGGAATGGCATATAGAGGTGATAATTCTAAAATTGTATTTGATTTTGATGATCCTATGGGTGATAGCACATGCGTGGCATGTGGCGAATGTGTACAAGCTTGTCCGACTGGAGCATTAATGCCGGCATCAATTGTAGATAAAGATGGTGTTGGTCATAGTAATGTAGATAAAAAAATTGAAAGTGTTTGTCCTTATTGTGGTGTTGGTTGTCAGATAGAATACAATGTAAAAGATAACAAAATTAAATATGTTAATGGTGTTGATGGTCCTGCTAACAAGAATAGATTATGCGTAAAGGGAAGATTTGGTTTTGATTATGTAAATAATCCAGAAAGACTTACAAGGCCAATGATTAGAATTAAAGATAAACCAAAAGATTTACACCCAAGTATTAATTTTTCAAATATTCATGAATATTTTAAAGAAGTATCTTGGGATGAAGCTCTAGATTATGCTGCAAAAGGATTCTTAAAACTTAAAAAACAAAGAAATGGTACAAGTAATCTCGCTGGATTTGGATCAGCTAAATGTTCAAATGAAGAAGCATATTTATTTCAAAAATTAATACGAACTGGTTTTAATACTAACAATGTTGATCATTGTACAAGGCTTTGTCATGCTTCTTCAGTTGCGGCCTTATTAGAAACTATTGGTTCAGGAGCTGTTACTGCTCCTTTCTATGAAGTTGAACATTCTGATGTGATAATAGTCATTGGTGCTAATCCGACTGAAAACCATCCAGTAGCAGCAACTTTTTTTAAAAATGCTGCAAAAAAAGGTTCCAAATTAATTGTGATGGATCCTAGAGGTCATTCTTTAAAAAAACATGCAACTCATATGTTACAATTTAAACCAGGATCTGATGTTGCTCTCTTGAATTCAATAATGAATGTTATTGTTGAAGAAAATTTATTTAATTCTCAATACATTAAAAAGCAAACTGAGGGATTTGATAAATTAAGAAAACATTTAATGAATTATTCTCCTGATATAATGGAAAATGAAACAGGTATTGATCCAGAATTAATAAGAGAAGTAGCGCGCTTATATGCCAGTACAAATAAAGGAATTATTTTCTGGGGAATGGGTATTTCTCAACATACACATGGTACCGACAATGCTAGATGTTTAATTTCACTAGCTTTAATGACAGGAAATGTCGGAAAAAGAGGATCTGGTTTACATCCTTTAAGAGGACAAAATAATGTCCAAGGAGCATCTGATGCTGGTCTTATACCAATGATGTACCCTGATTACCAATTAGTTGATAAAGATAATAATAAAGATTTTTTTGAAAAACTCTGGAACACTTCTTTAGATGATAAAAAAGGTCTAACTGTTGTTGAAATTATGGACGCTATTCATGAGAACACAATTAAAGGCATGTATATAATTGGTGAAAATCCAGCAATGTCTGATCCTGATCTTAATCATGCAAGAGAAGCTCTACAAATGTTAGAACATTTAGTAGTTCAAGATATTTTTTTAACTGAAACAGCAACATATGCTGATGTTATTTTCCCAGCTTCAGCATGGCCTGAAAAAAATGGAACAGTTACTAATACTAATAGACAGGTACAAATGGGAAGAAAAGCTTTAGATTCCCCAGGTGAAGCAAAAGAGGATTGGTGGATAACGAACGAACTTGGAAAAAGAATGGGTTTAAATTGGAAATATAAACATCCCAAGGAAATTTATGAAGAAATGTCACTAACAATGCCATCATTAAACAATATATCTTGGGAAAGATTAGAAAATGAAAACTCTGTAACCTATCCAAGTAAATCTCCAACTACACCAGGAGATGAAATTGTTTTTGGTGATAAATTTCCAAATGAAAATGGTAAAGGTAAGTTTGTTCTAGCTAGTGTGACTGCACCAGATGAAGTACCTGATAAAGAATTTGCGATGATACTAACGACAGGAAGGCAATTAGAGCATTGGCATACTGGAGCTATGACCAGAAAGGCATCAAATTTAGATGCCATTGAACCGGAACCTTCAGTTTCAATATCACCTAAAGATATAATTAAAAATAACATGAAAGCTGGTGATAAAATTAAAGTCACAACTAGAAGAGGCTCAATAGATATTAGAGTAAGGCAAGACAGGGCGATTCCTGATGGAGTTATATTTATTCCATTTTGTTATAATGAGTCTGCTGCTAATCTTTTAACTAATCCAGCTTTAGATCCATATGGAAAAATTCCTGAATTTAAATATTGTGCAGCAAAAATTGAGAAGTTATAAATATTTTATGATTAAAAAAACTTTAATAATTTTATTTCTTGTATTTAGCCCAATTACAGCGTGCTCTACATTAAGTGAATTAAATGAAAGAGTAAAAGGTGATGGAGTTCCTTATATTCCTGGAATTTAATTTATAAAATTCTTGTCGAATTTATAATTTAATATAAATGCAAAATTGATGCCGCGTTAGCTCATTTGGTAGAGCAGTTGATTTGTAATCATCAGGTAGTCAGTTCGATTCCGACACGCGGCACCACCCTGACAACATTTAAGTTGAGTAAAACTGATATAAAGCAATCGATGTTGCGTTAGAAACATTCAAACTATCAATTTCAAATTTTAAATTGTTTTTCATGTTTATCTGCATTATTTCATCACATTCTTTTTTTACTAATTCTCTAATACCTTTTCCTTCAGAACCAAAAACTAATACCGATTTTTTCGAAAAATTTAATTTTGAATTTTTATTTTCCGAACTGTCAAAGCCATAAATCCAATAATTATTTTTTTTAAGAAAAGAAATAGCTCTTCTTATATTTGTCACTCTAATATAATTTACAATTTCTACAGCACCAGAAGCTGATTTATAAAGTGATGAAGTCAATTCTGGTGAATTATCTTTACCAACTATAATTCCTGCACAATCAAATAATGCACATGATCTCATTATTGAGCCAATATTTTGAGGATCAGTTACGTGATCTAAAATTAATATTACTGATTTTGTTTTTTTACTTTCTACTTTTATAAATTCTTCTAAACCTGGCCTAGCAAAATCTTTTGTTTTTAAAACTACCCCCTGAGTTGCGTTCTCGTTTCCAAATCTTCTTGTGAATTCATTTTGAGGAAGAATACTAATTTTTTGCATTTTAGATTCATATTTTTTTGCAAAATTAATCTGATTTTTACTAATTATTAGCTCAATATGCTCCCTTTTATCATTTTGGAGTGCCGCTTTAACAGAATGTTGACCAAAAATTGTATGAATTCCTTGATTTTTATTAGATTTACTATTTCTAAACTTAATCATGGTTTAATATCACAGATTTGTCTAATTAATACAATCTAGATATGTACAAAATGGCATTTTTTGTCTAAAAGGCCGTTGCTTTTACGAGTATACGTATTTTGCAAAGGTGAAGTTGCTGTTTTAGATTGACATATATACTAATTTATTAGTATTGGCCAATTTCTTCAAACGGAGGGGTGGTCGAGTGGTTAAAGGCAGCGGACTGTAAATCCGCCCGCGTGAGCGTACGTAGGTTCGAATCCTACCCCCTCCACCATTATGGAGGTAATGGGATGAAAGCATTAAAGTGAGTGTGTGAAGCAGTCAGTTTAGTTGCGGGTGTAGCTTAGTGGTAAAGCTCCAGCCTTCCAAGCTGGCTACGAGGGTTCGATTCCCTTCACCCGCTCCATAACAAAATATTATTGGGGTAAAAAAATGGCTAAAGCAAAATTCGAAAGAAATAAACCGCATTGTAACATAGGTACTGTTGGTCACGTTGACCATGGTAAAACAACATTAACTGCTGCTATAACAAAAATATTAGCAGAGACAGGTGGAGCAGAATTTACAGATTACGCAAACATTGACAAAGCACCTGAAGAAAGAGAACGTGGTATTACAATATCTACTGCACACGTTGAATATGAAACTGAAGCAAGACATTATGCTCACGTAGATTGTCCTGGACACGCAGATTATGTTAAAAACATGATTACTGGTGCTGCTCAAATGGATGGTGGTATACTAGTTGTTAATGCAGCTGACGGACCAATGCCTCAAACAAGAGAACACATACTTTTAGCTAGACAGGTAGGCGTACCTGCGCTTGTTGTATACATGAACAAAGTTGATCAAGTAGATGATAAAGAATTAATTGATCTAGTTGAAATGGAAATTAGAGAACTTCTAACTTCATATGAATTCCCAGGTGATACTATCCCAATCATTAAGGGTTCAGCTTTAGCAGCGCTTGAAGGTAGAGATGATGAAATTGGTAAAAATTCAATTATGGAATTAATGAAAGCAGTTGATGAACATATACCACAACCTAGCCGACCTATAGATCAGCCTTTCTTAATGCCAGTTGAAGATGTATTTTCAATTTCTGGAAGAGGTACAGTTGTAACTGGAAGAATTGAACAGGGTCAAGTTAAAGTAGGAGAGGAAATTGAAATACTTGGAATAAGAGAGCCTCAAAAAACTACTTGTACTGGAGTTGAAATGTTTAGAAAACTTCTTGACTCTGGTGAGGCCGGAGACAACGTTGGTGTTCTTCTTCGTGGAACAAAAAGAGAAGAAGTTGAACGTGGTCAAGTATTAGCTAAACCTGGTTCAATAAAACCTCATACAAAATTTAAAGCAGAAGCATATGTATTAAAAAAAGAAGAAGGTGGAAGACATACCCCATTCTTTTCAAACTACAGACCTCAATTCTACTTTAGAACAACTGATGTAACTGGAACAATTAAATTACCAGAAGGAACCGAAATGGTAATGCCTGGTGATAATATTGCTATGGAAGTTACTCTTTTGTCTCCAATTGCAATGGACAAAGGTTTAAAATTTGCAATCAGGGAAGGTGGAAGAACAGTTGGTGCTGGAGTTGTTGCTGAAATTATTGAATAGTTTTAGAGGCCGTTCTATCAGTTAGCCAATACTTAATTAGGAGTGTAGCTCAACTGGTAGAGCACCGGTCTCCAAAACCGGGGGCTGCGGGTTCAAGTCCTGCCACTCCTGCCAAAGAAAATGATACTATGAATATTGAAAAGAAAAAAACATCACCTGCTCTTTTTGTAAGACAAGTTAGACAAGAATTACAAAAAGTTACCTGGCCCCAAAGAAGAGATACTTTTATTTCTTCAGCAATAGTCATATTATTAATAATATTATTTTCATTATTTTTTCTTTTAACCGATCAAATTTGGTCTTTTTCAATAAGAAAAATAATTGAAATAGGATCAGGTTTTTAATGAATAAAACAAGATGGTATGTCCTTCATGCTTATTCAGGGTATGAAAAGAAAGTTGCAGATAGCATAATTGATCAAGCAACCAAACTTGGTGTAAAAGAACACATTGAAGAAATATCTGTTCCTGTTCAAAATATAGTTGAAGTAAAAAGAGGTGTTAGGGTAAATACAGAAAGAAAAATTTTTCCTGGTTATATACTTATTAAAATGAGCTTAAATGATGACACATGGCATATAATTAAAACCACACCTAAATTAAGTGGTTTCTTAGGTAATAAAGGTAAACCTATTCCAATAAGTAACACTGAAGCAAAAAGAATCTCTGAACAAGTCATTGATGGTGTTGAAAAATCTAGACCTGCAATAATGTATGATATCGGTGAACAGGTAAAGGTTATTGACGGTCCTTTTGCTTCTTTTAATGGAGAGGTCGAACAAATAGATGAAGATAAAGCAAGATTAAGAGTAGCTGTTTCAATTTTTGGAAGATCAACACCTGTTGATTTAGAATATTCTCAGGTAGAAAAGGTATAAACTATGGCTAAAGAAATTTTAGGTTTAATTAAATTACAAATTCCTGCTGGAGGAGCTAACCCTTCACCCCCCGTTGGTCCTGCTCTTGGACAAAGAGGATTGAATATAATGGATTTTTGTAAAGCATTTAATGATAAAACAAAAGATTTAGAAAAAGGTGCGCCAATTCCGGTTATTATAACAGCATACAAAGATAGAAGCTTCGATTTTACTACAAAATTACCACCAGTAAGTTTTTATCTTAAAAAAGCAGCAAAGATAAAAAAAGGAAACTCAACCCCTGGAAGATCATTAGTAGGTAAAGTCTCAATGCAAGATATTGAAAAAATTGCCAAAGAAAAAATGCAAGATTTAAATGCTATTGATCTAGATGGAGCAATGAACATGGTTAAAGGATCTGCAGTTTCAATGGGTATGGAGGTAATTGGTTAATGAAAATAACAAAAAATAGAAAACAAATGTTAAATCATTTTGATACTTCAAAGATTTACGAACCACTAGAGGCAATTAAAATTTTAAAAGAAAAATCTTTCGTTAAGTTTAAAGAAACCATTGATATTTCTATCAATCTCGGAATTGATAGTAACAAAACTGATCAAAATATTAAGGGTGTTGTAAATCTTCCTAATGGAACAGGAAAAACTGTTAAGGTCGCAGTAATTGCAAATGATGACAAACAAATAGATGCAAAAAGTAATGGTGCCGATTTGGTAGGGAGTGATGATTTGATTGAAACAATTTCTAAATCAAAAATAGAATTTGACGTTTTAATTGCGACTCCAGATATGATGCCTAAGTTAGGTAAAGTAGCAAAAATACTTGGCCCAAAAGGATTAATGCCAAATCCTAAGCTTGGTACTGTAACAAATGAAATTTCTCAATCAGTAAAAGATGCTAAGTCAGGTCAAGTCAAATTTAAAAATGATAAATCTGGTATCGTTCATGCTGGTGTTGGCAAACTAGATTTTAGCGAAGAAGATTTGTTAGAAAATATTAAAACATTTTATTCTTCAGTTAGTAAAAGTAAACCTGATGCCGTTAAGGGTTCTTTTATAAAAAAGGTTACCATAGCTTCAACTATGGGAGTTGGATTAAATATTAACCAAGCTAGCTTGAGATAATTAATCCAAAAGATGATCTTTGATCATCACCTGTCAAAGACTGCAGGAGCTTTAAGCTTAATTTCCTGCATAGACTGAAGCGAGTCATTGATTTGCTTCTTGACAGGCTTTAAGTTAGTTTGGTGGGCAAACTAATTTTAGCTAATATTGGATCTTTTAGATCCGATTAAAACCGAGGTTGACGTGAAACGTTCTGAAAAAAAAGATTTTGTAAGTAATCTCAAAGAAGACTTTTCAAATGCTACTTCTGTAATTGTGGCTGAATATTCTGGGCTAACAGTTAATGAAACAGAGCAACTTAGAAAAGAAATGAGAGATAATGGAGCAAAATTTAAAGTAACTAAGAACAGACTCACTAAACTTGCTATATCTGAAACTCAATTTAAAGATATTTCTGAGCTTTTCAAAGGTCCAACAGCGATTGCTTATTCTGATGATGCAGTAGCACCAGCAAAAGTAGCAGTTAGTTTTGAGAAAAAATTTGAAAACTTTAAAATTATTGGTGGGGGTTATAATGGAGAGAAAATTGATAAAGAAAAAATTGATTTTCTTGCAAAATTACCTTCTTTAGATGAGTTAAGAGGAAAAATAATAGGATTAATTTCAGCTCCTGCTCAAAAGATAGCTTCAATTACAGCTGAACCTGGAGCACAAATTGCAAGATTAATTAGTTCTAACAGTAGCAATAAACAAGAGTCGAACTAGGTAAATAAGGAGAAATAAATGGCTGATTTGAATAAAATTGTAGAAGATCTTTCTTCCCTAACAGTTCTTGAGGCAGCTGAATTAAGTAAATTGCTTGAAGAAAAATGGGGGGTATCTGCTGCTGCACCAGTTGCAGTTGCTGCAGCTCCAGCTGCAGGTGGTGGAGAAGCTGCTGCGGAAGAGAAAACAGAATTTGATATTGAACTATCTGAATCTGGATCCAATAAAATTGCTGTTATTAAAGAGGTAAGAACCATTACCGGTCTTGGGCTAAAAGAAGCAAAAGATCTTGTTGAAGGTGCACCTAAACCACTAAAACAAGGGGTTAAAAAAGAAGAAGCTGAAGAAATGAAAAAAGCATTAGAAGCAGCTGGTGCCAAAGTTACACTAAAATAATTTTAAGGCCTTTTTTAAAGGCCTTTTAATTTAAATTAAAGAAGGAGAAAAAGTGAGTTTAGATCATATTAATTTAAAAAAAATTAGAAAATCTTTTGGTAAGATTCCACTAGTAACTTCTCTGCCAAATTTAGTTGAGGTTCAAAAAAGATCATTTGATAGTTTTTTGCAACTTAGAACTGATCCCGAAAAAAGAGAAAATATTGGTCTTCACTCAATTTTTAAATCCGTATTTCCAATTCATGATTATACAGAAAGAGCGACCGTTGATTACGTTAGTTATAATTTAGGTATCCCAAAATATGATGTTGAGGAATGCTCACAAAGAGGCATGACGTATGGCACACCACTTCTAGTTAACTTTAGACTAATTATTTGGGATATTGATGAAATAGCTGGGACAAAATCTGTTCGAGATATCAAAGAGCAGGAAGTGTATATGGGTGATATCCCTTTAATGACGAAGAATGCAACATTTGTTGTTAATGGAACAGAGAGAGTTGTAGTAAGCCAAATGCACAGATCACCTGGAGTTTTTTTTGATCATGACTATGGTAAGACACATACTAGTGGAAAATACTTATTTAATGCAAGAATAATTCCTTATAGAGGTTCATGGTTAGATTTTGAACATGATGCTAAAAATAATATACATGCAAGAATAGATAGAAAAAGAAAATTTCCAGTTACAACTTTATTTAAATGTCTTTTAAGTACTTTATCTGAAGATTATATAAAAGACTGTGAAATAAATAAAATAGATCCAGATCCAAGAAGAATTCTAGGTATGACAAATGAAGAAATATTATCAATTTTTTATGATAATATTCTATATAAAAGAAATGATTATGGTTGGACATTCAAAGAAGATTTATCTTTTTTCAAATCAAAAATTCTAAATTTCGATATTCTTGATAGCAAAAATGGAAAAACTTTAATTACCAAAGGAACAAAAATTAATCAAAAAATTATAAATGATTTAAAAAAGAAAAATTTATCTAGTTTAACTATTAATGAGGACTCGATACTAGGTTTATTCTTAGCGTCCGACATAATTGATGAAAAAACTGGAAAGATTTATTATGAAGCAGGTTATGAAATCGATGAGCCATTTTTAGAATTTATAAATTCAAGTAAAGTAAATAAATTGAATATACTAAAAGCTGATAATATTGAAATTGGCTCATATATAAGAAATACCCTTCAATTAGATAAGGCAAGATCAAGAGAGGAGGCTCTTTTTGAAATATTTAAAATATTAAGACCTGGTGAGCCACCAACAATTGAAACAGCTGAAAACTTATTCAACAACTTATTTTTTAATGCTGATAGATATGATCTATCTTCTGTGGGACGTCTAAAAATAAGTGCAAAGTTTAAGAAATCAACTTCAATAGAACAGAGAGTATTAGATAAAAGTGATATTATTGACGTTGTTAAACATATGCACAATCTTATTGATGGTAAAGGTGAAATTGATGACATTGATCATTTAGCTAATAGAAGAGTTAGATCAGTGGGCGAGCTTTTGGAGAATCAATATCGAATTGGTTTATTAAAAATGGATCGAGCTATAAAAGAAAGACTCAGTTCACTCGAGGTTGATAACATTATGCCTCAGGATATAGTTAATGCTAAACCAGTAGTTGCTTCTATAAAAGAGTTTTTTGGACTCAGTCAATTAAGCCAGTTTATGGATCAAACAAATCCTCTAAGTGAAATAACACACAAAAGAAGAGTTTCAGCTTTAGGTCCAGGAGGCTTAAACAGAGAAAGAGCCGGTTTTGAAGTTCGAGATGTTCACCAAACACATTATGGAAGAATTTGCCCAATAGAAACTCCAGAAGGTGCAAATATTGGTCTAATTAATAGTTTAGCATCCTACTCTAGAATAAATAAATATGGATTTATAGAAACACCTTATAGAACTGTAAACTCAGGTAAAGTTACAGATAAGGTAATTTATTTAAGCGCTATTGATGAGGAAGATTTTGTAATAGCTCAGGCAAACGCCGAAATAGACTCAAAAGGTAAGTTTGAAAATCAAATAGTCAGTTGTAGAAAAAATGGAGAATTTATTAATGCTGATATTGATGCAATAGATTTAATGGATGTATCACCACAACAATTAGTTTCTGTGGCTTCTTCTCTAATTCCTTTTTTAGAAAATGATGATGCAAATAGAGCATTAATGGGTTCAAATATGATGAGACAAGCTGTACCTTTAATTAAACCAAAGGCACCTTTAGTTGGAACAGGTATGGAATATACTGTGGCAAATGATAGTGGATCAACAATTGTTGCCAAAAGAGAAGGAGTGGTTGATCAACTAGATGCAAACAGAATTGTTATTAGAATAACAGATAAAAATGATAAATCACTAAATAAAATTGATATATACAATCTTGCTAAATTTCAAAGATCAAATCAAAATACATGTATTACGCAACGTCCTCTCGTAAACGTAGGTGATAAAGTTCTAAAAAATCAAGTTATTGCTGATGGTCCCGCAACAGATTTAGGTGAACTTGCACTTGGAAGAAATGTGCTAGCGGCATTCATGCCATGGAATGGATATAATTTTGAGGACTCTATTCTAATTTCTGAAAAAGTTGTACAAGATGATGTGTTCACTTCTATACATGTTGAAGAATTTGAAGTGATGTCTAGGGATACTAAGCTTGGTCCTGAAGAAATAACAAGAGATATACCTAATGCTAGTGAAGAGATGTTAGTAAATCTAGATGAAACTGGAATAGTATATGTAGGTGCTGAGGTGAGTTCAGGAGACATATTAGTTGGAAAAGTAACTCCAAAGGGTGAATCGCCAATGACTCCAGAAGAAAAATTATTGAGAGCTATATTCGGAGAAAAAGCAGCAGATGTTAAAGATACAAGCTTAAGAGTGCCTCCAGGTGTTAAAGGCACTATTGTTGAAATAAGAGTATTTTCTAGAAGAGGAATTGAAAAAGATGAGAGAGCGATTAGTATTGAGAATCATCAAATAGAAGTAGTAGCTCGTGATAGAGATGATGAATTAAAAATTTTAGAGAAAAGCTTTGGAAATCATCTTCGTGAATTACTTAATAACCAAACTTTTATCTCTGGTATCGATACATTAGTTAAAAATTCTACCATAAAATATGAGCAAATCGAAAATTTATCTTTAATGGATTTACTTAAAATAAACATATCTGATGACAAAAAAAGTAATCAAATTGAGGTCCTTGTTAAAAATTATGAAAATCAACTAGGAAACATAAATCAAAAATTTGAAAATAAAATTGATAAAATTCAAAGTGGAGATGAATTATTGCCTGGTGTTTTAAAACTTATCAAAGTTTTTATTTCTGTAAAAAGAAAACTTCAGCCCGGGGATAAGATGGCAGGTAGACATGGCAATAAAGGTGTTATATCAAAAATTTGTCCCGTTGAAGATATGCCTTATTTAGAAGATGGTACACCAGTAGATATTGTCTTAAATCCTTTAGGTGTACCAAGCAGAATGAATATTGGTCAAATTTTAGAAACTCATCTAGGATGGGCATCAGCATCATTAGGTAGACAAGTTAATGAAATGATAAAAAAAATTCAAACAGAGGGACAGACTACTGATCTAAGAAATAAGCTTTTAGAAATTTATAATTTTGATAATCATAAAAAAATTATAAAAAATATGAATGATGATGAGATACTTGAATTAGGTGATAATTTAAAAGATGGTATCCCATTTGCAACGCCAGTCTTTGATGGAGCAAAGGACAAAGATATCACAAATCTGCTCTCGCAATCTGGAGTATCACATACTGGTCAAGAAGTTCTGTACGATGGAATTACTGGGCAAAAATTTGAAAGACCAGTTACAGTAGGTTATATGTACATGCTAAAACTTCATCATTTAGTTGATGAAAAAATTCATGCAAGATCTATAGGCCCTTATAGTTTAGTAACTCAACAACCATTAGGAGGTAAAGCTCAATTTGGAGGTCAAAGATTTGGAGAAATGGAAGTCTGGGCTTTAGAAGCTTATGGAGCTGCATATACACTTCAAGAAATTTTGACAATTAAGTCAGATGATGTAGCAGGTAGAACAAAAGTATATGAATCAATTGTAAAAGGAGATAACAATTTCGAATCTGGTACACCGGAATCATTTAATGTAATGGTCAAAGAATTAAGATCACTCGGATTAAATCTAGATTTTAAAGAAAATCTAAAAGAAAACAACTTAACCAATTTAATAGGCAAAAATGAATAAAGAACTTACAAATATTTTTAATCAGAATTTAGGTGTTCAGAATTTCAACAGTTTAAAAATTTCAATTGCTAGCCCTGACGATATTAGGTCATGGTCTTTTGGTGAAATTAAAAAGCCAGAAACAATAAATTATAGAACATTTAAACCTGAAAAAGACGGATTGTTCTGTTCGAGAATATTTGGGCCGGTTAAAGATTACGAATGCCTATGTGGTAAATACAAGAGAATGAAATTTAGAGGGATAATTTGTGAAAAATGTGGAGTAGAAGTTACATTATCTAAAGTTAGAAGAGATAGGATGGGTCATATTGAATTGGCAGCCCCAGTTTCTCATATATGGTTCATGAAATCTTTACCAAGTAGAATAGCTACTCTGTTGGATATGACTATCAAAAATCTTGAGAAAGTTTTGTATTTTGAGCAATTTATAGTCGTTGAACCAGGTTTAACAGATTTAAAAAAAGGGGATATAATATCTGAAGAACAATATATTGATTATCAAGATGAATATGGCGAAGACTCATTTAGTGCATCAATTGGAGCAGAAGCAATTGAGCAAATGTTACTTAGTATTGATCTAGAAACTGATTATAATCAATTAAAAATCGATCTTACTGAAACCAAATCTGAGCTTAAAAAAACAAAAATCACAAAACGTTTAAAACTTATAGAATCATTTATTTTATCAAAAAATAAACCAGAATGGATGATAATGAGAGTCTTGCCTGTAATACCTCCTGAGTTAAGACCTTTAGTACCTCTTGACGGTGGTAGGTTTGCAACAAGTGATTTAAATGACCTTTACAGAAGAGTAATAAATAGAAATAATAGGTTAAAAAGACTTATAGATTTAAGAGCACCTGATATAATTATTAGAAATGAAAAAAGAATGCTTCAAGAGTCCGTGGATGCATTATTTGATAACGGAAGAAGAGGAAGAGTAATTACATCAACAAACAAAAGACCATTAAAATCTTTATCCGATATGCTTAAAGGTAAACAAGGTAGATTTAGACAAAATCTACTTGGAAAAAGGGTAGATTATTCAGGCAGATCTGTAATTGTTGTTGGTCCAACTCTAAAATTACATCAATGTGGTATTCCAAAAAAAATGGCACTTGAACTCTTCAAGCCATTTATATTTCATAAACTAGATATTTATGGTTGGGCAAACACAATTAAAGCAGCTAAAAAACTTGTTGAAAAAGAAGATCCAAGAGTTTGGGATATTTTAGAAGAGGTAATTAGAGAACATCCAATACTTCTAAATAGAGCTCCAACATTGCACAGACTAGGCATTCAAGCTTTTGAACCAATCTTAATTGAGGGTAAATCTATTCAACTACATCCACTAGTATGTACAGCTTTCAATGCTGATTTTGATGGGGATCAAATGGCTGTACATGTGCCTCTTAGTCTTGAAGCTCAACTTGAAGCTAGAGTGCTTATGATGAGTACAAATAATATATTATCACCATCAAGTGGAAAGCCTATTATAGTTCCTTCACAAGATATTGTATTAGGTATTTATTATTTATCTATAATAAGAGAAAAACAAATTGGAGAAGGAAGGTTATTTGTAGATTTGAATGAAATTGAAAAAGCTCTAGAAAATGGAGATGTAAGTCTTCACTCTAAAATAAAAGCCAGAGTTCAAAATTATGAAGGTCAAAATATTAAGGTTGAAACAACACCTGGGAGAATGATTTTAGGTAATATTTTACCAAGAAATAAAAATATTAATTTTGAAATGATTAATAAAGTTTTAACAAAAAAAGAAGTTAGCAACATTATAGATGCTGTATATAGGTTCTGTGGTCAAAAAGAGACTGTTTTATTTGCAGACCATATTATGCAGATAGGATTTAAATACGCAGCTATTGCAGGTATTTCATTTGGTAAGGATGATCTTATTATTCCTGCCGAAAAAGATAAGCTTTTAAATGAAACCCAATCAAAAGTTCAAGAATATGAAAACCAATACCAAGATGGATTAATAACTCAAGGAGAAAAATATAATAAAGTTGTTGATGCTTGGTCTGAATGTACAAATAAAGTAGCTGATGAAATGTTAGAGGTTATATCAAGTCCATCAAATGACCAACCAATTAATTCAGTATATATGATGGCTCATTCTGGAGCTAGAGGATCAGCTGCACAACTAAAACAGTTATCTGGCATGAGAGGTCTTATGGCCAAACCTTCTGGAGAAATTATAGAAAACCCTATAAAGTCAAATTTTAAGGAGGGTTTATCTGTTCTTGAATATTTTACTTCTACACATGGTGCTCGTAAAGGACTTGCAGATACAGCTTTAAAAACAGCTAGTAGTGGATACTTAACAAGAAGATTAGTAGATGTTGCTCAAGATGCAGTGATAAGAGAAGAGGATTGTAATACTAAAAATGGAGTTGTTGTTGAAGAAATTGTTGAGTCAGGCAATATCACCTCTTCTCTTACTGAAAGAATATTAGGAAGAACACCAACTGAAGATATATTAGATGAAAATAATAAAATCCTTGTAAGTGCAGGTGAAATAATTTCTGAAAAACATTTAGATTCCATCTCTAAAATTGGATTAAGATCACTAAAAATCAGATCTGTTTTAACATGTGAAACTGAAGATGGGATATGCTCTAAGTGTTATGGAAGAGATCTTGCAAGAGGTACTCCGGTTAACATTGGTGAGGCTGTTGGTATTATTGCTGCCCAATCTATTGGTGAACCTGGTACACAACTTACAATGAGAACTTTTCATATTGGTGGTGCAGCTAGTTCATCAGTTGAGCAGTCAAATGCAGTTGCACCAGTATCTGGAATTGCAAAACTTGATAATATAAAAATTATTGAGGATAAATTTAAAAATAAAATTGTTTTAAGCAGAAATGCAAAAATAAGAATTATTGATGATAATACTGATAAGTACTCATCTAATATCCCTTTTGGTTCAAAACTATTTGTTAATGATGGTGACAAAATAAAAAATAATCAAAATCTAGCTGAATGGGATCCATATACTTTGCCTATAATTGCAGAAAGAAATGGTTTTGTTAAATATGCTGATTTAAAACAAGGTATATCTTTTAGAGAGTCAATTGATGATACTACTGGAATATCTAGTAAAATTGTTATTGATTGGAGTCAAAATCAAAAAAGCAAAAATTTTAAACCTGCAATTAATATTGTTGATGAGATTTCAGATAAAAAAATTGAAGAAACAAACTATTCAAATTATCCTATGTCTATTGATTCAATTTTAAGCGTTGAAGATGGACAACAGGTTACAGCAGGTCAAGTAATAGCTAGAATTCCTAAAGAATCTTCAAAGACAAAAGACATCACCGGTGGATTGCCCAGAGTTGCTGAATTATTTGAAGCAAGAAAACCAAAAGACCCAGCTATAATGTGTGAGATCGATGGAAAAATATCTTTTGGAAAAGATTATAAAAATAAAAGAAGAGTTATTATTACTTCTTTAGATGAAAAAGATAGTTTTGAATTACTAATACCAAGATCTAAGTATTTGAATGTTCAAGAAGGTGATTTTGTAAAAAAAGGGGATATTCTAGTAGAAGGTACACCTGTTCCTCATGATATTCTTCGAATTTTAGGGGTTGAAGAGTTAGCTAGATATCTTGTTAGAGAAGTTCAATCTGTTTATAAACTTCAAGGTGTTTATATTAATGATAAGCATATCGAAACTATTGCTAGACAAATGTTACAAAAAGTACTTATTAAAGATCCGGGTGAGTCAAATTTAATTGCTGGAGAACAGTTACAAAGAAAAGATATAATCAAACTTAACAAACTCTTAACTAATGAGGGTAAAAAAGAAGTTGTATTTGAGCCTATTCTCCTTGGTATAACAAAAGCTAGTTTGCAAACTAGTTCGTTTATTTCAGCAGCCTCATTTCAAGAGACGACTAAAGTATTAACAGATGCTGCAACTTTAGGTAAAATTGATAATCTAAATGGGCTTAAAGAAAATGTCATCGTAGGTAGACTTATACCAGCTGGTACTGGAAAGATGACTACAGATTATGAAAATATTGCCTTTGAGAGAGATAAGGAAATAAATATTAAAAATCAGCCAGAAAATATAGAAAATTAGCATATTTTTTATTATATCTGCTTGACTTTATGCTCATCAATTTATAAAGACCCCTACGATTTGTTAAAGGTCGTGGATTAAGATCCAAACACTTAACTAGAGGATTAAATGCCAACTATAAACCAACTTGTTAGAAAAGGTAGAACTAGTGTAAAAAAAAGGAACAAAGTTCCTGCATTGGATAAAAGTCCTCAAAAGAGAGGAGTGTGCACTAGAGTTTATACAACTACTCCAAAAAAACCTAATTCAGCACTAAGAAAAGTTGCTAGAGTAAAGCTAACTAATGGACAGGAAGTTTCTGCATATATTCCTGGTGAAGGTCACAACCTACAAGAACATTCTGTTGTCCTTATTAGAGGCGGTCGAGTCAAAGATCTTCCAGGTGTTAGATATCATATCCTTAGAGGTACCTTAGATACGCAAGGAGTCACATCTAGGAAACAAAGAAGATCTCTTTACGGTGCAAAACGTCCTAAATAATTATGTCACGAAGAAGAGCAGCAGAAAAAAGAACTATTTTACCTGATCATAAATATAAAGATTTAGTTCTTGCAAAATTCATGAATAGAATAATGCTTGATGGAAAGAAGTCAACTTCAGAAAAAATAGTTTATGGTGCTTTCGATTTGGTATCAAAAAAAACAGAAAAGACACCAATTGATTTTTTTCATGAAGCGTTAAACAATGTTAAACCTTCTTTAGAGGTTAGATCTCGAAGAGTTGGTGGTGCTACATATCAGGTTCCTATGGAAGTTAGGCCTAAAAGAGCCCAAACACTTGCGATGAAATGGATTGTAGATTCTGCAATTAAAAGAAATGAAAAAACTATGAGAGAGAGAGTTGCAAACGAAATAATAGATGCATTCAATAATAAGGGTAATGCAGTTAAAAAGAGAGAAGAAACTCACAAAATGGCTGACGCCAATAGAGCTTTTTCTCATTTTAGATGGTAAGCTATATGTCTAGATCCCATCCATTATCAAAATACAGAAATATAGGCATAATGGCTCATATTGATGCAGGAAAAACCACAACAACTGAAAGAATCTTATATTATACAGGCAAGTCTCATAAAATTGGAGAAGTTCATGATGGTGCGGCAACAATGGACTGGATGGAACAGGAACAAGAGAGAGGTATTACAATTACATCAGCTGCTACAACTTGTTTTTGGAAGGATCATAGAATAAACATAATAGATACTCCTGGTCATGTTGACTTTACAATTGAGGTTGAGAGATCTCTTAAAGTTTTAGATGGAGCTGTAGCTGTTTTCGATGGTGTAGCTGGAGTTGAGCCACAATCTGAAACTGTCTGGAGACAGGCTGACAAATATAAAGTACCTCGTATGTGTTTTGTAAATAAACTAGATAGAACTGGTGCAAACTTTTTCATGTGTGTTGACATGATATCTGAACGCTTAGGATCATATCCACTTGTTACACAATTACCAATAGGAATTGAAAGCAATCTAAAAGGAGTTGTTGACTTAGTTTCTAATAAAGCAATTGTTTGGCAAGATGAAAGTCTTGGAGCCAAATTTGATATAGTAGATATTCCAGAAGACTTAAATGAACAGGCCTCTGAATATAGATTAAAATTAATAGAAAAAGCAGTTGAAGAAGACGACTCAATTATGGAAAAATATTTGGAAGGAAGTGAGCCAACTACTGAAGAGTTAAAATTATGTATTAGGAAGGGTACCTTAAAAGGATCATTTGTTCCCGTTTTAACTGGATCTGCCTTTAAAAACAAAGGTGTTCAACCTCTTTTAGATGCAGTCATTGATTATATGCCTTCTCCTACAGATGTAGCAAGTGTCAAAGGAGTAGATGTCTCTGATGACACAAAAGAATTAACCAGAAAATGTGAAGATAATGAACCATTTAGCGCTTTAGCATTTAAAATTATGACTGATCCATTTGTAGGAAGTTTAACTTTTGCTAGAATATATTCTGGTTCAATTAATACAAAAGATTCAGTTCTAAATTCAAATTCTGGCAAAAAAGAAAATATCGGAAGAATGCTACTTATGCATGCAAATAATAGAGAAGAAATTAAAACAGCAAATGCTGGAGATATAGTTGCTCTTGTTGGATTGAAAGATGTTACTACTGGAGAAACTTTATGTGCCTCTGACAAGCCTATAGTATTAGAAAAAATGGATTTTCCAGATCCTGTTATTGAAGTTGCTGTTGAGCCAAAAACTAAGGTTGATCATGAAAAAATGGGACAGGCATTAGGAAGACTCGCTCAAGAAGACCCTAGCTTTAGAGTAACAACTGATCATGAAAGTGGACAAACTATTATCAAAGGCATGGGTGAGCTACACTTGGAAATTCTTGTTGATAGAATGAAAAGAGAATTTAAAGTTGAAGCAAATGTTGGAGCCCCACAAGTTGCTTACAGAGAAACAATTTCTAATGTCTATGATGTTGATTATACTCATAAAAAACAATCTGGCGGTGCCGGTCAGTTTGCTAGAGTAAAAATTAAATTTGAACCTGGAGAACCAGGAAGTGGATATGAGTTTATAAATCAAATTAAAGGCGGAAACATTCCTACAGAACACATTCCTGGTGTTGAAAAGGGTCTTATTGCACAACAACAAACTGGTGTAATAGCAGGTTTTCCTTGTATAGATTTTAAGGCAACTTTGTATGATGGTGCTTATCACGATGTTGATTCAAGTGTATTAGCGTTCGAGATAGCTGCTCGTGCTGCTTTTAGAGAAGGTATTGCCAAAGCTAGACCGGTTTTACTTGAGCCAATGATGAAAGTAGAAGTAGTTACTCCAGAAGAATATATGGGTGATGTTATTGGTGATCTAAATAGTAGACGTGGTCAAGTACAAGAAATGTCTACAAGAGGTAACGCAAATGTTGTGGATGCTATGGTGCCATTGGCAAATATGTTTGGATATGTAAATAATTTAAGATCTTTATCTCAAGGTAGAGCAAACTATACAATGCAATTTGATCATTATGAAGAAGTGCCTTCAAATGTTGCAGAAGAAGTAAAGGCAAAATTAGCATAATGGAAAATCAGAATATTAGAATTAGACTTAGAGGTTTTGACAACTCACTTTTAGATACTAGTACTCAAGATATTATTAACACAGCTAAAAGAACTGGTGCTAAAGTAAAGGGGCCTATACCTCTCCCAACTAGATTTGAAAGATTTACTGTAAATAAATCACCTCACATAGATAAAAAAAGCAGAGATCAACTAGAAATTCGAACTCACAACAGACTTCTAGATATAATTGATCCAACACCTCAAACTGTTGATGCGTTAATGAAGTTAGATTTATCTGCTGGTGTAGAAGTGGATATAAAAATTTAAAATGTTAAGATCAGGTTTAATTGCTACAAAAATGGGAAACACTTCTTATTACCTTGATGACGGTACTAACGCCAATGTAACTATTTTAAAAGTTGATGAGTGCATTGTTGCAAACGTAAAAACTCAAGATAAACATGGTTATAACGCTCTGCAGTTAGTTTCAATTGATACAGGAAAGGACATCTCACATATTAATAAGCCTCAGAGAAAAATTTTTTCTTCAATTAAAATTAATCCAAAAAAAGTAATAAAGGAGTTCAGAGTTGACAATGATAACTTCTTAGAAGTTGGTACAATAATTAATGTAGATCATTTTAAGGTTAATCAATTTATTGACGCAAGTAGTAATTCAACTGGAAAAGGCTTTGCAGGTGTAATGAAAAGACATAATTTTGGCGGACTTCGTGCTTCTCATGGTGTTTCAATTTCTCATCGATCTCATGGATCAACTGGTCAAAACCAAGACCCTGGTAGGGTATTTAAAGGAAAAAAAATGGCTGGTAGAATGGGTAACACTAAAGTTACAAAGCAAAATTTAAAAATTATAGATATAGATAATATTAATAACATATTAGTTGTTAAAGGCTCAATCCCGGGTAAAAAAAATTCAATTGTTTATCTTAAAGATTCAGTAAAAAGGTCTTAAATGAAGAAATCAGTCTTAAATTTTCAAAATAAAACTGTAGGAGATATTGATTTAGACGCAAGTATATTTGGATTAAAAACTCTACCAGATCTAATTCATCAATATATTAGATATCAAAATGCTAAATCAAGACAAGGATCTCATAAAACCAAAACTAGATCTGAAGTAAGTGGAAGAAGTAAAAAACCATTTTCACAAAAAGGAACTGGTAATGCAAGGCAGGGAAGTAACAAACCTCCTAACTTTAGAGGAGGAGCTGTGTCTATGGGCCCTGTAAATAGAGATCATTCATTTAACTTAAATAAAAAAGAAAAAAAGCTGGCTTTAAAATCAGCAATTTCAACCAAGGTGTTAGATGATAAAGTTGTAATTATTGATTCTTTTGAAATTAAAAGTTTTAAAACAAAAGACCTCTACTCAGATTTAAAAAAATTTGATTATAAGTCTGCCTTGTTTATTCATTCTGAAAGTGGAATAGATAAAAATTTTAAATTGGCTTCATCAAACATTCCAAGAGTTTCTATTCTTAATCAAAAAGGTATTAATGTTAAAGATCTTTTAACTTTTGATAAAATATTTATTGAACAAAAATCAATAAATGAAATAACAAAGAGGCTTTCATGAAATTTAAAAATATTTCTGCTGAAAAAGCTTATGATATTATCAAAAAACCGATAACAACGGAGAAATCGACTAACCTACAACAATTCAATCAATATTCGTTTGAAGTAGCTAAAGACTCCAATTCTACTGAAATTAAAAAAGCAATTGAGTTGATTTTCAAAGTAAAGGTAAACAAAGTAAATACTTCAATACTTCGTGGTAAGGGTAAAACATTTAAGGGACAGTATGGTTTTAGAAAAGATATAAAAAAAGCCATAGTCACTTTAGATGAAGGTAATACAATAGATTCTTCATTGGAGATTAAATAATGTTAATTAAATTTAAACCTACTACACCAGGACTTAGAGGCACTGTTTTAGTATCAAAAAAAGAACTATCAAATGAAAAACCTCACAAACAACTTACTAGAAAGCTTAAATCCACTGGTGGGCGAAACAATCAAGGAAAAATTACATCAAGAAGAATGGGTGGAGGGGTTAAAAGAAAATATAGAATAATAGACTTTAAAAGATCAAAAACTGATATGTTAGCAGAAATTATTAGAAATGAATATGATCCTAATAGATCAGCATTTATTTCACTGGTAAAATATGAAGATGGAGAACATAGTTATATAATTTCGCCAAAAAATATAAAAATTGGAGAAAAAGTAATTTCAGGAGAAAATGTTTCAATAAAAAATGGAAACTGCCTACCTCTAATTAACATACCAGTGGGTACTAATATTCATAATATTGAACTTAAGCCGGGCGCTGGAGGACAACTTATTAGATCGGCAGGATCTTCAGCACAAATTGTTTCAAAAGAACAACCGTATGTTCAGATCAAATTAATATCAGGAGAAATTAGACATATTAACAAGAATTGTAGAGCAACAATTGGAGAAGTTTCTAATTCTGATCAAAAAAATATTAAATTAGGTAAGGCAGGTAGAAAAAGATATCTAGGTTTTAGACCTAAAGTTAGAGGAGTTGTAATGAATCCAGTTGATCATCCTCATGGTGGTGGAGAAGGTAGAACATCGGGTGGAAGAGATCCTGTTACTCCTTGGGGGGTTTCTACTAAGGGTAAAAAAACTAGAAATAATAAAAAAACTAATGTTTTTATAATTAGAAGGAAGAAAAAATAATGACTAGATCTGTTTGGAAAGGACCTTTCGTTGATATTACTCTTATGAAAAAAGCTGAAAAACTATCTCAATCGGGTAGAAAGGAAGTAATTAAAACATGGTCTAGAAGATCGACCATATTACCCCAGTTTGTAGGTTTAACATTTGGAGTTTATAACGGTCAGAAATTTGTTCCAGTAACTGTAAACGAGCAAATGGTAGGACATAAGCTTGGTGAGTTCTCTCCAACAAGATCATTTAAAGGTCACACAGCAGCAGATAAAAAGGCAGAGCAAAAATGAATCAAAATCTAATAGCAATTGCAAAAGACAACATGATTAGAATTAGTCCTACTAAACTATCTTTATTAGTAAATAGTATAGTAAATATGAAGGTCAGCTCAGCTGTTAGCCAATTACAATTCTCATCCAAAAGAATATCACGAACTATCCTAAAAGTACTAAATGCAGCAATTGCAAACGCAGAAAACAATAAACAATTAGACATAGACAAACTTTTTATAAAAGAAGCTTATGTTGGAAAAAGTCTAAGAATGAAAAGGTGGAGACCAAGAGCAAAAGGAAGAGCGGCATCAATAATTAAGCCATTTAGCAAAGTGACAATAGTTGTCGAAGAAAGATCGGAAATTAAAAAGGAAAAAATATAATGGGTCAAAAAGTAAATCCTTACGGTATTAGACTTGGAATTAATAAAACCTGGTCATCAAGATGGTTTTCAAAACAAGAATATACAAAATTATTACATCAAGATTTAAAAATTAAGGAGTACGTTGAAAAAAAATTAAAGAATGCAAGTATTTCGAAAATCAACATAGAGAGAGCAGCAAAAAAACTAAGACTTTCTATTTATAGTTCAAGGCCAGGTATTATTATTGGTAAAAAAGGCGCTGATATTGAAACTCTTAAAAATGATCTTTCAAAAATGTCTAATCTTGAAGTATTTTTAGATATTAAAGAAGTAAGAAAACCAGAAGTAGAGGCAAAATTAGTTGCAGAAAATATTGCATCCCAGCTAGAAAAGAGAATATCATTTAGAAGAGCTATGAAAAAAGCAGTACAGTCTGCAATGCGATTAGGAGCAAAAGGAGTTAAAGTTGTTTGTAGTGGAAGACTAGGAGGTGCAGAAATTGCTCGTACTGAGAAATATCATGAAGGAAGCGTACCTTTACATACCCTAAGGGGTGACATAGATTATTCTACAGCAGAAGCTGAAACTACTTATGGTATTTGTGGTATTAAGGTTTGGATAAATAAAGGAGAAATTCTTTTAAAAGATCCTTATGCTAGTGAAAAAAAGCAAATTGATCAAGGGAGTGTTAGATAATGAACATGTTATCACCTAAAAAAACAAAATTTAGAAAACAATTTAAAGGTAGAATTCATGGTTCTTCTAAGGGTAATTATGCACTTAATTATGGTAGCTTTGGTCTGAAGGCTATGGAACCGGAAAGAGTTACTTCCAGACAAATTGAAGCTGCAAGAAAAGCAATTACTAGATATTTGAAAAGAGCAGGTAGGATGTGGATTAGAATATTCCCTGATGTTCCAGTATCTAAAAAACCCGCTGAAGTAAGAATGGGAAAAGGTAAAGGTTCAATAGAATATTGGGCATGCAGAGTTAAACCTGGAAGAATTATGTTCGAGGTTGATGGTGTTAATATCAATGATGCAAGAAAAGCAATGACATTAGCTGCTGCAAAACTACCCATTAAATGTAAATTTGTAGAAAGAAATATATAATGAATAAAAAAACAAATATTTCAAATAAGAAATTTCAAGATGAAATCCTGAATTTAAAAAAGAATCTACTTAATCTAAATTTTCAAAAATTCTCAGGACAATTAGAAAAAACTTCTCAAATAAAAAAAACAAAAAAAGAAATAGCTAGACTTAAAACAAAGCTTTCAAATGAAAATGAGGCTAAAAATGCCTAAAAGAATATTATCAGGTGTAGTTGTATCTTCAAATTCAAACAAGACCATTACTGTTGATGTAACAAGAAGAATCAAACACAAACTTTACAAAAAAATTATTAGACAGACAAAAAAATATCACGTTCATGATGAAAAAAATGAATTTAATGTTGGTGATAATGTTTCTATAATTGAATCAAAACCTATTTCTAAGATGAAAAAATGGAAAGTAATTTATAATAATGAGGACCATTCATGATACAAATGCAATCCAAACTTTACGTTGCTGATAATTCTGGAGCTAGAAAAATTCAATGTATAAAAGTTTTAGGTGGCTCGAAAAGAAGATCTGCATCTATTGGTGATATTATTGTTGTCTCTATTAAAGATGCTTTACCTAGAGCAAAAGTAAAAAAAGGAGACGTTTATAAAGCTGTTATTGTAAGAACATCAAAAGATTTCAAAAGGTCCGATGGGACAGCCATTAGATTTGATAAAAATGCTGCTGTTTTACTAGATAAACAAGAAGAACCAATTGCAACAAGAATATTCGGTCCTGTAACAAGAGAATTGAGAAGTAAAAAATTTATGAAAATAATTAGCTTAGCACCGGAAGTTATTTGATGACTAATAAAATTAAATTAAAAAAAGGCGATGAAGTGATTGTTCTTGCTGGTAAGGATAAAGGCAAAACAGGCAAAATAGTAAAAATAATTCCTAAACAAATGAAGGCTATAGTTTCTGAGATAAATAGAGTTAAAAAAAATCAAAAACCTGATAATAATCAGCCAGGAGGCATTATTGATAAAGATATGCCACTACATATCTCAAACCTTGCTTTCTATGATCCCGAGTTAAAAAAAGGAATTAAAATAAGTTACAAGTTAAATAATGACAAAAAAATTCGAATTAATAAATCATCAGGTAAGGAAATATAGATGAGCAGACTTTTAGAAGAGTATAATAATAAATTAAAAGTTGATTTAAAATCAAAATTAGGTTTGAAAAATATGTTTGAGGTCCCAAAAATTAATAAAATTATTTTAAATATGGGAGTTGGTGAGGGCAAGGATGATTCTAAATTAATTGATAAAGCACTTGAAGATCTGACACTTATATCGGGACAAAAGGCTGTAAAAACAAAATCTAGAAAAGCAATTTCTGGTTTTAAAATTAGAGAGGGTATGCCTTTAGGTGTAAAAGTTACCTTACGAAATAAAATTATGTATGAGTTTCTTGATAGGTTAGTGAATATAGCAATTCCGAGAATTAGAGATTTTAGAGGATTAAATATTAAAAGTTTTGATGGTTATGGAAATTTTTCAATGGGGATTAAGGAACATGTTATTTTTCCTGAAATCAACTTTGATAAAGTTGACAAGGTCAGGGGTATGGACATAACAATTTGTACCTCAGCTAAAAATAATAAAGAGGCGCTAGAATTACTTAAAAGTTTTAATATGCCTTTCAAGGATAATCAGGTTAATTAAGGAGTAACATGGCAAAATTAAGCTCAGTTCAAAAAAATTTATTTAGACAAAAATTAATTAAAAAGTATAAATCTAAGAGAGAAACTCTAAAGTCGAAAATTAAAAATAAAAATTTGTCTCTAGAGGAAAGAATTTCTTTTCAAAATAAATTAAATGATTTACCAAGAAATGGTTCAGCAATTAGGCATAGAAATAGATGTGAAATTACGGGCAGGCCTAGAGGCAACTATAGAAAATTTGGCTTATCTAGAATTAAACTTAGAGAACTTTCAATGACTGGAGACTTGCCAGGAGTTGTAAAGTCTAGTTGGTAGGAGAAAATCATGGCGTTCAATGACTCACTTTCAGATATGCTTGCAAGAATAAAAAACGCTCATCAAGCTAATAAAGTTTCAACTTCATGTCTTAAGTCAAAATTAAATATTAATGTTTTAAATGTTCTCAAGAATGAGGGTTACATAAGAGATTTTAAAGATATTGAAGTAAGAAAAGGAATTAATTCAATAAAAATTGACTTAAAATATTTTAATGGAAGTCCTGTAATAAAGAAAATTAAAAGGGTTTCAAAGCCTGGTATTAGAAAATATTCTAAAATTAGCGAACTTAGTAAACCATATGGTGGATTAGGAATTTCAATTATATCAACTTCCAAAGGAGTTATGTCAGATCAACAAGCAAAAAAAAATAATGTTGGTGGCGAAATTCTATGTGAGGTTTTCTAGATGTCGAGAATAGCTAAAAATCCAATTAAAATTTCCAGTGATGTTCAGTGCTCGTTCAATGATGGTATTTTTTCTGCAAAAGGGAAATTGGGAGTAATGGAGATAAGTGTAAACTCAAAATATACTGTTAATATAAATGATAATGAGGTTAAGGTTATTCCTGTTGATCTAGAAAATAACGATCCAAATTGGGGTACTACAAGGGCGATTGTGGCAAATACAATAAATGGAGTAACTAATGGATTTACTAAAACATTAGAATTAAATGGTACTGGTTACCGAGCTAGTGTGTCAGGCTCTAAATTAAAACTAGAATTAGGGTACAGCCACGATATAAATTTTGAAATTCCAAAAGATGTAAAAATTGAATGCCCAAAACAAAATTTAATTAAACTTACAAGTATTAACAAAGAAAAATTAGGCGCAGCAGCGGCTAAAATTAGATCATATAGAAAGCCAGAGCCATTTAAAGGAAAGGGCATTAAATACATTGATGAGTTCATTTTTAGGAAAGAAGGAAAAAAGAAATAAAAATGCAAGATAGAAAAAACAGAATAAGATATAAAATAAAAAAAGTATCTAATAGAAAAAGATTAACGGTCTTCAGATCTAATAATCATATTTATGCTCAACTTATAGATGATGCAAAAGGTATTACGCTAGCTAGTTCTTCTTCAATAGAAAAATCAATTAGAGAGAAAAAACTTCCTAGAAAAGAAATTGCTGAACTAATTGGAAAAAATATTGCAAAAAAAATAATTTCACAAGGAATTGATCAAGTTGCTTTTGACAGAGGGAAATATAAGTATCATGGATTAATAAAAATACTTGCAGAAGCAGCAAGAATAGAGGGACTTAATTTTTAGAGGGAAATATGTTTGAAAATGATAAAAATGAATTAAGTGAACATTTAGTAACAATAAATAGAGTTGCTAAGGTAGTTAAAGGTGGAAGAAGATTTGGGTTTGCCGCAATTATGATTGTCGGAGATAATAAAGGTAGAGTTGGCATTGGTACTGGTAAGGCAAAAGAAGTTCCTGAAGCTGTTAGAAAAGCTACTGAAAATGCAAAAAATAAAATGATTAGAGTTCATTTAAAAGAAAATAGAACCATTCATCACGATACAATTGGTCGTTTTGGTGCTGGTAAAGTAATTCTTCGATCTGCAGCTCCTGGTACTGGAATTATTGCAGGAGGACCTATGAGAGCACTTTTTGAATCTTTAGGGATCAAAGATGTAGTTGCAAAATCTACAGGAACATCAAATCCACATAATATGTTAAAAGCAACGTTAAATGCTTTTAAAATGTCGGAATCTCCTAAATCTATTGCTGCAAAAAGATCAAAAAAAATTAATGAAATTAATACTACTAAGAATGATTAAATATGAAAATTAATGAATTAAAATCTGTAAAAACATCAAATAAAAAAAATAAAAGAAGAGGAAGAGGCTCAGGATCTGGTCTTGGAAAAACTGCTGGTAGAGGAGTTAAAGGACAAAAATCACGATCTGGAGTTTCAATTAATGGATTTGAAGGTGGTCAGATGCCTCTATATCGTCGATTGCCAAAAAGAGGTTTTAAAAATCCATTTAAACTAAAAATCCAAAATATCAGTTTTACTATGATTAATAGTATAATTAAAAAATATAATCTTAATCCTAATGAAATTAAAGAAGAAGAGCTATTTAATAAAAAAATTTTTAAAAGATCTAAAGGTGGTTTAAAACTACTTAATGTAGGAGATTTAGAAAAAACAACTAATTTGGAGATCTCTTATGCTTCAAAAAAAGCAATTGCGGTTCTAGAAAAGTTAGGCGGCAAAATTAAACTAACTAAGAAATAAATGGCAACAGCTGCAGACAGATTAGCAAATAATTTAAATCTTGGAGCTTTAGGAAAAGCGACAGAGTTAAGACAAAGACTTTTGTTTACATTGGGAGCACTTATTGTTTTTCGTTTGGGTACATTTTTACCAATACCAGGAATAAACCCACTAGCTTTACAACAATTTTTTGAACAACAGTCTTCAGGCATATTAGGAATTTTCGATACATTTTCTGGTGGAGCATTAGGAAGAATGGGAATTTTTGCACTTGGGGTAATGCCATACATATCCTCATCTATTATTATGACTCTTATGCAATCAGCAATTCCATACCTTAAATCTCTAAAAGAGCAAGGCACGAAAGGAAGAAGGCAACTACTCCAATTTACAAGATATGTAACTGTCATTATCGCTGCAGTTCAAGGTTATGGTGTTTCAATAGGCCTAGAGTCAATGCAAACAACCTATGGAAATATTGTTTTTGAACCAGGTTTATTTTTTAGATTAACAACTGTAATCACTCTTGTAGGTGGAACAGTTTTTTTAATGTGGTTAGGTGAACAGATTTCATCGAGAGGTGTTGGAAATGGAATTTCTCTAATCATTACCGCAGGAATAATTGCAAATTTACCAAGTGCATTTGTTAGTACATTACAACTAGGTAGAACTGGAGAATTGAGTATTGCATTTATTTTAGGAATACTAATATTAATTTTACTACTAATAATTTTTATAGTTTTTGTCGAAAAGGCGCAAAGACGTTTACCAGTACAATATCCAAAAAGACAGGTAGGCAATAAGATCTATGGTGGTCAAAGCTCACATTTACCTCTAAAAATCAATACAGCAGGTGTTATTCCTGTTATTTTTGCTTCTTCAATTTTACTTTTACCTAATACTATGTCTGGATTTGGTGCTGGTTCCTCAAGTGATATTTTTATTTTGATTTCTAGTTATCTAGGAAGAGGTCAACCATTGTATTTAGCATTATATGCAGCAATGATAATCTTTTTTGGTTTTTTTTACACATCGATTGTATTTAATCCTGATGAGCAGGCTGAGAATTTAAGAAAATATGGAGGGTTTATACCAGGTATAAGACCAGGAGAAAATACCTCAAGGTATATTGAGTTTGTGTTGATAAGACTAACTACAATAGGAACAATTTATTTAACATTTGTTGCATTGTTGCCAGAATTTTTATTATCAAGAACGTCAATACCATTCTATTTAGGTGGTACTGCATTATTGATTGTTGTTGTGGTAATGATTGATTTTATAACACAAGTACAATCACATCTTTTTCAACATCAATATGAAGGATTACTTAAAAAAACTAAATTAAAAGGTAGAAGATAAATTGAATAATATAATCTTTTTTGGCCCTCCAGGTGCTGGAAAAGGCACACAAGCTAAGATTATTTCAGAACTCTTAAAAGTTGCGCATCTTTCAACAGGAGATATATTAAGAAAAAAATTATTAGATCAAGATAAACTAGCTAATGAATTGAAAGCTATTATGTCAGCAGGTAATCTTGTGTCCGATGATATTTTAAATTCAATTGTGGCCTCAAGATTAAATAAAGAAGTAAATAATGGATTTATTTTAGATGGGTATCCAAGAACCTTGAAACAATCTGAATTTCTAAATGAATATCTTTATGAAACATCAAATTCAATTAATTATATTATCAATATCCAAATTAATTTTGAAACTTTAAAGTCAAGAATATTAAAAAGATCTTCGGAAGAAAGCAGGGATGATGATAAAATTGAAGTTATCCAAACTAGATATAATGAATACGTTAACTCTACACAAAAGGTAACTGAATTGTATAAAGAAAAATATTCAAATATTTTTTATGACATTGATGGATCTTTACAAATTCAAGAAATAACTGAAAAAATTAGACAAATATTAAAAAAATCATGAAAAACAGCCAATTTTTAGTATATCTTTCCTTGACTAAATATACAATTATCATGTATTCACCCTCATTCATTTTTTTTGGATTTCTTTATGGCTAGAATATCAGGTGTTAACATTCCTACTAATAAAAAAGTAAATATAGCACTTACATATATTTTTGGAATTGGAAAAAAGTTTGCTTTAGACATTTGTAAAGATGCTTCAATAGATGTTGCAAAACGTGTGAGCGAATTAAATGAAGAAGAGGTTAATAAAATAAGAGATCTAATTGATAAAAATTATTCCGTTGAAGGGGATTTAAGACGAAAAATTTCATTAGATATTAAGAGATTAAATGATTTAGGATGTTACAGAGGCTTAAGGCATAGAAAAAAACTACCTGTTAGAGGACAAAGAACCCATACAAACGCTAGAACAAGAAAAGGTAAAGCTGTTGCAATAGCTGGAAAGAAAAAAGTAACTAAAGGCTAAAATGGTTGATAAAAAAAAATCAAAAGTTAAAAAAAAATTTTCATCTGGTATTGCTCACATAGTATCATCATTTAACAATACAATAATTACTATAACTGATGAAAACGGTAACGCATTAGCATGGTCATCTTCTGGTCACAAAGGATTTAAAGGTTCTAGGAAATCAACACCGTATGCTGCTCAAATTGCAGCAGAAGATGTAGGCAATAAAGCTAAAGAATATGGATTAAAAAATTTAAAAGTTGAAGTTTCAGGCCCTGGTTCAGGTAGAGAGTCAGCTCTTAGATCATTGCAATCTATTGGATATGTAATTACCTCTATAAAAGATGTTACCCCAATACCACATAATGGTTGTAGACCAAGAAAAAGAAGAAGAGTTTAAAAAAGGAGTATTTAAGTGTTACAAAAAAACTGGAGCGAATTGATTAAGCCTACAAAAATGGAAGTTAATGTTGAAGAAAGCAATGGAAAAATTGGAAAACTTACAGCAGAACCACTAGAGCGTGGATTTGGCTTAACATTAGGGAATTCAATAAGGAGGATTTTACTTTCTTCACTTCAAGGCGCTGCAATAACTTCAGTAAAAATTAAAGGAGTTGTTCATGAATTTTCTACTATTCCAGGAGTTAAAGAAGATTTAACGGATATTCTTTTAAATTTAAAATCAATTGCCATTAAAGTTCATTCACCAGGATTAAAAAAAATGTATTTAAAATCTTCAGGTTCTGGAGAGCTAAGAGCGGGAAATTTTGAGACTGATTCTGAAACAGAAATAATGAATCCCAATCAACTAATAATGACTTTAGACTCAAATGCTGATGTAGAGATTGAAGCAAATATTGAGACAGGTAAGGGCTATGTTACAGCTGAGGTAGCAGAGGATGAAAATAAAATTATTGGTGAGATTAAGTTAGATGCAATGTTTAGTCCTGTTGTGAAAGCAACTTACAAAGTTGAGAATAGCAGAGTTGGGCAGGTTACTGATTTTGACAAACTAATTTTTGAAGTAGAAACAAATGGAGCTATAACACCTGATGACGCGATTGCTTTAGCAGCCAGGATATTGCAAGACCAACTACAACCCTTCATAAATTTTGATGAACCTGAAATTTTACCAGATCAATCTAATGCTGAAAGTCTAACTTTTAATTCAAATCTTCTTAAAAAAGTAGAAGAGTTAGAACTTTCAGTAAGATCAGCTAATTGTCTTAAAAATGATAATATTATATATATTGGTGATTTAGTTCAAAAATCTGAGTCAGAAATGCTAAGAACTCCTAATTTTGGCAGAAAATCACTAAATGAAATAAAAGAAGTACTGCAACAAATGGAACTCAATCTTGGCATGTCAGTACCAGATTGGCCCCCTGAAAATATCGATGAGCTTGCTAAAAAATACGAAGATCCATTTAATAAATAAATTGAGATGAAACATAACATTAAAAATAAAAAACTTAACAAAACTTCATCTCATAGAAAAGCTATGTTTATGAACATGTCTAATGCTCTTATTAAACATGAGCAAATAACTACAACTTTGGCTAAAGCTAAAGAGCTAAGAAGATTTGTTGAAAAAATTGTTACTTTAGGAAAAAAGGGCGATTTATTATCAAGAAGAAAAGCAGTATCCATTCTTCAGGATCAAAAAATGTCAAAAAAAGTTTTTGATGTCTTTGCGGAAAGGTATAAATCAAGAGCTGGCGGATATACCCGAATTATAAAGTTAGGAAACAGATTTGGAGATAACGCTCCAACGGCAGTCATCGAATTTATTGATAGAGATGAAAATGCAAAAGGGCTAGATAGTGGTCCAGTAATTGAAAAAAAATCTACTGAAGAAGTAGAAGAACAAACAACAGCCTAAACATATTGTTTAACTTAATTTTAGTCGCCACTGGTGGTGCGTTAGGAGCAGTTTTAAGATATCTTTTATCTAATATTAGTAAAACTTTATTTGTATCTAGTATTTATGGAACTATTTCAGTAAATATAATAGGCTCTTTTTTAATAGGATATTTTATAACATCTGATTTTGGAAATAATTTGTCTGAAAATTTTATTAAGTTTTTTTTAATTATTGGTCTTTTAGGATCTTTTACAACTTTTTCTGCATTTTCTTATGAAGTGCTTGATTTAATAAATTCAAAAAAATATGCTTCTTCTTTTAGTTATATTTTTATTTCTATTTTTATATGTATAATATCTGCATACCTAGGAACCTTATTAAACAAGTTTTGATTTGATTAAGAATATTAAAATTCAAAATAATTTTAACCAAAGATTAGATAAATATCTTAAACAAAAATATACATCTCTGACACAAGGATTTATTCAAAAAAATATTAGAAAAAAAAATATTTTAATAAATAACTCAATTACTAAAGCAAATTATCTTATCAAGCTTAATGACGAACTTAAAATATTAAATTACCATGAAAAGCTCTATAAAAATAAGATTATTTTTAAAAAAGATATAAAAATATCTAAAGAAACTTTATCTGAATTTAAAAGATCAATAATTTTTGAAAACAATGATTTTATTGTTTTAAATAAATGGTCACAAATAGCTACTCAAGGAGGAAGTAAAATAAAAACTTCGATAGACCACATAATAAAAAATATTAACTTACATTACAGATTAGTACATAGACTTGACAAAGAGACATCAGGGCTTCTTTTAATTGCCAAAAATCTTAACTATGCAAAAAAACTATCTTTTCTGTTCAAACATAAAGAAATTACTAAATTCTATATTGCATTATGTGAGGGTATCCCTAAAAATAATTCTTCTCAAGTTAAACTAGAAATTAAAACTAAAAAACTTAAAATAGAAGATACTTTAACAAATTACAAAGTAATAAATAAAAACAAAAGTATTTCTTCAATATTATTTAATCCTCAGACTGGTAAAACTCATCAGCTGAGAATAGTTTCTAAAAATCTTCGGTGCCCTATAATTGGGGACAAAAAATATAATTTATATTCTAAATATAAAAAAGAAAACTTAATGTTACATGCATTTGCATTAAGATTTACAATAAATGAAAAAAAATTTGAATTTATTTCAAATTTACCTGATGATTTTCTTAACTTTATAAAAAAAAATAACTTAAAAATTAATAAAGATTTAAAACATTATTTAAATGGTTTTTAGTTTTTCTAAAAATATGTCTTTAAATTTATTATCAAATTCAGATTGGTCTAATTTAATACCTAACTCTTCCATTGAAGTATTTTGATATTCTTTTAAACCACATGAGTGAATATAATTGTAATATTTGAGATCAGGATTAATATTAAAACTTAAACCATGGTATGTAATCCATTTTTTAATTCGTAATCCAATTGCACCAATTTTTTTTTCTTTATCAAATGTAATATTATTACTTTTAGTTACCCAAATACCAACTCTATCTTTAAAGGCTTGTGCTTCAATATTATAGTCAGCTAAAAAAGAGATTAGAGAATTTTCAATTAAAGTGATAAATTTTCGAATATCTTTATTTTTATTATTTAAATTTAACATAAAATAAACAATTCTTTGACCAGGGCCATGATAAGTTGTTTTTCCTCCACGATTAGATTTTATAATGTCAATTACAGTTGTGTTTAATACCTCATCTTTTGATGCACTTGTTCCTTGAGTAAAAATATGGTTATGATTTAGAAACCATAATAATTCTTTAGATTTATTGTTACTAATGTCTTCAACTCTAGACTCCATAAGCATTAATGCCTCATCATAATTAATTTCATTATTAGATATTTTAATTTCAATCTGTTTCATCTTATATTTTACTTTATTGATAGTTAATATCCTATCTGATATTTAATTCTACTATATATGCGGCTGTGGCGGAATTGGTATACGCGCAGCGTTGAGGTCGCTGTGGGATTTATCCTGTGGAAGTTCAAGTCTTCTCAGCCGCACCAATTGATATGGACGAAATTATTATAAAAAAAGATCAGGATTCTTTATCTAAATCTGTTGAATTAGTATCTGATTATTTAGAAAATTATAAATATGATAAAGTTTTATCTTATTTAAACGATATTCATAATGCTGATATAGCAGACATTCTTCAAAATTTAGATCCAGTTTTACGACTAAGTCTTTTGAATATAATTGATAGAGATTTTGATCCTGAAATATTAACTTATTTAAATGATAGTGTTAGAGAAGAAATAATAGAAACTTTGGATATAAAACAATTAGCTAATAATGCTAAAAGTTTAGATACTGATGATGCTGTCGATCTAGCAGAAGATTTAGAAGGAAAAGATCAAACTATATTCTTAGAAAATTTAGATAAAGAAGAACGTACATTGGTTGAAGAAGGATTAAAGTATCCTGAAGATTCTGCTGGAAGATTAATGCAAAGACAATTTGTTGCTCTTAATCAATCATGGAATGTTGGTCAAGCAATTGATTATTTGAGAAATAATAAAGTGAAACTACCTGAAGATTTCTATGATATTTATTTAATTAATAATAACCAAGAAGCAAAAGGTGTTGTTCCATTAGGAAGGTTAATGGGTTCAAAAAGAGAAGTAGAATTAAATTCCATAACTAATAGAGAATTAAGATTAATTGATGTAAATACAGATCAAGAAGATGTAGCATTATTATTTAATAAATACGGATTGGTCAGTGCTCCTGTTATCAATAATCGAAAAAAAATTATTGGATCAATTACAGTTGATGATGTTGTTGAGGTTATAGAAGAAGAAAGAGAAGAAGATATTTTAAAGCTTGGAGGTGTAGATCATACAGATTTATATGAGTCAATTATTTCTACAACAAAATCTAGAATTTCATGGTTGATTGTAAATTTAATGACAGCAGTAGTAGCATCCATAGTTATAGGTTTGTTTGAAACTGCAATTGAAAAAGTAGTGGCCTTAGCTATTTTAATGCCAATAGTAGCTTCAATGGGTGCTAATGCTGGTACTCAAACTTTAACTGTTGCTGTAAGAGCCATTGCTGTGAAAGAACTAACAACTAGTAATGCCATAAAAATAATAATCAAAGAAACTATCATTGGTGGTATAAATGGAATTATATTTGCCATCATAATATCTTTGATTTCTATTTATTGGTTTGATAATTTGTTGTTGGGTTTAATAATAGGTCTTGCTATGATATTAAACTTACTAATTGCTGGTTTTTCAGGAATTGTAATACCACTAGTTTTAGATAAACTTAAAATTGATCCTGCTTTAGCATCTGCAGTAATTTTGACCACAATAACAGATGTATTTGGCTTTCTTTCTTTTCTTGGATTAGCAACTTTATTTTTAATTTGATCTGAGCTATTTAGGTTAAATCAATGCTTAAAAAAAATGATCTGATAGATTACTTTTATAAAGGAATCAAAAATAAGAATGATTTACGTATAGGAGTAGAACACGAGAAATTTGTTCTAAAAAAAGACAGTTTACATCAATTGTCTTATGAAGAGCCCAATGGCATAAAAGATATTCTTTTAAAATTTGTAAATAAGGGATGGAAACCAAAGTATGATGATAAAAATACTACAATAATTGCGCTAGAAAGATTTGGTGAAAGTATAACTTTAGAACCAGGTGGTCAGATTGAATTATCTGGAGCACAATTAAAAAATATCCATCAAACCTGTACTGAAACTAATAGACATTTAAAAGAATTAAAAGATATTGGTGAAGAATTTGGTTTTATATTATTAGGATTAGGCGTTGAGCCAAGTTTATCTCTTGATGAATTTCCTTGGATGCCAAAACAAAGATATTCCATAATGAAAAAATATATGCCCAAAGTTGGTACTCTGGGACATCACATGATGAAACGCACATGTACAAACCAAGTAAATTTGGATTATCATTCCGAAGAAGATATGATTGCTAAGTATCGATTAATGTTAAATCTTGAAGGTATAGCAACTGCAATATTTGCTAACTCACCTTTTGATCAAAAACAAGTTTCTAAATATAAGAGTTTAAGATCTCATTTTTGGCATAACACAGACAAAGATAGAACAGGTTTATTGCCATTTGTTTTTGATAAAGATTTTAATTTTGAAAAATATGCGGAGTATGCTCTAGATGTACCAATGTATTTTGTAATTAAAAATCATAAATATATAAATATGACCAATTATACTTTTAGAGATTTTATGAAAAATAATATTTCTAAAGATTTAAACATTGAACCTACTATAGAAGATTGGGTAAATCATTTATCAACTCTATTTCCTCAAGTTAGATTAAAGCAATTCCTAGAAATTCGTTCTATGGACGCATGTTCATGGGATTTAATATGTTCTCAGCCTGCTTTTTGGATTGGTATTTTATACAATGATGAAGCTATAGATAAAACAAATGAAATTGTTGAAGGTTGGACTCAAAATGATAGAAATTTAATAAATAATTTAGCCCCACTAGAAGGTTTACAAACAAAATTCAAAAATAGTGATTTGTTAGATATTGCTCAAAAATTGTTTGAAATTTCAAAATCAGGTTTAGAGAAAAGAAATATTCTAGTAAAAAATGAAAAATATAACGAAACATTTTATCTCAAAGATTTAGAACAAAATCTATCAAATGGTCATTCACCGGCTGATTTATTAATCAATAAATATAATGGTAAATGGAAAAAAAATATTAAAAAAATATATGAGGAAGAAATTTTCTAATG
>CABYXC010000003.1 GCA_902522865.1 uncultured Alphaproteobacteria bacterium | reverse complement strand
GTGTTCAGGGATACCATCTTCTGGAAATTCAGTGATTGAGCTTGGATCTTTCAATGTTAAGTAACATTTTCTACTAAACAATCTTGTTTTATCCCACATTTCTTTAGCTTTATCATTTTGATTATTAACCAAAGACGTTGTTTTGATTCGCATTTGAATTTTTAATTTATGATCATAAAAAACAAATTGAGAACTACTATTTTTTTTTAAATTAGGAACCTTCGGAGATCTAAAGTCTGTGTGAAAATTTAGTGTCATGCTATTGGGATCAAACTTTCTTAAGACTACAACTCTAGAATCAATTCCACCTTCACTATCAATATTACTAAAGACTGGCGTGTGAAAGGTGTGTTTTCTATCTTTAACTCCTCTAGTTAAATTTTTCTTTATATCCTCAAATATTTCTGCAGCATTTTCTTTTGAAGAAGTCGACATTGTTATTGTAATATAAATTGTTTTAAAGAAATAGCTAGATAATGGAAATAAATAAAATTACGAATTTATTGAATCTGGAGCATGTTAAGTTTTTAATATCTATCTTTAAAGAAAATAATATTGAAATTCGATTAGTAGGAGGGTGTATACGAGATGCTCTTCTTGAAAGAGAAATCAAAGATATAGATACAGCGACAACTTTGGAGCCTGAAGATGTTTTGTCATTACTAAAAGATAACAATATTGAGTATGATGATTTTGCTATTCAATATGGATCTATAATTGCTTATCCTCATAATCGAAAAATACAAATTACAACTTTACGTGAAGATGTTAATCAAATGGGAAGACATACAAATGTAATTTACACCAACAGCTGGAAAAAAGATTCAGCCAGAAGAGATTTTACTTTCAATGCTTTATATGTTGGAAACAATAATAAACTCCATGATTATTACAATGGCCAATCAGATTTAAGTGAAAGTAAAATTTGTTTTATTGGTGAAATAGAGGATAGAATAAAAGAAGATTACTTAAGAATCTATAGATACTTTAGGTTTAGAGGTTTATTTAATTTACCTAAAACATCTTTAAGTGATCAAAAGATTGTAGAAAAATATATTCACGAATCTTTGGCAGTGTTGACCAACGATGTAATAAGACAAGAAATATTAAAAATGTTTAATATGTCTTTTCCATTAAATTGTTTTTACATATCTCATCAAACGTTACAAAAATTCAAATGGGTTGAAATAGTGCAAGAGCATTTTATACGAACAAAATACGACCTTGGATTAAATAAATGTCTGAATAAGATTGATAATTTAATAAATTAGTTTTTTAGTTTACAATTTTCGCACAAACCAAATATTTCTAAATTATGTTTTTTATAATTGAAGTTATTTTTTTCTGCTTGTTTTGAAAAATAAGAAAATAAATTATTTCCAGTTAGCTCAGTAACACTATCACAGTTTTCACATATCAAAAAAGATGTAGAAGTTTTTGCATTACATCCTTCATGTTTACAAGCAACGTAAGAATTTCTACTTTCTATTTTGTGAACTTTTCCAATTTCAATCAATTTATCGAGTGCCCTGTAAACTTGCAGAGGAGATTTTATTCCCATTTTTTGAATATCATAAAGAATTGTGTACGCCTTCATCGGTTCAGAAGAGTTTTCTAAAACTCCAAGAACTGTTTTTTGATTCTTAGTTAAATTATCCGATGCCAATCCCATAAATCTCAATTACCAAATTGTTTTCATTTTTGCAACTTACCTCTCAACTCTAGTGGAATAAGAGAAATGATAAATAATATTATCGCTATAACAATAATTGATGGTCCCGAAGAGGTATTCAATTCCAAAGAAGTAAATAAGCCAATTGTAACAGATAAAATACCAATTAATATGGCTACAAATACCATTTGTTTTGGATTGTGAGTTATATTTCTTGATGTGGCAGCTGGTATTATTAGCAGACCAGTAATTAAAAGAGTCCCAATCATTTTTATAGACAATGCAATAACTCCAGCTAGTAGTAGGGTAAAGATCATATTATATATGTTCGGTTTCATTCCTTCTGCTAAAGCTAGATCATAATTAACTGTAGCTGAAAATAATGATTTCCAAATAAAATATAAAATTCCTATAATTATAAAACCACCAATCCATACTAGAGCGATGTCTTCTACAGTTACTGCTAAGATATCACCAAAAAGTAATCCCATAATATCAAAACGAATACTTGATAAAAAGCCGATTAAAACCAAGCCAATAGCTAAAGTAGAGTGAGCTAATAATCCAAGTAATGAATCACCAGCCAATCTAGTCCTCTTTTGAAGGTTAAGAAGCAGTAAAGCAATAACTGCAGATATTACAAATACGGAAAAGGCAATATTTAAACTAAAGGCATAAGCTAAAGTTACTCCTAATAAGGCGGAGTGAGCTAAAGTATCACCAAAATATGACAATCTCCTCCAAATTACTAAGCAACCTAGTGGCCCTGTAATTATTGCAATACCGATACCAGCAACTAACGCTCTAGTAAAAAAATCATCAAACATTAACTTGATATACTTCCGTCAGAATCATGTATGTGATCATGTTCGTGCTGATAATATGTTAAGGTTTTTGATCTATGCTCACCAAATAATTCTATATAAGCTTTATCTTTTATAACCGAACTTGGTTTTCCTGAACAACAGATATGTCCATTTAAACAAACTACATGATCTGTTGCAGACATTACAAAATGCAAGTCATGGGAGACTAATAAAATTCCACAATTTAGGTTTGCTGAAATATTTTTTATAATATTATAAAGGTCAATTTCTCCATTAAAATCAACTCCTTGGACAGGTTCATCTAAAACTAGTAATTCTGGTTTTTTTGAAATAGCTCTCGCTAGAAGGACACGTTGAAATTCGCCACCAGATAGACTGTGTATTTGTTCTTTGAAAAGTTTTTCTACACCAGTTTGATTTAAAGATTCAATAATTTCATTATTGCTGAGATTATTGGTTAATCGCATAAAATCTACAACACGTAATGGCAAAGTCCAATCGATATTAATTTTCTGAGGAACATATGCTATTTTATTTGTATACCGTTTCAATGAACCTTCATCAGGTTCAAGAATATTAAGTACCATTTTAGCTGTTGTAGTTTTTCCAGAACCATTGGGTCCAATCAGGGTAACTATTTGACGACTTTTTACCTCAAGAGATACACCTCTTATCAACCATTTTGGTGACTTATAAATACCTGCGTTGTCTAAACTTACCAATAAATTATTTTTACTCATTTTTCTATTTACAATTTAAAATGTAATATTATAACATTACACTATTTAACAGACTTAATTCTAATAGGAATACTTTTATGAAACAAACGAACTTTTTTCTACATATTTCTAAGATTATTTTGTTTTCAGGAATTCTTGTTGCAACTGCATCTGCTAGAGCAGAGCTAAAAGTTGTTACCACAATTAAACCACTACATTCATTGATTTCAAATGTTATGGATGGAGTAGGTGAACCTGGACTTATAATTGATGGAAGTATATCACCACATAGTTTTACAATGAAACCCTCTCATGCGAAAATGCTTGAGGAAGCAGATGTCATTTTTTGGATTGGAGAGAGTATTGAAACATCAATGGAAGAACCTCTAGACTCAATTGCAAAAGATGCAGAAGTAATTGAATTTATGGAACTTGATTCAATTGCTAAATTAAAATTTAGAGAAGAATCAATTTTTGGTGACCATGACGATCACGATGATCACGATGATCATGATGACCACGATGATCATGATGACCATGACGATCATGATGACCATGATGACCATGACGATCACAGTGGACACGACCACCACGGTCATGCACATGGTGAATTTGATGCTCACATTTGGTTAGATCCAATGAATGCCAAAGAAATGGTTCATGAAATAGCTCATGAGTTAGGTGATTTAGATCCTGCCAATAAAGAGAAATATGAAGCAAATGCTGAAGCAACAATTAAAGCTTTAGATCAGCTTATTAGCGATGTTGGTACAGATATTAATTCTGATGCAAAATTTGTTGTCTTCCATGACGCCTACCAATACTTTGAAGAAAGATTTGGTGTAAGAGCTGCAGGAGCTTTAACATTGAATACTGATGTTTTACCTGGTGCAAAGCAAATAGCTGATATTCAGGATGTTATTAAGGATAAGGGAATAAAATGTATTTTCTCTGAACCTCAATTTAATCCAAAGATTATTACAACAATAGCTGAGGACATGAATATCAAAACAGGAGTTTTTGATCCTTTAGGTGCTAACATTGATGCTAGTAAGTCACTTTACTTTACGTTGATAAGTAATCTCGGGGACGAGCTTAAAGGCTGTTAAATTTTAATATTTAAATAAATTCCACCTTGTATTAAGGTGGAATTTATAAAACTAATTATAAGGAAATTGATATGGAAAATACTTCTCAGGTTCCAGTTACTGTTTTAACAGGGTTTCTTGGAGCTGGAAAAACAACTCTTTTAAATCGAATATTAACTGAACAGCATGGAAGGAAATATGCTGTCATAGTTAATGAATTTGGTGAACAAGGTATCGACAATGATCTTGTTGTTGATGCTGATGAAGAAGTATTTGAAATGAACAACGGGTGCATTTGTTGCACTGTTAGAGGTGATTTAATTAGAATTCTAAGTGGCTTAATGAAACGTGCTGATAAGCTTGATGCAATTATTGTTGAGACAACTGGTTTAGCAGATCCAGCACCAGTAGCACAAACCTTCTTTGTTGATCAAGATGTTGCTGATCGTACAAAATTAGATGCAATTGTTACAGTTGCCGATGCTGTTCATCTAAGTTCTCAATTAGTCGATCATCATGAAGCAGAAGAACAAATTGCTTTTGCTGATGTAATTTTGTTAAATAAAGTTGAACTTGTTGGAGATAATGACATTGTAAAAGTTAATGATCGTATTAGAAAAATTAATCCTTTTGCTAAGATTATTAAAACAACACGTTGTGATGCACCTCTTGAGGAAATCGTAGGCTTAAATGCATTTAGTCTAGATAGAGTATTAGATATTGAACCTGACTTTCTTGAATCAGATCATGATCATGAACATGATGATGATGTTACTAGTCTATCCTTTGTATCTGATACACCATTAGATATGGATAAGTTCCAAGATTGGTTTGGAAATTTACTCAGGACTAAGGGTCAGGACATACTTCGATCAAAAGGAATTTTGAACTTTAAAGGTGAAGAAGAGCGATATGTATTTCAAGGAGTACACATGCTCATGGATGCTTCACCAATGGGACCTTGGCCTAAAGGAAAAGATAGAAGTTCTCGAGTAGTATTTATTGGTCGTGATCTTGATAATATGAATCTTAAGGAAGGCTTTGAAAATTGTAAATCAGCATGAACGCTGATTTAGAAAAACTTCAAGAATCAAATAAAACTGAACTTGAGAGAAGAGGTTCAATTTTTAATATTGGAGCCCCAGCTACAGAAGCGGTTACAATTCGTGATCAAATTGCGGTAGGATTTGGAGACGGTACTGTAAGATTTTTTCAATCTGGATCTGATCCTAAAACTGTTAAAGCACATAAGGGTGTAGTGTTGAGTATGACAAATTATGAAGATCATGTGTTAACGGGAGGAGAAGATGGACGTTTTCTAAAAATATCATCTGATGGAAATATTGATGAAATTTTTAATTTTGGTTCAAAGTGGGTTGACTGTGTAGCTTCCCACAAAGATACTAAAGTTTGTTCATCAGGAAAGACTGTTTATATTTGGACAAAAAACAAAGATAAACCACAAACTTTAGAGCATCAAAGTACTGTTGCTGGATTAGCATTTGATAATAAAGGCAAGCGTCTTGCGGTCTCAAGATACGGTGGAGTAACAGTGTGGAAACTTAATAATAATAAATGGACAGCATCAAATTTTACATGGAAAGGATCGCATGGAACTGTAACGTTTAGCCCAGATACAAAATATATTGTAACTGCAATGCAAGAAAATCAAATTCATGGTTGGCGCATAAACGACAAAGCTGATTTAGCAATGAGAGGTTATCCATCAAAAATTAAAAGTTTTACTTGGGTTGGTGATACACCGTATTTGGTAACATCTGGATCCAGTGATGCAGTTTGCTGGCCATTTGATGGTAAAGAAGGACCAATGGGGAGAAAGCCAATTGTTGTTGCAAACGGTGGTAAAGAACTTGCAACATTTGTTAAAGCACTAAATGGAGAAAAAGCTGTTTTCACCGGTTTTACAGATGGGTCAGTTTTATTAGCAGAAATTGATGAAAGTAAAAAACCAATTATGATTAGAAGTTCAACAGGTTCGGAAGTTTCAACAATAGCGATATCTAGTGATAATTCACAAATATTAATTGGGGATATGAAAGGTTCTATTCTTTTATCATCTTTATGGGCAGACAATTAAAGGAGAAAATATGTTTAATCGTAAAACTCAAAATGTTGAAAAAATAAGAAATCTTAAACATCTAATTTCCAAGAAATATAAATTACCAGAAAATACTATAATAAGTATTGCTGAGCTCAGTTGTCATGAGCCTGATTGTCCACCAATCGAAACTGTAATTACTGCAAGAAATGAAGACGGATCAATGAAAAATTGGCGAGTTGCAAAATCAATAGAAGAAATAGAGGAGTCAGATATTAATAATCTAACAAACCACACCCATTAGATTATTAAATTTAGAATAAAAATGTCAAAAAAACAAAAAGAAATAATATTATCTGTTTGTCTCACATGTACCCTTAATAAAGCTCAAAATAATAATAAACTTGCAGGAGAAAAACTTGCACAAAAATTAATTGATAAATTTAAAAATACAAAAAATGTAACTTTAAGAGGTGTAAATTGCATGAGTAATTGTAAACGTTCATGTATTGTATCCTTTACCGCAGAAAATTGTTTTACCTATGTGTTTGGAGATATAGATCCTGAAAATTCTGCTTATATTGATTCAATAGAGGAACTGCTATTATCCTATGGCAAATCTGATGATGGTTTTTTGAGACGTAGACATAGACCTGAAATATATAGATCTAATATCGTTGGTAGATTTCCTCCAATAAATAGTAAGTCAGATATTATTATTAATTTAAAATAGTAAAATTTTAAAAAAAATTAAATTATAATTATTTATTTCTGAATTTTGTTTAATTTAGAATGTATTATTAACAGCAATCTCCACCTTCACAAGTGCAACAACAGCTGCAGCTGCAACCACACTTTGGTGGGTTTGGATTTTGATTTTTCATAATCATACCTATATATTTTTTATAATAATTTAAAATACAAATGAGAAAAGCATTAGAAATTAAAGAGTGTATGAAGACTTTCGAGGGTGACGGGATACCTGTAACGAGAGCTTTCCCTATCCCCGGAATGAGAGAAAATGATCCATTTCTTCTTTTTGATCATTTCGGCCCAATTAATTATGAACCGGGAGGTGCAACTGGTGTACCAGCACATCCTCATTGTGGATTTGAGGCAATTACTTATATGCTTGGTGGTGAAGTAGAGCATAGAGATTCATTTGGCGGACAAGCAGAAATTGAAACTGGTGATGTTCAATGGATGACAACTGGGTCAGGTTTAATCCATTCTGAGTTAGTAACAGAAAAATTTAAGAAGAGTGGTGGTATCATGCAAGGTTTACAAATCTGGGTTAACCTTCCAAAAAAAAATAAAAAAGTTAAACCTTGGTACCAACATATTAAAAGAAACACTATTCCAACAGTATCTGAAAATGCAAATATAGAAATTAAAGTTCTTGTGGGAGAAATAAATGGAACCAAATCCAAAGTTCAAACATATTCACCTGTATCAATATTTGATATTCAATTTTCAAAACCAGATATGACAAAGTTTAATGTTGATAAAGAACAAAATCTTATGATCTATATTATCGATGGTCAATTACAATTTAACGAGGAAGATAAAATCGCTAATAAAGGTGATATGATTTACTTTGATCAGTCAAGTGATGAGATTCAACTTACATCAATATCAGAAAAAGGATCCTACCTAGTTTTAGCAGGTAAGCCACTTAAAGAACCTGTTGCACGTTATGGTCCTTTTGTGGCTAATTCTGAAGGTGAAATCAAGCAAGCAATGATGGACTATCAAGAAGGAAAAATGGGAAGCTTAGCTTAAGCTAATTGACGTAACATTTCACCAGCTACAATAGCAACTGAACTACTAAGATTAATCGATCTAGGCCCCTTTATCATTGGTATTGTTAATCTTTCATCGACAGAGCTATGGACAAAATCAGGTGCTCCTGCACTTTCTCTGCCAAATAAAATAATATCATTTGATTGAAATTTATAATCGAAATAACTTTTTTTACTTTTCGTTGTTAGAAGAATGAGTCGATATGAGTTATCTTTTGACCACTCATAAAATTTTTCCCAACTTAAATGTTTTTTTAATTCTAGATAATCATAGTAATCCATTGATGCTCTTTTTAATCTCTTATCATCAATCACAAAGCCAGCTGGCTCTATTATATCTACTGGTATTCCAAGACAGGCACCTAGTCTAAATATGTTTCCTGCATTCTGTGGTATGTCGGGTTCAAATAGAGCAATTCTCATGTTTTTTTACTATATTATTTTATTACTTGCGTCACGCTGGCACATATTTAAAAAGTATTTTTTTGAGTAATTAAGATATAAGAAATTCACAATAAATGGCTAAAAAACCCAAAAATAAGAGAAGAGATTTCCTACAACTTAGCACCGTAACGCTTGGTGCTGTTGGAACAGCTGCTTTTATATGGCCTTTTCTAAAAAGTATGAGTCCAGCAGAAGACACATTAGCTGCAGGATCAACAGAAGTAGATATTAGTGCCATTGAAGAAGGTCAAAGTATAACAATAAAGTGGCGTGGAAAACCTGTTTTCATAAAAAAAAGAACAAAAGATGAGATTGATGCAGCTAAAATGGTTCAAGCTTCTGACTTAAGAGATCCACAAGATGATGCAGATAGAGTACAAAAAGAAGAATGGTTAGTTTTAGTGGGAGTATGTACACACTTAGGTTGTGTTCCACTTGGTCAGAAGGTTTCTGATATGAAAGGTGAGTACGATGGTTGGTACTGCCCGTGTCATGGTTCACATTACGATACATCAGGTAGGATAAGAAAGGGACCAGCACCAAAAAACTTGGACGTTCCGCCCTATACCTTTTTAAATGATAATACTATAAAGATAGGATAACATGGATAAGAATAGAAAAGTACATCAGTTTAAAAATCCTGTCCTCAATTGGATAGAGTTTCGTTTACCAATTATTTCTTACTTCAAAAAAGAATACGGTGATTATCCAATGCCTAAAAATTGTAATTATTTTTGGAGTTTTGGTGCATTAGCAACAATTACGCTTGTTACAATGATAGTAAGTGGAATTTTTCTTGCAATGAATTACACACCACACACTGATATGGCATTTGATAGTGTTGAAAGAATAATGCGAGATGTCAATTACGGTTGGTTAATGCGATACATCCATTCTAATGGCGCAGCCTTTTTCTTCATCATAGTTTACATTCATATAGTAAGAGCAATGTATTTTGGGTCTTACAAATATCCAAGAGAGCTTAATTGGATTTTAGGTGTATTCATATTTTTATTAATGATGGCAACTTCTTTTCTTGGCTACACTTTACCATGGGGACAAATGTCTTATTGGGGAGCAACAGTTATAACTAATTTATTTAGTGCAATTCCATTTATTGGTGAAGGATTAAAAACATGGCTTCTTGGTGATTACAATGTTGGAAATGCTACTTTAAATCGTTTCTTTGCTCTTCATTACGTTTTACCATTTGTTATTTTTGGTGTTGTAGGATTACATGTTGCTGCAGTCCATGTTCATGGTTCAAATAACCCTGATGGGATTGATATTAAAACTAACAATGACTCAGTAAACTTTTTTCCATATATGTTAATTAAAGATACAGTAGCTATGTGTGCTTTTGGTGTTGCTATTTCTGCAGTAATTTTCTTTGGGCCAAATCTTATGGCTGAAGTTGATAATTATATTCCAGCTGATCCACTTGTTACACCAGCTCACATTGTTCCAAACTGGTATCTTGCACCTTTTTATGCAATTTTAAGAGCAGTACCTGACAAATTGGGAGGAGTTCTCCTTATGTTTGGTGCGATAGTAATTCTATTCGTTCTACCTTGGCTAGATAGATCAAAAGTAAGAAGTTGTAATTATAGACCAATATATAAATGGTTTATGATGGGCTTTTTTGTTAATTTTTTCGCATTAGGTTACGTTGGTATGCTTCCTGCTGAAGGTTTATATCTTTTAATTGCAAGAGTGGGTTTACTTTACTACTTTGGTTTTTTCTTCATTATTACTCCATTTGTTGGTTGGATAGAAAAGCCAAGTAAGTTACCGCTCAGTATTAGTGATGTTTATGCTAAAAACATAGCCCCTAATATTGGTGGAGGAGAAAAAGGAATGCCTGCACCAGCAATGCAAAAAGATACTAATCTATAATGCGCCTCTTACTTATTATTTTTCTATTCTTCTCTTCAAATATATTTGCTGCAGAAATGAGTGCTGAAAAGATGCCAAAACATGATTGGTCTTTTAAAGGTGTAACGGGAACTTTTGATAGAGCTGCAATTCAAAGGGGTTATAAAGTTTATAGAGAAGTGTGTGCTGGATGTCATTCAATGAAACTTCTGTATTACAGAGATCTTATTGATGTTGGTTTTTCCGAAGCTCAAGTAAAAGTAATTGCTTCTGAATATACTGTTTTAGACGGTCCAAACGATGATGGAGAAATGTTTGAAAGACCAGCTAGACCAGCAGACAGATTTGTTAATCCATACGCCAATGACAATGAAGCAAGAGCAAATAATAATGGAGCCTATCCTCCTGATTTAAGTGTAATTACAAAAGCTAGAAAATACGGAGTTGATTATATTTATAACCTTCTTCTTGGTTATGTTGAACCTCCAAAGGGAATGGAGGTCGGTAATGGAATGTGGTACAATAAATGGATGGCTGGAAATCAAATAGCTATGCCAGCACCTATAGCCGATGGAAGTGTAGATTATGATGATGGCACTGATAATAATGCAGAACAGTTATCGGCTGATGTAACACATTTTCTTCACTGGGCTGCTGAACCAGAAATGGAAGAAAGAAAAAATTTAGGTATCAAAGTAATATTATTCTTTATTATTCTAGGAACAATTGTGTACTTAGCAAAAAACAGACTTTGGCGAGACGTCACTTAGACATTAAATAAAAAGTTCATTACATCACCATCTTTGACGATATAATCTTTACCTTCTTGTCTTAGCTTTCCTGAATCTCTACTTCCAGCATCACCATTATTTTCTATATAGTCGTTGTAAGAGACAGTTTCTGCTCTAATAAATCCTTTTTCAAAATCAGTGTGAATTTTTCCAGCAGCTTGAGGTGCGAGTGTTTCTTTTTTTATTGTCCATGATCTTGTTTCTTTTGGACCACATGTAAAATAGTTTATCAAACCTAAAAGTTCATATCCTGATTTTATAACCTTATTTAATGTTGTTTGATCTAAATTAAGTTCTTTAAGAAATTCAAGTTTTTCTTCTTCATTATCTAATTCTGCTATTTGTGCTTCTATTGATGCAGAGATTAAAACTACAGAATGATTATTTTTTTTGGCAAACTCCATGACTTTTTTTGATAACTCGTTTCCAGTATGAATAGATTCTTCATCTACGTTACATATGTACATAGTAGGCTTTAGACTAATTAAGTTAAGACTATTTACAAAGTCAATTTCATTACTAGCAAATTCATCAATTTTTAAAATACTATTAGTATCTAGCATTTGTAAGATTTTATTTATTATATCAAATTGATGCTTAGCTTCTTTATCGTTTGCTTTTAATTTTTTTTCTAAACTAGTTTTTTTATTATTTAAGCTTTCAAGATCAGCTAATTGCAATTCTAAATTTATTGTTTCAATATCATCTAATGGATCAATTTTTGAAGATACATGAGTAATATTAGTATCTTCAAAGCATCTAACAACATGTGCTATGGCGTCAACTTCCCTAACATGTCCTAAAAATTTATTTCCTAAACCTTCTCCTTGTGAGGCTCCTTTTACTAATCCAGCAATATCAACAAAATCCATAAAAGAAGGAATTATTTTTTCACTCTTTCCAATGATCGCAAGTTTGTCTAATCTGTCATCGGGCACTGCAACTCTTCCTATATTTGGTTCTATTGTTGCAAATGGATAATTTGCAGCTTCCGCTTTATTTGATTGGGTAAGAGCATTGAATAAAGTGGATTTACCAACATTTGGCAACCCAACTATCCCACACTTAAATCCCATAATTAATTTTGCTCACTGATTTTTGTTAAAAATAGAGGAATATCTGAAAATATTAATTCTATATTTTTAACCATTTTATCAATTTTTTTATTTATTATTTCTTCTTCTGATTTTGAAAACTTATTTAAAACATAACTTGAAACTAAATCTTTATGCCCAGGATGATCAATTCCAATACGTATTCTAAAATAATTTTCTCCTATAAATTGATCAATACTTTCCAACCCATTATGACCTCCGTTTCCGCCACCTTGTTTTATTTTTACTTTGGATAATTCTAAATCCAGGTCATCATGTATAACAAAAGTATGGTCTAATTTTATTTTATAAAAATTTATAATTTCTGAAACAGCTTTTCCAGACAAATTCATAAATGTAAGAGGTTTTAATACAAAGATTTTTTGATTATTTATTAGACCTGAATATAATTCTTTTATTTTATCTTCTTTGATTTTATCTAAATTAAGATGTGAGATTATATTATCCGCTAAATGGAAGCCTACATTATGTCTGGTATTATTATAATTTACACCTGGGTTTCCAAGTCCACAAATTAAAAACATATAATGAAATATAAAGTAAAGTTACTTAGATTCTTTATTTTCTTCTTTATTATCAGAAGATTCTTCCTTCTTTTCCTCTGATTTTTCTTCACCACCTTCTGCCGCACCTTCTTCAGTTGTTTCTTCAGTTTTAGTTTCAACTTCTACAGTTGGCGGAACTAAAGTAGCTATTACGAAGTCTCTATCTGATATAGTAGGAGTTACTCCCTCAGGTAGTTGAATATTACTAATTTTAACTGCATCACCTATTTCACTTTCAACTAAATCAAATTCTAGTTTGCTAGGTATATTATTCGCATTACATGTTAGTTCAACAAGTCTTCTAACAGTATTTAAAACTCCACCTTTTTTCAGACCAGGACATTTATCTTGATTTAAAAACTCAACAGGAATTTCAACATTTACTTTTGTATTTTCTTGTACTCTTAAAAAATCAAAATGTATAAGTCGATCACTAACAGGGTGATATTGCAATTGTTTAGGAAGTATTTTTTCTTTCTTTCCATCGACATCTAGATCGATAATTGTTGAATAAAAAGAACCAGTACCCATTAATTTTTTGAGTATTTTATCTTCTAGAGCAATTTTCTTAGGCTCAGTTCCCTTGCCATAAATAATACCAGGGACTAATCCCTTCATTAAAAGATTATGATTTGAACCAATATCTTTATTTCTTTCTATCGCTTTAAAATCACTCATAAAATAAAAAAAATTTAATCGAAAAGGGCGGACACTGAAGTATCAGTGTTAATCCTTTTTATCGCATCACCCATTAAAGGAGCAATACTAATATGTCTAATGTTTTTTGTGCTTTTTACCTCTTTAGAAGGCTCTATTGTATCTGTTAAGACCAATTCTTTTATGCTTGAATTTTCAATCTTTTTTAGCGCATCTCCGGATAATACACCGTGTACAATATAAGAATAAATTTCTTTAGCCCCATTTTTACTCAGAGCTTCAGCAGCGTTGCATAACGTGCCTGCAGAATCAGCTATATCATCTAGTAAGATACAAGTTTTATCTTTTACATCTCCTATGATATTCATTACTTCAGACTCACCAGCTTTTTCTCTTCTTTTATCGGCAATTGCCAGTCCGGCTTCTAATCTTTTAGCAAAAGCTCTAGCTCTAACAACACCTCCAACATCAGGTGAAGCAACAACTAAATCTTTATTTCCATTAAATCTTTCTTTGACATCATCGATTATCGGTCTTACAGAAAAAATATTATCTAAAGGAATATCAAAAAAACCTTGAATTTGACCAGCATGTAAATCCATTGTTAATACCCTATCAGCGCCCGCGGATGTAATTAAATTTGCTACAAGTTTGGCAGTGATTGGTGTTCTAGGCCCAGTCTTTCTATCTTGTCTTGCATATCCATAATATGGGATAACAGCAGTAATCCTTTTTGCTGATCCCCTTCTTGCAGCATCTATTGTAATTAAAAGTTCCATTAAATGGTCATTTGCTGGATGTGATGTAGATTGAATAATAAAAACATCTTCACCTCTAATATTTTCATTTATTTCGACAAATATTTCTCTATCGTTAAAAGTTCTGACAGAGGCATCTGCTAATGGAACATTAATATGTTTAGAAATTTTTTCTGCTAGGGATTTGCTACTATTACAGGCGATTATTTTCATATAATCAAATTAATTACTATATTAGAATAATAATAGATCAACCAAAATTAATCATTAAATGCAATGATATTGAGCATTCTTCCAGTATCTCTAAATTTTTGTGATTCTCTTCGATGGCTAAAAAAAACTCTCTTATTTGAGAAGGTATCTTTGTTAATATTATATATATTTTTAATACCCAATTCCTTAAATTGATAGTTAATCAATCCTCTAAAATTAAATAAATCTTTGTCTTTATTTTTGTGTTTGAAGAAAATAGAGTATTTTTTATTTTTGCTTATAAACTTACTTTTAAAGTCTTTTGATACTTCAAAGTTTTTAAAGCTCAAACAAGGACCAATAAGAACCACAATTTTTTTTTTTATTATTTTTTGTTTAACAAAATATCCTATACTTTTAGCTGCTATATTTTTTAATGCACCTTTCCAACCTGAATGAAGAGCACAAATATATTTTCTATTTTTATCAAAAATAAAAATTGGACAGCAATCTGCAGTTAAAACCCCTAAAGCTATCTGCTTATTACTTGTGATTAATCCATCTCCAGAATATTTATTACCTATATTTTTTTTATTAATTTCTACAATCTTGTTGGAGTGTATTTGACTTATAAATTTAATTTTTTTTTTGATTTTTAAATTTTTTAAACAAATATCAATATTTTTTTTTACATTTACCTTTCTATCTTTGCTGTTTAAGCTACAGTTCAATGAATAGTTTTCTTTTTTTGATACTCCACCATTTCTAGTAAAAAAACCAGCTTTAACAAAAGACTTGATTTTTGCATGTGTAAAATAATTTTTAGTAATCATAAGTTAGAAACAACAAGACATTTAAATAATTTTCCCATCCTATCAACATTAATTAATCTATCCACTTGTTCATCTAATAAATTTTTATTTAAATTTGGATTTTTAGTTAGCAATTTTTTCTTTCGTTCTAGTATGCCATATTTTATTAAAAAATCTCTTTGTGTAACAAATTCGTTGATTTGTAATTTGTTTTGTTTTGCTATTTCAATTAATTCATTGAAATTTACATGACTTGAAATGTCTTGTTGCCCTATATTTTCAAATATACTGGTTTTTTTATGATTATATATTGCTTGTAACGTAAAGCTTTTTAATTTTTTATTATATCCATAATCGATTAAAATACATATACCTCTATTTTTTTTTAGATATTTGCAAATTTGCTCGAAATATTTATTTCTTGAAAAAGAAACTTCATAAATTTTTTGTCTTTTGTATTTATTTAAATAATCTAATATTTTTTTACTAATTACTCGTTTATTTATAGAATAATATTTATTTTCCTTTTCATTGAATTTCACATATCTTTCAAACCAATTATTATTATTATTATTTAAAAATTGCCTTACAGGAAAGCAGTCAAAAAATTCATTTGAATATATTATTGAAGGTAGTTTAGATGTGAAATTTAAAGCTTTTGACCATCTAATTTTTGATTGCTTAAAATAATTTAAATTTTTCTCTTGTATTTTTTTTAATTCTTTATTTATTTCTATTAAATTAACATTAGCATTTTCGAAAAAGTTAGGAAGTATTTTTGCAGTTCTTTCAATATCTTTAAATAAGGTTCCATTCCCTGGTCCTAATTCAATTAAATTAAATTTTGAGTTAATTTTTTCTTTCCAATGATAAACCAAATACACACCAATAATTTCTCCAAACATTTGTGAAATTTCTGGAGATGTAACAAAGTCAAATTTTCTTCCTATAGTTTTTTTTCTTAGGTAATAACCATTACTTGCGAAAAGAGCCGTTTCTATAAATTTATCTAAACGAAAATTTTTTTTATTGTTAAGAAGTTTTACTTTATTAATTTTTCTTTTGCTTAACATTGATAATTATTAATATTCCAAAAATAAAAAAAGGTATACATAGTATTTGACCCATTGAAATAAAATTAAAAAATAATCCTAGGTGCAAATCTGGTTCTCTGACGTATTCAATTATAAATCTAAATATGGAATAAAATACTAAAAACAGACCACTAATTACTCCATAAATTTTGTATTTTTTTATCTTATAAAAATAGATTAATAATATGAGAAATAAAATAATTCCTTCGAGAAAAGCTTCATATATTTGAGAAGGATGCCTTGGTATATTATCTATTGATGGATAAATAACTGAAATATAAAAATCAGTTGGTCTACCTATTAGTTCTGTATTAATAAAGTTTGCAATTCTACCAAAGAATAATCCAATAGGAGCAACGATTGAAACTAAATCAGATAGGTAGAAAAAACTTTTTCCATTAATTTTTGCAAATATTAGGGTACTTATTATTATACCCGTCAACCCACCATGAAATGACATTCCTCCATTCCAAATTTCAAATAGATAAAAAGGATTAGTTAAAAATTCATTAAGTTGATAAAAAATCACATAACCTGTTCGTCCTCCGATAATTACACCTAATACTGCCCAAATAAGAAAGCTATCTATATTTTTATTACTGTATTGATTCCCATAAATTGCGTTTAATTTTTTAATAATATAAATTCCTAATAGAAATCCCAAGATATATGCTAAACTGTACCATCTTATCTCAATGAAACCGATTGATAAGATGACAGGATCTATTGATGGTTGAATAAAATTCATTTATCTATATTTAATATTATAACATGGTTGATAGAAACAAAATACTTTCCGATTTATCAAAATTTGCGGTGGATGCTATGAGCACTTTTTCAGGTGTTAAAGAAGAGATTGAAACAATTGTATCTTTACGAGTTAACAAAATAATAAAAAAAATGAATCTTGTTAAAAAAGATGAATTTGATGCGCTGAAAAAAATGGTGCAAAAAGTAATGATGGAAAATGAAAAATTAAAAAAGACATCTTCAAGATCAGTAAAATCTAAGAAAAAAACAGTTAAAAAGAAAAAAACTATTAAAAAGAAATCAAAAAGATAGGAATCCTGAATTAATTCACATTTTTTATGGATTTTTCCTTGCAAAATACGAGTCCAATCTAGTAATCAATATATAGTACTTATTATATGTGCCATGACTATATAGTGTATGGAAAATGAGAATATATTGTTAAATCCTATAGATATAATTGAAGATGTTATTCATCAAAAAAAATGGAATTTTAGTAGGGCTGCCGATCATGAATTAGTTGCTGAGATAGCATCCCATTGGTGTGCTTACAGGTTATATTTCACATGGTCTGAAAATATTAATGCGCTAAGTTTTTCAATAACTTTTGATATTAAGTTTCCTGAAACTAAACTCAATAAGGCGTATGAACTACTTGGACTTATAAATGAGAACTTATGGATTGGGCATTTTGATATAACAAGTAAAAATGGTATCCCAGCTTTTAGACACACTTTATTATCAAATAATTCAACAGAAACATTGCACAAGAAATTTGAAGATCTTGTTGATATTGGAATTTATGAATGTGAAAAATTTTATCCAAGTTTTCAGCAAGTTCTCTTTGACGATATTCCTCCTAAAGAAGCTATAAAATTTTCTAATTTTGAAGTTATTGGTAGAGCTTAATTTTTATAATAAAACTGCTATATTATAAATAGATGAAGAATATCTTATTAATTGGATGTGGTCATATGGGAGGATCTTTAATGTCTGGATGGTCTAATTTTAAGAATTACACCATCAGTGTTATAGATAAAAAAAAATATTCAATTCTTAAAAAAAGAAATAGAAATAAGAAAATAAAATTTTTTAAATCAATTGATGATATTAATAATCAAAATAATTTTGATTATATAATATTTGCAACTCGACCTCTTGAATTAACAAATGTCTTTAAAGAATTAAAAAATGCAAATTTTAATAAAAAATCTATAGCAATAAGTGTAATAGCTGGCAAAAAAACAGAAATTTTTAAAAAAAATTTATTAAATATTAGCAAAATTGTAAGAGTAATGCCAAACATGCCCGCTTTAATAGGAGAGGGTGTTCATTGCATTTATACAGATAAATCTATTAATAAAAAAGAAATTAAAGAGATTGATAAATTGTTCTCTTTGAGTGGCAAAACTCTTTTTTTTAATAGTGAAACTTTTATAGACAAAGCAACAGCAGTATCAGGGAGTGGTCCGGGTTTCATATTTCAATTAATTGATATTATGGAAAAATCTGCAATTAATTTAGGTTTTTCCAAAAAAATAGCTAAAATTTTAATTAATGAAACTTTTAGAGGTTCTTTAAATCTACTAAACTCAAATAATATTTCTGCTGAAAAAATGGTTGAAACTGTTGCAACTATAGGTGGTACAACCGAAGCAGGAATCAAGAAAATGAAAATAAATAAGGTTGATAATATATTTAATCAAGTTTTTAAGGCAGCATATACAAGAGCAAAACAACAAGGTGAAGGTTAGTGAATCAAAATAAAATATCTCTAGCAAAAAAGACTTTACAATATTTAGAGAAAAAAAAATTAAGAGACATTAATCTTAAAAATTTTTTATCTAATACTAAATTGCCAAATATGAATAACAAAATTGATTTAATTTTGAATATTAATGACTTCTTTGATTTTCAATTAAAAAAAAATCTTGCTAATATAGAAAAGTCATCACAGAGAGATATGTTGTTTGAAATAATGATGGCACGTTATGATATATTGAATGAATATAGAACTTCTGTAAAAAATATTATTAATCATTTTATGACTAGACCACAAGGAGTATTAAAACTTATTCCTAAATTAATTGAGAGCAAAATTTTAATTGTTACTTTTGCAAATATTAATCCTAGTGGTATTCAGGGTGTTATAAAAATAAAAATTATTTTTGCTCTTTATTATATAACTCTATATACTTGGTTTAATGATGAAAATGAAAGTTTAGAAAAAACCATGAGTGCCTTAGATAAATATTTAAACACTATTGAAAAAGTTATAAAATTTTCATGAACTCTAATAATTTTATAAATTACAAAGAATTTGAAGATGTAGATATAAGAATAGGAACAGTAATTGATGCCTATGAATACAATGAACTTAAAAAACCATCCATAATTTTGAAAATAGATTTTGGTGAAAAAGTTGGTATAAAAAAAACCTCTGCACAATTACAAAAATATTATAAAAGTGATGAATTAATTAATAAACAAGTTATTGCTGTTGTAAACTTTAAACCCAAACAAATTGGTAAAATAATTTCAGAAGTATTAGTTCTTGGTGTTCCAGATTTAGAAAATGAACCAGTTTTATTGTCTCCAGATAAACCGGTAAATAATGGTGGTAAATTATTTTAAAATCAAAGAGGAAGTAAAACTTTAAGTTGAAGACCTCCTAGATTTGAGTCAGATAACTTTACATCACCTCCATGTGATCTAATAATATCTCTTGTAATAGTTAATCCTAAACCACTTTCTCCTTTAAGTTTGTTCCTGGAGGGATCTAAAGTAAAAAATGGTTTAAATACATCTTCATATTTATCTCTTGGTATACCCTCACCATCATCATTAAATTCAATGACACAATCTTTTTCATTTGTATAAAGAATTATCTCAATTTTTTTTGCATATCTTTTTGAATTATCAATTATGTTATTGAATGCTCTTTTAAGTTGGATCTGCCTCCCAGAAGTTTGAATAGTGTTTTTTTCTTTTACAGTTAACTTAACAACATTTTTTTCAACAGTTTTTACAATATCACCAATTAATTCATTTATTATAATTGTTTCTATTGGTTCAGGTGATTCTGTTTTTACAAAACTAACATAACTATCTAACATTGAAGTCATTTCATTAACATCTACTTCTAGTTCAGATTTTGCTTTTTCATCTTTCATCAATGAAATTTGTAATTTCATTCGCGTTAAAGGAGTTCTAAGATCATGGCTAACACCAGCCAGCATTTCTGTTCTTTGCTTTAAAAATCTTTTAATTCTTGTCCTCATCTGATTGAAAGCATTAGCAGTTTGTCTTATTTCATATGCGCCCGCAGTCTTGATATCTGGAGCATCTAAACCTCTTCCAAATGTCTCAGCAATTATCGCCAGTCTTTTAAGGGGTCTTAATTGTCTACTCATTAAAAAGTAAGACATAAAAAAAAGAATAATAGAAGCAAAAATCATCCAAAGCAGAAAGACAAAAGCGGATTCACTATATAGTCTATCTTTATCAACATTAATTTCTAAAATATCATCATCAATTTGGATGTATATTAAAACACCTTCTTCAAGATTAGATAAATCATAATCAAATATTTTTTTTAAATTACTTAAGGATTGATTTAGTCTATTAGATAATATTCCTGAATTTAAACTAAATTTTGAAGATAATAATTGTTTATCATTAATAATATTAATTTTCATTTTAAAATCTTGATTTGCTATATTAATCGCAATGTTAGTAAGATCACTATCAATTAATTTTACTAAAACATTAATATCTGCAGCTACAGACTCAGTTAATCTTTTAGAGATAATACTCCAGGATGTTTGATAAAAAACAAAAGAAGTAATTAGAACTATAATAATTATAGGAACAAAGATGATAATTATTGATCTTCCAATTAGCGTAGAAGGTATTATTTTTCTAATCATTAAATTTCATTACAAATTAATTTATATCCTTTACCTCTAATTGTTTTAATAAATTGAGGTTGTTTTGCATTTGTTTCAATTTTTTGTCTTAAACGTGTAACTTGTACATCAACTTTTCTAAGTTCAGTTTCATCAAATTCCTGGTCTGCTAGTTCTTCTCTTAAAACAATATCATTTCTTTTATTTATTAATTTTACAAGTAAATTATTTTCTCCCTCTGTTAAATAAATTAATCTATCATTTTTTTGTAATTTTAAACTAGATGTATCAAAGGTAAATTCACCAAACGAAATTTTAATTTTTTTGTTTTTGAGGTTTTCAAATAAATCTAGTAAATTTTTAATCCTTAAAAATAATTCTTCTGGCTCAAATGGTTTAGATAAATAATCATCAGCACCAATTTTTAATCCATCAATTTTATCTTTGTCTTCTCCCATTGCTGTCAGCATAATTATTGGTGTATTTGAAAATTGTTTTACATGCTCAATAAGCTCTATACCATCACCACTTGGCATCATTCTATCAAGAATGATTAAATCAAACAAAACAAGAGATAAAATTTCTTTTGCTTCGTTGTAATCCTCACTTTGATAAACTTGTAAATTTTTTTCTGTTAAATAATCTTTAAGGAGTTCTCGCAATCTTTTATCATCATCAACAATCAAGATATTTTTATTCATTATTATCTATTTATTTCATCAAACTTTTCTTTATTTTTATCATCAACCATCTCATACAATATTTTTTTAAAACCATTTATATCCATCTCATTAAATTTTAATAAAACATTGCGTATTTTTTTAATTTGAATTTCAGATAATCTTTGCTCTAATTCTTGCCCTTTTTTTGAAAGTATTAATTTTTTAGTACGCTTATCTTCACCAACAGATAATATAATATATTTCTCGTTTACAAGTTGGCTCAATACTCTAGACAAACTTTGTTTAGTTATTTTCAATATTGAAAGGAGTTCCTTAATTGTAAGATTTTTTTGTTTTCCAACAAAATATATCACTCGATGATGAGCTCTACCAAAATTTATTTTTTCCAAAACTTTATCAGGACCTTCTGTAAAATCTCTATATGAGAAAAATAATAGCTCAATAATCTTTCTAATTTCGCCCTCATTTAAAAAAAGAGGTGTTAACAACTTATTTAGGTCAGCCATATTGACTTAATTATGCATCACTGATACTCAATTGTCATTAAAAAAAGTTAATAAAGAATATGCTTAAATCATTTGAAAACAGAGATGGATGGATATGGATGAATGGTAAAATAATTCCATGGCAGGATGCTAATTCCCATATTATCTCGCAAGGTCTTCATTATGCGAGCGCAGTTTTTGAAGGGGAAAGAGCTTATAATGGAAAGATCTTTAAATCAGAGGAGCATACTAAAAGGTTTTTTAAATCTGCTGAAATAATTGGAATGGAAATTCCTTTTACACATGATCAAATCAATAAAGCAAAATATGAACTTATTGATAAAATGAATTATAAAAATTGTTATGTAAGACCACTAGCTTGGAGAGGTGGAGATCAAATGGGTTTATCAACGGGTAAATCGAATATCAATGTAGCTATTGCTGTTTGGGATGATTGGGCAACTTATTTTAAAATTGAAGATCAAAAAGCAGGTTTGAGATTAATTACGTCTCCTTGGAAAAGGCCTGCCCCAGATACTGCTCCATATGAAGCAAAAGCTTCTGGACCCTACATTATTTGTACTCTGTCAAAAGAATTTGCAGAAAAAAAAGGCTATCACGATGCCTTGATGTTAGACTATAGAGGTTATGTTGCTGAAGGCACAGGAGCAAATATTTTTTTTATTAAAGATAATAATATCCATACTCCTATCCCAGATTGTTTTCTTAATGGGATTACACGTCAAACAGTTATTGAAATGGCAACTAATCAAGGTTTTGAAATAACAGAAAAGCATTTATTGCCCGACGAAATTGGAAATTATGATGAAGCTTTTTTAACGGGAACTGCTGCAGAAATTACTCCTATTAGATCTATTGATGATTTCAAATATAATACAGGTGATAATACTACTACTTTTAAATTTATGAATGATTTTAGCGAAATGGTTAAAAACGCTAGCTAGAATTTTCTAACCATTCATCATCTTTATAATAAAATTCATTTTTCCAGAATGGGGCGTCTTTTTTTAAATAATCCATAATAAATTCACAAGCTTCAAAACTATTTTTTCTATGTTGTGAAAAACAACAAACTAAAACAATTTTTTCATTAACAATTAATTTTCCATATCTATGAATGATCAAAGTATCAATTAAACTCCATTTTTTAATCGCGTTATTTTCGATTTTTGATAATTCTTTAAATGCCATTTCTTGATAAACTTCTAAATTTAAATATTTTACATCTTTATTGTTATTTAAATCTCTTACATACCCAACAAAAGAAGTTAGCGCTCCTATGTCTGAATGTTTATTTTTAATTTTTTCTATTTCTTCTTCTAAATTAAAATTTTTTTTTTGTATTTTTATCATTACCCGCCACTAACTGGTGGAAAGATTGCAATTTCATCAATTGGGTTTAATTTCAAATTTTCTGAAACATATTCCTGATTAACTGCAAATCTTAAAACATCTTGTAAAAAATGTTTTTTTAGCTCAGGATATAAATTTTCTAAATATTTTTTTAATTCTTGTATGGTTTTTGGGTGATTTATATCAATTATGTCATCATCCTTATTTGTTATATCCTTAATCCAAGCAAAATATCGAATTCTCATTTTATTTAAAAATGTTTTATTGATCCTTTAATATAATCATAGGCTGTATAGAGGGTTAGAATACCAGCAATCCATAGAAAAATCTTACCTAAATAAAAAATAAATAATAAATTTAGATTACTCTCGGATAATATAAGTAATCCAAGTGCGGCTAGCTGAAGAAAGGTTTTTGCTTTTGCAATTCTTGAAACTGGAATACTGATTTTTATCCCTGCCAAGTATTCCCTTAAACCTGATACTGTTATTTCTCTTAATAATATTATTAGTGCAGGAATAGTATCCCAATCTTTTATTACACCTTTGGAAGTTAAAATAAGAATCACAGCTGCTACTAATAATTTATCTGCAATTGGATCAAGAAATGTACCAAAATTTGTAACTTCATTTCTTAGCCTTGCTAAATAACCATCAAAGTAATCTGTTATTCCAGCTAAACAAAATAATATAAAGGCAATCCAGCCAAAGTATGGATTCGTAAGATATATACAAAGAACTATAATTGGGATTATAGCAATTCTAATTATAGTTAGAATATTTGATATATTCATTTCTATTCTTTGTAGATGAAGAATTTTTTAAACGCTATGAAAATATTCATAAATTTTTGTTAGAATTGACTCAGGTATAGATTTAATCTCTTTTAATTCATCTAAACTAGCTAATTTTAATTTTTCCACTGTACCAAAGTGTTTTTTTAAAATTTTCTTTCTTTCAGGACCTACTCCTTCTATTTCATCAAACACAGATCTGACACTCATTTTCGCTCTTTTTGATCGATGTGTTGTTATTGCAAATCTGTGCACTTCATCTCTAATATTTTGTAAAAAGTGGAGAAGAGGATTATTTTCATTTAATCTATGTGTAAATTTATCATGTATCAGAATTTCTCTACCTGCATCTCTTTCCTCACCTTTTGCCATAGAGATAATTGGTATATCTATTTTTAAACTATCTAATACTTTTTTTGCAGAATTATATTGTCCTTTGCCTCCATCTATAAGCAATAAACTTGGCAAATCTAATTCGTCTTGAAATTTTGAATTATTAAATCTCCTAGTAAGCATTTCTTTCATCATATAATAATCATCAACTTTATTTTTGTTTTCTTCAAGATCAAATCGAATATTAAATTTTCTATAATTTGATTTTATAAATCCATTTTGATTATAGGCGACCATTACACCTATAGGATGTTTTCCAAATGTATGGCTATTATCGTAAGCTTCTATTTTTATAATTTCATCTTTGAGTTTGAATATTTTTTTTATTTCTGCATTAAAATTATCAAAAGATTTAAGTTTATTTAATTTGATATCTAAATTTATTTTAGAATTTTTTTCTGCAAATTTAAGTAAATTTTTTTTAGGTCCTTTTATTGGTTTAATGAATTTTGTTTTATCAAAATTTTTTCCTAAAATTTGTGAATTATTATTTTTATCGATAGTAATGTTAGTAATAATTGTGTCAGGAATATCTTTTTCTGCATAAAATATATTTAGGAAACCTAACATTATTTCCTCGTGATCTAATAAGTTGTCATGATCTGGAAAGAAAGCTTTGCCACCATAAGATGTATTATTTCTAAAAAAACTTCCATAAATACATGTTTTTCCTTCATTTGACGTTATTGCAAAAATGTCAGCATTTTTTATATCCTTAATCTTAATTGAATTATTTTGTTCAATATGTCTTAAAGCTTTAAGTCTATCTCTTAAAGATGCTGCTAATTCAAAATTATTTTTTTTTGATGCCTTATACATTTGATCTGTGAAATTTTTTTGTATTTTTTGAGAATTGCCACTACTTAGAAAATCATCTGCTGCCTCTATTAATTTTGAATAGGCTTCTTTCGTTATTTTTCCTCCGCAAGGACCAGAACATCTTTTAAGATAAAAATTGAAACACAGTTTATTTCCTGCACTTACCTCTTTGTCTGTGCATGATCTTAAAAGAAATATTCGTTGTATTGTATTAATAGTTCTATTTACTGCATCTGGACTTGCAAATGGTCCATAATATCTACCTTTTTTCTTTTGAGGACCGCGGTGTTTTTCAATTCTAGGAAAATCATGTTCTGATGAAATAAATATATAAGGGAATGATTTATCGTCTCTTAACAGAACATTAAATCGAGGTTTATGTTTTTTAATTAAATTACATTCAAGTATGATTGCTTCTAACTCTGTATTTGTGACAAAGAAGTTCATTGATTTAGTTAGACTAACCATTCTTTGAATTCTTCTGGTTAAGTTATTTAAAGATAGATAATTCTTTACTCTATTAGATAATACTTTTGCTTTTCCAATATATAGAATATTACCCTTTTCATCTTGCATTTGGTATACACCAGGTTGATTAGGCAAAGTTTTAGATGTAGCCTTAATAATCTCTTGTCCAGGAAGCGTCATTTTATCAATCGTAAATAATTATTTTTTCATTAAATAGGAATTTTATAAAATTAATAAATAACTAACAAGATTATTGTAGTTCATTTAATAATTAATTTAATGTAGGAAAGAATAATATATTAAGGATTTAATATGGCAAAAATGACAACAGAAGAGGCTTTCGTAAAAGTTTTACAAAAACACGGTATTCAGCACGCTTTTGGAATAATTGGATCTGCGTTTATGCCAATATCAGATCTTTTTCCTAAGGCTGGAATAACATTTTGGGATGTTGCTCATGAGTCAAATGGTGGAATTATGGCTGATGGCTATACAAGATCAACAGGAAAAATCGCAATGTGTATTGCGCAAAATGGTCCTGGTATAACTGGCTTAGTTACACCTATAAAAACTGCTTTTTGGAATCATACTCCAATGCTCTTAGTTACTCCTCAAGCAGCTAACAAAACTATTGGTCAAGGAGGTTTCCAAGAAGTCGAGCAAATGAACTTATTTAAAGATATGGTGTGCTATCAAGAAGAAGTAAGAGATCCCTCAAGAGTTGCAGAAGTTTTAAATAGAGTTATTTCAAAAGCTATTAAAGGATCTGCTCCTGCTCAATTAAATATACCAAGAGATTTTTGGACTCAAGTTGTTGATATTGATCTGCCACCTATAATTAAATTTGAAAGACCTGCAGGTGGAACAGAAGCAATTAAAGAAGCTGCTGATCTTTTATCTAATGCAAAATTCCCAGTCATTTTATCTGGTGCTGGAGTGATTTTAGCTGACGCTATTGATGATTGCAAAAAACTTGCTGAAAAATTAAGTGCTCCAGTTGCTTGCGGATACCAACACAATGATAGTTTTCCTGGCAAACATCCTCTTGCGGTTGGTCCTTTAGGTTACAATGGATCTAAAGCAGCAATGGAAATAATATCTAAGGCAGATGTAGTTCTCGCACTTGGCACAAGGTTAAATCCTTTCTCAACTTTACCAGGTTATGGAATAGATTATTGGCCAAAAAATGCGGATGTCATTCAAGTTGATATCAATTCCGATCGAATTGGTTTAACAAAAAAAATAAGTGTTGGTATTTGTGGAGACGCAAAACTAGTTGCAGAACAAATTTTAGAAAACCTTACAACAAATGCAGGTGATAAAGATAGAAGAGAAAGAGAAGAGTTAATTCATAAGACAAAGTCAGCTTGGCTTCAAACATTAACTGGCCTTGATCATGAAGAAGATGATCCTGGCACATCTTGGAATAAAGATTCACGAGATAGAGAACCAGAGAAAATGTCACCAAGAATGGCATGGCGAGCTATTCAAGCAGGTCTTCCTGAAGATGCAATTATATCAAGTGATATAGGAAATAATTGTGCAATCGGTAATGCTTATCCTACATTTGAGAATGGTAGAAAGTATTTAGCACCGGGTTTATTTGGACCATGTGGTTATGGTTTTCCATCAGTAATTGGAGCAAAAATAGGTTGTCCAAATACACCAGTTGTTGGTTTTGCAGGTGACGGCGCATTTGGAATAAGTATGAGTGAAATGACTTCATGTAATAGAGAAGGTTGGCCAAATATTACAATGATAATTTTTAGAAATTATCAATGGGGAGCGGAGAAAAGAAATACTACACTTTGGTATAATAATAATTTTGTTGGAACAGAACTTGATCCTAAATTAAGCTATGCAAAGATTGCAGAAGCGTGTGGATTTAGAGGTATTAAAGTTCACACTCAAGAGGAACTAACAGAAGCTTTGCAACAATCTTGCAAGGATCAAATGGAAGGTATAACTACTTTTATAGAAGTAATGTTAAACCAAGAACTGGGAGAACCTTTTAGAAGAGATGCTATGAAAGCACCAGTTGAAGTTGCCGGTATAGACCCTCAAGATACAGTAGTACAATAATTATTTCTGATCTCTAATAATTAAGTCTGATGCTTTCTCAGCAATCATCATAGTAGGGGCATTCGTATTACCTGATGTTATAGTTGGCATCACAGATGCATCAACAACTCTTAAGTTATGTATTCCTTTTACTTTGAGATTATCACTTACAACTGAATTTTCATCATTACCCATTTTACAGGTACTTACTGGATGAAAAATAGTGTTTGCAAATTTACCCGCTTCCTTAGCGAGAGATTCATTATCTTTAAATTGTATTCCTGGTCTATATTCTTCTGGTTCATAATTTTTATATGCTTTTGATTCTAAAACTATTTTTCTTACAATTTTTAAAGACTTACCTGCAATTTCCCTATCTTCTTCAGTAGATAAGTAGTTCATTTTTATTTGAGGATAAATTCTTGTATCTGCAGATTTAATTTCTATAGACCCTCTACTTGTTGGACGAATATTTGTTATTGTAGGAGTGAATGCTGGAAATTTATGAAGTTCTGCTTTTCCTAATAAATCTGTACTAGCTGGCGAAATATGAAATTGTAAATTAGGGTTTTCTAAATACGAATCACTTTTAATAAAGCCGCACAAGTAACTTGCTCCAACTGTTAAAGGTCCTTTTTTATAAATTAGATAATTTAATCCTGTTAAAAATTTTTTAGTAAAACTGTGATATATATCGTTTAATGTTTCTAAGTTTTTAATTTTGTAAACTGGTCTTAACATTAAATGATCGGTTAAATTTTTTCCAACACCTTTAATTTCTTTTACAATATTAATATTATTTTCATTTAATAATTTACCTGGACCAATACCTGAAGCTTGTAATATGTGAGGAGATCCAATTGTTCCTGCAGACAATAAAACTTCTTTATTTACAGAATATGAAAATTCTTCATTGTTTTTCCATAAATTTACAGTTTTTACTTTTAAATTTTCAATTGTTAATTTTTTAACATGTGCCTTGGTTATAATTTTTAAATTTTTTCTATTTTTTATAGGATTTAAGAAAGCAACTGCAGCACTACATCTATACCCTTTATCAATTGTCATTGGAAAATAACCCATTCCTTCATTGTCACCATCGTTAAAGTCTTCATTTTTTTTGTATCCAAATTCTTGAGAGGCCTCTAAAAATAAATCCAATAATTTAAAATTTGATCTAATTTTCTCTACTTTGATGGGTCCATTGGTACCATGAAATTCACTTTTAGAAATTCTGTAATCTTCAGATTTTTTAAAGTACGGTAATACGTCTTCCCAAGACCATCCAATATTACCTAATTGTCTCCAGTAATTGTAGTCATTTGCATGACCTCTTATATATAACATCCCATTAATTGATGAGCTTCCACCCAATGTTTTTCCTCTTGGAATAAGCATTTTTCTATAATTACAAAATTTTTCCTCTTCAGTTGTGAAGCACCAATCAGTTTTAGGATTATGCATTGTTTTAAAATAACCACCCGGAATATGTATCCAAGGATTAGTGTCTTTGCCTCCAGCCTCAATCAAGAGTACTTTAATGTTTTCATTCTCTGAAAGTCTATTTGCTAATATGCAACCAGCTGTACCTGCACCAATAATAATATAGTCAAAACTTTCGTTCATAATTTAGAAAAATTTATTTATTATATACTATTTAATTTAAACATATAACTAACTTAAATAATTAAAAATTTTCAATGGATATTTTATTTTCGATAATTGGATTAGGGCTTCTAGTTTTAGGTGCTGAAATAATTATAAGAGGTTCAGTTAGTTTTGGAAGAAAGATTAATATCTCATTGTTTGCAATTGGTGTTGTAATTGTAGCTGGGGGAACATCATTACCTGAATTGGCAAGCAGCATTAATGCAGTTCTTAATGATTTTTCGGATCTTGCTTTAGGCGCTGTAGTTGGAAGTAATATTGCAAACTTGATACTTGTAATGGCCACTACAACATTAATTTTTCCAATTGTAAATATAAATAAAAATCAAATTAACCAAGCTTGGATAAATATTATTTTAGGAATTGTATTAATTATTATGACTTTTTTTTATTTTAATTTTATTTTTGGATTAGTTGCAATTACATCATTGATTTATCTAATGTATGTTCAAATAAAAAAAGGAGAAATTGATAATTTAGAAATAGATAAAAACGATTATTCAATAACAATCTCATTAATATTAATTATAATAGGTATAGCATGTTTAGTATTTGGCGCAGATTTACTTGTTGATTCAGCAATTAATATTGCAAGAACTTATAATGTTCCAGCTTCAGTAATTGGATTATCATTAGTAGCTTTTGGAACTTCCCTTCCAGAACTTGCAGTTGGTATTGTTTCTGCCTTTAGAAAAAAGATTGATTTCGCTTTAGGAAATATTCTGGGGTCTAATATTTATAATGTATTAGGTGTTCTAGGTATTAGTTCATTTTTTGGTAATTTTAAAGTTCCTGAAGTTTTAGTAAATCAAGACTTATACTTCATGTTATCAACTACAGCATTAATTTTAATGTTTATGATTTTTGTAAAAAAAATTGGACGTATTTATGGAATTATTGGATTAACTTTGTATTTTGGATATATGTATTTCATTTACATATAATTTTAATTAATAAAAAAATTCTGTTAAAAGAATCATGAACTTAGAATTACATAAATCAAAAAATTTATTAAAAATATTAAATACTGCTATAGATGCAGGTAAGGAAATTCAAAAAGTATATAAAAAATCTTTTAATGTAGAAATAAAAGATGATAATTCACCTATTACCGAAGCTGATATAAAATCAAATAATTTAATTTTAAATAGATTAAAATCTTTTAGCCCGAATGTTCCTATATTAAGCGAAGAAAGTCTAATAGAATGGAAAGAAAGAAAAACTTGGAATTCATATTGGTTAATAGATCCATTAGATGGAACTAAAGAGTTTATAAAAAAAAATGGAGAATTTACAGTTAATATTGCATTAATAAAAAATAATTCACCAATATTTGGTATTATATATGCGCCTGCTAAGTCTTTGCTTTATTATGCTTTAAAAAACAATGGCGCATATAAATTAATTACAGAGTCAAATATTGAAACAACTAAAGATTTTATAAAAATAAATTCAGTAAAAGACAAAAGTAATTTAACAAAGGTTATTGGTAGTCGATCACATTCTAATAAAGATTTTGATAATTGGATAAATGATAATTGTAATAATTTTGAGTTAATCCAAATTGGTAGTTCTCTTAAATTTTGTTACTTAGCTGAAAGTAAGGCAAATATCTATCCAAGACTAGGTCCAACTTCAGAATGGGATATTGCTGCGGGACATATTATTCTTGAAGAGGCAGGTGGTTCAGTTAAAGATTTTAATAAAAATATATTACTATACAATACGAAAGAAAGTGTTATTAACCCTAATTTTATCGCTAAAATATAAATTATAATCATATGAAAATACTTATTTGTGGTCTTCCTGGTGCTGGCAAAACTTGGTTAGCTGAAAGGCTTATTAAAGTAATTGATAATTGTGCTTGGTATAACGCAGATGTAGTCAGGAAGTCAGCAAACGATTGGGATTTTACGATGGAAGGTAGAATACGACAAGCCAATAGAATGAAAACATTTGCCGATTTCGAAAAACAAAATGGAAGATGGGTAATTTGTGACTTCGTAGCACCAACTGAAAAAGCAAGAGAAGCTTTTGAGCCTGATTTTGTTATCTGGCTGGATACTATTAAAGAAGGTAGGTTTGAAGATACAAATAAAATGTTTGAACAACCAAATAAAACTGACATTAAAATAACTAAATTTTTATTAGATGAAGAAATAGAAAATCTAGCAAAGGAGATTAAAAATGTTTGATTGGAAAAAACCAACAGTACAAATGTTAGGTAGATGGCAACCATGGCATGACGGACATACAGAATTATTTAAAAGAGCACTTCAGAAAACAGGTCAGGTATGTATTATGTATCGTGACGTGGGAGGTGTAGATGCAGGTGTAGAAGGTCAAGCTGACAATCCATTTCAATTTGAAGAAGTAAAAGCAAAAATTAATGAAGGTTTAGCTCAACATGGTTTTACTGATGGAAAAGAATATGTAGTTGTTAAAGTTCCAAACATTATTGATATTTCTTATGGAAGAGGAGTTGGTTATTCATTTACAGAACATGATTTAGGAAAAGAAATACATGATATCTCGGCAACAAAAATTAGAAATGAAATGAGAGTTAAAGGGGAATTAAAATAAGCTAAATTTTTTCTCCTGCTGGTTTTCCATATCCAACATTTTTTTTCCCATATCTTCTCACTCTAACGTTACATTGTTCAGCGTGACCAATAAATCCTTCAAGGTGTGAAAGTCTAGATCCATATTCTCCAATAAGTGTAGCTGCTTCATCGGTTGTAATCTTTTGATAAGTGTGGGTTTTAATGAACTTACCAACCCACAAACCACCAGTATATCTTCCAGCTTTTTTAGTAGGAAGAGTATGGTTAGTGCCTATAACTTTATCACCATTAGCAACATTAGTTCTAGCACCCAAAAATAAAGCACCATAAGATGTCATTTTTTCTAAAAACCAATCATCTTTTTTTGTCATAACTTGAACATGCTCTGAAGCTATTTCATTTGCTTTAGATAACATCTCCTCATAGGTATCACATAAAATTATTTCTCCATAATCTCTCCAGCTTGTACTTGCTGTTTCTTTAGTAGGTAAAATTTCTAAAATTCTATCAATTTCTTTAAATGTTTCTTCTGCAAGTTTTCTTGAGTTTGTTATCATCACAGCAGGAGAATTATATCCATGTTCGGCTTGTCCTAATAAGTCTGTTGCACATATTTCACCATCAACAGTTTCATCTGCAATAACCATTGTTTCAGTTGGACCAGCAAATAAATCGATACCAACTTTGCCATACAATTGTCTTTTTGCTTCAGCAACAAATGCATTGCCAGGTCCAACAAGCATATCTACAGGTTTAATAGTTTCTGTACCTATAGCCATAGCACCAACTCCTTGCATTCCTCCCAAAACATAAATTTCGTGAGCACCGCCCATTTTCATTGCTGTAACGACAGCTGGATTTGGCTTACCTTTAAAAGGTGGCGTAGTAGCAACAATTCTTGGAACCCCAGCAACAGAGGCAGTAACAACTGACATATGAGCAGAAGCTACCATTGGGAATTTTCCAGCAGGTACATAACATCCAACTGCTTGCACTGGTATATTCTTATGACCAAGAATAACGCCTGGATGCGTTTCTACTTCTAATTCACTTAAAGTTTTAAGTTGTGCTTCCGCAAATGATCGCACTTGTTTTTGAGCAAATTTAATATCTTCTTTGTCATGATCAGAGACTTCACTCATTAATTGATTTATTTGATCTTCACTTAATCTAAAACTATCTGGAGAATAGTTATCAAATTTTTGAGATAACTCTCTAACATATTTATCACCTTCTGATTCAATTTTACTTAACGTTTCCTCAACAATTTTTTTTACTTTATCATTATCTTCAATTCTTTGTTTTTCATCTAAACCTTTTTTTAAATATTCAATTGCCATAATTATTTTTTATGAATTAATTTAAAGATATCAATGCCTATTTGATCTAATATGTGTGCTATATCGATTGGAACCCAATTTTCTCTAATTAACCCTTCATGATGTAAATAAAAATCCATGACTCTCATTGTTATTTTTTTTTGAGTAGGTTTATATCCTAGCCAATCACTTGATCCATGAACACACTGAATACTATGCCAACCACCAGTCATAGAATAATTTCCATCTCCAATTTCAATATAATGACCGATTTTCCAATAATCTCTGTCCTTGAATGTAAGTCTAAATGGGAGTTGATGATGATCAATAAAACCATCTAAACCTCTAGCTGTACCTATACCACTTGGCCCATACCACATCATTTTTGGATGCCAATAATCTTGTTGAGGATGATTAATTAATTTCTCCCTTATTTGATCTTTTGATAGACCTGGCTCAGTCTCGGGTTTAATATTTAAACTTCTTTGCATGGTTAAATCTTGATTCAAAGATCGAAGAGACAGTTCCTTATCTAAATTTTGATTATTTTCTCCATCACCTGTGATTGGACTAGGCCACATCCCTTCTACCCCAAGAGATTTATTTATAGGCCAATATCCAGCCTGACGGATAAAATCTACAGTATCAATTAATGTATAGGATTTTATTATTTTATTATTTGTAATCTGATGCGCTTCACATGTTCTAAGATAAATTGTTTTGTTAGTCGGCTTTACGCCCAACCACTCATTTTTAAAAGTTCCAGTTAAATGACTAATAAATGAAACAAAAACTTTATCTCTAAATGCTCCTCCAATAACTAGATTATTTCTTCTTTCGAGATCGGGGAATGCCTTCTTTAGAGGTATTAAATATTTATTTTTTATTTCTTCAATTCCTTTAATTTCATTAATTGGATGAAATCCATTAAACTCAGCATCTACATGATATAAATTTTCAAGATTTTCTTCTAAATTATCTAAAGAGCACTCGGTAATTTTTTTTAATAAATTTTTAAAATATATTTTGTTTTCAATATTTATCTTTGGATCAAGATCTAAATGAATTATGTTTGAGTTATCTTTCTCACCTGTATCAAAGTTTTGTATTTTATTTGCCATAATAATTTAATAACACTATTGTTAAATAATAATTGATTTATTCATTATTTTGAATAATATTCAAAAAAAATGAATAAAAGATCATTACAATATGTCAATTAATATTACATCTAGATTAGCCAAATTCGATGAACTTATTCCTAGTAATATACCATTTGTTGAGGGAAAACTAAAAGGTCATCAAGATAGGAAAAATTATTCAGTTATAGGACCTGGTGTAAGTGAAGATGCTAAACAAAATGTTAAAATAGCTGAAGAACATGGCTTTAATATTGGTGCTGTCAGTGCTGCGCCGATGAATGGCTCTGGATTACATAGTCACACAACAGCAGAAGTTTTTATAATTCACTCAGGTGCCTGGCGTTTTTATTGGGGTGTTGATGGCACAGAAGGAGAAGTAATACTAAAAAAAGGTGACATCGCTTCTTTTCCCACAAACATGTTCAGAGGTTTTCAAAATGTAAGTGATGAAGAAGCTTTAATGTTTGTTGTGTTAGGTGAAAATGATCCAGGTGTTATTACTTGGACACCTAAACTTTTAAAAGATGCAAAAGAATCTGGCATGGTATTAATGAATGATAATTCTTTAATCGACACACAGAAACAGAAAATAACAGATGAAACTAAAATTATTCAGCCACTAGAAGATAATGAATTAGAGAGTTTCGATCATTACTCTTCAGAAGACATAGAAAAGTTTGTTATTCGATTTAATGATAAAGATAAATATTTTGTCGATGATGATCACTATCAATCTAATAAAATTATCAACTACATTGATCAGTTTCAAATTCATGATAAATCTTTTACCCCTAATATACCGCATGCAACAGGTTTTAGCCTTTCACTTCTCAACGGCAAGAGTGCTCATATACATGAATACAAACTGGAGAAATCAGAAGTGTATCATTGTTTATCTGGTGAATGGGAAATAGATTGTGATGGAGACAAAGTTGTAATTAAAGAAAAAGATACTTTTTCTGTTCCAAAAAATTCACTTCGTTCAATAAGACAGATAAGTAATCATGATGGTAATTTATTTATAATACGACAAACTAATTAAATATTAATTATATGAAAGGATTTGATGCACAATTCAAAGATTTTCCTGATTATATTTTAAAGATCACATATCAAATTTGGGAAAACAACGATGTTGAAGCAATAAGAGATTATTATGCTGATACCCCAAACGTAAATCTTCCAACACCTACAAGATCTCCATCTGGAGTAATTTATGGTGCAGACCCGGTAATAGAAAGTACTTATGCTAGTAAAAAACTATTTCCCGACAGAACACTTTTAGGTGAAGATGTAATTTGGACAGGAAGTGATGAAGAGGGATATTTTTCATCACACCGCATTTTATCAACCTCTACTCATTCTGTTGATGGGATTTATGGGAAAGCGACAGGAAAAAAACTGTATTACCGCACTATTGCTGATTGTGCATGTATGAATAATCAAGTTTATGATGAGTGGCTTGTGAGAGATCAAGGAGCAATTGTGAGACAAATTGGAATTGACCCCAAGAAATTTGCAAGCAATCTTATTAAAGACGAGGGTGGTCCTGAAAAAGCTAGTAAACCCTTTGATGAAAATACACCTGTTAAATCAATTTATAAATCTCCTACATTAGCATCTGGTAACATTGGAGAATTATATGCAAATATCTTAACCTCTATTATGAACATCAATTTACAGAAAACAATAAATGATAGTTATGACAGAGCCATACAGCAATTTCAACCAGGGGGAAAAACTCACTATGGTAGAGATGAGGTAATAAAATTTTGGAAACAATTAAGAAATGCTTTTCCTAACGCATTGTTCTCAGTCGAGCACATTGCTTTTACTGAAGAAAAATATGAACCTAAAAAAGCCTCAGTACGATGGTCTATAGTAGGTAAACATGAAGGAGATGGTCTTTTTGGGAAAGCCTCTAATTCGAAAATTTATATAATGGGTATTAATCATGTAGAATTTGGAGCAAGAGGTATTAAAAATGAATGGGTTCTCTATGATGAAACCATGATCTGGAAACAGATTTTATTAAAAACAGGTTAATTTAATGTCTAATATTTTGACAACACATGTTGGAAGCCTTCCTAGATCAAAAGAACTTTCAGAATTTTTATTTGCAAAAGATAAAGGTGAAAATTTCAGTCAAAGTAGTTTTGATGAAGTATTAAAAAACAACGTCGAAAGTGTGGTGAAGAAACAACTTGATGTTGGAATTGATTTTGTCAGTGATGGCGAGATGAGTAAAATTAGTTATGCTACTTACATTAAAGATAGAATTGATGGATTCTCAGGTGAAAGCGAAAGAAGAGCACCTGCTGATCTTGATGATTTTCCAGAATACAAAGAAAAGATTGCTAAAAGTGGTGGTACGCCAACTTATACCAGACCATGTTGTACAAACGAATTAAAAGTAAAAGATGAAACGTCTCTTCTACACGATATAAATAATTTTAAAAATTCACTTGATAAACTTAATCACCGACATGCATTTATGAACTCAGCATCACCTGGTGTCATAAATGTTTTTATGCCAAATAAATTTTATAGTACCGAAGATGAATATTTGGATAAATTATCTAATATTATGGCTAAAGAATATGAGCTAATAACAAAATCAGATATCCAAGTTCAATTAGATTGCCCAGACCTTGCTTTAGCAAGACATATGAATTTTAAAAATTTATCTGAAGATGAGTTTATTAAACGTGCAGAGCTGCAAATTGAATGCCTAAACTCAGCATTATCTAATGTAGATGTTGAGCAAACTAGAATGCATATATGTTGGGGCAATTATGAAGGACCCCACACACATGATATTGCTCTAGAGAAAATATTACCTATAATTTTGAAATCAAAGGTAAAATACTTTCTCATTGAATCTTCTAATCCTAGGCACGCACATGAATGGAAAGTTTTTCAAGATATAAAGTTACCAAAAGATAAAGTCCTAGTACCTGGTGTAATCGACTCAACCTCTAATTTTGTTGAACATCCAGAAGTTGTTGCAGATAGATTAATTCAGTTTTCTACAGTCATTCCAAAAGATCAATTAATGGCAGGGACAGATTGTGGTTTTAGTACATTTGCTGGTTTTGGAAAAATTGATGAAAAAATTTGTTATGAAAAGCTCCAAGCATTAGTTGAGGGCACTAAACTTGCCTCAAAAGTTATCTAATTACTGATTTAAAAATTTTGCTCTTTCTAAAAGATCCACTCCTAGTTTTTTTAAAAAATGTAAATGATCAATAAAGATCCAGTTTTCGGCCAGTCTATCTCCATCTCTTCGATATAAATCTACAACTCTCATTTCTGATTCAATATCACTTGCATTTGTTAATCCTAAATATTCTCCTTTAGGTTTCATAATTAAATTTGGCCAACCAAACCAACCACCTAGATCATCTTCAGAGCTACTAAGTATGTGTCCATTGAAACGAACAAACTCTAAGCCATCTTGAAATGGTTTTGTGTGACCTTTTTGATAACCATCAATAGTATATGAAGCTCCTATTCCTCCCGGTCCCCACCAAATCATGTCATCATGCCAATCTAATTCTAATTCTTCTTTATAAGATTGCATTTTAGATCCTTTAACAAGTCGATCACGCATTCTATGAATTAAATCTAATGTTTTTTGACTTTCACTTTTATTAGAAATATCAAATTTTAGACCTTTATGATTCATTGGTCCTGGCGTTACACAAACAAGACCTGTAGATTCAGGAATTATAGAAAGACCTAGTTGCTGCATTAAATTCATTACATCTAAAAAAATCGCTCCTTCAGTAATTTTATTATTCTCCACTTTATAAAATTCAGCAAATCTTAATAAAATAGATTTATAATTTGGTTTAAGACCTACAAACGGTTTATTGAAAACACCCATGAAATGACCCATACTGGAGATCCATTTCCCTTTATTTTTATCTAGTGAATTTATCCCAGCATAAAATATATCTAATCGACGTTGTATAGGTGAAAATGAATTTTTAATTGGTTTCCAAAGATCATTAGCAACAAGATCTATACTGCCTAATTCGTTAAACGGATGTGTGCATTTCATACTAAAATCTTCTGATGTGTATTTGGATATCACTTCAGATAATGAATCAATGTTGCAACTATCTATTTCATTGAAATAATCTAATACTAATTTTTTTTCTGCTTGGAGATCAGTCATTTCATTTTGATTATATTAATAAACTAAAAAAGACAATATTCATTTTTTTGAATAAAATTTCATTGCTTTGAAATATTTTTAAATGTATCTCAATATAAATACAAATTATGAAATTTAATAAAATTACAGATAAAAGACCAGAAGCTCTTCAAGATCATCATATGCCTAAGAGTTATGATATTTCATTAAAAGCATACGGGGGTGGAGGAACAGCTAAATCATTAAATCCAAAACCAAAAAAACTTAAACATCAATCAATGAAGGGGTTTGAGGATCAGTATAAAAATATAATTGATTATATTGTAAGGATTACGTATCAAATATGGGAAGAAAAAAATATTGGTTATATCTATGACACCTACAGTAAAGATTGCAGAGTTTGGGATGAGTTTGGTTTACAATCTGGATCTGAAAAAATAGTTGCTGATACAATACACACAAACAACGCCTTTCCAGATATTCGATTATTTGCAGATGAAGTTATTTGGGCAGGAGATCAAAATGCAAGTTTTCATACTTCTCATAGAACAATTATTACTGGAACAAATACAGGATTTAGCAAATTTTCTACACCAACTGGTAAAAAAGTAAGATTATTTTGTATTGCAAATTGTGTAGCAAAAAATAATGAAATTTATTATGAAAATGTTGTTTACGATACAGCAGGTTTAATTAAACAACTCGGATTAGATTTAAATCAAGTTGCCAAGCAACTTGTTCATGAGGGAATTGCAGGGCCCTATGCTCCTCATTTTAAAAACTCTAAACCAACAAGAAATATTACCAAATTAAAACCAATTAGTTTTGATATTCCAGATAAAATTACAAATGTAAGAGAGTTTGTTCATGCAGTTTATGATACAATTTGGAATAGACGAAACTTTTCTGCAATAAATAAAGCATACTCTAGTAAGGTAGAATTTGAAGGTTCAACTGGTCGTAAATTTAAAGGAGTTTTGCAATTAAGAAAATTTATAATATCACTTTTAGCTTCGTTTCCTGATCTTGCACTCAGTATTGAAGATTTATACTGGATGGGAAATACAAAAGATGGTTACTTAGTATCGGTTCGTTGGGGCGCAGTAGGAACGCATAAAGGGAATGGCTCATATGGCCAACCATCTAATAGAGAAGTGTATTTGTGGGGAATCACTCAATGGGAAATTAAAAATAATAAAATTATTAAAGAGTGGACTGGTTTTAATGAGCTTGCAATTCTAATGCAAATTTTAGGAGATAAAAAATGACTTTAGATGAAAGTAAAAAATTATTAGCTGATATGTATGATGCACTTAATGCTCAAGATCTAGAAGCACAACACAAGTACTGGCATGATAATATGGTCTGGCACGGCCCTCCAGGTTTTGGTGATATCCATGGTATAGAAAATTTTAAATATAAAGTTCTAAAACCTTTTTATGAAGCATTTCCAGATTATCATGTAAAAAATGATATTGTGGTTGCAGAAGGTGAGTGGATTAGTGCAACGGGATTTTTAACAGGCACGCATAGTGGAACATATCTTGGAGTAGAGCCAACAGGCAAATCTATAAAAATGCAATTTTCAGATTTTTGGACCATTAAAGATGGAAAATTTTTAGATAATTATGTTATGGTAGATAACCATGGTGTTTTCGAACAAATGGGATTAAAATTTAAATAAATTATTTTGTAGTTTTTCTTTTTATAAGTCTTCCCTGTACAATATGATTTATAGGTTCAAAATCTGGATCTTTAATATATTCATTTATTAACTGAGTTGCTATTTTTGACATTTGTCTAATAGGTTGTCTTACAGTTGTAAGGTTATATGATTCCCAAGCTGACATTGATATATCGTCATAACCAATAATTTCTAATTGAGAAAGTGTTTTTAATGAAGTATTTTTTTTAATATAATCTAAACATCCAAACGCCATTGTGTCGTCAGCGCAAAATATTGCACTTATGTTTTTATTAAAAATTTTTTCAGTTGCTTGATATCCACCTTCATAAGTAAAAAAACCTTTTTCAATATTTAATTTAATTTTTTTATTATTTTTAAGATAATTTTTAAAACCTTTGCATCGCTCATCGCTAACATAAGATCCTTTTGGTCCTTCAATGAGGCCAATATTTTTATGATTTTTCTTTGTAAAATATTCTGCAACTAATTCTCCTCCGTTACGATGATCACATGCAACGGAACTTATCGTTGGTATATTCCAACTTCTATTATAAGCAATAAATTGTATTCTTTTTTGATTGCAATCTTCGACAAATTTATCAGTGGGTTTTGTTGCGGATATTATTGCAATGAGTTTTTCTTTTAAGTATGGCTGTATTAATTTTTCATCTAATTCTTCTCCATCATCAGTTGTAATTAATAAAATTCTAAACCCCCCATTCCTAAGTGCTTCATGTAACTCTATTAAAACTTCTGGATAATATCTGCTTGTAACGTAAGGTAAAATGACAGCAACTAATCCGCTATCGTCATTAGATATTGAATTAGAAGATATATTAGGTGCTTTATATTTTAATTTTCTAGCTGCTTCCAAGACTCTCAATTTTGTTCTACTAGAAATGCTAGCACCTTTTGTAAAACATCTAGAAACAGCTGATTGGGATACTCCTGCTAGTTTTGCTACGTCCTGTGATGTCGCAGTCTTTTTAAAACTCATGAATTATCCCCCATTTCAATATTCAAAATCTTGAATATCAATTCATATTATTGCATTATTTTCTAATACCAATATAAAGGATTTATACTTAAATGTGAATTTCACACTTTATTAATAAGGGGAAATATATGAAAAAACTATTAATAGCTCTATTGTTCACATTTGTTAGCACAAGTGCATATGCCGGTGGGCACTCACCTTGTGGAGTAACAGATGGATCAATAAAGATTCTAGCAAACGAATTTACAACATACAGAATTTTCATGGATGAAGTAAAAAGTTGTGCAGGACCTGATGCAGATTTTTCTGTAACACATTCTGTTGATCATAATAAATTACAAGTTGCAGCACTTTCAGCTAACCCAGCTGAATTCTCTGCTAAACTTGTTACTAATGGTTCAATTACAACTTTAATGAATGATAACTTAATTCGTCCACTTGATGATTTAGTTGCTAAATACGGAAGTGCATTACAAGACAATCAAAAAATCGTGATTGATGGTAAAATTTATGCAGTAGCATTTATGGCTAATGCTCAACATCTTTGGTACAGAGAAAGTATTCTTAATGATTTAGGTATCGCAGTTCCTTCAACATATGAAGAGGTAATTGCGGCTGCAGAAAAAATTAAAGCTTCTGGTAAAATGGCTAACCCATATGCTGGTGCTTTCAAATCTGGATGGAACTTAGGTCAAGAGTTTGTAAACATGTACCTAGGTCATGGAGGTGATTTCTTTAAAGCTGGAACAGCTGAAGTTAGTGTAAATAACGCTAAAGGTGTAGCTGCTCTTAATATGCTTAAAAGATTAACCGAAGTAAGTAACCCTGATTTCTTAACTCAAGATACAAATGCAGTTAAAGAAGAATGGGAGTCTGGTAATGTAGCATTAATGCATATCTGGAACTCAGGTGCAGCTTCATTGTTAGATGACGAAGGTGATCAAGCAATTAAAGCTGATACTAGATTAGCTCCTTCTCCATCTGTAGGTGGTGGAAGTAAGCCAGCAACAACTCTATGGTGGGATGGATTTGGAATTGCAACAAACACTTCTGATGAAAATGCAGAAGCATCTTTTAGAGCTCTTTTAGGTGCAGCAACTTCAACAGAAATGGCAAATGCTAATCCAAATGCAACAATTTGGTTGATTGATGGTTATTCGCCTGGAGATACAGCAGGGCCAGTTGTTGACGCTGCTAATAGAGGTGCAACACCTTACCCAAGCTTACCATACATGAGTCTATTACATGGTGCTTTGAGCACAGAACTTGTTGAATTCCTTCAAGGAAATGAGTCTGCTGAAAAAGCATTAGCGGATGTAGAAGCTGCTTATGTAGCAAAAGCTACTGAGCAAGGATTTCTATAAACCGTATAAATATTTATGATAAAGTGGAACATTATTATGTTCCACTTTTTTTTTAGTAAGAAATAGATGCCCCACAGAACATTTTTTTGGTTCTTCTTTCCAAGTGGATTGGCAATGCTATTATTTATTGGCCTTCCAATTATTTCTAGTTTTTTTCAATCTCTTCACATTGAGCCTGAACAAATTTTAATGGAAGTAGAAAAATGTGATCCATTTGGATGCAAAACAGAAACAAAAGTTGATATTGAAGCAACAACAAAATTACAAGAAGAACAACCTCTTGGAAGATTCAATGGTTTAGGAACATACGGCGATAGAAACCATTTGGCTTTTGATGAAATTAAAGAGGCTTGGACTAATTCCTCATCCATAGCTGAGTTTACGGATACCTTACTAAATTTACCTTTTTACAAAGCACTTTTATTTACACTTACATTTTGTTTTGCAGTTACGCCACCAGTTGTAGTTTTAGGTTTCATCGTTGCTTTAAGTGTAAACACCATTACAAAAAGTTTAAAAGGCCCAACCATTTTTGGTGTTATACTGCCTATGATTGTAACACCATTGATTGGATCTCTTGTTTTATTTTGGATGATAGATGCTAAGGGAATATTAGGTTCATTTATTCAATTCTTATTTGATGATCCAAACCTATCACTAAAGTCCTCAAGTCAATTGACTTGGATTACTCTGATTATTTATGGGATTTGGCACAATACACCATTTGCTTTTGTTGTCTTTTATGCTGCATTACAAACTGTTCCTCAAGATCCAATTGAGGCAGCGATCATAGATGGCGCCTCAAGATATGAACGAGTCAGACACATTGTTATTCCACATCTTTATCCGGTAGCAACATTTATTATATTAATTTGTCTAATGGATAATTTTAGGGTTCTTGAGCCAATAATCGGTTTTGCTGCTGAAGGAGTTGCTCAATCACTTTCTTGGATGATTTATAATGACTTAAGAAGTGAAAACAAAATGTTATTTGGATCTGCAGGAGCAACATCTATGTTAACTATTATTGGTGTAGCAATTCTATTAACACCAGTACTTATAAGAACATGGAGAGAATTTAGGACAGAAAGATAATATGGAATCAAAAATTAATAGATACTCAAAACAACTAATTTTAATAAATAGTTTTTTTATTCTTGCTTGGTTAATTATTTCTGTGTTTCCTTTTATATGGACTTTTTGGGGATCATTTAAAGTAAAAGCCGACTTTTTCTCAAGAGCTGATTGGATGTTTGCAGTCACAGGAGTTAATACTTTGATAGAAACAGGAGATACTTCTACAGTTAAGGCATATGTAGAGTCTTGGACTGAAGGTGAATTTTGGAAAGCAACAATGAATACAATTATTATCACTGTTTCAGTTGTTACGATCTCTTTATTTTTAGGAACATTGGGTGCTTATGCCTTGTCTCGATCGACATATAAATATACTTTTTGGATTTTAATAGCTGCCTTGATTTTTAGAGCGATGCCACACATTACATTAGTTTCTGGTTATCTGTTTCCTTTCTTCCAATTGAATGTTTGGGGCATACTTCCAACTACCATAATTGTTTTAGTTGCAATCAATCAACCCTTTACATTATGGTTACTTTATTCCTTCTTTAAAACAGTTCCTAAAGAGTTAGATGAAAGTGCACTAATTGATGGCTGTTCATATTTTCAAGCGTTTCGCTTTGTTATAATGCCTGTTATGTGGCCTGGAGTTGTTACCGCAGGTTTATTCAGCATGATGTTAGCCTATAATGATTTTACAGTTACTTCACTTCTTTTAAATCAGCAGAATTATACTATGGTTCCTAAAATTAATGCTTATTTGGGCACAATTGAACATAGTGGAAATTATATGTGGGCAGTCTCAAGTGTTGTTTCAGCAACTGCACCACTTTTTATGATAATCATGTTTTTCCAAAGACAATTAATAAGTGGTTTAACTGCTGGAGCAGTAAAAGGTTAATAATAAATTTCTAATCTTATGAAATATAAAGCACTTATATTTGGATCTATCGGGACACTAATTGAATCTTCTAACATTCAACGTAACTCATTTAATGAAGCTTTTAAAGAAGCTGGACTTGATTGGTATTGGGATGAGCAAGATTATAAAATTTTGTTAAAAAAATCTGGCGGGACAAAAAGGGTAGAAGATTTTGCTGAAAAAAATAATACTAATGTAAATGCTTCACAAATTAGAAATAGAAAAACAGAAATCTTTAGCTCATACATTATTCAGAATAAACAAAAATTAAGAAAGAGCGTTGGTGAAATAATTAAGTATACAAAAGATAATAATATTAAACTTGCTTTCTCAACTTCTACAACTTTAAATAATGTCGATGCAGTATTTGAAAGTCTTTCGGGTCAAATTTCAAAAGAAGAATTTGAATTCATTGGTAATAAATCATTTGTTAAAAATGAAAAACCACATCCAGAAATATACAAAGTCACATTAGATAAATTAAATTTACAGCCAGAAGATTGTCTTGCAATAGAGGATACTGAAGAAAGTAGTAATTCTGCTGTAAACGCTGGAATTAAATGCATTGGGTTCCCAGGTGATTACCATTTAGAAGATAGTTTTCAAATGTGTATTAAAAAAATGAATTTATTAGATCAATCTATTTTTTCATTGTAAATAATCAGATCAAATGTTTCTAAAAAATTTTAATGTAAAAAATAAGACTGCTCTTGTGACAGGGTCAGGCAAAGGCATAGGTAAAGCATGTGCTATAGCATTAGCAGAAGCAGGCGCAAATGTAATAATTCTTAGTCGTACAGAGAAAGATCTTTTAATTATTCAAAGCAAAATTAAAAAACTCAAAAAGAAATGTAGTTACTATGTGTGTGATGTAACTAATTTAAAAGAAATAAAAAAAATATTTTCTGAAATCAATAAATTAGACATATTAGTAAATAATGCTGGCACAAATAGACCTGAATATTTCACCAAAATTAAAAGAAAAGATATGAGTGAAGTGGTTGATCTTAATATTAAAGCATCATTCGATATTGCTCAATTAGCTACAAAAGTTATGCTTAAATCAAAAAATAGAAAAAAAATTGGTGGATCAATAATAAATATTTCTTCTCAGTTAGGTAAAGTAGGTGCTCCTCTTAGAAGTGTTTATAATATGACTAAGTTTGGTGTTGAAGGTCTTACCAAAGGGATGGCTATTGATTTGGCTAAGCACAACATCAGAGTTAATTCCGTTTGCCCTACATTTGTGGAAACCCCAATGGTCAAAAAATTTTTTAAAGATAAAAGTTTTAAAAAATCTGTAATTGAAAACATACCTTTAGGAAAAGTAGCAACAGAAAGTGATATTGCTAGTGCTGTAGTGTATCTTGCTTCAGATGCCGCATCAATGATGACTGGCTCTTCGTTAGTAATTGATGGAGGATGGACAGCTAAATAATCAAAATTTAATTTTCTTTATTTATAAAATAAGTTGCTACAATTACAATTATACCTCCAATAAAAGTAATTAAAGTTGGTATTTCATAAAAAATTATAAATGTTAACAACACACCAAATACAGGAAATAAAGCGTAAAATGGAAATACCCTATTAACAGGATACATCTTATATAAATAGAACATCGACATGTGAGCAGCGATTGAAACAAAGATCCCTGAATGCAATATTAATAACCATGATTGAAAACTAATATTTTTTATTTCGTTTACTGTTTGTCCTTCAAATATTGATGATGAAATAATTAGTAATACAAATCCAACAAGTCCCATTACTGCATTTGTGAGAGTGACTTCTAAATCTTTTAGGTACCTGGAAAATACTTGTGCACTAGCATAGAAGAATGCCATTAACGTAATTAAGAATAATGCATAAATTTCATTTCTTATTAATGGATCAAAGCCCAATAAAATGATGCCAAAAAAAGAAATAAATATTAGTACCCATTTTTTAATACTTACTTTCTCTTTTAAAAAAAATGAGCTTAATAATATTGCAAATGGTACAGCTAATTGAGAACCAATAATGATTGGAGAAACTATATTTGCTTCATTTAAAGATAATGTCATAAAAACATTTGCTAAAAAACCCATAGCAATTGAAAAAAAGAGAAGTGGTAACCAGTATTTTTTTTCAGGAATTCTAAATCTCCAAAAAGGCAAAAGGCATATGAAAACCACTAACATTCTTAAACTTCCCATTAATAATGGTGGTACATTTTCATTAAAAATTACTTTCTGAACAGGGTAGGCACTTCCAAATAAAAAAGTGATTATTAAAATTAAAAAGTAATGTCTTAAAAGCATTCGAGCTAAAATTTATTTACTAATTAGTTATTTGCAGCAACTACAGCTGCCATAATTGATGCAAGTTTAGAATTTTTACTATCTGCTCTGCTAGGGACTACAACTGGTACTTTACCACCAATTACTATTCCCGCAGCACAAGCATTCATAAAATAAACCATTATTTTGGATAAAGAATTTCCAGTTTCTAAATTAGGCACTAATAGTATATCAGCATCACCAGCAACATCATTTTTGATTCCTTTTATTGTAGCCGCTTCCTCAGAAACAGCATTATCAAAAGCGAGTGGTCCATGAATAAAAGCATTAATTTTTTCTTCTGACGCAAGTTCCATAACTTTTTTGGCATCAACTGAACTTGGCATGCTTTCAATTGGATCTTCTGTACCTGATAAAATTGCAACTTTTGGTTTACTAATATTTAATTTATTACAAAATTGAACAGCATTTTTAAGAATTTGTAATTTTATATCAACTCTTGGTAAAACATTTAAGGCGCCATCAGTAATAAAAAGAGGTTTTTTAAGCTGCGGTGTAGTCATATGCCAAATATGACTTAATCTTCTACCATCAAGTAAATTAAATTCTTTTTTTAAATAAGAGCGCATTAAAATATCAGTATGAAGATTCCCTTTAATTATGATTTTACTTTTATTTTCATTAGAAATTTGACAAGCAATTGAAGCACTATCCTCTTCATCTTTAGCCTCTACAATATTAAAATTAGAAATATCCAAACTTAATTTTTTCGCTGTTTCTGCAATTAAACTTTTATTTCCAATTAAAGTTGGATCGATGAGGTTCATATTCTTACCTTCAATTACAGCTGATAATATGCTTTCCTGATTGGGGCACACAACTGCTGCTGGTATGTCGGGAGTCTCTAAAGCTTTACTTTTAAGATCTTCTGGTAATGTGCTCATATTTGGTATTCTCTCTATACCACTGCTACAATTTTTCCTATGATATTTCTTTATTGTGTAAGAAATATTCTTTGATTTATCGATAATTTCATATACTCAATCTTTAATAAGAAAAAAGATGGACTTAGAAAAAAGAACTGAAATACCTAATTCATTAGAAGAACATTGGATGCCATTTACATCTAATAGAGACTATAAAAATAGTCCAAGATTAATGGTTAAGGCAGAAGGTGTTTATTATACTGATCATTATGGAAATAAATTAATTGATGCTAGCTCAGGATTATTTTGTAGTCCAGCGGGTCATTCAAGACCAGAAATAAGAGAAGCAGTATCTAAACAATTAGAGCAATTAGATTATGTTCAACCATTTCAACAAGGTTTTGGTGGTTCATTTGATTTAGCTAGAAAAGTTTCAAAACATACGCCCGAAGATTTAAATAAAATATTTTTTACTATTTGTGGTTCATCAGCTGTAGAAACAGCAATTAAGACAGCCATAGCATATTTTAAAGCAAAAGGAGAAGGTCATAGATCTCACATAGTAGGAAGAGAAAGAGGTTATCATGGAATGAATATTGGAGGAATTTCTGTTGGCGGAATGATTGCTAATAGAAAAACTTTCTCAAATATTCTCATGCCAAATGTACATCATCTAAGACATACTCATTTACCTGAAAATTTATTTGTAAAGGGCGAACCTGAAACAGGTGCTGATCTAGCAGATGATCTTGAAAGGATTGCTGGTAACATAGGTGCTGAAAATATTGCTGCATGTATTGTTGAGCCAGTAGCAGGATCAACAGGAACTTTAGTTCCGCCAAGAGGATATTTAAAAAGACTAAGAGAAATTTGTGACAAACACGGAATTCTTTTAATTTTTGATGAAGTTATTACTGGCTGGGGAAGAATGGGCGCCCCATTTGCAGCTCAAGCTTTTGATGTTTGTCCAGATATCATGACAATGGCTAAAGCAATTACTAATGGTGTTGTACCTTTAGGCGCAGTAGCTTCACGTGATCATATCTATGACACTATTGTTGATGCTTCACCTACAGGAGCTATAGAATTTTTTCATGGTTATACTTATTCTGCTATACCTGTTTCAATGGCAGCAGGTTTAGCAATGCAAGATATAATCGAGAAAGAAGATTTATTTAATAGGGCAAAAGATATGTCTCCATATTTCTTAGATGGTTTATTTACTTTGAAAGACTTAGATATCATTACTGATATAAGAGGATATGGAATGATGGGAGGAATTGATATTAAAATGGATGAGCGTTTAGGCAAAGCTGGATATGCTTGTTTTAAAAAATTATTTGAAGCAGGCTTAAGCTTGAAAGCAACAGGTGATTGTTTAATTGTTGCACCTCCATTTACTTGTGAAAAAAAACATATTGATGAGATAATTGAAAAATTAAGAACAGGTATCTCAAACTATATGCATGACAGATAATGAAAATAGGTGTTCCCTCTGAGATTAAAGCTCAGGAGTCTAGGGTTGGGCTTACTCCGCAAAGTGTTAAAGAATTAGTAAAGAATAAACATACAGTACTAATTCAAAAAGATGCCGGTATTGGTGCTGGATTTTCAAATAGTGATTATGAATTATCAGGTGCAAAAATTGCAAATTCAGCTGAGGATATTTTCAATGATTCTGAAATGATTGTAAAAGTAAAAGAACCTCTAATGAATGAAGTATCAATGATAAGAGAAAACCAAATTTTGTTTACTTACTTACATCTTTCAGCAGCTCCAGAATTGACAAAGGGTTTAATTGATTCAAATTCAATTTGTATAGCTTATGAAACAGTAAGTGATCATAATAATAAATTACCACTTCTTGCACCTATGAGTGCTGTTGCCGGCAGAATGTCGATTCAAGCTGGTGCGTATTCACTTGAAAAACATAAGGGTGGAAGTGGTTTACTCTTAGGAGGTGCTCCTGGGGTTCAACCTGGAAATGTCTTAATTTTAGGTGGAGGTGTTGTAGGTGAAAATGCAGCAATAATTGCTACCGGTATGCAAGCAAAAGTTTTCATCGTTGATAAATCAGAAAAAAGATTAGAAGAATTACAAGAAAAATTTGGTGATAAAATAGAACCTCTACACAGTGATAAAATAAATCTAAAAGATTATATTTCTGAATGTGATTTACTAATTGGTGGTGTGCTTGTTCCAGGCTCTAATGCTCCAAAAATTATAACTAAGGACATGATCAAAGAGATGAAAAGTGGATCTGTAATTGTTGATGTTGCAATTGATCAAGGTGGTTGTGTTGAAACTAGTAAACCAACAACTCATGCAAACCCTACATATGTTGTTGATGACGTTGTTCATTACTGTGTTGCAAATATGCCAGGGGGAGTTCCTAGAACTTCTACACTTGCTTTAAATGCAGTTACTTTACCATTTATTCAAAACTTAGCTTCTAACGGTTTTAATGATGCTTTAAAAAATGATAAAAATTTTATGAATGGTTTAAATATTTTTAAAGGCGCCGTTACATATAAAGCTATTGCTGATGATTTAAATTATGATTATGCTAATCCAGAAACTTTAGTCCACTAGAAACTATCAGCAGCTTCCACCATTATTTTTAATTTTATTTTTGCTAAATCTCGAGGTAAGTGACCAAGGCCGCAATCAGGAGCAACAATTAATTGTTCCGTATCAATAAACTTTAATGCATCATTTATTCTCGAGACAATTTCTTCTTTAGACTCTACTTGAGAGCTTGCTATTTTTACTAAACCAAAAATGACTTTTGTTTGTTTAAAATCTTTTAAAAAATTTAAATCATTATATCGATGAGCATCTTCAATAGAAACTGTATCTATAATTGACTCATCTAAAGCTTTACTAATTTTACTGTAAGAATCTAAAGGCGCTTTTGGATAATCTACTGCATCTAATTTATCAGGATAGCCGCAACAAATATGAGTAATTTTTTCAATACTTTGATTATTAATATCCTTAAAACATCTTTCTAGGTTTTTGATTCCAAAATTAAGAGCATTTTCTGGTTTTCTAGCAAACAACGGTTCATCGACTTGAATATATTTACATCCTGCATCAACCAATCTTTTAATTTCTACATTAATAGCATCAGCTAAGTCTTCACCCATATGTTCATCTGAATCATAAAATGTATTTGCTATGGTGTCTGTTATAGTCATTGGTCCAGGAATAGTAATTTTTAAATCTTTATTGGTTAAACTCTGATTTTTTTTCCACTCTTCAACTAAAAAAGATTTTTTTGCTTTAACTTTTGAAGTTATTGTTGGTAACCAGCATTTATAATTCCCTGTCCTAGCAACTTTTTCTGTGAGATTTGCAAAATCAATTCCTTCTAAATATCTACAATGATAGTGAATATAATTTTCTCTTCTAACTTCACCATCGGTTAGGATATCAATACCGCATTCTTCCTGATCACTAATTATTTCTTTGGTAGCTTTATTAAATAACTCTTCAACATTATCGCCCATTTTTTTTATTTCATCTTCGTAAAATTTAGTTGGATATTCTGTGTCTGTGCCACCAGAAGCATTAAACCAATCAGTTATTTTTAAGTAGCTTGGTTTTGGATAGGCGCCTATAACAGTCGTTAACATATCTTTATTATTCCATTTTTCTGCTAAATGGTCCAGATTTTGTATTAACACCTGAACTGGAAAGTTTAGTGTTTGATAATTGTCGCTCCTGATGAATCATGCGGTGACTTAACAATTTTGATACTAGTTTATGTTTTATATCTTTAAATTCTCTTAAGTCTGATAGATCATTTATTTCCTCAGGATCTTTTTCTAAATCAAATAATAAACATGGCAATGAAGGAAAATGAACATATTTCCATTTATTATTTCTAATGACCGATAGATTACATTGTTCGGGCGCTAATTTTTTATCTTTAACAAATGAAGTACTTTCTCTAAAATCATAATCAAAAACAACATATTCTTTATTAGGTGATTTTTCGTATTTATGATTGATATTGTGCATCAGTGATTGACCATTCCAATCAATGGGGATGTCACCACCAAGCCATTCTAAAATTGTAGGAGCAACATCTACAGATTCTGTTAAATGGTTAATTTCTTTTGGATTGTTTTGAGGCAGATAAATAAATAATGGAATTCTATAAGAAGAGTCCCACCAACCTAATTTCCCCCATAAATTATTTTCATTTAACATCTCTCCATGATCACTAGTAAAAATTATCATTGTATTTTCTTCTTGCCCTGATTCTTTAAGAGCATTCAAAATTTTACCAATATTAAAATCAACTTCTGCGCACATAGCAAAATAGACACTCATAATATTTTTGATATCTTGATCTTTTAAAAGATCATAATTAATTTCAGAGAAATTTTCTTTTAGTAAAAATTTTTTACATAACTCTTCAAGTAGTGGATGTTTTTTTGATAATTCTTTCAGTGAAATATCATTTTTAGATAAGTTAATACTATCTGGATTAAATTTACTAAACCATGGATCAGCTACATGAAAGGGTGGGTGTGGTTTTAAAAAAGATACATGCATAAAAAATGAATCTTTAACCTTTTTTAAGTCATTAACAACTTTGTCTGCTAAAAATGCGGTGTCTGAAAATTCAGTTGGAATATAATATGGTTCATAAATATACGCTTGATCATCTTTAGGCTTTCTTCCTTTGTACAAATCTTCTGCTTTATTAATTTCAAAACCATTTTGATTAAGATGGTTAGCCCAAGGCTCAGGTTTTCCCCCTGGTAAAACACAACCATCATCAAATCCTTCCATTGGTGATTCATATGTAAAATTTTTTTTATCTTTTGGATCCAAGTATCTTGGATCCCAAGAAGTATCAGTGTATCCGTAAAGTCTTGGATTATAATTTAGTTTACGAACTTCTTTAGCGATATTTGTAAATCTTTTATCAAGAGGAGCGCCATTATATACTGAACGATGTATAAATGGATATAAACCTGTAAGCATAGTAGTTCTAGATGGACCACAAGGGACAATTCCAGCAAAATGTGATTTAAAAACTACACTTTGTTTTGCAAGTTTGTCTAAGTTTGGTGTTAGAGCATATGGATGATTTAGGAAGCTAAAGCAGTCAAAACGCCATTGATCAGCACATATAAAAAGAACAGATTTTTTGGATTTTTCCATATTTACTAATGATTATTAAAGTAATTAATTAAGAAGAAATACACAATTTTTTTAAAAAAATTGTAATAAAAACGTCAAATATTTTTGCTAAAAAATCAAAATTGTTTACAAACAAAATCATACGATAAATTTATCTTATAGGAGAAAATATATGTTAAAAAAACTATTCATAGCGTTAGTATTTTCTTCCGCAACCTTTGTCTGGAGTGGAAGCTCTTTTGCAGGTGGTCATTGCGTAGGTACAACAATGAACGATGCACAGACAGGCGGAAAATATCCTCAGCAATATGAGTTATCAGAATATGAAAGTGCAGCCGGCTGTACTATGAAGTTTTCAGATAATCCAAATATTGCTAGCATAAACGCTACAATACAAGGTAACCCAGGAAGTCTACCTCCAGTTGAGGATAGATTACCTGATGAGCCACTTGTTGTAGTACCATATGAGTCTATTGGTAAATATGGAAATACAATAAACTTCTTATCGAATGCAACTGAAGCTGGAACTTCTGATATGCTATCTACAAGACACGTAAACTTATTACGTTTTGCTGATGACTTAACTACAATTGTTCCAAACGTTGCTAAAGATTATGAGTGGAATGATGATTTTACTACTTTAACATTCATGTTACGTAAAGGTCACAAGTGGTCAAATGGTGAACCTTTTGTAGCTAGAGATGTTGAGTTTTGGTACGAAGATTTGATGATGAATCCAAAGATTCGTGAAAAACCATATCCATATCTTTTAGTTGGTGGTGAGCCAATGACTGTTGATGTAATTGATGATCAAACAGTAAGATTTAACTTACCATCTCCGTTCCCTGGTTTAACTGCAACTATTGCATGGTCATATAACCAGTTCTTCATGCCTTCACATTTCCTAGAACAATTCCATCCGGAAATTGATTCAAATGCTGATGCAAATGCTCAGGCATTAGGATTTGCAGATGGTTATGATGCTTTAGCAGCATATTATGGTAACTCAGGTTGGACTGATACTCCAACTCCTTTACTAGCTAAACCAGATCTAGTTGCTGGATTACCTTATGCAGCTTATCCTTCTTTAGAAGCTTACATGACTATTGAAGATACTACTGAAGGTAGAGTCTATGCAGCTAACCCATACTTTTTCCAAGTTGATACAGCTGGAAATCAATTACCATACATTGATTATCAAAATGAAAGATACATCAATGAAAATGAAATAAGATTGTTAAAACTTGTTAATGGTGAAGTTGATTATAAATCACAGTCTGTTCAATTAGAGTCCGCTCCTCAATTACTTGATGGTGCTGAGTCTGGTGGATATCAAGTTCAAATCAATCCAGGTTGTGGTGCTGCATTATTTAGTTTTAATGTAACACATCCTGATCCTGAAAAACGTAAAGTCTATGGGGATATTCGTTTCCGTCAAGCAATGTCAATTGCTATGAATAGAGACGAGATCAACGAAGTTGCATATTACGGTTTAGGTAAAGTTGAGCAGTTTGTAGGATTTTCTCCTGCACCTGACTTCGTCCCTGAAAGTATAAAAATGCATATGACTCAATACGATCCAGATGGAGCAAATGCTCTTCTTGATGAAGTAGGATTAAAAGACGTTGATGGTGATGGATTTAGAGAATTACCAAATGGTGATGCTCTAGCTATTAACATTGACTATGCTACTCAAGGTATTGGTGGTGTTGAAGTTGAACTTGTTGCAAGATACTTCAATGAAGTAGGAGTAAAAACTACTTTTAAAGAGGTAACTCCAGATGAATATCGTGGTTCGCAAGCTGCTAACCAACTTGACGTTCATGTTTGGGATAAAGGTCAACCATTAGCAATTGTTGCTGGTAACCCAGAAACATTTAAACCTCCGTTTGGTAACTACTTTAACCATACACAAGGTTTAGATTGGGCAGCATACATTGATAGTAATGGTGACGAAGGTACTAAACCTCCTCAGTGGGTATATGACTTAAGTGATGGAATTGATAAATTCCAATCTTACGCTCTTGGTACTGCTGAGTCTAATGAGTGGGGTGAAAAAATTGCAACAATGTTAACAGAGCAAAGTCTATTGATTGGTACGGTGAAAGCACCTTTCCCAACTTATCATAGAAATGCTTTGAAAAACTTTACGCAGTTTAAAACTACTTCGTATGAGTATTATAGAACATACCCATACCTAGCTACTCAATGGTGGTTAGACGAGTAATTTAACTCAATAAATAATAAAAAAAGCGGCAATTATATATTGCCGCTTTTCTTTTTTTAATTATCCTTGTCTCCTAATTATTTTATATGATTAATTTTATACAATTTACTCTCACAAGAGCAGGACTTGCAATTATAACTTTGCTTCTTGTATGCTTTATTGTTTTTTCATTAATGGAATTAGTTCCTGGAACTTGTGCTGAAAGATATCTAGCATTTAAAAATACACAAGGATCACAAATAACTTATGAAGACATAGAAAAAGAAAAAATTCGTTTAGGTTTAGATAAACCTTTTTTGTATAGATATGGCAAATGGGTTTCTAATATAGTTTTTAATGGAGATTTTGGTGACAGTTGTATTTTAAGAATGAATATTAATGAATTATTAAGTGGAAGATTTACTTTATCTCTAACAATATGTTTGGTTGCACTAATATTTTCATATTTAATAGCCATACCAGTTGGGATTATATCGGCCACGACAAAATATGCTTCTTTAGATAATACCCTTAAATTTATTAGTTATCTTGGAATAGCTCTCCCCAACTTTTTAGTAGCACTCTGTATTATGCTTTTTATGACTGTTTATTATGGGGATACAATGACAGGTTTATTCTCTCAAGAATATGAAAACGAACCATGGTCATCAGCAAAATTATTTGATTTTTTAAGCAGAGCTTGGCTCCCCATTTTTGTTTTAGGTTGGAATGCCACTGCCTTTGCTCTTCAGACAGTTAGAGCGCTAATGTTAGATGAAAATGATAAATTATATGTAATGGCTGCAAGAGCTAGAGGAATATCTGGAATGAGTTTATTGTGGAGATATCCTGCAAAACATTCTTTAGGTCCAGTTATCAATTCTATAGGTTTTGACCTTAATCGAATATTTAGTGCATTACCGATTGTGGCCTTAATTTTAATTCTTACCGAAGCTGGTGCATTATTGATTGAAGCTTTAGCAAGGTCAAATGATCAGCAATTAGCAGGTGCAATTATTTTTCTTTTAACAGCAACAATTGTTTTTGTTAATTTTATAACTGACATTATTTTAGCTATAATTGATCCAAGAATAAGAAAAGGAGTTATGGGTGGAGGTTAGTAATCAAAAAAAAGAGGCTTATTATACTGCAACACAAATGCAGTTAGTAAGAACACGCTTCTTCGGAAATAGATCAGCTATGATTGCTGGCTCTATTTTATTGTTTATGATTATTTGTAGTCTCTTTGCAGATTTTCTATCACCTTATGATCCAACAATTAAAGGAAGAGATAAAGATTATGAAAATGGAGCACCTCAAATTCCAATGTTTTGGGATGATAATGGATTTTCTGCTAGGCCGTTTTTACACACATTAGAAAAGTATAGAGGAGCAGATACAAATTTCAGATGGGTGTATAAAGTTGATACAGAAAAAAGAAGATACGTTTATTTTTTTGTCGAAGGTTGGGAATATAAAATTTTTGATTTTAATATAAATCTTCCAGGTAAAATTTTAGATTTTAAAATTCCAGGTTTTACATTTAATACCCATTTATTTGGCGTCGAAGAGGGTGGAATTCACATATTTGGAACAGATAAAGCAGGAAAAGATTTATTTAGTAGAACGTTAAGTGCAATTTATATTTCGCTAGCTGTAGGTACACTTGGTGTTTTTATATCATTTGTACTATCGCTAATTATTGGAGGAATTTCAGGTTATTATGGTGGTTGGATTGATAGTGTACTTCAAATGTTTACTGATGCAATTCGAACGGTTCCACCAATACCTCTCTTTATGTGTCTTGCTGCTTTTGCACCATTAGAATGGAGTTCTGAATTACGTTTCTTTTTTATATCTTGTTTACTTGGATTAATTTCATGGCCAACACTTGCTAGAAGAGTAAGAACACATCTACTTAGCGAAAGAAGCCAAGAATATATTCTTGCTGCTAAACTTTGTGGAGCATCTTCTACTCACATTATTTTAAGACATTTATTACCAAGTTTCACTAGCTACATTATTGTCGATTTAGTCATTAGTTTTCCATATATGTTATTATCTGAAACGGCTTTAAGTTTTATTGGACTTGGTTTAAGAGAACCCGTAAACTCTTTAGGTGTACTTTTGCAAAATGCAACAAAGGCTGACGTACTTTTAAACTATCAATGGTATTTTATACCTGTATTTTTCTTAGTCGTATTAATTTTAACATTTGTTTATGTAGGGGATGGGTTACGTGATGCAGCAGATCCTCATAAGGTAAAATAATATGAGTCATTTATTAGAAGTAAAAAACTTAGATGTAAAATTTGATACTGATGAAGGTAGAATTACAGCAGTTGAAAACATTTCACTTTCTGTAGATCAAGGTGAAGTACTAGGTATAGTTGGTGAATCTGGATCAGGTAAATCTGTGACAGCTAAATCAATTATGAAATTAAACCCAGGTAACACCTCTTATAATGAAGATGCAGAAATAATATTAGATAACGAAAATGTTCTTCAATTTACTTCTAAACAAGACTTAAAAAAAATTAGAGGTGGAAAAGTATCAATGATTTTTCAAGAGCCTATGGCAAGTTTTGCTCCAGCTATAAAAATTGGTGCGCAAATGGTTGAGCAATTACTAATACATAAAAATATTAATAAAGATGAAGCAAAATCTATATCTATAAATATGCTTAAAAGAGTAGGTATTGCAGATGCAGAAAAACGGTTTAATCAATATGCATTTGAATTATCTGGAGGAATGCGTCAAAGAGCGATGATAGCTATGGCGCTTTCAACTATGCCAAAACTTTTATTGGCAGATGAGCCAACAACTGCCTTAGACGTTACAATTCAAGCTCAGGTAATTAACTTAATTAAAGATATTATAAAAGAATATCAAATGGGAGTAATATTTATTACTCATGATCTAGGTGTTATTGCCCAGGTAGCTGATCATGTAGCAGTAATGTATTTAGGGAGTGTAGTAGAAAAAGGTCCAGTAAATGAGATTCTTAAAAATCCCAAACATCCTTATACAAAAGGTTTATTGCAAGCCTTGCCTGATATAAATAACTTAGATGCACCATTATCCCCAATACCTGGAAATATTCCAAGTCCATTAGATAGACCTACAGGCTGTGTGTTTAGAACTAGATGCCCTCATCACAATCCAGAGGGTAAAGATGGTAAAATTGAAATGAAATTAATTGAAGTTGAACCAGGTCACTGGGTTGATCAGTGTGGAATTAAGTGTGGTCAAAATGGATAATAATTTAATTTCAGTAAATAATGTTTCTGTAAATTTTGATTATCAAGAGAATTTTATTTCAAAAAAACAAAAAATACATGCTGTAAACAATATTAATATCAAAATTCAAAAAGGATCTTTTTTTGGTTTAGTAGGTGAGTCTGGTTCAGGAAAAACTACTCTTGGCAGGGCAATACTTGGAGCTAACAAAATTAGCTCAGGAAATGTTATTTTTCATGATAATGAAAGAGATTATGATCTAACAAATATGAACAAACAAGATTTAAAAGAATATAGAAAAAAAGCCCAACTAATCTTTCAAGATCCTTATGCTGCTTTAAGCCCAAGAATGACAGTTAGAGATATTATAGCAGAACCTTTAGAAGTTATGAAAATAACAAATTCAAGACAAGAGACTGATGAAAGAGTAAGAGATATAGCAGCTAAATGTAGATTAAATATTGAACATCTTAGAAGGTTTCCTCATGCATTTTCTGGAGGACAAAGGCAAAGGATATCAATTGCAAGAGCCTTAGTAAGTAATCCAAAATTTATTGTAGCAGATGAAAGTGTTGCTGCTTTAGATGTATCAATACAAGCAGATATATTAAATCTTTTAAAACAACTTCAAACTGAACTAAACCTTACTTACTTATTCATAAGTCATGATTTAAGTGTAGTAGCGCATGTATGTGATGTCGTTGCAGTTATGTATTTGGGTCATATAGTTGAAATGGGACCCTCTAGACAATTATTTAAGAACCCTAAACATTCTTATACAAAAGCATTATTATCTTCTATTCCATCAATTGATCCAGAAAAGAGATCTCAAGCTATAGAGCTAAAAGGAGAAATTCCTAGCGCATTAAATCCACCTCCAGGTTGTGTGTTTAGAACTAGATGTCCTAATCCCGGAATAGATTGCAAAGGTGGAGAAATAAAAATGGGGCTTACTGAAGTTGAACCAGGTCATTGGGTCGATCAGTGTTGTGCTCTATAAGTAGTTTTAATAATCGGAATGAAAAATATCGCATTTATTGGAACCTCACATATTCATACGCCAAATTTTATTGCTAACGTAATTTCAAACAATCAAATTAATTGCATTGGTGTTTGGGACAAAGACAAGAACAGGTCAAAAAGTGATTCTGAAAAACTGCAATGTAAGAATTATGATAACTATCTTGATTTATTGAAAGAACCTAATTTAGATGGTGTTATTGTATGTTCAGAAACTAATTTGCACTATGAATTAGTTAAAAAGATTACCGAGAATAAAAAACACTGTTTTATAGAAAAACCTTTGGGGATAGGAAAAAAAGATTCTTTTGAAATGGCAAATCTTATTGAGTCTTCAAATATAATTTTTCAAACTGGATATTTCATGAGAAGCAATCCTGTTTACATAAAACTTAAAGAACTAATTACTACTAATTATTTTGGCGAAATTTCAAGAATTCGACTCGTTAATTGTCACGATGGTATTATGAGGGATATTTTCAAAAAATATCAATGGATGACAGATCCCAAAGTTGCTGGAGTTGGAGCTTTCGGTGATTTAGGAACACATGTTTTAGATCTTCTTTTATGGTTTTTTTCTGATGTTGAGTCAGTTAGTGCAACCTTTACAAAAGTATATAATCAATATCCAGACTGTGAAGAGAGTGGAGAAGCATTAATAAAATTTAAAAGTGGGTTGATAGCTAGTATTGCTGCGGGATGGATAGATATAGCTCAGCCATACACTATTTTTGTAAGTGGCACAAAAGCTCACGCAAGAACAACGAATGAGCAATTAATTATAAATGAAAATAAGGAAGGTAAAAAAATAGAAAGAATAGAAGAAAATTTACCAGAAACATTACCACATGCATTTGATTTGTTTCTCAATTCATTAATTGATAACAATACTAAAAACCTAGTTACTCCTTCAGAAGCAGCATTGAGAAGTAGTATAATGAAATCAATTTACCAATCAGAAAAAGAAAAAAAATGGATAAATATCTAAATTTAAAAATATAAATATGAGTAAAATAAAAGTTGGCATTATCGGAGTCGGGGGTATTGCGAAGTTACATGTACCTGGTTGGCGCATGTCAGAACATGCTGAATTAATAGCAGGCTCTGATATAAACAAATCAACTCTCGAAGATTGGGGTAATACAAATCAAATAAAAAAATTATATCTTGATCCCTTAGACATGATTAATGATCCAGATATAGATGTAATAGATATTTGTGCGCCTAATAACTATCATTGTGATTTAGCAATTAAAGCAATGCAAGCAGGCAAAGATGTTTTATGTGAAAAACCCTTAGCTCCAAATGCCTCACAAATAAAAAAAATGATTGAAGTAAGAGATCAAACGAAAAAAAAATTAATGTGTGCTCAACACTTTAGATTCAGAAAAGATTCTCAATTAATAAAAGATCAATCCATATCAATTGGTTCGATATATCATGCACGTTCTTGGATGCTTAGAAGAAATTTTTTACCAGTCTCACTTGGTTTTTTAAAAAAAGAAAATTCAGGAGGAGGGCCTTGTATTGATATAGGGGTGCACGTATTAGATTTAACTCTTTGGTTTATGAACAATCCAGAACCACTTTCTGTGACGGGTGTGTCAAAAACAGAATTAGCAAAGCAGCCAAATTCTTTCAGTTACAATGGAGAGTACGATAAGGAAGCAATGAACGTTGAAGATTTTGCAGCTGCGTTTGTTAGGTTTAAAAATGGTGCAACCTTGATGCTTGAAGTATCATGGATGCTTCATCATAAACTACCAGAAGATAAAATAGAAGATATGCAGGTATGGTTATACGGAAGAGAAGCTGGTTTGCATTGGCCTAATTGTGAGATTATAAAAAATGATATCATTTCTCAAACTCATATAACTAAAAAAATTGAAGGAAATTTAAAAGACACTATTGAACCTCATGCCAAAGAATGTATCGAGTTTGCAGAGTTTGTTGCAAATGATCAACCAGTTGCTATTCCGGCTGAACACTCTCTACAAGTAATGAAAATTTTAGATGGAATTTATAAAAGTCAAGAAGTAGGAAAAGAAATTATTTTAGAACAATAGATTATGATTAATGAAAAATAATTTATTTTTAGCTGTTTTATTATCACTTTCAGGTTTGTTTTTATTGGATTGTATGGGGATTGCGATAAAGTTTTTACGAAACGAATATCCAGCAGCTCAACTTTCTGTTTTTAGAAATTTATTTGGAATGATCCCTTGTGTTATTGCTTTATATTTTTCACATGATTGGCATCGAAATGGTAGACAAATAAAAATAACGCAATGGAAGTTAGGATTATTCCGCGGAGTATTTGTAGCATTGGCTCAATTATGTCTCTATACTTCTTATGCTTACTTACCTTTTGCTTTAGTCGCTACCATGGAATACACTGGGCCAATGATGGTCACCCTTCTTGCTATTCCTTTATTAGGTGAAAAATTTGGTTGGTACAAAATGAGTGCAGTAATTTCTGGTTTTGTAGGGATCGTTTTAATTATGCAACCTTGGTCATCAGATTTTAATTATATGTTATTACTTCCTATACTTGCTGCTTTTGGATATTCATTAGCAAGAGTAACATCCTTAAGTTTTGAGGATCATGTTCCTTCACCACTTATCAACTTGTATGGTCAAACAGGGACAATCATAGTTGCATGTATGTTAGTGGTATTTTTTGGTATGTGGGAAAATTTCAAAAGTATAAATGATTTCTTAGTAGTTTGTGTCATGGGGATTGCAGGAGGATCTGGAACTTTACTTTTAATATATGGTGCTAGAAAAGCAGAACTTAGTAAAATTATGCCTTTTGATTATATCGAGATATTTTTTGCACTTATTTTAGGTTGGATATTCTTTGCAGAATGGCCAGTTGATCAACTTTTCCCAGGTGCTTTTTTCATAGTTTTAGGTGGATTAATCATTTATCTTCAACAAAGAAAAAATAATTTTCAAAGATTAAGGAAAACATAATGGAATATAAAATTACCAAACTTCAAAATGATAAAGGTTTAGATATTGACATAGTTAATATTATTAACTCAAACAATTATAGTTTTAGTTTTTATACTTATGGTGGTTATATGAGTGAAGTTTGTATTCCAACTTCTTCGAATGTCTCTGAAACAGAGGATGTTTTATTAGGTTATGGTAATTTAGATGATTGCCTGGAAGCTCATGGATATTTCAATTCAATTATTGGAAGAGTTTGTAATAGAATAGGGCAAAGTAAATTTACTCTTAATGGGAAAGAATATAATTTACATTCTAATACTGAACCTGATCATCTTCATGGTGGAGAGGTAGGTTTTAATAAAAAGATTTGGAAAATAGCTGATATTAAAAAAACAAGCCAAAGTATAAAAGTAGAGCTCACTTACCAGTCTAAACATTTAGAAGAAAATTATCCAGGCAACCTAAATTGTAAAACTATTTACGAACTTAATAATAATAACGAAATTCTAATTTCCTTTAATGCTACTACAGATCAAGATACTATTGTTAATATGACTAATCATAACTATTGGAATTTTCATGGCCATAAAGATAATTATAAAAATATTACTGACCATGTTGTAAGAATATCATCTAATCAAATTTGCGAAACTGATGAGGGATCAATTCCTACTGGTAAACTATTCGATGTAGTTAATACAAAATATGATCTTAATAATTCATTTGAAATAAATAAATCTTTTTTAGATGGCGGTGGTATTGATCACAATTATGTTCTCAAAGATCATTCTATTGATCAATCTATAGCTTCCATCTACAGTAATATTACTGGTATGGGAGTTGAATACTCGACTGATCAACCTGGAATACAATTTTATACTGGTAATATGATGAAAGATTCATATCATGGCAAACATAATCGAAATTATGGATTACAATATGGTATGTGTCTAGAGACGCAAATTTTTCCAGATGCTATTAATCAACCAAATTTTCCATCAACTATATTAAAAGTAGGCGAAACATATAATTCAAATACAAAAATAAAATTAAGAAATGATTTTAAATAAATTAATTTATTGTTTTATAATTTTATATCTATAGACATCCGCATAAATGAAAATTAGTAAAAAAATCATAGATAATTTAAAAAAAGGTGGAGTAGATTTTTACTTAAGTGTTCCTTGTAAGTTATTAGCCAACATGATTGATATTCTTGAAAATGATAAAGATGTTTATTATTCGGCTGTACCAAGAGAGGAAGAAGGTATGGGTATTTGTGCTGGAGCTTATTTAGGAAATAAATTCCCGTGTATAATGATGCAGAATACAGGGATTGGAAATTCAGTGAATGCAATTGTTTCTCTATTACAATTATATCAAATGCCTGTTGTTTTTTTAATTAGTTACAGGGGCACACCTGGTGAGCCAGTAGGAGCGCAAGGTGGAATGGCGAAGATTACTGAAGATATTTTACAAACGTTGAGAATACCTATGTTGCATTGCTCTTCTGAAAAAGAACTAGATAAAATTTCAATATTTAGCAAACATGGCAAAGTTGTTGAATCACCAGTAGCTATTTTATGTGATTTCAATTTAATGAAAGATGATAAATGAACCGTTTTGATTTATTAAATAAGGTACAAAATATTCTTAAAGATAACTTAGTTATTTGTAATATAGGTCTTCCATCTCAAGAATTATATAAAATTAGTGATCAACCAAATTTTTTTTATATGTTAGGCAGTATGGGCTTATCATCTTCTATTGGCTTAGGCTTGGCACTATCCCAAAATAAACACGTTATTAGTATAGATGGTGATGGATCAGTTTTAATGAATATGAATACTCTAGCAACAATAGGTAATAGAGCACCATCAAACTATACTTTATTGATAATTGATAATGGTTCTTATGGATCAACAGGAGATCAACGAACATTTACTGATGAGAAAACTTGCTTGAAGGATGTTGCATTAGGAGCTGGCTGCAAAAATGTGGTTGAATGTTCTGGCGAGGAAACAGTTAATGAATTGAACAAAGCCATTGATGATAAAGATAATTCATATGTGATAATTTCAAAGATCAATTCTGGAAATGTTAAAACTGATCCCATTCCACTCAATCCTATAACTATAAGAGATAGGTTTAGAAAGTTTATTGGTAAAGTTAAATACCTTTAATTAATATTTTATGATCATTTGCGCAGGATCAATATTTACAGATTACATAAGTAGGATTAATAAATTTCCAAAAAAACCAATTAAAGTTTTATCTAGAGGTATTGATAAAAGATTAGGTGGTTCAGCAGCAGTATCTGCATTTACTGCAAAAATTTTGGGCTCTGAATCAAAATTCATAGGAAAAATTGGAGATGATGATTCATCAGACTTTTTAAAAAATGAATTAAAAAAATTTTCTATTAATACTAGTAAATCAATTTTTATTAAAAAATGTCAGTCTTCGCAAAGCTTTGTAATTGAGGATACAAAAGGTGAAAGATTACTAGCAGCATACAATGATCCAAAATTACTTGATTATAAGAAAATACCCAAAATAAATTTTAAAAAAAAGGATATTTATTCAATAGATATGAGATGGATAGATATGGCCTCTTATATTGCTATTAATACCAATAAAAAAAATATTAAATGTGTTGCTGATCTAGATAATTTTAAAAACTCTAATAAAATTTCTGAAATTGTCCACAAAGCTTCGCACCCTATATTTTCTGAAGAAGGTTTGAAAACTTATAAAAAAAACATCAATATGCAAAAGGCTCTTTTTCAAATATTCAATGAAACAAATAAATTTGTTGCAGTTACTATGGGATCAAACGGTGTTTATTGGGTTGAAAATAACTCATTATATCATTGTAATGTTCCAAAAGTAAAAACAGTTGAAACGAATTGTGCAGGAGATGTTTTTCATGGTGCTTTTGCAACAGCTCTATCATTAAATAAATCAAACTCTCAAAGTATTCAATTGGCAGCAGCTACTGCAACTTTAAAATGCATGAAAGCTGGAGGCATATATTCAATACCAAATTTAAACAACGTAAAAAAGTTTTTAAAAAAATTAAAAATTAGAAAAATTAAATGACAAAAATTTTAATTACAGAATTTATAGATTCACAATCATTGCAAAATATAAATAAAAAATTTGATGTAATTTATCAAAAAGATGCCTGGCAAAATAAAGATTTTTTAGAGAGAGAAATTCAGAAATTTGATGGCATCATCGTAAGGAATAAAACAAGTTTAGATAGGAAAATTTTAATAAATGCATCAAATTTAAAGTTTATAGGAAGATTAGGTGTTGGTCTTGATAATATAGATACAGAATACTGTAAAAAAAATAATATCATTGTTCAGCCAGCAACAGGTATGAATTCTGACTCTGTTGCAGAATATGTTGTGAATTCTTCTCTTACATTATTAAAAAAAAATCACATTATTAAAGAACAAACTCTACAAGGAAAATGGCCAAGGACATCAATTGTTACAAAAGAACTTAAAGGAAAGACTCTTGGTCTAATAGGTTTTGGGGATATTTCAAAAAAAGTTTTAAATCTTGTAAATGTTTTTGATGTTAGCTGTATTGCATATGATCCTTTTATAACTTCGAAACAAATGGAGGCAGAAAATGTTAAGAAAGTTTCATTTGATGAAATTCTTAATTTGGCCGACATAATTTCTATTCATGTCCCATTAAATAATGAAACAAAGTATCTATTTGACAGACAAGCTTTTATTAAAATGAAAAAACAACCAATTATAATTAATTCTTCTAGGGGTGGCATCATCAATGAGAAAGACTTAATTGATGCTTATAAAAATAAATATATCTCTGGTTTCGCATTAGATGTTTTTGAAAATGAACCAGTAAATGAAGCATTTTATAACAATATTACAAATGATATGAATTGCATCTTAACACCTCATATTGCAGGTGTAACTGCTGAATCAAATGTTAGAGTAAGTAATTTTATAATTGATAAAACAAATAAATTTTTTGAAAATTTTAAAGATTAAATTCACTCATCTTAACCACACGATTTTCTTTTATTGATTTCTCTGCTGCTTCTCCAATAGCCACTGCATGAAGACCATCGTTTATAGAAACTTGTGGTTTTAAATTATTATTAATTGCTTTAATAAATTCTAAATGTTGATAATAAGTCGATCCATGATGCTGCCCCGCTGATAAAATTTTTTTATCTACCTTAACTAATTCTTTAATTGCATTTTTAGAGTTTCTTAAACCTATTCTAACCTCTGAAGAGTTTTTTCCAGATGCATCAGCTGGCACACCTGTTTCTATTTTACCCTTATCTCCAACAACACATAGCTCTTCTTGCATTTCTGAATTTTCTGCAAACATACAAAGTTCTAAAGAACTTCTTATTCCATTTTTAAAATCTAAAATTACAAATGCATTGTCCAATATATCAGGAACTTTTCCATTATAATTTTCATTAAGATGATTTACACTTTGGTCACCACTTGCATATACTTGTGTAACTTCACTATTTGTAATTAGGCGCATTAAATCAAAAAAATGACAGCATTTTTCTACTAATGTTCCACCGGTGTTTATTTGGAATCTATTCCAATCGTCTACTTTTTTGAGAAATGGAAATCTATGTTCACGAATTGAAAGCATTTTGAGCTTACCAATTTTATTACTATTTATTTCTTGGATCATTTTTTGAACAGGTGGCATGTACCTATACTCCATAGCCACCCATATTACTGATGGATATGAAGTTGATAATTTTTTAATTTCAAAACAATCTTGTAATTTTGTACATAAGGGTTTTTCAATTAATAAATGTTTTTTTGTTTTTAATGCTTCTTTAATAATATCATGATGGGTAAAATTGGGAGTCGAAATAATAAAAGCATCAACTTCATTATTTTTAAAAATTTCATTATCATTTGAATAGATTTTAATATCATTAGAGATAAGATTTTTAGCTTTATTTATTGAATTTTCATTACTATCTGAGACGGCAATTACTTCAGCTGAATCTATAAGATTAATATTTGAAATATGTTCACAACCCATTAGTCCACTTCCAACAATTCCATATTTAATTTTCATTTTCATATTGTGTAAATTGGAATATTTAATTGCGCACTTAGTTTTTTTATTTCTGAATATACATCTCCATATGTGAATGCTAGATGATGTTCGATACCAGACGTGAATAATCTAACTAATTTTTGATAGGTATTTGTTTGAAATCTCACAACACCCGAAGTACCTGAAAATGAATTTTTTTTATCTAAAACTTCACCTTTAATAACAATAAATTTTAATTTATTTTCAGATTTTGAAACTCTAAATATTGTTATTTTTCCAGGTCTAAATGCAAAATCATATAGCAATGCTTTCCTTCTATTAGAATGTACAGTTGCACTTGCTGTATTTTTTTTTGCCATACTAATTGGAGCTAATCCACAGTGCCAAAAAACTAAAGTATCAGTTTTGGGATCACAATCAACAACATCTACTAAAAGTGAAGGTCTGTTATTTATCTTATTTAAAATATCACAACTTATACTTCCTAATACATCAGCTTCACATGCACTGCTAACTCCCTTTTCATTCATCATAGCCATTGGACCACATGATGCACATCCAAATTGAGTAAACATTTCAGGCCAACACTTAATTGCAAAAGTATCAATTTTGTTATCATTTTTTATTTTTTTTAACCCATGAAAAATTGAAATACTTTTATTTAATTCATTTGCATTCAACTTAGAGACTGATTTCAAATCTTTTTTTATTTGATTTTTTGTTTTTGTAATATCTTTAGTGCTAACATTTTTTGAAATATTAAACAAAGTTTCTAATTTAATTTTCTTAAGGCTATAATTTAATTTTTTTTCTATTTCTCTATTATCATAATCACAGGTAAAAAATCCATCTGGTCTTTTTCCAACAAGTCCTAAATTCTTTTTTTTTGAAAAAATAATATCATCTTTCTTTTTAGAATTTTTTATTTTTTTTAAAGTATTATTTTTTAAAATTTTTTTATTTTTTAAAAAATTATTAATTTTTTCCATTTCGAATAATTTATTATTAATAAATATTGAAAATTCTGGCTTATATTTTAATTTGATTAAAGAATGCATAGCAAGATTTACACCACATAAAGAGTTCAATCTTAACCGTTTACCTGTTCTCGGTTCTTTAAAACTTATTAAATGTATTGGTTTATTAAATGTTTTAGCAAAATTTGTTATAAATTTTGCATCAGTGAAAGTTGTTTGAGCAATGATATATTTGCTACAATTTAGTTTTTTAAAATATCTAATAGCTTTTTTTCCTGTTTCATCATCTGTAATTAATTCTTTAAAATGTGAGTATTTAATGTCTAAAATATCTATAAATTTTTCAAACTTTTTTTTATTATCTAAAGCATAATTTATATCAAATGTATCTCTTGCTAATGCTAAATAACCAATCATTGAATTGTGATATGTTTATAATATTTTTTAACAAAATATTATTATTTAATTTCAAAATTTGCCATTATTTCTAGGTTTTTATTACTTGTATATAATAATTTAATATGTTTAAGTCAGAAAAAAATTGGAGGATAAATGATGAACTTTAAGTTTATTTTAAAAGCAATATCTGTAGCTTTAGTTTCATTCTCATTAACTTTAATTTCTGCAGTTTCTTTTGCTGCCACAGATGTACGTATTATGTGGTATGGAGATGGAGACAAAGAAAATGTGCCAATTGCAGCACAAATTGATGAGTTTAATGCAGCTAATCCAGATATAAATGTAATTTTAGATATTGTACCATATGATGCAATAATGAACACTCTACCAATCCAGCTTGCTGCTGGTGAAGGTCCTGACATTGCTCGTGTTACTGATCTTGGTGGATTAAACAAATATTATGCTGATATTACGCCTTATGTAGCTGATCCAAGTTACTATGAAAAAAGCTTCGGTCCTTTTTTAAATTGGTATCGTAAGCCTGGAGATACAACTTCAATTCATGGTTTCCATTCTACAATGACCGTTACTGGTCCATATGTAAATAAAACTCTATTTGAACAAGCTGGTGTAGATCTATTAGGCCCTGGTGCAACCTGGGAAGAATGGGCAGCAGTTTCAATTGAAGTAGCAGAAAAAACAGGTACTCCTATACCAATGGCTTGGGATAGATCAGGTCACCGTGTATCAGGCCCTGCGATTTCTATGGGTGCGAAATATTTTGATTCAAATGGTGATCCAAAATTAGTTGATGATGGATTAAAAGCTATGACTCAAATGCTTTATGACTGGCACCAAGCAGGTACAATGAGTAAAGATCTTTGGGGATCAGTTTCAGGATCTAAATATCATGCTCCAAATGATTGGTGGAATGCTGCTGAGGTAGTTTTCATGATGAGTGGTTCATGGCAAATTGGAAGATTTGCAAATGAAGTAGGAGATGATTTTGATTGGTGGGCTGTACCAGCTCCATGTGGTCCTGCTGCATGTACTGGAATGCCAGGTGGAAATGCACTATTAGCATTCAATGCTAATCCAGCTGTTGGAAAGGTAATGGATTATCTTTCTAGTAAAGAACAACTAAGTAGTTTTATTGGTCAAGTTCTTGCTATCCCTGGACACTTAGATCTACAAGTTGACTATCAAACTGATGATCCAAACGCAAAACATGCATTAAACACTTTTGCTGGCGCAGTGCCAACTATTGATCAAGTCGCTTTTGATCTTCAGGCACACGTTGACAACCGTATAATGTTTAACGCAATTATCTCAAGATTAGGACAAGCTATTGTTGGTGAAATGACAATGGAAGAAGCTTGGACGCGTATGGATGAAGATGTTGAAAAACAACTTAAAGAAAAATACGGCGGATAATTACATCCAAAATAATAATAATATAAAGCTGCTCATTTTGAGCAGCTTTTTTTCGAAATCATTTAATGGAAAATATTAGAAATCAAACAAAAATTTTTTTCCTTAGAATTTTAAACATTCCCTTTGCATTTTTAATGCATGCTATTGATTTAATCATGTGGCCAATTCAAAAAATTATTGGTGTAAGAAATATGCCATATATTTTTTTGCTTCCAAATTTAATTTTTTTTGGATTATTTGTAATAATCCCTCTTGGTGCAAACTTTTTCTTTTCATTATCATCTGGTGACGAACTGTTATTTGCTGAGAGAGAACTTCCTACAACAAAACAATATGATCAGTTATTTGATTGTGAGAGTTATTTAAACCCAAATACATGTACAGAAGATTTTTTTTGGAGAGGAGTTTATAACACTATATTCTTTGTTGTTTTTCAAGTTGGCTTAATGATTTTCTTTTCGGTTTTGACTGCCGTGATATTAAATAAGAAAATTATCGGCAGAGGCTTTTTTAGATCGGTATTTTTTTTCCCTGTTTTATTGTCACCAGTTGTTGTTGGTTTGATTTGGCAATGGATACTGCTTAAAAATGGAGCTTTCAATGCTATAATTGAGTCTTATGGTGGAGACAAAGTATCATTTTTAACAGATCCATCATGGGCAATGGCATCTGTAATCTTTGTATCAATATGGGCCCATATGGGTTTTTACACTCTGATTGTATTAGCAGGTCTGCAAGCAATACCTCCAAATTTATATGAAGCAGCCGAAATGGATGGAACTAGCCGAGAAAGAATTTTCTTTCGAATAACTCTACCTCTTCTAATGCCAAATTTATTAGTTGTATTTATTCTTGCCTCAATAAAAGGTGTTCAAACATTTGATGAAATATATGTTTTAACTGGTGGGGGGCCTGGAACATCTACATCATTGATTGTTCAATATATTTTTACCACAGGATTTGCTTCATCTGGATCTGTTCAAAATTTTGGTCTTGCAGCCGCCGCATCTATGGTTCTCGGTGTAGTACTTTTATTTTTAACACTTATGCAATTATATTTCAGTCGAAATAAAGAAAGTAAACATCAAGAAATCTAATATGTCTGAAACAACTTCAAGAATAATAAAAATTGCTACAAAAAAAAGATATAAAAATAAATATCATTGGACAGATTATTTTTCTTATTTTTATTTATTTCTAGGTGTTCTTTTAATGTTTGGTCCTGTTGTGTGGTTAGGATTATCTTCATTAAAGACATTAGCAGGTATACAAGAATATCCTCCAACAATTTTGCCACTTTCTCAAATTCAAGTTGATGTTGAAGGATACGACAAACCCTTACCAATTTTTAATGTGACACAAGAAGATGGGTCAGTAAAGCAGTTAGCACAAATTAAAAGAATTGGAATTAATGCTAAAATGGTTGATCCTCTAAACCCAGGAGAAACAGTAAAAGTACCGATTGATAAAAGAGAAAAAATTAGAGAATTTAAAATTCAGTGGCAAAACTATGTTGATCCTTTAAGAAAGTATGATTTTTTACTTTATTTCAAAAACTCAACTTTCATTACTGTTGTAGCAACAATAATAACGTTAATAATAAATTCAATGGCAGCATATGCACTTTCTATATATGAGTTTAGAGGGAAAAATTTTGCACTTGTTTTTGTTATAGGTACATTATTAATTCCATTAACGATAATTTTGGTTCCAGTTTTTTATGTAGTTGCAAACTTTGGAATGATAAATTCATTATGGGGCGTAATTCTTCCAGGTGCTGCAACACCAACAGGAGTTTTTTTACTTCGTCAATATATGCTTACATTGCCTAGAGAACTTATAGAAGCTGCAAGAATGGATCATGCAAGTGAATGGGCAATTTATTGGAGAGTTGTCCTACCTTTATCTATACCTGCTATTGCAGTTTTAGCAATTTTTTCCATAATGTGGAGATGGAATGATTTCTTATGGCCTTTAATAGTTTTATCAAAAAGTGAAGTTTATACATTGCAAATTGGATTAAACGCATTTCACGGAGAACTTACTAGTCAGTGGAATTATGTATTATCAATGACTATGGTAACTTTATTACCTATAGCAATTATATTTGCTTACTTACAAAAATTTATAACAACAGGAATAGCAAGTACAGGTATGAAGTAATGCAAGACAAACCTCTAATTTTTTTTGATCCTTATCCAAGAAATGAAGAAATGGTTTTTACCAATGATGTTAAGACTGAATTAGAAAAAATATCTAATTTAATCTATCACTTTGGTAGTCGAGCTCCTGATGAACTTGTAGATAAAAATATTGAAGAAATTGAAATATTAGTTGGACAGACTGCTATGCCTAAAGAACGTTTAGATAAATCAAAAAAAATTAAAGCAATTATAAATGTCAAAGCAAATTGGGAACCGAATATTGACTATCATGAAGCACATAGAAGAGGTATTTATGTTTTATCAGCTGCACCTGCCATGGCTCCTGCTGTTGCTGAAGCTTGTTTAGGTTACGCAATCTCACTTTCTAGAAATGTTTTGGGAGTTTACAAAAAATTTTTAAATTCTGAAGAGCAATATGGAATTAAAGAAAATAAATTTGCTTATACACTTTTTAACTCAAATGTTGGGTTAATTGGGTTTGGAAATTTAGCAAAAAGTTTACTTCCTTTGTTAAAACCATTTAACTGTAAAATTTCAGTATTTGATCCATGGTTATCTAATGAATACTTAGAAAGCCAGGGTGTAAACCCTGTATCGATTGATTATTTATTATCTAACAATAAATTTATATTCATATTAGCTGGAGTTACTACTGAAAATGAAGGATTTATTAGTAAAGATAAATTAAAATTAATTAAAAAAAATAGTTCAGTAGTTCTAGTCAGTAGAGCGGAGGTTGTTGATTTTGACGAATTTATTGAACTTGCTGAAAATGAATATTTTAGAGCAGCTATAGATGTATATCCAGTCGAGCCTGTGCCAGCAGATTCAATTTTTAGAAAAAAATCTAATATTTTATTTACTTCACATGTTGCAGGTGCTTTAGATTATTCATATAAAAATATAAGAGATATGATGATGAATGATATAAAAAAAATCTTAAATGGGATGCCGCCTATACACTTACAACATGCTGACCCTGACAAAGCAATAATGAGAAGAGATAGATGACTGAAATCATATTAAAGGACATTTTTAAAAGTTATGATCAAACAGAAGTAATTCATGGAGTTGATTTAAAAGTTGAAAGTGGAAAATTTCTAGTTTTAGTTGGTCCCTCTGGATGTGGTAAGTCAACATTATTAAGAATTATTGCTGGATTAGAAAGAATTACATCAGGAGAAATTTTAATCGACGGAAATGAAGTAAGTAATATACCCGCTTCAGAAAGAGGTTTGGCTATGGTTTTTCAATCATATGCTTTGTATCCTCACATGTCTGTTTTTAAAAATATGGCATTTGCATTGGAAAATTTAAAAATTGATAAAAAAACAATTGAAGAAAAAGTTAATAGCGCAGCTAAACTTTTACAAATTGAAGAGTATCTTCAAAGAAAACCAAAAGCACTTTCTGGCGGTCAAAGACAAAGAGTAGCTATTGGCAGAGCAATAGTTAGAGATCCAAAAGCATTTTTGTTTGATGAGCCTTTATCTAATCTTGATGCTGAGTTAAGAGTAACAATGAGAAAAGAATTATCAGCACTTCATGAAAAAATTGGTGGTACAATGATTTATGTTACGCATGATCAAGTTGAAGCAATGACATTGGCTGATCAAATAGTAGTTTTAAATAATGGTTATGTTGCACAAGCAGGAGCACCACTTGATTTATATAATAATCCCAGTGATATTTTTGTAGCTGGTTTCATTGGATCTCCAAAAATGAATTTTATAAAAGTTAATGCAATTGATAAGTCTGGTTCATTTAATTTAGTTTCAGATGCATTGAATTTACAAACAAATCATAAAAATTTACAAAATAATACAACTTATTCTCTGGGGATAAGGCCTGAACATATAGAAGTTTGTGAACAGCAAAATTCAGATTTGAAAGTACATGTTGATTTTACTGAACAGCTCGGAAGTGAAACTTATTTTTATTGTCAGGGTGAAGGAATAAAACAATTAATTGTTCATCATACCGGGCAATATAAAATAAATAAGGGAGAAGAATTATATCTTCGTTTTAAAAGAGATTCAGTTCATCTTTTTGAAGAGAATGGCATGTCTGTATCAAAAAAAAATAATTAATGAGTTCTAAAAAAATTGGACTTGCCATTATTGGTACGGGCATGGCTGCAAAACCCCATGCCTTGGCTTTAAATGAATTAAAAGATGATATTAATGTAGTTGGAATTTTTTCTCGAAATAGGGAAAAAAGAGAAAATTTTTCTAAAAATTATAATTTTAATTCATTTCAGGACATTGATAGCATTTATAATAATCCTGAAGTAGACATGGTGGATATCATCACTCCTCCAAATCAACGGTTAGAACTAGTAGAGCAGTTTAGTAAATATGGAAAACATATCTTAATGGAAAAGCCAATTGAACGAACTTTAGAAAATGCAAAAAGAATTGTTTCAATTTGTGAAAATAATAAAGTTAATCTCGGTATAGTTTTTCAACATAGATTTAGAAAATCCTCAATTAAATTAAAATTATTAATAAATGAGAATAAATTTGGTCAGATTTTTTCAGCTCAAATCAATATTCCATGGTGGAGAGAACAGTCCTACTACGATGAACCAGGTAGAGGAACATATGAGAGAGATGGCGGAGGAGTTCTTATAAGCCAAGCAATTCATACACTTGATCTTGCAATTAGTCTTTTAGGGGATGTTAAAGAGGTGATGGTAATGGCAGAAACTACAAAGTTCCATCAAATGGAGTCAGAAAATTTTGTAACTGGAGGTATTAAATTTAAAAATAGCGTTATTGTATCTTTATTCGCTTCAACTAGTGTTTTTCCAGGCTCATCAGAGTCAATTATTCTTCATTGCGAAAATGCAACAGTAAAACTTGAAGCAGGAACATTAATTATTAATTGGAGAAATGGTGAGAAGGAAGAGTATGGAGAGGAATCTGGAACTGGCGGTAGTGCTGATCCTATGGCTTTTCCATTTGATTGGCATAAAGATCTTATACTTAATTTTGCAAAATCAATTAGCACAAATGAAAAATTTGAAATTACTGGAAAAGAAGCATTGAAAGTTCATTATCTAATTGATGCAATGATAGAATCATCTAAAAAAAATAAACTAATTACAATGGAGTAAAATATTTAATCATGAGAAAAATTAAAGTTGCTGCAATGGGTGTTGAGCATAGACACATTTTTGGACAATTAAATGGCATGTTAAATTTGGGATGCGAATGTGTTGGCTGGTGGAATGAAACTGATAACAACATTACAAAAGATTTTAATGAAAAACATCCTGATATACCCCGCTTTACAAATAAAGAGGATTTATTAGCAAATAAAGAAATTGAATTAGTATTAATAGCAGACATTCCAGTTAAAAGAGCAGCTTTAGCTATTGAGTGTATGAATGCTGGAAAAGATGTAATGTTAGATAAACCTGGTTGTACATCTTTAGAACAACTTAAAGAAATTGAAAATACTACAAAAAAAACAGGAAAAATTTTTTCAATAGATTTTTCTGAAAGATTTGAAGTACCTTCAGTTCAAGTTGCTTATGATTTAATTCAAGCAGGTGAAATTGGAGATGTTGTTCAAACAATTGGAATGGGACCTCACCGATTAAATATTCAAACTAGACCTGATTGGTTTTTTGATTACGATCAATATGGTGGTATTTTATGTGATATTGCTTCACATCAAATAGATCAGTTTTTATTTTTTACTGGATCTAAAAATGTAGAAATTATAAATTCTTCAACAGGTAATTTTTCAAATCCAGAATATAATAAGTTTGAAGATTTTGGTGAAATATTAATCCATGGAGATAAGGGTAGAGGTTACATTAGGGTAGACTGGTATACACCTGATGCTTTACCTAATTGGGGCGATGGTAGATTGACCATTTTAGGCACAAAAGGATACATTGAATTAAGAAAGTATGTCGATCTAGTTGGTAGAGAAGGAACAGATCACCTTTTTATAGTTAATAATAAAAAATATGAATATAAAAATGCTACTAAAGAACCTCTAACATATTTTGAGAAATTAATGGGCGATGTTATAAATAGAACTAGTACTGCAATGGATCAATCACATTGTTTAAAAGTTATGGATTTGGCAATCAAAGCCCAAAAAAATGCGATTAGGCTTGGCAATATTAAGTAATGAATATCTCTAATCAAGAATTATTCAATACTTTAGAAGCCGCCATTAATAATACAAAAATTTTTGATATTCATACGCATTTATTTCCATCTGTCTTTAAAAGTCATTCTCTTTCTGGTTTTATTAATTTATTAAACTATCATTATTTAATTGCAGAATTATTAACCAATGCAAATATAACTGCAGAAAAATTTTATTCTCTGGATGACGTAAATAAAGCAAAACTTATCTGGGAAGAATTATTTCAAAATAGAACACCAATTTCTGAGGCTTGTAAGGGTGTGCTAACCGTACTTCAAAAATTAGATATTAATTATAATAATAAAACTTTTGAAGAACTAAACAAAGAATATGAAAAAAAATCTCTTACAGATGAAAAAATTTTACAGTTATCAAATGTTTCTTCTTTGGTAATGACAAATAATCCATTTGATAATGATGAATGGAATTTATATAAAAATAATGACTGGGATAGAAATATATTTCAATCATCTTTAAGGCTTGATGATTTAATAATTAACAATTCCCAAGCAATTGAGGTTGCAAAAAATCAAACTAAAATAAATCAAAAACAAAATGATATTGTAATTAATTATTTAGATAGCTGTTTTTTAATATCAAATCCAGTATATGCAGCTATTTCAGCAAATTCAGATAATTTTAAAGAAATCTTAAATGATCCTCTTTGGAAATTTATTTTTTCATGGTTAAATGAAAAAAATATCCCATTGTCTTTAATGCTAGGTGTTAAACGAGCTGTAAATAGTAGTTTTGGTTTAGCTGGAGACGGTATTGGTGATATTAATCTCAAAGAACTAAGTAAATTATGTAATTCATTCCCAGAAAACAAATTTCTTGTAACTTGTTTATCTTTAAATGATCAGCACGAATTAACTGTCTTAGCTCGTAAACATCCTAATTTAAAAATCTTTGGTTTTTGGTGGTTTATGAACCAACCAAGTATTATAAAAATTGTTCTAAAAATGAGGATTGATATGCTAGGTTTGTCATTTATACCCCAGCATTCCGATGCAAGAGTTACAGATCAACTTATATATAAATGGTCTCATTTCAAAAATATCTTACATGAAATTTTATATGAATATTATGAAGATCTTTCTAAGAAAAATTTTGAGTTATCAAAATTTATAATAGAAAGGGATATTAATAATTTACTAAATCAAAACGCAAAAAGTTTTTTTCTTAAGTAACTGCATATTTTACTAAATTATTATAGCTAATCTGAAGTGAATCAAAAGGATCACCATTACATTCATCTTGTTCAACAATAAACCACTTACAACCTGAATCTGTTGCTGTTTTAACAATATTTTTGATATCTAAATTACCTAAGCCAACCTCTGCAAAAAAACTTTCTCGATCATTCATCATGATAAAATCTTTTAAGTGTAATAATGGCATTCGTTGATCTAATTTTTTACACCACATTAATGGATCTTGACCACCTTTTTGTATCCAATAAATATCTGGCTCTCCTTGTATGAATTTACTATCTGTATTTTCATAAATTCTATCTATGATTATTTCATTGTTAATTTTTTGGAATTCAAGAGCGTGATTATGGTAGCATAATACCTTTCCTTCTGCATGAAACTTGGAGCCAGCGATATTTATATCTTCTATGAATTTATCAATTTCTTCTAAGTTTTTCATATCTACATTTAATGGATAAGGAAGAGCTGAATATTCGCAATTAAAAATATTTAGCTTATTAATAACTTCATCAGTATTATTTATAATTTGTTCATTTGGTTCATGTGTAGCGCATATATCTAAATTCAAATCTTCACACATGCTTTTTATTGTTTTAGGGTTAATTAAACCAACACCACTGATTTGAATGCTACTATACCCAATATTTTTGATTTTTTTTAGACTTTCAAATAAATCTTTTTCATTTTGGCAAAAATCTCTAACGGTATAAAGAGTTACTGCAATTTGATTAATTTTCATCTTGATTTACTTATCATTTCTTCTAATTTTTGTTCATATTTTACTTCATCTAAAGGAAGCTCTATTTTTTTTTCCTCTAATCCCGATAGAACCATCGCATTAATTAATTCAACTGAATTTAAACCATCTTTTCTATTCACTAACAGTTTTTCTTTTCCTAGAAGGAAGTTTGTAAAGTTTTGAATAAGTCTTTGATGCTCAATATGTTGATCCAAATCAGCCTTAAAATTAAAATTAATTTTTTCTTTTTTAGGCATCCCAAAAAGTGTTTTAGAGTTTTTAATAAATTCAGTAGATGAATCTATTTTTTCCCATGTAACATTATTATCCTGAATTGTAATTAAACCCTTATCTGATGCAATTTCCAATCTGTTTACACCAGGAGCTTCACCTGTTGTTGTAATAAATACACCTTTTAATCCATTTTTATATTTAAAGATTGAAATCACTTCATCTTCAACTTCTATCTCATGAAAGCGACCTAATCCCAAATCAGTATATACACTGTCAGGCATACCAAATAACCACTGACACAAATCAAGTTGGTGAATACTCTGATTTATTAAAACGCCTCCACCTTCACTTTCCCATTTAGCTCTCCAATTAGACGTCTGATAATAATAGTTTGTTCTAAACCAATTAGTTATTGTCCATTGAAAACGGTGAACTTTACCTAATTCATTTCTATTAATTAATTCCTTTATTTTAACATAAGCAGGATTAGTTCTTTGATTTAGCATAACAGTAAAATAAGCTTTATAATTTTGAGAAATATTAATAAATTCTCGACACTTTTTACTTGTTATTGCTAAGGGTTTTTCAATTATAACATTAACATTATTTTCGAGAGCTTTTTTCGCTAGATTAATGTGCGATTTATGAGGTGTAGCAATGATTGCCGCATCTATAATTTTATTATCAAAAAAATGATCAGTATTTTCAAAAAAAGGAATATTTTTATATTTATTTTTGTATTCTACATTTGAATCAGCAACAGCAGCTAAGATGGAATTTTCTATTTTATTTTCTTGTAATTTTTTAGCATGATTTGCTCCCATCCCTCCTATGCCAATAACGCCATATCTAATAGGTTTTTCCATAAATAATTTTATTATATTAAAATTAAAAATATTTAATTAATTTATGAAAGTATTGGGTCTTTTACTGGAATAATTGGGACTCCGCCTGGGGATTGTTCTGTGCCAGAAATTTCAATAGTGCTAATATTGCTTCGCCATCTAACACTTACTGCAAAAATAATAGCATCAGCAATATCTCTTGGCTCAAGAAGAGTAAAACCAGACATAAATTTTTTAGCTTTATTTTTATCTGTAAATGCAGCTTTACCAAAATTTGTTTTAGTTCTTCCAGGACATATTTCAGAAACTTTAACTCTTGAACCGCTAAGTTCAATTCTTAAGCTTTGTGCAATTCTATGGATTGCACCTTTTTGACCCCCATAAACAGTACTCATTTGTGGGTATAGACCTGCAAGAGACCCCATTAAAACTACATGTCCTTTTCTTCTTTTTATCATTCCTGGAACAATAGCTTTTAAAGTATGAAGATAAGACTCGACATTTAATCTAGTAGATAATTCAATATCTTGCCTTGATGCTTTTAATATACCCTCAGCCCCTCTTCCAATGCCCGCATTACAAACTACAACATCAACTTTTACTTTGGTGAGTTTTTTATAAATTTGATCTGTATCAAAGAGATCAATTTGAATGATTTCAAATTTGTGTTTTTTTTTTAATTTCTCTAATATTGAAACGTCTTTATCAAGAGCATAAACTTTTACATTTTCTTTTAAAAATCTTTTAAGTGTTTCTAAGCCAATACCACTTGATGCACCAGTTATAAGCACACTTTTATATATTTTATTGATCATCTTCTGTTTAAGTATATTTTAATTATTAATATGCAATTAAATAAAAACATAAATAGAAATCTTTTAAAAGAACAATCATTTCCAAGTTATAATATTAATAATAATGAAGATTGCATACTTCATTTCGGTATTGGTAATTTTCATAGAGCTCACCAAGCACTATATATTCATGAAATATTAGAAAATAATAAAAACATTTCCATAATTGGGGTCAATTTAAGGTCTGAAGAAACAAATAATAAAATGCAGTTACAAGACTATTTGTATTCTTTGGTAAGGATATCAAATAATTACAAAAAAGTTGATATTTTAAATCCAATTAAAAAAGTTTTATTTGGTTTAAAACACAAGAATGAAATAAGAAATTTAATTGTATCTGAAAAAATTAAATTAATTACAATTACTGTTACAGAAAAGGGATATCATTTTGATAAAAATAAAAAATTAAATTTTTCGAATCAAATTATTAATGACCTAGAGGATAAAGAGTTATCAACTTTGATAGGTCATCTAAGTTTTGGAATAATAGAAAGATATAAGAAAAACAAAAAAAAATTAATCGTTTTAAGTTGTGATAATTTGTCTGAAAATGGAACAATTTTAAAAAATTTAGTTAAACAATTTATAGAAAAAAAATATCCAAAGTGTTTAGATTGGTTTGATAATAATATTGAGTTCCCATTATCTATGGTTGATGGAATTGTTCCAAATAATAATAAACAATCTGAATATTTTAACTTGCCATATAATGATAATACAATTGTGGTTACTGAACCTTATAGAGATTGGTATATTCAATCAAATAATGATGAGCTAAAAAATATTTTATCAAATAATAAAATAAAATTTGTTGAAGATGTAAAATTTTATGAAAATAATAAACTTAAAATACTGAATGCTTCCCACTCAGCTGTAGCATACATTGGTCATTTGTGTGGGTATACATATGTTCATGAAGCAATAGAGGATAAAAATATTTACAATTTTATTTTAAATTTTTTAGACCAAGAAGTGTTACCCACTTTAGAAACTAAAGATGACTTTAATATTAATGAGTACAAAATGAAAATTTTAGAAAGATTTAAAAATACCTACATAGAGGATAAATTGTTAAGAATTGCTATGGATGGTTCTTTAAAAATACCTATAAGAATACTTGATACCTACAATAATAATAAAGGAGCAACTAAATATATTCAATTTATCATAGCCTCCTGGTTATTTTTCTTATTTCAAATTATTGAAGAAGATCAAAATAGACTGGATGATGGAAATAAAGAATACTTTTACAGTGTTTACAAAAATAATAAGGATAATTTTTTTGAAGAAATAATTAATAATAAAAATATTTTTAATCTTTCGGAAAGTAAAAAAGAAGAAATGTTAACAGCAGTCAAAAAAAATCTAAATTTAATGAAAGATAATCCTTTAAAATCATTATTAAAAGAAATAATTTCATAAGATGAAAATTTTAACCAACAAAATAAATAAATTTTTTGATAGCATTTTATCAAAACTATCTGTTCCAAAAAAAGATAGAAATTTACTTATTAAATCACTTTTAGATTCTTCTATTAGAGGCGTGGACAGTCATGGTATTAGATTATTTTCTCATTATGTAAAATGTATTGAAAACGGAAGAATAAAAGCAAAACCTAAAATGAAGCTTATAAAAAAAAATAGAGGTGTAGCTGTCTATGATGCTGATGATGGCTTAGGGCATGTAGCAGCTTTAAAGGCATCAGCAATAGTATCATCTATGGCAAAGAAGAATGGCATTGCTTCAATTAGCATAATAAACTCCTCACACTATGGTGCTGCAGGTGTATATTCTATGGATATTGCACAAAACGACTGTGTTGGTTTTTCATTTACACACTCAGATGCTTTTGCAATACCGTATAATGGTAAGAAACCTTTTCACGGGACTAATCCTTATTCTTTTACAGCACCAATAGGTAATAAAGACTTTTTACATGTAGATTTTTCTTCAACTTCGATAGCATGGAATAAAGTTATGAGAGCCAGAGCAAATTCTACTAAATTAAACTCTGAGATTGCACTTGATAAATCCGGAAACTACACGACTAACCCTTATAACGCTGTTTCTTTGGCTCCACTTGGAGGTAAAGAATATGGGTATAAAGGTTTTGGATTATCTTCTTCTGTAGAAATAATGTGTGGACCTCTTATTGGTATGGCTCATGGATACCGTTTATTATCAATGATTGGACCAGATTTTAGTACCCCAAGAAAGTTAGGACATTTCTTAATCGCCATTTCATTAAATGCTTTCACAACAAAAAAACAATATTTTAACGGTATAAAAAACTATATGAGTGATTTAAAAAAACAAAAACCAAAAAAAAATAATAATCCAATATTATATCCAGGAGAAAAAGAAAAAATTACTACAAAGAAAAGATTGAAATCAGGTATTCCAATTGACAAAGAATTAAAAAATGATTTTTTATATTTAGCTGATAAATATAAAATAAAAATTAATTTATAGCTTTGATAACCCCTTTAAGTTGATCTAGCCCTTTCATTCTTCCTAATAATGAATATCCAGGTATTACTGAATTAAATTGGTCATGGAGTATGGTATGTCCATGATCAGGCCTCATAGGAATTTGTTTAATAGGGTGATTATTTTTTTTCCTCTTATTTTCTTCTTTTAATATTGCTTTGATAATAGATACCATGTCCAGGCTTCCATTAAGATGGTCATCTTCATAAAAATCAAGAGATTTTGGAATGTGTCTTATATTTCTTAAATGAATAAAATTTATATAAGAACCATATTTTTTAATTATATTAACTAAGTTATTTTTTTTATTAACACCAAGGGATCCTGTACAAAAAGTTAAACCTATATTTGTATCTTTTTTTATATTCACAATAAAATTAATATCTTTTTCATTAGAAACAATTCTTGGTAATCCATAAACATTATATGGAGGATCATCTGGATGAATATTGTAATGAATATTATATTTTTTTATGATTGGATAAATTTCTTCTATAAAATCTTTTAAATTATTTTGTAAATCACTATGATTTAATTCTGCAAATTGATCAATCTCATAATTTAAATCTTTAATTGTATACTTTCTATCGTTTGCAGCTAACCCTCCAAGTAAAGACATCTTAAGTTTTTTTAAATCACTAGAATTCATTTTTTGTAATATTTTTTTTGAAGTATGGATTTCTTTAGATGAATATCTTTTTTTTGCTGTTTTTGATTTCAAAATAAAATTTTCAAATGCACAGACATGAAGATGATTATATTTTAGAGCAAATGCTCCATTTGGTAGTTGATGATTTAAATCTGTTCTCACCCAATCAATCAATGGCATAAAATTGTAACAAATATTTTTAATCTTATTCTTTCCTAAATTTATCAATGACTCTTTGTATTGATCTATGTAATATTTATATCTCCCTGACCTCTTTTTTATGTCATTATGGACAGGAAGACTTTCAACAACACTCCAAGTTAAATTTTTATTTTTATTAATTTTGAAACTTTCAATAAATTTCTTTCTTTTCTTGATTTCAAATGCAGACCATTTTTCACCATATTTTACTTGTGCTAGTGATGATACGATTCCCTCAACGCCTATCTGTCTAATTTGATCTAATTTTGAAGGATCATTATGACCAAACCATCTAAATGAGTACAGCATGTGACAATAGTATAATCAATATAATTATAAATAAATACTTTATTTTATTTTTGTTGATTTAAGTTCTAAATCTGAATACATTAAAAAAAATTTAAGGAGGAATAATGAAAAAATTTATAATATTTTTAACTTCTTTTTTTGCTTTACTAGTGTCACCTGTTTTTGCCGGTGGTCATGGTGTTACTAAAGTAGCTCTAGTCCCAGGTGGCCCACACCCTTATTTTGCTGCGTGGGAACAAGCAGGTTTAGATGCTGTAGAAGACTTTGGTTTAGGAAAAGCAGATTACAGAGTCCCTGCAGAGTGGGATCTAAGTCAACAAAACGAGTTAATTGAAAGTTTAGTTGGTCAAGGTTACAATGCAGTACTTGTATTTCCTGGTGATGCAGTTGGTACAAATAAAATTTTAGGTGAACTAGATGATGCTGGTATACCAACAGCTGCTTTAGCAGGATGTGTTGAACAACCAACTCAAGCAAAATTTTGTTTTGGAACTGACACTGGTCACTCAGCTTATCTTGGTACAAAAGAATTAATTAAAGCTTTAGGTGGCAAAGGAAAAATTGCTCACTTTACTGGTTTCTTAGTTGATCCAAATACAACTCTAAGAATCAATGCTGTTGAACAAGCTGTTTCAGAAGCAGGTGGTGGAGTAGAAATTATTCAAGTTATTGCTGATATTGATGCTTATGAACCAGCTGATGAAAAAATTAATGCTTTCATGGCAGCTCAAGGAAGTGAAGTAGATGGTATTGTTACTACTGCTTGGGTTCCTGCTGTTGTAGCAGCACAAGCTTTAACTAATATGGGCGATAAAAGAATTAAAATGGTTGGTATTGATCATGACGAAGTAGTTTTAAAAGCTATTAAAGATGGTTATGTTCATGGAACTATGCTTCAAAACCCATATGGACAAGGTTACATTGGTTCATATGTAATGGACAAAGTTAGACAAGGTTGTGAGTTCAAAGCTGATGCACCTTGGAAATCAACTGCACAAACTGATCAATTTATTGATTCAGGTACTGTATTTGTTGATATTAGCGATGTTGATACATACGTTATGGCTATGAGAGGAATTTCTCTAGAAATTTTAGAAACTTTTGATAGCACATATCTAAACTGTCCAAGTTAAAATAATATGGGGGCATTAAGCCCCCTTTTTTTATGAATAATAAAATTCCTAATTTTGTAAAAACTAATCAGTTTGGTTTACTTATTTTGGTAATTGTATTTATTTGTATTTTTTCCTTTTCAACTGATGGATTTACTTCAAGATTCAATATTTATGCTCTCTCAAGAGTAGTTGCTCTAGATATAATGATTGGTTTAGCAATGATGGTAGTTATACTTACTGGAGGTTTAAATCTATCTCTAGGTGCTTTAGGTGTTTCTGCAGCAATGTTTGGTGGTTGGTGTATGGAAAGTATGGGAATTCCTATTTCTATTACAATCATTTTAGTTTTAGCTTTTGGTTCATTTCTAGGTTGGATTAATGGATTTGTAACTGTTAGAACAGGTGTTCATAGTTTCATTGTTACACTGGCAACGATGAGTATTTATTTTGGCTTCATGACCTTACTAACTGAAGCAGAAGCTTTTAGAAAACTACCAGAGGCTTTTACTGATTTTGGAAGTTTAAAACTTTTCAATAAATATATTTCACCATTACTAATTATCAGTGTGCTGACTTGTTTTGTACTTTATTACATTTTTAAATACACTGATATTGGCCGAAAGCTTATCGCAGCTGGAGCTAATCCTGATGCTGCAGAATTATCAGGTATTTCTGTAGATAGAATGTTTATTTATTGTCATATGCTGTCAGGCTTCTTAGCAGCACTTGCAGGTATTATGTTAACAGCAAGAATTGGTGCTGCAATACCATCTATGGCCGGTCATCTTGGATTTGATTGGTTATTACCTGCTTTTTTAGCTCCAGTATTGGGTGGAACACTTCTTTCTGGAGGTAAGGTTACAGTTTTTGGAACAATGCTAGGTGCAATTCTTGTCACATTAATAAATAATGGATTATACTTAATTGACGTTGGTGAATTTTGGGTAAGATTTTTTCTTGGGATCATATTATTAGGAGCTGTTCTGCTAGATAGAGCTAGAGAATATTTTACTGTTAAAAATTCGATTGTTTCATGAGCGCACTTTTAAAAAAAGATTGGTTTGGACTTGGTTTAGTTTTAATTTTTGGTTCAATCTTAATTTCATTGTTTAAGCCTGCATTTATTTCTCCATTTAATTTATATGTTTTAATGCTGAGTGTTAGTTTGATGCTCGTTGTGGCAATGTCACAAATGATTATCATTGCAATTGGTCAAATGAATCTATCTGTTGGAGCAATTGGTGGCTTAGTTGCGATTTCATTTACTGGCTTAATGGAAGTTTATAGCATGTCTATTTTACCTGCTGTTCTCATTGGATTATTAATTGGTCTTGCTTGTGGTTTTATAAATGGATACATCACTGTTAAAACTGGCATATCAGCTTTTATTATTACCCTTGCTACACTTTACATTTTTAAAGGAATGAATTTAGGAATAACAGAAGCTCAACCTTTTTATGAAATTCCTGAGGCTGTTAAATTTTTTGGAAATGCAAAAATCTTTGGCCCTATACCTTATTTAGTTATTATACCAATTATTATAACTGTGCTGATGTGGATTTTAATGAATAGAACATCACTTGGAAGGTATATGCTGGCATACGGGAATAATGTACAATCATCAGAACTAATAGGAATATCTTCAACAAAAATAGTTATTTATGCCCATGTTATATCAGGCCTTTTAGCTGCTATCGGTGGAATGTTAGTGGTTTGTAGATTACAACTTGGGACACCCAATATAGGTGATTCTTGGCTATTACCTTCATTTGCTGCTCCGGTAATTGGAGGCGCTATACTTGCTGGTGGAAAAGTAGATGTTATTGCTACTGCTTTTGGTGTGATATTAGTTTCTATAATTTCTCAAGCTTTAGTAATTTTTAAAATTGATCCTTTTTTTGTTCAAATATTTTTAGGATTTATGATTTTATTAGCGGTATTTATAAATAGATACAGAGAATATAGAGAAGAGAGAAGAACAAAGGTTTTTTCAGATGAGTGATTATATTTTAGAACTCAATAACATTACAAAAAACTTTCCTGGTGTTAAAGCTCTTGATAATGCAAACTTTAGACTCAAAAAAAAATCAATCCATGCACTTCTTGGTGAAAATGGAGCAGGAAAATCTACATTAATTAAAATTATTACAGGAGTATATAATCAAAATGAAGGAAAGCTATTTTTAAATAATCAAGAGAAGTCTTTTTCTTCACCTAATGAAGCAATGAATGCTGGAATTTCAGTTGTGCACCAAGAAAGAAATTTAATTAGGAGGTTTTCAGTTGGTGAGAATTTAATGTTAACCAACCTCCCTAAAAATAATTTAGGATTAATTGATTATAATACTGTTGCCAAAGAATCAAAAAAATGGCTCGATATTATGGAGCTGGATATAGATCCAAATACAATAGTATCAGATTTAACAGTTGCAAAAATGCAACTGTGTGAAATAGCTAAAGCCTTATCCTTAGAATCAAAAATACTATTATTAGATGAGCCAACTTCATCATTATCCCCACAAGATACAAAAAATTTATTTGCATTACTTAAACGATTAGTTGCTGAACAAGATGTAAGTATAGTTTTTGTTAGTCACAAATTAGAGGAAGTATTTGAAATTTGTGATGAAGTTACTGTTTTGAGAGATGGTAAAAATGCTTGTGAGTCTGAACAAATTACTAATCTTAATAGACAGAAACTTGTTAAATTAATGATTGGTAGAGATGAACAAATAATTAAATCTAAGAAAAATATTGATTTTACAGATGAAAGTTTACTAGATCTACAATCAATAAACACTGACCTTGGTCATAAAAATGTTAATTTAAATTTAAAAAAAGGTGAAATACTTGGATTATACGGTTTAGTTGGTGCAGGAAGAACAGAATTAATAAAATGTGTACTGGGGTTAGATAAAATTAATTCTGGACAGATTTTACTCAACAATAAAGAAATTAAAATTAAGTCTCCAAAAGATGCACTAGAAAAATATAAAATTGGATACATAAGTGAAGACAGAAAAAAAGAGGGATTAATTCTAATGCATGATGTTTTATCGAATGCTGGAATAACAGTCTGGTCAAATTTGAAAAAAATATTATCATTTTTAAATGACAGTATTGTTTATAATAAAGTAGATCCTTATGTGAAACAACTTGAAGTAAAAACACCTTCATACCAACAAATCGTTTCTAACTTATCTGGAGGTAATCAGCAAAAAATTAGTGTAGCTAAATGGCTAGCTTCTGGAACTGATATATTATTTATTGATGAACCCACAGTTGGTATAGATATAAAAACAAAATCTTACCTTCATGAATTAATTATTGAACTATCTTTAAAAGGCACATCAATAATTTTAATTACCAGTGATATGCCTGAAATGATTAGCTTAGCAGATAGAATTATAACAATGAAAGATTTTAAGATAGTTGGTGAAACTATCAATAATCATAACTATGAAGAAATGAGTTCATCAATTATGGGAAATATTCATGAATAAAAGACAGCTTGGAAAAACTGATATAAACTTAACGGCTATTGGTTTTGGTGGAGCACCCTTAGGCAATTTATTTGAAAATCTTGATGAACGAAATTGCTATGACATACTTGAAAAAAGCTATGAAAAAGGAGTCAATATTTATGATACATCACCTTTGTATGGTTATGGATTAAGTGAACATAGATTAGGAAATTTTTTAAAAACTGTAGATGAGGATAGTTATTTTTTATCAACCAAAGTTGGAAGATATCTTACACCAGCAAAAAAAGAAAATATAGATAGAGGGAGATATGCAGGAAGTTTAAATTTTTCTCCTAATCTCGATTACTCTTATGACGGTGTGATGAGAGCATTTGAGCAATCATTACTAAGATTAGCTGTTTCAAAAGTAGATATTTGTTTAATTCATGATGTAGATAGATTTAATTTTGGTGACGAGGTTGATCATTATTTTAAATTAGCAATGGATGGCGCCTATAAAGCCGTTCAAAAACTAAAAGAAGAAAAAGTAATTAAAGCTATTGGAGTAGGAGTAAATGATTCTGATATATGTGCAAGATTTGCAAATGCAGGCGATTTTGATTGTATGGTTCTTGCAGGCAGATATTCATTATTGGATCAAAACGCTCTTAATGATTTTTTCCCTATTGCTGAAAAAAATAATATAGGGATTATTCTTGCAGGAATTTTTAATTCAGGAATTTTAGCTAAAGGTGTAGGTGAAAATATTACTTATTTTTATGATAAAATTCCAGAAGAAGTTAAACAACGATACTTAAAAATTGCAAATATTTGTAAAAAATATGATGTGCCTGTTCCAGCAGCAGCAATACAATTTTGCTATACTAATAAACTTATCACCTCTATGATTTTAGGTATGGATAGGCTTGAGCAAGTGGAGCAAAACTTGGATTTTTTAAATTTTCCTATCCCTGAAGATTTGTGGAAAGATTTACTTAATGAAAAACTAATTGATGAAAGATGTCCAATATGAAAATAATTGATATTAAAACTCAGGATATTCGGTTTCCAACATCAAAAGATAATTTGGGAACTGATGCTGTTCATGTTGATTGTGACTACTCTGCAACTTATGTTACAATATTTACTGATCAAAAAGATTTAAATGGTATTGGATTAACCTTTACTATTGGAAAAGGTAATGATCTTTGTTGTACTGTCATAGAATATTTTAAAGAATTTATTATTGGAAAAAATGTTCAAGAAATAGAAAAGGATATTGCATCCATATGGGAAAAAATTACAAACCACAGTCAATTAAGATGGGTAGGGCCACAAAAAGGTGTAACACATCTTGCAGCTGCAGCTTTTTTTAATGCAATATGGGATTTAATTTCTAAATTTCATAAAAAACCTCTATGGAGATACATAATAGAATTAGAAACAAGAGATTTATTAGATAAACTCTCTTTTTCTTATATTGATGATGTAATTACTAAAGATGAAGCAGCTAAAATAATCGATCAGAAAAAAACAAATTTACCTTCAAATTTAGACGATTTAAATTCCACTATTTTTCCAGCATATACAACAGCAGCTGGCTGGTTGGGATATTCAGATGAAAAAATGAAAAGACTAGTTGAAGAAAATTTAAGTAAAGGCTGGACTCATTTTAAAATGAAAGTTGGTCAAGATATAGAAAGGGATATCCATCGCTGTAAACTTGTTAGAGACTTAATAGGTCATGAAAATAAATTAATGGTAGATTCCAATCAAATCTGGAGTGTAAATGAGACTATAGAAAATATTGGAAAACTAAAACAGTTCGATATTTTATTCTATGAAGAACCAACCAACCCCGATGATGTATTAGGTTTTAAAAAAATTAAAGATGCACATCCTGACGTTAATCTTGCAACTGGAGAAATGATACAAAATAAAGTTATGTTTAAACAATTTATAGAACATAAATCTTTAGATTACTGCCAAATTGATAGTTGTAGAATTGCAAGTATAAATGAAATTTTACCAGTTCTTTTAATAGCTAGTAAGTTTTATACTCCCGTTATTCCTCATGCAGGTGGTGTTGGTTTATGTGAATATGTTCAGCATTTAAATCTAATCAATAAGTTTATAATTTCAAATCATGATTTATTATTAAGTGAATATGCAGAAAGCTGTTCTGAACATTTTGAAAATCCAGCAATAATTAAAGATGGTGGATATGTGACTCCTACAAATCCAGGGTATTCTGTAAAAATTAAAGATAGTTCTCTTAATGAATTTGATTATAATAATGGTACTTATTGGAAATAAATGTACGTAGATAGTCATCAACATTTTTGGAAACTTTCAAGAGGAGATTACTCATGGATGACACCAGATATGAAAGTCTTATACAAAGATTTTTTTCCAGAAGAACTTGAGCCACTTATAAAACAAAAAAATATTACTAAAACAGTAATTGTCCAAGCTGCTGACACTGTTGCTGAAACAGAATTTACATTAAGTTTAGCATCTAAATATGAATTTATTGCAGGTGTGGTGGGTTGGGTTGATTTAGATAGTAACAATGCTAAAGATGACATTGATAAACTTTGTGAGAATAAATTTCTAAAAGGTTTTAGACCTATGATACATGATATTCAAGATGATACTTGGATGTTAAATGATCATCTAAAAGAAAATATAAATTATTTAAATACAAAAAATTTAACTTTTGATGCTTTAGTTCGACCAAATCATCTTCAACATCTTATACAATTTGTTAAAAAATATGATTTTCTTCCTATAGTTATTGATCATATTGCTAAGCCTGTGATTACTAAGTCTGAAATTGACCAATGGAAAAAAGATATGACTGAACTATCAAATGCAAGTAATGTTTATTGTAAATTCTCTGGAATTCTTACTGAAGTTGGCCCAGATTATACAAAAGAACAGCTTTATCCTTATATTGATTTTATTCTTAATATTTTTGGATCTGATAAATTAATGTGGGGAAGTGATTGGCCTGTTTTAACAATGGCAGATAACTATTCAAATTGGTTTGATTTAGCAATGAATTATTGCAATTCTTTTTCTGAAGACGAAAAAAATAAAATATTTTCTCAAAATGCAACTCAATTTTATAGTCTTTAAAAGATTATATAAATTTAAATTTAATTAAGTTATGAAACAAAACAATTTTGAGTCAACTTGGTCATCAATAAAACAACATCAAACACCAAATTGGTTTAAAAAAGCAAAGTTTGGTATTTATGCTCACTGGGGAATCTATTCTGTTCCAGCTGCTGGACCCAATGTAACGTGGTATCCTTATTGGATGTATAGACCACCTAGTCCTCAGTTTGATTATCATTGTAAACATTATGGTCATCCATCTAAATTTGGATACAAAGATTTTATACCAATGTTTACTGCTGAAAAATTTAATGCAGAAGAGTGGGCAGATTTATATTATCGATCTGGAGCAAAATTTGCTGGACCAGTAGCAGAACATCATGATGGTTTTCCAATGTGGAATTGTTCTGATACCGAATGGTGTGCATCCAAGATGGGCCCAAAAAGAGATATTGTTGGAGAACTTGAAAAAGCAATTAGAAATAAAGGGATGAAATATATGGTAGCAATGCATCATGCTGAAAACTGGTTTTTTTTTCCACACTGGAATAATGATTTTGATACATCAAAAAAGGAATATGAAAGTTTATATGGTGAACTTCACAATTTAGATTTAATAGGGAATCAGGCTATATATCCGGATCATTGGGGTAGAAAAAATGAACATCAAGATAAGCCTAGTAAAGCTTTTCATGATAGATGGTTAAATAGGTTAAAAGAAGTAGTAGATAATTATAAACCAGACTATGTATGGTTTGATTTTGGAATTAGATTTATTCACGAAAAGTATAAAAAAGATTTTCTTTCATATTATTATAACAAAGAAACTGAGTGGGGTAGTGAAGTAGTCGTATCTTATAAATGGCATGATCTTCCCCCCGGTTCTGGATTATTAGATCTTGAACTAGGAAGAGAGTCAGAATTAACTCACTATGATTGGATTACTGATACCACAGTCCACGATGGAAGTGCTTGGGCTTATATGAAGAATTCAAAATATAAAACCACGACAGATTTAGTTCACTACTTAGTAGATAATGTTAGTAAAAATGGATACATGCTCTTAAATATTGGGCCAAAACCTGATGGAACAATTCCAGAAGAAGATAAAAATCTTTTAGAAGGTATCGGAAATTGGCTTGATGTAAATGGAGAAGCAATATTTGAAACAGAAACATGGGATCAATATGGAGAAGGCCCAACTAAAATGAATGAAGCAGGACCTTTTTCAGATAATCGAGCAAAACTAATTTATACTGCTAAAGATTTTCGCTTCACTACAAAAGATAATTTTTTGTATGCAACTGCATTAGGATGGCCTAGGAAAGATTTTACGATAGAAAGTATATATAAACTTTTTGATAATGAAATTGAAAGGGTAGAATTATTAGGAAGTACTGATAAAGTAGAATGGAAACATACTAGAGATGGACTCCATATAACAAGACCAGATAATAAACCATGCGAGCATGCATATAGTTTTAAAATAACAAGAAAGGAATATTTATAAATGATTAGATTAGGTATGACTCTTGGCATTAAAGAGGAAAAAATAGAAGAATATAAAAAACTTCATGCAAATGTTTGGCCTGAAGTCTTAGAAAATCTAACAGAACTTAATTTTAAGAATTATTCGATATATTTGCATAAAAATACTCTTTTTGGATATGTTGAATATCATGGAGACAATCTTGATAGAGATAACAAGCTAATGGCTTCGAACCCTAAAGTTCAAGAGTGGTGGAGTGTTTGTGGACCATGTCAAATTCCAGATCCAAATAGAAAAAAAGGAGAATGGTGGTCTAGTATGGAAGAAGTTTTTCATCACGACTAAAATTAATTATGAAAACAAAAATTTGCTCAGTTGGTGAATGTATGATTGAAATTGCCAATACAAAGAATAACATTTTTCAGCAATCATTTGCTGGTGATACGCTAAATTTTTGCAATTATATTGACAAAAAATATTTTGATGTCTCTTTTCTTACAGCAATTGGTAAAACTAGTTTAAACAGATCAGTTTTAGAATTTATAAATTCTAAAAAAATTTCAACAAAATTAATCAAGCAAGTTAATAGTCATGAAATTGGTTTATATTTAATAAACAATAAAAATAATGGAGAAAAAAAATTTTTTTATTGGAGGGATAATAGTGCAGCAAAAAATTATTTTAATAAGACAGATTTTGTTTCATTATTTAAAAATTTGAAGAATTTTAATTATATCTATTTTTCTGGAATTACACTTTCTATTATTGATCCATCTAAAATAAGTAATTTTGTTGATTTGTTAAAATTATTAAAGAATAAAAAAGTAAAAATTATATTTGATTTTAATATTAGAATTAATAGATGGACTAAAAAAAACTTAAACAATTTTTTGCATTCTATTTTAAATTTTGTTGATATTTGTTTTGTGTCAGGTGAAGATCTAAAATTTTGGAAAAATGACAGTAGTTTAAGCAATTTTGAAAATTTAATAAATAAATACAAAATAGATCATGGTATATTTAGAAAAAATGCCAAATTAACATACGCGATTCAAAATAATAAAAAATATACAATAAGAAATAATTTTATTAGAAAAGTAGTTGATACTTCAGGAGCTGGAGATGGATTTAATGCTGCCTACATATCAAATTTTATTATTCATAATGATCCAGCTTTAGCTCTAAAAGAAGCCAGTCTTCTGGGCTCGAAGATAATCATGCAAAAAGGAGCAATAGTTGATGTTAAATAGTGAATTACAATTAAATCTAAAAGAACAAAAAATTTTACCAATTCTTAATACTACAACTTTAAGCAATGATATTGATCGCTTAAGTAAATATTTAGAGAAGAATAGTGCTATTAGATATATTGAAATAACACTGAGAGAAAATCAATCTTTTGATATAGCGCTAGAATTGAAAAAACATTTTACCAAACATAAATTTGGGTTGGGGTCAGTTTTAACAAAAGAAGATTTTATTAAGGGTCAAGATCATAATTTTCACTTTTTTATTTCTCCTGGAGCTGTTGATGAGATTTTAGAAATTAAAAATTTATCATATATTCCTGGAGCTGAAACAGTTAGTGAGTTTATACATCTTAATAAAAAAGGTTATAAAATAATTAAATTTTTTCCAGCAAATTTAAATGGAGAGCAAAAAAAATTACAATCAATTGAAAACATTCTAAAGGATATAAAATTTATTCCAACAGGTGGAGTCAATAAAGATAATATTAATAAATATCTAGATTTAAAAAATGTTTTATGTGTTGGAACTTCAAATTTTGAAGAGTTTTAATTTACTTTTGTCATAGTACAGAGCATTTCAAAGGCAATCGTTGCTCCTACTAATGAAGTCATATTATTTACATCAAATGGTGGAGATACCTCTACAACGTCGCCTCCTACAAAATTGATTTTGTTTAGTGCTCTTATAATAGTTTGTGCTTCTCTCACATTAAAGCCTCCAACTTCTGGAGTTCCAGTACCTGGTGCAAAAGTTGGGTCTATTCCATCAATATCAAATGTAAAGTAAGTATCTGTAGTAGCTAGAACTGCATAAATTTTTTCAATACATTTATTAAATCCCATTTCATAATAATCATCTATAGTAATAATTGTTACACCTTGTTCTCGAGCCCAACTCAAATCTTCAGGATCATATAACGCCCCACGAAGACCAAGTATTACATATTTTTTTGGATCTATGAGATTTTCTTCTATAGCTCTTCTAAATGGAGTGCCATGAGTATATTTAAATCCTCCAAAATAAGTGTTCCAAGTATCAGAATGAGAATCAAACTGAAATAAACCTACTGGTTTTTCTTTAGCTATACCTCTAAGAATTGGTAGGCTAATTAAATGATCACCTCCAATTGATAATGGTATTGTTTTGGAATTATAAATATTTGAGTAAAATTTTTCTATTTTATCTAAACTATCATTTAAGTCAGCTGGATTTACCGGACAATCACCAATATCTGCAATATTAAATTTATCATAAGGGCTCTTAAGTGAAACAGGGTGATAAAGCCTCACAAGTGACGATGCATTTCTAATTTCTCTAGGACCATGTCTGGCTCCAGGTCTATTAGTAGTTCCTCCATCCCATGGTACACCTGCAATACAGTAGTCTAATTTATTTAAATCTTTCACAACAGGTAAACGAAAAAAAGTAGCAATATCAGCAAAGCGAGGAGTTTGCATACTAGATAGAGGTTTAATTTGAGTCATAAAAGTATCTTATGGTATATAGAGTTGGATTATACAAGACAAATTAGTATGGATTATAGCAAATTTCCTAAACCGCAAAACGATGGAAAAGCTGATCATCTTTTAAATAAGTTTTTGCCAGATATTTCTCTTAAAAATCAACAGGGAAATCTATTAAAAATAAAAAGATCTGACACTTTTCGTTTAATTTTATACTTTTATCCTATGACGGGAAATCCCAATGAAAGTTTACCTAAAAATTGGAATCAAACACCAGGAGCTATTGGCTGTACTGTGGAGACTTGTAGTTTTAGAGACAACTATGAAGAGTTAATCAAACTAAATGCAATTCCTGTTGGAATATCTACTCAAACAATAGATTATATTAAAGAAATGACAAATAGATTAGTAATACCATATGATGTTTTAAGTGATTCAGAACATATTTTGCTCAATTTATTAAAAATGCCTTATTTTGAAATTGAAAACAAAATTTATTTTAAAAGATTAACTCTTATTGTGGAAAAAAATATTGTTAAAAAAGTATTCTACCCTATTTTTCCTCCTAACAAACATATAAATGAAGTTCTACAGTGGCTAAAAGCAAATTAACTATTTTTTTATTTTCTGTATTTTTGTGTTTTTCTAATCTATCAATAGCTAATCCAAATATAGATCAATGGTTAGAGTCAGAAAAATCTTATAAAGATCTTATTAATGAAGGATTTGAAGTAAAGAGCTACGCTATAAGTGACATAGAGGTTGGAAATGATTTAACAATAATCTTATTTGTTACAGTTCTTCAAAAAGATAATGAACTTTATGAGTGTCAGGAATATCAAACTATAGATAAAAATGTTGAGACATTAGATATGAACTTAATATGTAAAGAATTAGTTCAACCTTATGAAAGAGGTATAGGAACTTAGGTTCGTTCAATGTTTAAAAAAAACCATTGTAAGGCTATTAGTGTAAGTCCATTTAAAATTTCTTTTTTATTCAATTTTGTTTTCACCTCATCAAAACTATAACTTTTAACTAATATATCCTCATTTTCATTCTCTAGACCCCTTATAATTTCTTTATCTGGAGCAATTACCTCGCCCAAAAAAAGATTATAAAAAGATTCGGATGATCCTGGAGAAACAAAGTAACCTTGTATAGATGTAAGATTGCTTACTTTACATCCAGTTTCTTCCAAGCATTCTCTCTTTGCGGTATCTTCTGGAGTTTCACCAGGGTCAATTATTCCAGCAACTATTTCATCAAGATAATTTTGATTATTTTTAGAAATTGTCCCTGGTCTGAACTGTTGAATTAAAACAATTTTTTTATTTACAGGGTCATATGGTAAAACTGCAGATACTTGTGCACCACCAAATAACTCTCTTTTTATTTCATTACTCCAATTTCCATCATATTTTTTGTATTTAAGAGTAACTTCATTCATTTTAAAGAAACCATCGTGAATATTCTTTTTATCTAAAATTTTAAATTTTGAGCTCATAAAAATTGATATATTTTATATTACATATATATTTAAGAGTATGGAAAAAGCATTATTTGGCGCAGGTTGTTTCTGGGGTGTGGAAGAAACATTCTGTAAAACTCCAGGTGTAATAAATACCTTAGTTGGTTATTCTGGAGGCGATACTATTAACCCTTCTTATGAAAACGTTTGCCAAGGAAATACAAATCATACTGAGGTAGTTTTAGTTGAATTTGATAATTCTAAAATATCTTATGAAGATCTTTTGATGGTTTTCTGGAAGTGTCATGATCCTACCACTTTAAATAGACAAGGCCCCGATATTGGAACACAATATAGATCAGCGATATATTATTATAGCGAAGATCAAAAAAATAAATCTATTCATTCTAAAAATGAATATGCTAAAAGTTCTGGATTAAATATTGTTACTGAAATATCAGAAGCTAAAGAATTCTATAAAGCTGAAGAATATCATCAAAAATATATCCAAAAAACAGGCTTACACTGCGCTATATAGATTAATTCTTTAGGGAACTAATGTCTGTCGATTTTTATTATGCATTTTTAACAGGCTGGGTAATACTTTTATTATTTTGGAGTACTATTGTTTTCTTTATATATTTTAGAAAACCCCCTAAATCCAAATTAACTAAAAGTTTTATAATCAAATCCTATCTGTTTTTTTTGGCACTATTGTTTATAATTTTATTTTTTCGATAAACCGATTCGTTTTTCTTATAAATTATGTATCAACATATAGTATGTCAAAATGATTAAGATACTAACATATTGATAATTAACAACTTTTTTATATTTAATGTTGAATACTGGTTTTTTCATAAATATAAACTACCTCGAAATTAATAAAATTATTATGTCTATATTAAAAAACTATTTTAAACAAAACAGTGTGATGCACAGTTTCTCAAGTTGCCAATGGCCAATTGGAGATCCACAAGAGAAAGATTTTCATTTTTGTGAAGCTGATACCGTTGCTGGCAAGCCTTATTGTCAGAGTCACTGTGATGTTGCATATATTGACGAAAAAGAGCTTAAAAAAGAAAAAGAAGCTCAAAAAAATCGTCGCATTGCCGCTTAAGTCAATATCTACAAATTATTTTCTCATCAAATGTTAATAATTTAGAGTTATTGACATAAGAGACGTTTTTCTTAAAATAAAAAAAACATGTTATTCAGTGTACTGAAAAAGCTCAACTTTGATGGAACATTAGAAATCATAGATTCTAATGGTAAGACCCATAAATTTGGAAATTCAAACCCTCACGTTTGTATAAGACTGAAAAACAAATCTATTGAAAGAAAACTATTCTTAAACCCTAATCTGCATATAGGTGAAGCATATATGAATGAAGAGTTAGTTGTAGAAAAAGGCACTATAGAAGACTTTCTTAATTTAATAACTAATTGTTACGATGACTTTATTTCTAACAACAAGTTTTATAAATTTTATGAATATTTATCTTCTATTTTCATGCCATTTCATCAGATTAATCAACTTGTAAATTCAAAAAAAAATGTAGCACACCACTACGATATAAATGAGGATTTATATAAGTTATTCCTCGATCAGGATATGCAATATTCTTGCGCATATTTTCATAATCCAAATATTAGTTTGGACCAAGCACAGAAAGATAAAAAACAACATATAATTAAAAAACTACAAATTACTGAAAATATGAATGTACTTGATATTGGATGTGGTTGGGGCGGAATGGCAATTGAAATAGCAAAATCCACTGGCGCCAAAGTAAAAGGAATTACACTTTCAGAAAATCAATTTAAGACTGCTTCTGAAAGAGCACAGAAAGAGGGTCTGAATGACAAAGTTTCTTTTGCATTACAAGATTATAGAAATGAGATTGAAAAATATGACCGTATAGTATCAGTTGGAATGTTTGAGCATGTTGGAGTAAAATATTTTAATACATATTTAAGTAAAGCTAATGATATTTTAAAAGAAAATGGTGTTTTTCTTTTACATACAATTGGTCAAAGAGGCAAACCGACAGCTACAAGTCCTTGGATAAGAAAATACATTTTTCCTGGTGGTTATATTCCATCATTATCTGAAGTAATGAATGAAACACAAAAATTAAATATAAATGTTACTGATGTTGAAGTGCTTAGACTACATTATGCTCACACACTTTCCAAATGGTATCAAAATGTTATGAAAAATAAGGATAAAATTATAAAGATGTTTGATCAGCGTTTTTTTAGGATGTGGGAGTTTTATCTTTTGGCAAGTAAGTATTCCTTTGTCAATATGGGTAATGTTGTTTTTCAAGTACAAATAACAAAGAATATTGACAATTTGCCTCTCACAAGAAATTATATCTACAATTAAGCTCTTTATATTTATTGAATTTCAAACACAGGTGATATAATCTTTTATTTATGGCACAATCACTTAACAATTATATTATTAGAGCATCAATATTTTTAATCGCTACTTTTGTTATTGTGGTTTTATTATATCCAGTTTTACAAAATGCTTTTTTATCAAATATCTTTATTAATATTATAATCTTATTAGCCCTGTTAGTTGGAATTGTATTTAATTTATTCCATCTCATTAATTTAAATTATAAATATATATCTTACTCCAACTTTAATATTACAAATTCTATAGAAGCATTCTCTACTTTAAGAGGGCAAGATAAAAATATTTCTCTTGAATTGAAAAATCTTGATGGAAAATTTGTTTTTAAAAGTTCATCAATAAATAGATTGATAGAAAATTCAGACATGACTTTAATTAGCATAAGAGAAACTTCTCGTTATTTAGTTGGACTGCTAGTCTTTTTAGGACTTCTTGGAACTTTCTGGGGACTTCTTAAAACTATTGGATCTGTTGGTAATGTTATTAGCGGCCTAGGTATAGATGATACAAATGTTGCAGGTTTTTTTAATTCTCTTAAAGATGGCTTAAATGCTCCACTAGAAGGAATGAGTATTGCATTTAGTAGTTCATTGTTGGGTTTAGCTGGTTCTTTAATATTAGGATTACTTGATCTAAATCTTGGACAAGCGCAAAATAAATTTAGTCAATACTTTGAGAAAATAATCAATTCTAATTCATCTCCAGATTTTTCCAAAATTGAAGATAAACCAACTGGTGAGGCAATTCAAAAAATTTATGATAACTTAGAAAATCTTTTAAATGCTTTTAAAAAATCATCTGAAAATCAAACTAAAATTTCAAAAAATTTAGATAAATTTAATGAAATACTTACTAAGATAAATTCTAACTCATCCAATCTTGATAAACAACTATCAAATTTTTTATCTTCCCAGTTAAATACACAGTCTTCACTTATGAGCTTAACAGAAGCGTTAAGTAAAAATGGAATATTAGAAGCAAAAAAAGTTAAAGAGTATTTTCAGAATATTGAAAAAGAATTAAAGAAAATTAAAAAATAATAATGTCTACTAGGTCTTTAAGAAATAGACTTGCTGATACAACAAATATTTGGCCCGGTTTTGTCGATGTTCTAGCTACTCTTTTAATAGTAATCATATTTGTGCTAATGGTTTTTACTGTTTCGCAAATATATCTGAGTGATGCTATATCTGGCCGAGATAAGGCGCTTCAAGATTTAAGAACACAAATAAATGAATTATCTAAAATACTTGTTATTGAAACTAAAGATAAAGAAGAAGCTCTTTCAACTCTTTCTGAAACTGAGAAAAAACTTAAAGATACTGAATTAAACTTACAAAGTGAGCAATTATTAAGTGAGCAATTACAAACTGATGTTGCAAAAAAACGATCAGAAATTTTTGTTCAGGAACAAAATATAATAGCTTTATCCGAGCAAATTAGTAGTCTTTTAAAAGAACTGAGAATAGTTGCAAATGCATTAGAAACTTATGAAGGACAAGAAATTACTTTACTTGAAACCGAGGGACTTGGAGAACGAATTAATAAAGCACTTGCAACAAGAATTGATCAACTAAAAATACTTAATCAAGAATTAGATAATGCTAATTTTAAACTACTTGAAAGCGAAAAATCTCTCAAATCTACAATTGCTAAATTAAATGAGAAGAATAAAAATTTAGTGGCAATTAACGATAGTCTTGGTTTAGAGGAAGGCGGAATTGA
>CABYXC010000002.1 GCA_902522865.1 uncultured Alphaproteobacteria bacterium | reverse complement strand
GAGCAACCAAAAAATTAAATATAATCTTGAACTATTAATAATTTTTTTTATCTCCTTTTCAGGTACTGTAACTTTTACAACAGGAGTAATTATCCCAAATGAATGTTTAATAATTTCAAAATGTGTAAAATGTCTAATTTTTTGAATATTAATTATTGGACCAAGAGGTAAAAAATTTAAAAGAAATCTAATAGGCTCTGTTGGTTTCGGACTATTATTTTCGTAATCGTACACCTCTTCATGTGTAAATATAGTGTAAGTATGATGATGAAAATGACTCCACTTCCATCTAACTGCTTCAAAACCACCGAGTAAAGAAGTTATATGATAAAAAAGTTTATTTAACGCTCTTGTTTTAAAATATGTTTCGTGATTTGTTTCATGTTGAATGCTTATGATTTTACAATAGAAAATATTTCCATAAAGCAAAAGAGCAGGTATTGACCATAAAGTACCCCAACTTAGAATACACAGATATCCACTTAATATTAGAGCAACAATAAATATGGATATATCTAATAAACCTTTTGTATCAGATCTCTTAGAAAGTTCCTGTAAAGTTTTCTTATCAATTTTTGGTTTATACCAAGTTTTTAAATCAACTTCGCCCGCAAACATTAATCAAAATTTTTCTGAAAGCTTTAAAAATTTTTCAAATTCACTTTCATCAATGTTAACTGTGATTTTAGGATCATTAAATTTTTTGTTTACCGTATCATCGTGAAACTCTTTGAATGCACTTACTCTTTCAGCTTGTAATTTTGCAAATTCTTTTTTAAAATCTCTATAAATTCGCGCATGTCTTGGAATTTTTCCTTGGGTATATCCGAGTACATCATTAGCAAATAAATATTGCCCATCACAACCAGAACCACTTCCCATTGAGAGAGTCATGATATCAACTTTTTTTGTAATAACTTCTGCAACTTTTGGAGGAACTATTTCGAGTTCAACTCCGATAGCCCCCGCTTCTTGTAACTCAAGAGTATGTTCTAAAATTCTAACGGCTTTATCAGCAGTTTTACCTTGTGCAACAAATCCTCCAATCCAAGTAGCATTTCCTGGAACTAATCCAACATGACTATTAATTGGAACATACTCATCTCTTAATGCTCTAATCCATTTGTAACTCCAATTACCACCATAGATAACATCTGCGCCAATGTCTAAATACTTGTGTGATAGTTTCATTGCTTCGTATTCAGAAGCTACTCTTACTGCCCCTCCGGATTGCATAAAGCAAGTTGGTGCAGCCTCGCGAATTCGCTTAAGCTCATCAAAAGAATTGTAAATACCAAATTGTGGAGCATCATGAGAAGTACAAATCATGTCAATGCCAGCCTCTTCAGCTGCTGCAGCTTCGTCAGCATTATGTACAAACATAACACTTAGTTGTCTTTTACCTTTGCATTGCAAATAATCGTAAACTGTAAGTTTTTTTCTACTCATAAAACCCCCAAAAGAATATTTAATCTATCTTAATGAAAATTTTGTCATTATCAACTTTAACTGGGTATGTTTTTAAATCCTCACACGCTGGGGGGCTTAAGGCCTCACCAGATTTAATATTAAAAATTCCTTGGTGCATTGGACATTCAATTTCATCATCCATAACCAAACCATCTTCAAGGTGTACCGCCTCGTGTGTACAAATTCCATCAGTAGCATAAAAACCATCTGTTAGCTTATACACACAAAAAGTTTTATCTTGATGGTCAAATCTTATGAGATCCTCTTCTTCAATACTATCTGTAGACCCTACTTCAATCCAATTTTCTTCAGACATAAATTGTATATAATATCTATTTTTTGAAAATAAATATAAAATAATTAAAATATTATTTTTGTATGAGTTTATTTAATTTTTGATTTTGATCTGAGAGAATTTGTTTATCTACAATGGTATTTTTTTCACTTAATTTAGAAGTAATTCTAATGTCGCGACCAATTTTTCCTGCAATTCCTAGACCACATGCACCTCTTATTATTTTATTTTTTAGAAAAAAATAAATTATACCATTATTAATATCATTACCTCTTTCAATGATTTCATCATAATCATTACAAATACCAGTCAGTTGAAGATTCAAATTAAATTGATCAGACCACATCCAAGGAATTGAAGTATATTCTGTTTTTACTCCAGCAATATTTTTTCCAGCACATATTCCATGATTTTGTGCATGTTGATAAGACTCAAGTCGCATATTTCTTTCATATAATGGATGATAAAAATTAGATACATCACCTGCTGCATAAACATTTTTAATAGAAGTTTCACAAAATTGATTAGTAACTATACCGTTATCAAGATTTAAATTTGTATTTTCAAATAATTTTACAGACGGAGTTGAGCCTATACCTGCAATTACAAAATCTGTTTCTATTAAAGAATTATCGTTTAATAAAATTTCAAAATTAGCATTTTTTTTAGTTATTTTATCTATTTGTTTATTTAATATTATTTTATTTCCATAATCTATATGAGTGCTTTGAACTAAATCAGCAATTTGTTTGGGTATAATTCTTCCCATAAGTTGATCACCGATTTCGATAACAGTTACTTTCTTTTGAAGTTGAGATAAAGATGAAGCAATTTCTAAACCAATGAAACCACCACCAATAATAGTTATTTTATTTTTATTTAAAACTTTTTCCTTAATTGTTTTGGCTTCTTCTAAGTTTCTTAGATAATAAACATCATTTTTTAAATTATTATATAAACTAAGTTTTTTATTTTCAGAACCTGTTGCAATAAGGAGACTATCATAAATGTAAACATCATCATTTTTTGTAAAAAGTTTTTTATTTTCAAAGTCAACTTTAGTAATTGATACATTTTCAAAATCTATATTTTCATTTTTTAGTACTTCGCTAGAATGAAAATAGAGATCTTCTTCATTTTTTTTATCTAGCAAAAAATCTTTAGATAAAGGAGGTCTTTCGTATGGTAATAAATTTTCTTCACCCAAAATTTTAATATTTGATTCTGAATCATTTTGTCTAATCTCTCTAGCAGCATAGATTCCGGCTTGACCACCGCCTAAAATTAAAATGTTTTTTTTCACTAAGTTTAAGCGTTACTAGGAATAGATAATGGAATTTGATAGTCTGGATTTTTTGCTTGTTTTATGAGTGCTGGAATAATTTCTTTATAAGCCCCTATAAGACCTTTTCTAGCAGGTGGTAATTGATCTTTAATCATAGAATGTAGTTTAGGTAAATTATGTGAAGGAACTTGAGGGAACATATGGTGCTCAACATGATATTCCATATGCCAATATAAAAAACTTAAAACTGCATTTAAATAAACTGTTCTGGTTGTATACCTGTGATCTCTTTTATCTTCTCTAAGTCCAGCGTGCTGAGTAAGACCCATCAGCATAACGAGTGTCTTTCCATAAAAGTTAGGTAATAAAACATATAGAACCGGAAGCCAGCTTTGAAAGTATAATGAAGAAGCAATACTTATGATCCAAATAGAGAGATGACTCCAAGCAGATAATCTACATTTCCATCTTTCGTTTTCAGGAATACAAACTTTCATTACATCTGTGGTCACACCAAATGCATGTTTTATAGTTTCCCATTGAAGAGAATTTTTAAAAAAAACAAAACCAGAGAATGGAATGTAGTGGGAGAAAAACACAATTAAATCAGTAGGTTTTTTTACATGTATTTCAAAATCCACAGGATCATTAAATTGGGTATAAGTATGATGATGATAATGAGAATATCTCCATCTTATCGGCTCGAAATTATCCATGAAACTTGCAATGTAATAAAAGAAATCATTCCAGAATTTAGATTTAAAAGCTGTTCTGTGACCAGTTTCATGCCAGATAGCATCGCTACATCCCCAAATATTTCCGTATATTATAAAGAATAATAAAGACCACCAAGTGCCCCATGTTACATATGCAAGATATCCAAAAAGAAATAAAGATGAAAAATAAATGATCATATGCTTAAAACCCTGCCAATCAGATTTCTTGCATAACTTCTTGAATTCTTTTTTATCTATATTTGCTCGATACCATTTACCTAAATCTACTTCCATAATTAAAAAATAACACTTTTTAATAATCTTATAAATATAAAAATTGCTATAAATTAGTAATTAAGTGCGACTATTTTATCTACCCAAGGTAACTCGAATTTAATTTGTAATAAACTCTTTAATACTTTAATTTAATTGTATTATTGATTTATTTACTTATAAATTATGTCATAAATTATTTGGAGGAATTATGAAAAAAATCTTTGCAATCATTGCTCTATTTTTTGCCTTTGCATCTACTTCAGCAGTAGCAAAAAATGATTATAGCTGTGATAAGAAATTTATATTTTTCCCAGGCGGACCTGAAGGTGGTCCATTTGGAACTATCGTTTACAATGGTGCAGTAGCTGCTGCTGAACATACTGGTTGTGACGTAGACTATTACTGGTCACAATGGAATTCAGAAATCATGATTAAACAATTCAAAGAAGCTGTTGCTTTACAGCCTGATGGAATTGCAATCTATGGTTTCCCAGGTGATGCTGCAATGAGACCTATCATTCAAGAAGCAAGAGAAATGGGAATAGTTATTACTACTATGAACACACCTCTTCCTGACCTTGAGTCAGAATATAAAACTGAAGGATTTGGTTATGCAGGCGCAGATTTATTTGATGCTGGATTTAATCTAGGTAAAAAAGCTGTTGAAGTTTGTGGTCTACAAGCTGGAGACAAAGCGTTTATCTGGGGTCTTGCAAGTATGCCAAATAGAGGAGAAAGAACTAAAGGTGCAATAGCAGGTGTTGAAGCAGCAGGTGTTGAAGTTGTTTATCAAGAAATTCCTGATAATGTAAACTCAGATGCATCTCAGGGAACTCCTATGTACGTTGCTACTTACAGTGCAAATCCTGATATCAAATTAGCAATTACTGATCATGGAGGATTAACTGCAAGTTTACCAACATATATGAAAGCTGCAGGTCACGGTACTGAAGAAGTATGTGGTGCTGGATTTGATTTATCAGCTCCAATTGTTGATGGAATTAATTCTGGATACATTGATGTTGTAATTGATCAACAACCATTTATCCAAGGATATATGCCAATTGTTCAGTTATTCCTAAGTACAAAATATGGAATGGCTGGATTAGCAATGGATACTGGTGCTGCATTTGTTACAGCTGATAACGTTGATGCTGTTGCTCCATTAGCAGCAGTACAAATTAGATAAATTAAATATTATAGCCTGCCTTATTACATAAGGCAGGTTTATTTTTTATGGCAGAAGAACTCTTAAAATTACAAAATATTTACAAAAACTTTGGAAACGTAAAAGTTTTAAAAGATGTGAATATCAAAATAAATAAAGGTGAAGTGGTAGCTTTAATCGGTGATAACGGAGCTGGAAAATCTACACTTATTAAAGTTATAACTGGAGTTCATAGCCCAAACTCGGGTAAAGTTTTTTTTAAAGATAAAGAGGTACAAATTAAATCAGTTGCTCAATCAAGAAAAATGGGAATTGAAGCAGTGTATCAAGAAAGAGCATTATGTGATCAGCAAGAATTATACAGAAATATCTTTGCAGGAAGAGAAATTACAAATTCATTTGGTTTTTTGGATATAAAAAAACAAAGAAAAGAAGCAGAAAAAATTTTACGGGACTATATAGGTTTTACTTCAAAAGCTATAACAGTTGATTCTCAAGTAATGGGTCTGTCTGGTGGAGAAAAACAAGGTGTAGCTTTCGGTAGATCATTGTATTTTAATTCTGATTTAATCGTATTAGATGAACCAACAATGGGATTATCGATACAGGAAACAGAAAAAGTTCTTAATTTTGTAAAAGGTTTAAAAAATGAAAACAAATCTGCAATATTTATCGATCATAATATAATACACGTATATGGAGCTGCAGATAGATTTATCATTTTAGATAGAGGTGAAGTTGTTGGGGAATTTAATAAAGAAGATATTTCAAGAGAAGAACTTGTTCAAAAAATGATCCAACTTCATGAATCAGGAAAAATAAAAGTGGAAGATTAAATGAGTAATTTATTAAATAGTTATTTTGTAAAAACTCACAAACTTGAAATTAGTATTACTATAATTGCTATAGTACTATTCCTAATTTATTTTCTTGGCGCACCACATGTATTTACAAGATTTCCTATTTATAGAGCTTTTATGCAATCAATGCCTTTTTTTGGAATTATTGCTATATCAGCAACATTTGTTGTTACACTTGGTGAAATTGATTTATCATTTCCATCTATAGTTGGAATTACATCTCTCATCTTTGGAATTATAATGACATCGACTGATGGTAACTTTTTTATAGCATTTATTTTGGCAACTTCACTTGGAATGTTTGCTGGATTAGTAAATGGATTACTTGTTACTAAAATTGGCATACCTTCAATAGTTGCCACTATAGGAACATTATTTTTTTGGCGTGGATTAGTTAATGTAATTTCCCAAGGTAGTGGTATTGCAATCGTCGATGTGGCAGATGGAACCTGGCATCATATGATATTTGTTGAAAAATTATTTGGAAAAATTCCAATGCAATTTATTTGGTTCATTGTTTTAACTGGATTAATGCAATGGGTTTATCGATACCATAAATTTGGAAATCACATTCACTTTGTAGGTGACAATAAGGCAAGTGCTCAAATGATGGGAATTAACGTTGATAATGTAAAAATTATTGCTTTTGTTCAACTAGGATTTTTCTCTGCATTAGCAGGAATTTTTACAATGTATGAAATGTTATATTTCTGGCCTACACAAGGTGAAGGTTTGATGTTAACAACACTAGCAGCTGTCTTTGTTGGTGGCACTTCGGTCTTTGGTGGAAAAGGTACTATTTTTGGAACTTTTATTGGAGTATTAATTATCGGATCATTAGAATCAGGAATAGTTGCTTTAGGCTTATCTGGTTTTTATGTAAAATTTATTAACGGACTCATGATTACAGTAGCCGTAACAGTCTACGCCCTAATACAACGAAGAAAAAATTAATAAGTAGCTCGACCACCACTCAAATCAAAAGTTGATCCTGTGGTATAAGAATTTTCTTCAGAAGACATCCAAGCAACTAAAGAAGCTAATTCTTCTACTAGCACAAATCTATTTCTTGGAATTTTTGATAACATATAATCAATATGTTCTTGTGTAATTTGATCAAAAATACGCGTCTTAGCAGGTGCAGGGGTAACACAATTGACTGAAATGTTATTTTCAGCTAATTCTTTTCCTAAAGATTTAGTAAGTGCAATAACTCCTGCTTTTGCTGCACTATAAGGCATTGCATTGGGATTACCCTCCTTACCAGCTATCGAGGATATATTAACAATACGTCCATAATTATTTTTTATAAAATGAGGAGCTATAGTTTTACAGCAATAAAATACTCCAGTTAGATCTATATCTATAACTTTTTGCCATTCCTCAAGTGGATAATCCCATGTCTTAAAGTTTGGTCCAGCTATTCCTGCATTATTTATTAAAATATCAATTTTGTTTTCATGTTTAAGACTTTCAGCAAACGCATTCTCTACACTTTTATAATTTGAAACATCAACTTCAATTTTTTGAGTATTTTTTAGATCAACTTTATTTAAATATTTTGTATCTTTATCCCATATTAGTACTCTTGCACCTGACTCTATAAATCTTTTTGTAATTGCTAACCCAAAGCCTTGCGCTCCACCCGTTACAATTGCTACTCTATTTTCTAAATTAATTTTATTCATTGGATTTGTTCTAAAATACATTCAGCTGAACTAACACGGTATTCACCATCATTTTCAATAAACTTGTTTATAATCATATTATTCTCAATTATCATTGCAAACCTTCGGCACCTAAAACCCATATAATTTTTTGTCTTATCAGATAACAAGTCAAAATATTTTGTAATCTCAGCATTTCCATCTGCAATTCCATTGATTATTTCTCCGTTTGTATAACTCAATAACCAAGATTTCATCACATGCTCATCATTAACAGATAGACAGTAAATGCCATCAATTTTTTTATTTATAAATGAATTATATAATTTTATGTAACCTGGAAGATGTTTTTCAGAACAAGTTGGCGTAAATGCTCCTGGTACACCAAATAGGATAATTTTTTTATTTATAAATTCATTTTTTAATGAAGATACTGATGAAACACCTTTTTTAATAATAGGCACTTTAAAATCATCAATAATCATTTTTATCATTTAACTTTATTATATGTTTCAAATATTTGTTTCTCAGTCAATATTTCATTCATTACTATGCCTTCAGGAAACTTTGAAGAATAAAATGCATTAAAAGGTATGCCAAATTTATTGTATTTTTTTAAAAATTTATTTATTTTTTCATTTGGTTGTGTCCAATCAGCTTTTATCAATGTCACTTGTTGTGAATCAAAAAAATCTGAAACTGTTTTTGAATTTAAAACATTAATTTTATTAAACTTACAGGTAATGCACCAGTCAGCAGTTATATCTAAAAAAATAATTTCATTATTAGCTATTATTTCAGGAATACTTTTGGAATTAAAATCTAACCAATTATTACTTTTATAATTTACTTCATTAATTTTTTGAAATGAATTTAAATATGGAGTTAAAAAGAAAATAATTATTAAAGAAATAATTAAGGGAATTTGATAAATTCTAAATTTTAAAATTGCTGATATTAAGATCAATAAAACAGTAAATGTAACTATAAAAAAATAATTGAAATAATTATTTAATATACTTAAAAGCCAAACAATTGTTATGAATAATAAAATAGATAAAAAATATTTAAAATAAATCATCCATTTTCCGGATCGAGGTAAGAAGGAAATCAGACCTGGAAAAAAAGCTATAATTAAATAAGGTAAACTCATTCCTATACCCATAAAACAAAATATTAAAAATAAATATGTTGTTGATTGAGTAAAAGCAGCTGTTACAGCTGTTCCTAAATAAGGTGCAGAACATGGTGTAGCAAGTAGTGTAGCAAAAAAACCATTAAAAAAATTCTTTGTATAAAAATTGTTTCCTGAATTTAAAATTTTTGATGAAGATAAAATACTTGGTAAATTTATTTGGAAAAGACCAAGAGTGTTCAAAAAGAACATTGATATAATTATCAAAATGAACATTAAAAAGTAGGGTTCTTGAAATTGCATACCCCAAGATATTGAAATATTAATTTGTTTCAGGATAGCAAAAAATGCGCCAAGTATTAGAAAAGAAGAGATAATACCCAATACGGTTATAAAAAAACTACTTTTAATCTTTTTATCCTCAGTATTAATTACAGATAATAATTTTAACGATAATACCGGAAAAACACATGGCATAAGATTCAAAATAAACCCGCCTAATATTGAAATTAAGAGTAAGTATATAAGACTAGTATTTATAGAAATATTTTTATCTACATTTTCAATTTCTACATTTTTTTCAACTTTAAAGCTGTGATTATTATCATAAAAAAATATTTCTATTGGAAATTTTTTTTCATCAAATTGATCGGCGCTATAATATAGAGATGTATTCAATTTTTGGAAATCAAGGGAATAATTATTTATTGGTTCTACAATAGGTAGTCCAAATGGTGTGTGAATAAAAATTTTTGGATCGTCAAAAAAAGAACTAGTGGATATTTCTATATCAAAAATAACGTTATTATTATTTTCAATAGCATTAAATGAGAAATTTGAAATAGGTGTAAAATCAATATTATTATTTAATGTAGTAGATAAAACTTTTTCAATTTCGAAAAAATAATCTGTGTATGTACCATCTCCAGATGGCAAGTTTAAAAATATATCCGCATTACCTGGAATGCAAACATCTCTACAAACTAAATAATTAATATTTAAATTTAAATTTGTTTGTTTTTGATTATCTTCAATATCTACAATCAAAGGGAATATAACTTTATCTTTATATCCAATTGATTTTAAACCTAGTATTTCAAATTCTATTGGTTCTGGCCATAATATTTTAATATCTTTCACATTTGATGAATTGTTCCATATAATTTTTTGAGGAAAACCTCCTCCTCCAGGAGATTTCCAATATGTTTTCCATTCCTCTTCTAGTTCATATTCTAATGCTAAAATTAATTGGTTATTATTATTTGAAGCAGTCATTGGTGAAATTAATCTAACTTTTGATTTTTCACTCATTGCCCAATCTGAAGATAAGGAGTATCCAGCTGTGCTAAATAGTCCAAGAGCAAATATTATTGCAATTTTTAGCAGATTTATAACTTTTATTACCTTGTCCATATAAAATAAATCAATACAATATTGAAAAATATAAATTAACGCGAATATATATACTATATGAATTTAACTGGTCAGTTCTTAATTTCAATGCCTTCATTAGAAGATGATAGATTTGAAAAAACGGTAATTTATATGTGTGCTCACTCAAAAGATGGGGCTATGGGTATAATAATCAACAAAAAAATTGATTATGATCTTTACCCCGATTTGCTTGAACAACTAGGTATAGACAAGCCATTAGAAGATAAGAAACTCTACATCCGCTATGGTGGTCCTGTTGAAAGTGGCAGGGGGTTCGTTTTACATTCTGACGAAGTTATTCAAAAAGAAACCCTAACAATAGATAAAGGGGTGGCGTTAACTAGTACTTCAGAATTTTTTGAAGACCTTTCTAAAGGTAATGGTCCAAAGAATAGTATTCTAGCTCTTGGATATGCAGGATGGGGTCCAGGACAAATTGAAAAGGAATTAGCGTCAAATAGTTGGATGACGCTAAAAACAAATAGTGATTTTATTTTTGATGAAAAAGTTAACAATAAATGGAATGATGCATTTAATTTGTTGGGGATTGATGCAAGTAAACTTTCAATATTTTCAGGTAGTTGTTAATTATAGAATAATATCAAAAACTCTTTCCTTATCTTGTTCTGAAACTTTTTTTATTTTAAACTTTGTAGTTTTTACAAGTTTAACACCTTTATTGGTAACAAATGATTTCATTTTTATTACCTCTTTTTCAGGCATTTTTCTTTCATATTTTAAAATATGCTTCTTTCCATTAATCATAAAAGCTGTCTTCATGTTTTATCTCCTTTATTTTAAGAGAGGTAAGATTACCTCTCTTAATTTTTTTTAAAGTATTAGTCTCTAATTGAGTAAGCTACCACTCCAACCTCGGCTTTATCAGTCCCAAGTTTTTCGGCTTCTTCACTAATTCTTAATCCCATAATATTTTTAATTAGATATATTACAATATATGAGAAAACAAAAACAAAGATACACACTGAAGCAACACCCAATAGTTGAATTGAGTATGATGCATCAGGATTAGTTAGAGGTACAACTAATGTTCCCCAAATACCAGCAAACATATGTACAGGTATTGCACCAACAACATCATCTAGTTTTAATGAGTTTAAGAAGTTAGTTCCATAATACATTATTACTCCACCAACTGCTCCAATTCCAATTGCAAGCAATGGACTAGGCATCAATGGCTCAGCTGTTATTGAAACTAAACCTGCAAGAGCTCCATTAAGCATCATAACAATATCAGTTTTGCCACCAATCAATCTTGTTATTGCGGCACCAGCCATACATCCACCACAAGCTGCAAGTTGAGTATTCATGAAAATTTTTGACATTGCTGTTGCATCTTCATAAGAACCTAATGCAAGTTGGGATCCACCATTAAAGCCATACCACCCCATCCATAAAATAAATGTTCCTAATGTAACTAAAGGAATGGACGATGGAGCAAATGGAGCCATATTAGCTGGTTCTCCACTCGCACTGAATCTTCCAAGTCTTGGACCTAAAAGAATTACTCCTGCTAAAGCTGCAGAACCACCACAAGCGTGGACTAATGTCGAGCCAGCGAAATCTGCAAATCCTAGGGCGTCTAACCATCCTCCACCCCATTCCCAACCCATTTGAATTGGATAAATTACTCCTCCAAGTACCGCTGCAAATGTAAAGAAAGGCCAAATTTTTATTCGCTCTGCTACAGCACCTGATACAATAGACACAGTAGCACAAACAAATAAAGCTTGAAAAAACCAATCCGAAGCATCTGAGTAACCTGTTTCCATAGAAGTATTATCAGTCCATATGGATGGTGTACCAACATAACCCCCTTCAGGGACAGAATATCCAAGATTGTATCCAATTAAATAGAAAACAATTGAAACTATTGCGAATTTTCCAATATTTTTAGCAGCAATAGTTGATACACTTCTGGTAGTAACAAGGCCTGATTCTAAAAATAGAAATCCTGCAGCCATCCACATGACTAAGAACCCACAAACTAAAAAAGAAAATGTATTAAATATATATGCTACTTCTGCATCAACCTCTGCTCTCACAGAAGAACTTAGCAACAAAATAAAAGAGAGAATTGTAAAAAGACTAAAAAATTTTTTATACATTATTAACTCCATATAAAATTATAGACACATAACTAACCTTTAGTTACGCATTGCATCATGCTTAGCTATGGAAATTAATTACTAAGATCCGCGTTCCTTCGGGTATACCTACTTCCGATTTGCAAGCTGCAAATTGAACGATTTTATAACTTTGCATGCGTTCCTTCGACTTTCGTCTACTTCCGTCACCCTAAAAGAGTGATGAACGTGATTTGACTTATAACTATAATTCGGAAAGTATCAATAAATAGTATTAAAATTAATTATTAAATCTAATTAATTTTCTAAGCTCATTTTATTAAAAAATGTACCTTCTTTTTTTAACCAATTATTAATCATATCAAGAAAATTATTACTTAAGTAGTAATTCTTAATTCGTTTATCAGATTTACTTTGTTCTTTTACAAAAATATTTTTTTCCAAGGCTTCGTTTAAAATTGATTGAATAGATGATCTAGAACCAATAGACTTAGGTATATTTGCACAAATTTTTTCAAATGAAATTCCATTTAATCTATTATTTTCATAGATCTCAAGAGAGATAACATGGTGTAAAATTGATTTAAATAAAAATTTTGAAACATAATCTTCTGAAAAGAAGCTTGAATATATGTTTCTTTTTTTTTCTTTAATAATTTCTGTTTCAGTCATTTGACCCTCCCACTAATGTTTAAGAGTTTTGGGAGAGCAAATGCTCTCCCATTTTTAGTGACCAACTATAAGGAGTTGATGTGCTAATCACTAAATTCATTAGTCTCTGATGCTGTAAGCGATAACACCTACTTCAGATTTATCAGTACCAAGTTTTTCAGCTTCTTCACTGATTCTAATACCAAATAACATTTTCATAATGTACCAAATGATAAATGATACGACAAAAACGAAGACGTTAATTGCTACTATTCCGTAAAGTTGAGCTCCAAAACTTGCTGCGCTGTTTGAAATTGGAACTACTAATGTTCCGAAAATTCCGGCAAAACCGTGTACAGGAATTGCTCCAACAACATCATCAATTTTAAAGGAAATTAAAAGTCTTGTTCCATAGAAGACAATTAATCCACCAATAGCACCAATGATCACTGCTAAGAATGGAGAAGGAGCTAAAGGTTCTGCAGTAATTGCTACTAAACCACCTAATGCTCCGTTAAGCATCATAACAACATCTGTTTTACCAGTTACTAGTCTTGAAATTACTGCACAAGCCATTACACCTGCACCAGCTGCCAAGTTAGTATTAATATATATTGTTGCTACTGCTGTAACATCGTCAAATGTACCCATTGCAAGTTGTGATCCACCATTAAATCCGAACCATCCAAGCCACAGGATAAATACACCAAGAGTTGCAAGAGGTATTGAAGAATTTGCAAAAGGTTCCATTGGAGCTGCTTCACCACTATCAGTAAATCTTCCTAATCTTGGACCTAATAAAATTGCACCAGCGAGTGCTGCTGCTGCTCCTGCACTATGTACTAGAGTTGAACCAGCAAAATCTGAGAAACCAGCTTCCGCTAAGTATCCTCCACCCCACTGCCAACCCATTTCGATTGGATAAATGAAACCAGTTAATAAAGCACAAAAAATAAAGAATGGCCAAATTTTGATTCTTTCAGCTAGTGTTCCAGATACAATTGAGCATGTTGTTGCACAAAATACCATTTGAAAGAACCAGTCAGAACCATCTGAATAACCTGTATCAATAGCGCTACCATCACTCCAAGGAAGTGGAGATCCGATAAAACCACCTGCTGGGATGCCATATGCCATATTGTATCCAACTAACCAGAACATTAAGCCAGCTATTGAATATAAGCCTATATTTTTTGCAGCAATTGTTGCTACACTTTTGGACGTAACAAGTCCTGATTCAAGCATTGCAAATCCTGCTGCCATCCACATGACTAAGAACCCAGATACAAGAAATAGGAATGTATTTAAAATGTATTGCACTTCACCATCAACTTCGGCTCTTGCATATGAACTAAAGAGCATAAAGACGGCAAGAATGCTAATGAAATATATAGATTTTTTTAACATTAATCCTCCATTATAAATTTCACAGTACATGGCTCACATTGAGTCATGCGTTACTTTTCATGCTTAGCTATGGAAATTAAATAATAAGATCCGCGTTCCTTCGGTTTTAACCTACTTCCGATTTGCCCTAGACAAATTGAACGATTTAATAACTTTGCATGCGTTCCTTCGACTTTCGTCTACTTCCGTCACCCCAAAAGGATGATGAACGTGAATACTGATTTAGTTTAATATTAATTTTTAGTAAGATTATAATCGTTAACATTAATATGCAAAAAACGCATATAGTAATATTTCCCTGTTTTGCAGAGAATATTAGCTATTTTATTGTTGATAAATCAGTCCAAGCAGAATCATTATTACTAGACTCTACACTTGCATTGATGAATTTCATAATGTGCAAACCATCATCAATATTTGGAATTATCTTTAATAATTCTTCCTTATTTTCCTCATTTTGTATGATATCGGCAGCATCTGAATAAATTTGTGCAAATGCTTCAAGATAACCTTCTGGATGACCAGCAGGGATTCGCACGTTAGCTTCAGTTCCCTCAACTTTGATAGAACCACCTCTCGTTATTATCTGGCTTGCCTCTCCTACTTGACTAAAGGTTGCATAATTTGGATTTTCTTGACTCCATTTTAATGCACCCTTGTCACCATAGATAGCTATGGTAAAATTATTTTCTTCCCCTGTCGCAACTTGAGAAATGGATAATGATCCTTTAGCTCCATTATTCAATCTTATCATTATCGAAGCATCATCATCTAATTTTCTTCCCTCAACAAAAGTTGTAAGATCTGCACTAACTGATTGTAATTTTAATTGAGTTATAAATTCTATTAAATGCATAGTGTGACTCCCAATATCACCCACACCTCCTGCAGCTCCACTTCTTGAGGGATCTGTTCTCCATTCTGCTTGTTTATTTGAACCGGAATCTTCCTCTTTTGATCCGAGCCATCCTTGCAAATAAGATCCTTTAACAATTCTTATTTTTCCAAGTGCCCCATTTTCAATAAGTGATCTCATACCTCTAACTACTGGATAGCCAGAATAATTATGAGTTAAGAAAAAATGAGCATCAGATTTAGAAACTGCATCAACTAATTTATGTGCGTCTTCCATTGTAGAGGTCATTGGTTTATCACAAATGACATGAATATTTTTATTTAGAAATTCTATTGCTGGTGCAGCATGCATATGATTCGGCGTTACAATTGAGACAACATCAATTCCATCATCTCTTTTAGATTCTTCCTCAGCCATAGTTTTAAAATCAGGATAACTTCTTGAGGGATCAAGGCCAATTTCTTTTGCAGATTTAGCTGCTTTTTCTGGAGTTGAAGATAAGCAACCAGCAACAAATTCATACTTATCATCCATTCTTGCACATAAACGATGTACAGCTCCTATAAATGCTCCTTGGCCGCCACCTATCATTCCTAGTTTTAATCTTTTTGTCATTTAAATTTTCTCCTAAATACCTAATAGTTTTTTATTAGTTTCTTCATCCATTCCTGAGTCAGCAAAATCATCAAAAGCTTTTTCAGTTACATCGATGATATGCTTTTTTATAAATTTAGAACCCTCTTCTGCTCCTTGTTGAGGGCTTTTTATACAACATTCCCATTCTAACACTGCCCAGCCTTCAAAATTATAACTAGATAATTTTGAAAAAATAGATTTAAAGTCAACCTGACCATCTCCTAATGATCTGAATCTGCCGGCTCTATTAATCCATGATTGAAAACCTCCGTATACACCTTGCTTCCCACTTGGATTTAATTCAGCATCTTTTACATGAAACATTTTTAATTTGTCATAATAGATATCAATATGATCCAAATAATTTAAATGTTGAAGAATAAAATGACTTGGATCATAAAGCATATTACATCTTGGATGATTACCAACCTTTTCTAAAAACATTTCAAATGTAATTCCATCATGGAGATCTTCACCAGGATGGATTTCATAACATAGATCTACCCCGACTTCGTCGAATTTATTTAAAATTGGTTTCCATCTTTTTGCAAGTTCATTAAAAGCTTCATCTACTAAACCTTCTGGTCTTTGAGGCCATGGATATAAATATGGCCACGCTAGTGCACCAGAAAAAGTTGCATGTGCATTTAGTCCAAAGTTCCTTGAAGCAACTGCTGCTTGCATTAATTGATCAATAGCCCATTCTTTTCTTTTACTTGGATTACCTCTGACTTTTTCATCTGCAAATCCATCAAAAGGAATATCGTATGCAGGATGAACAGCAACAAGCTGACCTTGAAGGTGAGTAGATAACTCTGTCAGTTGTAAATTATTATTTTCAAGAATTCCTTTTATATCATCACAATAATTTTTACTTTCAGAAGCTTTTTTTAAATCAATTAATCTTGAATCCCATGAAGGTATCTGTACGCCTTTATACCCTAAATTAGAAGCCCATTTTGATATTGACTCTAATGAGTTGAAAGGTTCATCATCACTTACAAACTGGGCAAGAAATATTGCTGGGCCTTTTATTTTTTTCATATTAAATCTCCATAATTATTTAAACACGAAACAGTTAGGTAGTCATTAAATTTTTAAAATTTTCGTATAATTTTTTAGTATTATAGTTCATTTCTTGAATATTATTTCTAAGCAATTTATCCAGTTCATCAATGGAGTTTTTGCCTAAATATTTTTCTAAAGCATTTTTTAATTCAGGAACTTTGGACCATTTAATTATTGTGTTTTCATCTACTTCCATATGAAATTGAATGCCATAAGCATGGTTTTTATACTTAAAAATTTGAAATTTTGTAATATCTGATGAACCTATAATTGTAACATCAGAATTATTTAGTTCACTTACCTCGTAACTATGCCATTGTAATGCTTTAATCTGATTATCAAAATTTTTAAAAAGTTGATCCTTTTTTTTATTATCTAAAATATTAATATTTAGAACCCCAATTTCTGGAGGATTAGATTTAATTACTTTACCGCCAAGAATTTCTCCTAAAAATTGACAACCTAAACAGATTCCGAGATATGGTTTTTGATTATTTAGAACAAATTCCTTTATCTTATTTTTTTCATCAATCATCCACGGGTATTGTTCTTCCATCCAAGTATCCATTGGTCCACCCAAACATATCATGCCATCATATATATCAAGATTAACAGGAATCTTTTCTCCTTTATCCAATCGAATAATAGTTCTTTCAACTAAGTCTTCATTCATTAACTCTGTAAAGTACCCAGGTGTTACTAAGGGCGTATGTTGAAGAATAATTATTTTATGAGACACTTTTTTCTAAGTTGAGTAATCTTTTTTTTAACTTGATCCCCCCTCTTCCAGAAAATCCTCCAAGTTTACCATCGCTACGAATTATGCGGTGACAGGGAATAATAAGCAAAAGTTTATTTTGTCCACAAACATTACCTACATATCTTGGAGACGTACCAACTTTTTTTGCTATTTCTCCATATGTTGAAACTTTACCATATTTAATTTTAGATAATTCTTTCCAAATTTTTTTTTGCAAAGGGGACCCTTCAAAAGAATAGTTAATCTTAAAATTTTTAAGTTTTCCAGAGGCATATAAATTAATCTGATTCTTAATATTAATTACATCATTCATTTCATTTGTTTTTCCAAAACTCAGTGATAAGATGTTGCCACCCTTTTTTTTTACCGTAATCCAACCGAGTTTAGTTTTAAATGAAGCAATTTCCATATAAAATTAATAACATTATTGAATGAATCTATCAAAATAATTTATAGTAAATCATGGATGAAGATAATTTAAATCTAGAGATTAGAAAATTTCTTAAACAAGTTGGTATTAGCTCGCAACGTGAAATAGAAAATTACATACGAAAAAAATTTTCCGAAGGAAGTATCAAAACAGGTGAATCCATAAAAGTGTCTATGAATTTATCATCTGAAGATGGAGAGCTTAATCATTCAATTATAGAAGACATAAAAATAAAATAATGTTTTAAAATTTTTGAAAAGCTTAATTAATACGATTTTGTATTTTATCAATATTTTCAAGTTTAGATAATGGTCCGATACTTGATATAGTTATTGGCCCTTTTACAATTTGATTAGCAATCTTTTGAACTGTCTCTTTAGAAATCTTATCTATATTTTTAATAGTTTCAGCGGGGTCAATTATTCTATTAAAGACCAGAAGTTGTCTAGCAGCACTCTCACATCTTCTAAATGCACTTTCTCTCCCCATCATTAAGCTTGCTTTCAATTGAGCTTTACCTCTATTTATTTCTTTTTCTGTAATTGAATTAGGACTTTCATTTAATTGATCACATAAAACAGGTATGAGCTCTTGGATTTGATTTTCACCTGTTCCACAATAAATACCAAAAACACCCGTGTCCGTATAAGATGAACTAAAAGAGGAAATTCCATATACAAGACCACGTTTCTCTCTTATCTCTTGAAACAATCTTGATGACATACCTCCACCTAATAAAGAAGAATAAACCAATAAAGAATAGTAATCATCATGATGATAATCTATACCTTCAAAACCAAGTAGTAAGTGAATCTGTTCTAATTTTTTATCTTCTCTGTATTCTCCAGATTTGTAATCAGCTTTTTGTCTTTCAGTAGATAATCCAGTTGGTAGGTTAGTGCATGATTTTTTAATTGATTCTACAAATTGATCATGATCAATTTTTCCAGCTGCACTTATAATCATTTTTTTTGGATTATAATGATTCATCATGAAGTCTTTAACTTCGTCTCTTGAAATATTTTTAATAATATCAGTTTTACCCAATATGGAACGTCCCATTGGCTGGTCCGGGTATGCTTTTTCTTGCCAATAATCAAAAATCATATCATCAGGTGTATCAAGGTACATGCCAATTTCTTGAATTATGACTCCTCTTTCTCGATTAAGTTCATCTTCAGCAAATGTAGAATTTTGCAAAATATCTGTCAGAATATCTATTCCATAATGTAGATCATCAGCTAAGAGTTTTACATAGTAAGCTGTTATTTCCTTTGAAGTATAGGCATTTATATCTCCGCCAACATTTTCAATTGTTTCGGCAATTTGAAGGGCATTTTTAGTTGATGTGCCCTTAAAAGCCATATGCTCTAAAAGGTGAGCAACGCCATTTATGTCTTTTGTTTCATCTCTACCACCAACAAAATTCCATATACCCATAGATACTGTTTCCAGCCCTGGCATATTTTGAGTTACTATTCTTAATCCGTTTTCTAGTGATGTAATTTTATGCATTGCTTGTTTTTTCTAAGATGTAGTTTTTTACATCCATAGTACTATTGGATAATATAGTCATCTTTTCCTCTTTATCAAAGAGATTGCTCAATTCTTTTGGTATTTCAATTTCTTTATTAATTGCTTTATTCACAGCTTTGTCAAATTTTGCAGGATGTGCACAAACCAAAGATACCCATGCTTCATCATCTTTTTTATCTAATAATACTTTTAGTCCTGTTGCAGTATGTGGGTCAGCAATATAATTAAATTTTTCATATACATATTTAATTGTTTCCAGAGTCTGACTATCATCAATTGAGGAAGCCTTATATATTTGTTGAAACTTAGCTAAAACAGAGTCATCAAATTGATAAAAACCTTTTGATGAAAAACTTTCAAATACTTCATTTACTCTTTTGCTGTCTCTATTGAGACTTTCAAAAATTTGCCTCTCAAAGTTACTTGAAACTTGTATATCCATACTAGGACTATATGTTTGAAAAACAGATTTTTTTTTCATTTCTCCAGTGTCTACTATAGACTTCAAGATATCATTAGAATTAGTTGCAATATGCAAATGACCAATAGGTAATCCCATTTGTTTAGCAACAAAGGCTGAAAAAATATTGCCAAAATTTCCTGAAGGAACAATAAAATTAATTTTCTGCTTATCAGCTTGCAAGTAAGCCCAAAAATAATAAACAACTTGCGCAATTAATCGAGCCCAATTTATAGAGTTTACTGCAGTTAAAGAAGTAGACTCTTGTATTTCGTCATCAACAAATAGTTCTTTGACAATTTTTTGACAATCATCAAAATTACCCTCTACAGCAATATTAAAAATATTCTTATCAATTACTGTAGTCATTTGTTTTTGTTGAATAGGTGATACTTTATTATGAGGATGTAGAATAAATACATTTATGTCTTTTTTTGATTTAAAAGAATGAATTGCAGCTGACCCAGTATCGCCAGAAGTTGCGCCTAAAATAGTAATTTTTTTTGGAGAAATCTCTAAACTTGTAGAAAATAGGTTACCAAGAAATTGTAAAGCGTAATCTTTAAAAGCATAAGTAGGTCCATAAATTAATTCTAATAAAAATTTATTATTTTTTAATTTTACTAATGGAGCTATTTTTTCATGATTAAAATTTGCATAAGTTTCATTTAAAATTTTTTGTAATTCTAATTTTTCTATATTTTCATTTACATAAGGAAAAATAATTTCACATGCTACTTCTTCGTATGATTTATTTTTTAAACTTAGTAAGTCTATTCTGGGCCAGCTTTGGGGTAAATACAGACCACCATCTCTCGATAATCCTTGATAAAGGATATCGTTAAATGATCTGCTTAGAGAATCATCTCTTGTGCTTAAATATTTCATTAAAGATAGCGATTAGTAATATATTCTTTGAAATATTTAGCATTTAAAGATGACTTTGTAACCTGTTCTAAAACCTCATTAGTTGAAAAAAAACTAGCTTTTTCATGGATATTTTTTTTTAGCCAATTTACTAAATTTGAAAATTCACCATTTTCTATTTCCTTATCTAATTCCTTTTGATCAGTTCTCAATTGAGACGCAAATTGAGCAGCAGTGAGTGCTCCTAATGAATATGTTGGAAAGTATCCAAATAATCCAGCAAACCAATGAATATCTTGTAAACATCCATCAGTGTCTTTATTTATCGATAAATTAAATAATCTATTAAATTCATCATTCCAAGCATCGGGAATGTCTGCAATATTTATTTCATTGTTAAAAATTTTTCTTTCTAAATTAAATCTTAAGATAATATGCAAGGGATAGGTTACTTCATCTGACTCAACTCTTATAAAAGATTTGTTTACTCGAGTACCTAATTTGTAAAGATTGTCTGGATTTGTAGCTTTGTCATTTATATCAAATTTATTAATTAAGGTATTAGATAAAAATTTTTTAAAAGCTAAAGATCTAGTGATTTGCATTTCAATTAATAGTGATTGACTTTCATGCATGGCCATCCCCCTAGATTTACCTGCTGGCTGATGCATCCAATCTTTTGGAAGGTTTAGCTCATATAATGCATGTCCAGTTTCATGCATAACACCATCTAAAGATGAAAATGGATTTTCATTATTATATCTAGTTGTAATTCTAACATCATTTGTAGATCCTCCACAAAAAGGGTGAACACTTTTATCAAGTCTCCCTCTTGTAAAATCAAAACCTATTTGTTTCATTATATATTCAGAAATATTTTTCTGCTTTTCTTCATCAATACTTTTTTCAAATTGAAGTGTTTCTTCTTTTTTTTGCTTATCAATAATTTTATCAATAAGTGGTGTAAGAAATTTTTGTATATCATCAAATACTCCAGATATTTTATTTTCTTCTGAAGAAGGTTCAAATTTATTTATTAGTGCTTCATAAGGAGAAATTTTAAAAGTTTCCCCTAGAATATTAGCTTCTTCTTTCGTTAAATTTATAAGTTCTTCTAAATCTTTTTTTACTAAATTAAATTCGGACTTTTCCCTTGCCTCTTGCCAAACACCTTCACATTTAGCTGAAGATTTTGAAATTTTTTCTACAAGCTTCGTTGGAATAGCTGAAGCTAATTTATATTCTCTATCCATTTCATTTAAGTTTTTCTGATCACTGTTACTTAGATTAAGATTCTTAGAATCTTCAATTAAATCACCGACTTCAGAAGATGAAATTTTACTATGACTAAGTTTTGATAAATAGGCTAATTGATCTGATCTTTGATCTCTTGAGCTGCTAGGCATCATTGTTGCCATATCCCAGTGCAAAATACCTGCAATATCTGATGTCAGTGAAGCTTCATTAAAGATCTCTTTAAGTTTTAAATATGTTTTCATTTTTTCTTCCTAAATAAATAAATTATAAAAATAATCAAAAAAGAAAAACTCATCAAAAACCATGTAATTGCATACTGCAAATGATTATTTGAAAAATTATGATTTTGAGATGATGGTATTAAAAAATTCTCTGCGTAATTACTCATATTTTTAATGAAAAACTTCTGATTTATCTTAACATTTAAGAAAGTTTGAATTTGCTCCAAATCATAATAATACCATTCATTTGAAGAGATAGAATTCTCTGGAGTAAACATCTTTTTTTGAGTTGGATATCGGATGTATCCTAGAATTTCAGCATTTATTATTTCATTATTGTCTTTAAAATAATCATATCTGCTTTGCTCAAACCAACCTTCATCAATTAAATAATTATTACCATGATTATCTGACAATAAACTAGCTATTCTAACACCAGAAACCCCATTCAATGTTTTAGCAGGGAAGAAAATTTTTTTACTTCTGTCAACAGTTCCTAAAGAGATAACTTTAGTAAACTCATCAATGTTTGGATACTTCATTTTTCCCATTGAAAGTGAAAGTGGTTTTTGATCCTTTAGCTCATTAAATTCAGCTATAATTTTTTCTTTCCATTCCAGTCTTTGCAATTGCCAAATTCCCAAAAATATTGTCAGCGCAATACAAAATAAACTAAATAAAAAAAATTTTATGGGAAAGTTTTTAATTTATGCACCCCAAACATAAACGCAGACAAACAAGAACAGCCAAACAACGTCAACAAAGTGCCAGTACCATGCTGCAGCCTCTAATCCAAAATGTCTATCTGGAGTAAAATGATTTTTATAAACACGATACAAACAAACAGCTAGAAATGCTGTTCCAACCATTACATGAAATCCATGAAAACCAGTAGCCATATAAAATACTGACGGATATATTCCATCAGTAAAACTAAAATAATGATGAGCTGCCTCGTAATATTCTACACCCTGCATAAATGAGAAGAAAATTCCGAGACCAACAGTACACCATAAAGCCTGAATGGCTTGATCTCTATGACCTTCTCTAACAGCATGGTGAGCCCATGTACAAGTAGTACCTGACATTAATAATATTAATGTATTTAAAAAAGGAACATCAAGCGGATCAAATGTTTTGATACCTTCTGGTGGCCAAATTCCAACAGCGCCATTACTATCAAAAGTTTCAGAGAATTCTTCTATAGGTAATTTAGGTGTTAAACTTGCATCAAAGAAAGCCCAGAAAAAAGCAACAAAGAACATTACTTCTGATGCAATAAAAAGCGCCATTCCATATCTTAGTCCCAGCTCCACAACAGGTGTATGAACCTTTTGAAAAGTTGACTCTTTAATTACATCCCTCCACCATAAAAACATAATAGTTAACAAACCAATTGTACCAAGAATAAGAAGCCAAGAAGTTCCATAATGCATATAAAATACAAGACCGGCAGCCATTGCTAGACCAGCTATTGATGATAAAAATGGAAGAGGACTTGGATCAACTAAGTGATATGGATGTTTCTGCCCTGTTGTTGATTTATTAGCCATTGGTTATTCTATATATTTAAAAAAGGTATATGACAATGTTATCTCTTCGACATCTTTCATTGTTGGATCTTCATTAATTGAAGGGTCTATATAAAACACAACCGGCATTTCAACTGTTTCACCAGGTTTTAAAGCCTGCTTTTCGAAACAGAAACACTGTGTTTTAATAAAATACGGACCAACCTTTTCTGGTAAAACATTAAATGTCGCAGTTCCAATTGTTTCAACGTCAGATTGATTGGTAGCTTTATAGTTAACAAGTTTATTTTCACCAACCTTAAATTTAATATTTTCTGGTGCGGTGAATGTCCAGTTTATACTATCATTAACATCAGCATTAAATTTAAGATTAATATCCCTTTCTAAAATTGATGATGAAGGGAACTCAGATGTGCTTGTCTTACCACCATAACCAGTAACACGACAGAATAAGTCATATAGGGGTACAGAGAAAGCAACTAAAGTTATCATTGTTAGAACAATTAATGATAACCCTAAAGCTGTTCTAGTATTTGTCATTATACTCCAAAAATATTAGCCTTGAATAGAGTCCACAAATAGAAGAATGCGACAATACAAAGTAGAATAATTAAAGTGATAATATTTTTTCTTCTTCTATTTTTCATCTTAGTACCACATGATCAATCAATAATGCTGAGAATAAACTGAATAAATAAAGAATTGAAATAGCAAAAAATTTTAACCCTTCAGAATTTGGTATTGATTTTTTTTCTCTAGATTTTTTTAGCTTTAAAGAGCTATTAAATAATAATAAATTTAATATAGTAACTATAGCTAAGTATATTATTCCAACATTGCTATCTAAGTATGGAAGATAACTCGATAAAATTAATATTACAGCATAATAAACAATCTGTTTTTTTGTATCTTCAATACTGCTTACATTTGGTAACATAGGCACATTGGCGTTTTTATAATCATTATATCTATATACGGATAGGGCCCAAAAATGAGGAGGGGTCCAAAAAAATATAATTACAAATAAACTAATTGGTAAGAAATTTAATTCAGGAATAACCGCTGTCCACCCAATAATTGGAGGAATTGCTCCGGCTGCTCCTCCAATGACTATATTCAATGAAGTTGTTCGTTTAAGCCAAAATGTATAGATAAATACATAAAAGAGAATTGTAAAAAGAAGTAAACTAGTTGCTAACGAGTTCGAGAACCATTGCATCAAAATTAAAGAAATAGTCCCTGTAAATATTCCTACAACTAAGGCTTCATTTTTAGAAACTATTCCAAGCGGAATTGGTCTTAGTTTTGTTCTTTCCATAGTTTTATCTATATCTTCATCGAACCACATATTTATTGCTGCTGAAGAACCAGCTCCCAACGCAATAGCAACTATTACAAGAAAACTATTTAGAAATGTTATCTGCCCAGGTGCCAAAAACATTCCAACAAACGCTGTAAAGATAACCAAGGACATAACTCTTGGTTTCATTAGTTCGTAATAACCTTTAAATTTTCTTAAGAGAAAATTATTGCTATAACCAGCTTCTAAGGATTTAGCATCCACGTAAATTACCCTTTGAATTTTGGTAAAGTCTCAAACTGATGGAACGGTGGAGGTGAAGAAAGTGTCCACTCAAGAGTATCAGCTCCCTCTCCCCACGGGTTTGCGACTTCTTTCTTTCCAAAAAATAAAGCATACACAATTGCGAAAAGAAATATCAAAGTTGCAGCAAAAGAGATGTAAGAACCATAAGTTGATACAAGATTCCATCCTGCATAAGCGTCTGGATAATCTGGAATTCTTCTAGGCATTCCGGCAAGTCCTAAAAAATGTTGAGGGAAAAATGTTACATTCACTCCAATAAAAAATAACCAGAAATGTAGTTTACCTAAAAATTCATTATATTTTCTTCCAGACATTTTTCCAAACCAATAATAAATGCCTGCAAAAATTCCAAACATAGCTCCCATGCTCAAAACATAATGGAAATGTGCAACAACATAATACGTATCATGCATTACAGTGTCTATTCCTGCATTGGCCAGAATAACTCCTGTTACTCCTCCAAGTGTAAACAAGAAAACAAATCCAATTGCAAATAACATTGGAGTTTCAAATGTAAGTGATCCACCCCACATAGTTGCAATCCAACTAAATATTTTAATACCAGTTGGAACTGCAATAATGATTGTAGCTAACATAAAATATGCTCTTAAATCTGCACTCATACCAACTGTAAACATATGATGAGCCCATACGATAAAACCTATAAATCCAATTGATATCATGGCATACACCATTCCTAGATACCCAAATACTGGCTTTCTTGAGAATGTAGAGATGACCTGACTTACAATTCCAAAAGCTGGTAATATCATAATGTAAACTTCTGGGTGACCAAAGAACCAAAATAAGTGTTGAAAAAGAACTGGGTCTCCACCACCTGCAGGATTAAAGAATGTTGTACCAAAATTTCTATCGGTTAGAAGCATCGTAATTGCTCCAGCTAAAACAGGGACAGCTAATAAAAGTAAGAATGCAGTAATTAACATAGCCCATACAAAAAGAGGCATCTTATGAAGAGTCATGCCAGGCGTTCTCATATTAAGTATTGTTGTTATAAAATTAACTGCACCCAAAATTGATGAGGCACCTGCTAAATGAAGAGCAAAAATTGCCATATCAACAGAAGGTCCTGCGTGTCCGAGTTTATTTGAGAGCGGAGGATAAATTGTCCACCCCGTACCAGCACCAGTTCCTATTGTTGCTGAAACAACTAATAAAACTAGAGCAGGAACAAGTATCCAAAAACTAAAATTATTCATTCTTGGAAAAGCCATATCAGGTGCACCAATCATTAATGGGACAAACCAGTTTCCAAAGCCACCTATTAATGCAGGCATTACAACAAAAAATACCATTAACAAACCATGAGCAGTGATAATTACATTCCAAACTTGACCATCAGCAACAACATCTAAGCCTGGGGCAGCTAATTCAGCTCTCATTAATAATGAAAAGAAACCTCCAACTAAACCAGCTAGTATGGCGAATATTATGTAGAGAGTTCCAATATCTTTATGGTTGGTAGAAAAAAACCATCTTTTTATAAATCCTGGTTTATGATCATGATGGTCGTGACTTGCTGAATCTGCGTAACTCATTTTTCTCCTATTCTATTATATTCTCTTTAGTGCTTATTTCGTTTGCTAATGCTAACTTATTTTTTTGTTCAATTATCCAATTGTTGAAATCTTTTTCATTAAGTGCCTCAATGACAATGGGCATGTACCCATGACCTGTTCCACATAATTCGGAACATTGACCTCTATATATTCCAGGCTCATCTATATTGAACCATGTTTCATTAAGTCTTCCAGGAACCGCATCTTTTTTTACACCTAATGAAGGCATAGCAAAACTATGAAGCACATCACCAGCAGTAACTAATACATGAATATTTTTATTTGCTGGTAAAACTAGGTGGTTATCTACTGTTAATAATCTTATGTCACCTGGTTCTAATTCATCATCAGGTGTCATGTAACTCTCAAAAGAAATATCATCATGTTCTGGGTATTGATACTCCCAGTACCACTGATGACCTATGACTTTAATTGTCATATCTGTTTCAGGTATTACATCTTGCTGGTATACTAACTTAAAAGATGGGATAGCCATAAAAACTAATATTATTACTGGAATCCCAGTCCAGAGTATTTCTATAAATGTGTTATGAGTAGTTTTAGAAGCAACTGGATTTGCTTTTCTTCTAAATCTAAATACAACATAAAAGATTAGAAACAGAACAAATATCGTGATTGCAGTCATCATAATTAATACAAAATTATGAAGATCGTAAACATTTCTCATAACGTCACTTGCAGGTGTTTGAAAACCTAACTGCCAATCAGAAATACCATTTGCTAAAGTAGCAAAAGACATAAATGTAGCAGTAATAAAGGATAAAATGCGCATCTTAATTAGTTATTGTATACACTAATAAATAAATTATTCAGTAAATTAACCAGTGATTTAGAGGCAAAATTCTAGGACAGGTTGTCGCTCATTATGATTTATTCAATAACCGATTGAATAGAAAAAATTGCAGCTGTAGTTGCAGTATCTGATCGTAGAATTCTTTTTCCTAAAGAGACGGATATACATGAAGACAAAGAAGAGATGGTTCTTCGTTCCTTTTCAGAAAAACCACCTTCAGGTCCAATAATGACAGACCATTTTTTGTATTTTTTTGTTTCATTAATTAATGCATTGTAAATAGTTGGTAAATTTTCATTTCCTTCGTCACAAAATACTAGTCCTCTATCAGATGGAAAATTATCTACTAAATCATCTAGTTTAATTGTTTTTTCTAAAGTCGGAATTGACAATCTCTGAGATTGTTCTGATGCTTCAATCATATTTAATTCAAAATTTTTAAAATTTATTTTTGATTGATTTGTATATTCTGTCAAAATTGGAATAAATCTAGAGATGCCAAGCTCGGTAGCTTTTTGAATGGTGATATTCATTCTATAAGATTTGATTGGAGCAAATATTAGCCATAAATCAGATTCTTGAGGAATATCTCTCAATTTGTTTTGTATTTGTAAAACAATGTTATCTCTATTGATAGAAATTACTTTAGATAGCCATTCACCTGTCAAACCATCGAATAAATTTATGTTGTCTTCTTTTTTGATTCTAAGAACATTTTTCAGAAAGTGGTGCTGCTTATTTTTTATATAAATTAAAATATTGGCTGATAATTTTTTTGATACAAATAATCGTGTTTTAGACATTTTCATTACAATAGTTTAGAATTATAACATTATATTCATATATGTGGGATAACTTAGTTGTAAAAAAAATATTTGATTACTGCGAGTTAATCAGACTTAACAGACCTATTGGCTTCCTTCTATTAATGTGGCCTTGTTGGTTTGGTTTAGCGTTACTAAAAACAGAAACTTCTAAACTATTATTTTGGTATATACTTTTTTTAATTGGTTCTTTTTTAATGAGAAGTGCGGGTTGTATAATTAATGACATTATTGATATTGATTTTGATCAAAAAGTTAAACGTACTAAATTTAGACCTTTAGCATCAAAAAAGATTTCTATTACTGAAGCGATATTATTATTAATAATATTATTGGTAATTAGTTTTTTCATTCTTCTCGAGTTTAATTTTAAATCAATTGTATTAGGTTTGTTAAGTTTTCCATTTGTTATTTTATATCCTTTTATGAAAAGAATAACTTTCTTCCCACAATTATTCCTTGGAATTATTTTTAGTTGGGGTGTGCTAATAGTTTCAATGCAATTTAATACAGGCATTACATTTGATTTTCTTTTATTGTATTTTTTATGTATTTTTTGGACTTTAGCATATGATACGATTTATGCCTACCAAGATAGGTCAGATGATGTTTTAAATAATATCAAATCTACTGCAGTTTATTTTGATAAAAATGGTAAAGGATTTGTTCAAACATGCTATCTTATTATCTTAATTATATTGTCTTATTTCGTATGGAATTCCTCAAATTTTTTACTTAGTTCAATTATTATAGCCACTATTGCAATTTGTACGTATATAGCAATTCAGAAATGGGATATAACATCACCGTTAAGTTCAAATTATTATTTCAGACAAAATAATATTTTTGCAATTATGTTATTTTTACTTTTACATACTTTTTGATGTCTTCAGATAAAAAACAGTCAGTTACTTCAAGAATAGTTTTTGATTATTTAATGAGTCATAAACTCAAAATAATATTAGCTTTATTGATGATGATTATCTCAGCAGCAGCAACAGGTTTACATGCTTGGTTAGTAAGACCTGCGCTTGATGAAGTCTTAATCAAAGGGAATAAAGAAATGTTATTTTTAATTCCAATTGCAATTATTATAGTGACCCTCTGTAAAGGATTGGCGACATATACTCACTCTTATCAAATGAGTAAAGTTGCACATTCTATTATTGCAAAACTTCAAACTCAGATGTTTGAAAAACTTATGTATTTGAATATGAAATTTTATAATGACTCTAAGTCAGGTAATTTAATTTCAAGACTTATAAATGATACTTACTACTTAAGACTTGCAATAGTTAAATCTGTAACAGGAATTATAAAAGATGTTTTAGTTATTATTTTTTTACTAGGTAATATGTTTTACCAAAGTTGGACTCTAACTCTTTTTGCTTTTTTTGCATTCCCTTTAGCAATCTGGCCCATAAGAAAAATTGGAAAGAGTATAAGAAAAATTACTTACACTATCCAAAACGAAATTGCAGTTTTTTCTAATGTATTAGCTGAGAGCATTAAAGGTATTAGACAAGTAAAAGCATACTCCAGAGAAAACTATGAAAAACAAAGAGCTTTTGAAACAATTAGTTTTATTCAAAAATATTTTACAAAATCTGCTTTTATTAGCAATCGCTTAAGCCCTTTGATGGAATTCATTGGAAGTCTAGCTGTAGCACTCTCAATTTATGCTGGGGGTGTTTTTGTCTTAAATGAAAGTATGACAACAGGTCAATTTATGAGTTTTTTAGTAAGTCTTCTTCTAGCTTATCAACCGGTAAAGGCACTTGGCAATCTAAACATTAGTGTCCAAGAAGGACTAGCTGGAGCTGAGAGAATTTTTAAACTTTTAGATACAAGCGAAAAAAATATGGAAAATATTTCTCCAAAAAAAACCATAGATCTAGATGGAGATATTGTTTTTAAAGACGTTTCATTTGCATATAACGATAATACAGTACTTGATAAAATAAGTTTAAGAATACCAAAAGGAAAAAAAGTTGCAGTAGTTGGCTTATCTGGATCTGGTAAATCAACTATAGCAAATATAATTTTGCGATTATATGATAATTATTCAGGCTCTATATTAATTAACTCTAAAGATATAAAAGAACTAGATCTAACAGATGTAAGAAATAGTGTTTCAATAGTTACTCAAGAAACAATTTTATTTAATGAGAGTATATTTAATAATATTAAATATGGAAACATTGAAGCAACTGACGAAGAGATTAATTTAGTCGCTAAAAATGCTGGTGTAGATAGTTTTTCAGAAGAATTAGATCAAAAACTACACACTGTTATTGGAGAAAACGGCATAAAATTATCAGGTGGACAACGACAAAGAATTGCTATTGCAAGAGCTCTAATTAAAGATGCGCCACTTTTAATTATGGATGAAGCTACATCTTCTTTAGATAACATAACTGAAAATAAAATTCATGAAACAATAAATAGTCTGATGAATAATAAAACCAAACTAATAATTGCACATAGATTAAGCACAATAGAAGACGCAGACATTATCTACGTTTTAGATAAAGGCAAAATTGAAAGTCAGGGAAAGCATGAAGAGTTAATTTCAAAATCAACAATTTATAAAAAATTACAACTTAGAGAACAATTGGAAAATGAGTTTTAAAAAAAAAATTTTTAAATTTTCTATATCTCAAAAAATTTTGGCATTTATAGGTTACCTATATATCTTATTTGTATGTTACACTTCTAAAATACAGATTATACACTCTGAGTTACCAGAAAAATTATGGAGAGAGAATAAACCATTTATTTTAGCATTTTGGCATGGTCAATTGATGATGATAGGACATGTATGGAAAAGTAAAGCTGTGTTAAATATGTTAGCATCTAGTCATAGTGATGGTCGTTTTGGTGCATATATTGCAGGTCATTTTAATTTAAAAAATGTTTCTATAATGTCAAAAAATAAATCACCGTCATTAAGAAAAGTATTTAAAATTTTAAAAGATAAAAATTATATCGGTATTACTCCTGATGGACCAAGAGGCCCAAATAAGAAAGTCTCAGAAGGAATTATAAAAATTGCAATTCATTCTCAAGTCCCAATTATACCACTTGGTTTTGCTTCAAATAAAAATATTAAACTTAAATCTTGGGACTCTTTTTTAATAACATATCCATTTTCAAAATGTAGATTTGTCTGGGGTGAACCAATTATTATTCCTTCTTCTACTAAAGATGATGATTTAGATAAATATAAGAATTTCTTGGAAGAAAAAATTAATGATTGCATGGAATCAGCAGAAAAAAATCTAAATGCTTAGAATATATCAAATACTCAGTACTCTTCTCATACCAGTAATTATTTTTAATTTATTTATTCGCATCTATAGAAAAAAAGAGGACAGACTAAGATTTATGGAAAGGCTTGGAAAACCAACGGTAAAAAAAAATAGTGAGAAAAAAATTTTATGGATACACGCAGCAAGTATTGGCGAGTTTAAATCTACAGATTTAATTATAGAACGATATCATAAAGTATTTGATATTTTAGTTACTACAACAACAAAATCTTCTGCGGAATATATTAAGGAGTTTTATAAAAATAAAATTATCCATCAGTACATCCCATTTGATGTGCCTCTATGGTGTTCAAGATTTTTAAACTTTTGGAAACCAAATCTGATCTTATGGATAGAGTCAGATATTTGGCCAAATATGCTTAATAAAATTAGAGTTAAAAATATCAATTGTTTATATTTAAATGCAAGGATTTCTCCATCATCTTGTAAAAGATGGGAAAATACAAAAAATTTCTACAGAAATTCATTAAAGAGTTTTAATAAAATTTTTGCCCAAAGCAAAAATGACAAAAAAAGAATTCAAGAATTAACAAATTTACAAATTGACTATATTGGAAATTTAAAATTAGCTAAGAATAAAAAAAGTTCTTCAATAAATAATGATCATGCAAATACAATCATGATTGCAAGTACTCATTCAAATGAAGAAAAAGAGATAATTAAATGTATTAAAAAAACAATTCTTGAATTTAATTTAAAAATTTATCTCGCACCAAGACATCCAGAAAGAATAAGTACAATTAAACAAGAATTAAATAAAGAGGGATTTAATATTTCTTTAGAATCTAAAAAAGAATTTGAAGAAAATAATATCGTAATAATTGATAGTTTTGGAAAATTAGATCAATATTTTAAAATTAGTGATTTAGTTATTTTAGGTGGTTCTTTTTTAAAAAATATTGGCGGACACAATCCCATAGAACCTGCAAGTTATGGATGTGCTATTATTAGCGGTAATTATGTTGATAATTGGACTAATATTTATGAAGATATGGTAAAAGCAAATTCATGTATAATGGTAAATAAGTTTAAAGATATTGATATAAAGATGAAAGAATTACTAAATAATAATTTGGAAATAAAAAAGATTCAAGCAAATGCACTTGAATTTTCTAATAGATCTTTCTTTGAAAAAGAAAAGCTTTTCAAAGACATCGAAAAGTACATTAATTAAAATGCTTAAAGCTCCTAAATTTTGGTATAAAAAAAATGACACATATTTATCGAATTCCTTATATCCACTCTCATTACTATTTAGATTTGGAACAAAAATAAGAAATTTTGTTAGCAGAAAAACATCTTCTGGAATTCCTGTAATTTGTATTGGGAATATAGTGGTGGGAGGAGCTGGTAAAACACCAGTTGCTTTAAAAATTGGAAATTTATTAAAGCTTAATGGATATAATCCTCACTTTGTTTCAAGAGGTTATGGTGGTGTTGAAACATCTAATGTTCTTGTTGAAGAGTGGCACTCAGCAAAAAGTGTCGGAGATGAATCCTTGTTACTAGCTGAAGTTGCTCCAACTTGGATTGGTCAGGATAGAAATAAATCCTTTATTTTAGCTAAAGAAAAAGGTGCAGATTGCATAATTATGGATGATGGTTTTCAAAATCCGACTCTTCAAAAAGATTTTTCAATTATTGTTATTAATGGAGAACAGGGCTTTGGAAATAAGAGGGTAATCCCATCTGGTCCTCTTAGAGAGAGTATATCAAGAGGCATTTCCAGAGCAAATCTCGTAATCGTAATTGGAGAAATATCTGAAGATGTAAAAGATAAAATTCCAAGCACTGTCCCTATTATTCATGCCAAGTTTCAAATAAGTACAGACAATCAAATATATAAAAATCAAAAAGTAACAGCTTTTGCAGGAATTGCTTACCCTGAAAAATTTTATAATTCACTTTCTGAACAAGGTGCTATTTTAGAAAAAAAAATCAGCTATCCTGATCACCATATTTTTGATGAAAATGATATGTTAAATTTAGCAGAAAATGCAAATCTTACGAAATCAGTATTAGTTACTACAAAAAAAGATTTTGTTAGAATTCCTAAATCCTATCGGTCTTTAGTAAGCACTTTGAATGGGGAAATTAAATTTGAAGATGAAAATTTACTTAAAGAAATATTAGGTAACATTTTAGAGAATAAAATTAATGATTTAGCAATATGAAAAATATAATTTATTTTTTTGAATATATTATAGTTTTTATAGTATTTTTTTTATTTAAACTTTTACCATTAAATTTATCGGCTAAATTTGCTTCTTTTATGTTTAGTTTTTTTGGTGAATTATCTGGTGCTAACAAGACTGCAATAAAGAATTGTAAATATGTTTTTCCTAATATGAAAGAGGAAGAAGTTAAAAGTATAGTTAAAAAAAGTTGGGATAATCTAGGAAGGACAATTTCTGAACTCCCAAGTTTAAATTATTTATTTGATAAAAAAAAAATAAAATACAATAAAATTGAAAATATCGAAAATTTAATTAAAAATAATTCCCAAGCAATATTTATATGTATTCATCAGTCTAATTGGGAAGTTGTAGTACCTAGTTTAGATAGAATTGGTATAAATCTAGGTGCAGTATATAGACATATTAATAATCATTTTTTAGATAAATTATTATTAAAAATTAGAACAAATTCGCTTGTATCATCTAAGAGTTTTTATACTCCAAAAGGAAAAAAAAGTGCAAAAGATATTACTGAAGCTATAAAAAACTCTTTATCAATGTTGGTTGTAATTGATCAAAAAGATTCTTCTGGCGAAGAGGTTTTATTTTTTAAACGTAAAGTTAAAACACAAACAGGTTTTTTAAAACTAGCCAGAAAATATAAATTACCAATAATCCCAATTAAAAATAAAAGAGTTGATAATGGAAAAATCGAGCTAACCTTTCTTGAGCCTTTTTATCATAATGATGTAAATATCAGTGATAATCAAATGATGGAAACGATACATCATAAAATAGAAGATTGGATTAAATCAGATCCTTCTCAATGGTTTTGGCAACACAAGAGATTTAGTTAATTTTTTTTACCTTAATATCAATTGTACCATCAATAAGCTTAACAGATAACTGATCATTATGAGTGATTTTTTTTGTAGTCTTAACAATTTTCGATTTATTCATCAAAATAGAGTATCCCTTTTTAAGATTTGAAGAGATTGAATTTGAATTAAGTAGTCTGATATTTGCTTTATATTTTTCAAGATTATCTTTGTAGTTATTAGCAATATTTAAATTAAGATTTTTTGAAAGATTAATTATCTTTGCTTGTGTTAAACTTACTAGAGTATCTGGTGAAATTACAGATTTACCTAAATTTATGAGTTTTAATTTAGATATGCTAAATTTGTTTTCAATTGATAATGTTAAATTTTTAAAATCATCTAAAAGTTTCTCTTTGTAATTATTAACTATTGAGCTTGGGGATTTAAGAAATTTATTTAAATAATCATAATTTTCCTTTTTGGACTGAATTTGTGAATTTACTTTGGTGTTTAATCTCAGTTGTAAATTTTTAATTTTTTCTATCAATTCATATTTTACTGGAGTAGCTTTTTCAGCTGCTGCAGTTGGCGTAGAAGCTCTCAAATCTGATACTAAATCAATTATTGTTGTATCTGTTTCATGACCTATTGCTGAAATAATTGGTATTTTTGATTCAAATACACTTGTTGCTAGATGTTCATCATTAAATGCCATTAAGTCTTCAGTACTTCCTCCGCCTCTAGCAACAATTAGAACATCTGGTTTACTAGATTTAAGTTTGTTGAAACCTTCGATAGCATTTATAATGCTATTTGCTGCTTCAACACCCTGTACAGAAACTGGCCATATATCTAAAGGCATTGGGAAACGATCATTCACTCTATTAATTATATCGTGTACTACAGAGCCAGTTGGAGAGGTAATAATACCTAATCTCTCAGGCAAAAAAGGTAATGGAATTTTTTTATCTTCATCAAAATAACCTTTTTTTTGAAGTCTTTTTTTTCTTTCTTCAATAAGTTTTAGAAGTGCTCCCTCTCCTGCAATTTCAATTTTATCAATATCTATTTGGTAAGTAGTTTTATAGCGAGACCATGTGGTAATTCTCCCTGTTGCTATTATTTCTAGTCCTATTTCTGGATTTAGATCTAAATATTTTTTTTTCTGATCCCAGATAACTCCACTTAAAATAGAATCCTCGTCTTTAAGTGTTAGATAGATTTGACCTCTTGTTGCAGTTTTAACCTCAGAAATCTCTCCTTTAATTCTGACATAATTAAAATTGGTTTCAATTACTTCTTTTAATGCTTCGTTAAATTCTGAAACTTCAAACTCAGGTATATTAATTTTATCTATCATGTTTATTTTTAAAAAATTTTTTTATTAAATTTCTACATTCTTTTTCCATAATGCCACCATAAATAGTTGGTAAAAATATATTTTCTCTTTGAAAAGCAACTCGGAGTTTTTCAATTCCTCCATTTTTTTCATCATACGCCCCAAAATATAGATCTTTAATATGTACCTCACTTATTGCGCTAGCGCACATTGTACATGGTTCCAAAGTAACAAATAACGTCATATTTTCTAAATATTTAAGTTTTAGTCTTTCGCAAGCTTCATGAATAAGATTTAATTCACAATGTTTGATAGCATTTTTATTTTTATTTACTGTATTGTAGCTTCTGGCTACAATATTGTTTGTTGTATTATCAACAAGAATTCCACCAACTGGGACCTCATTTAAATTATAAGCTTTATCTGCTTCAATAATTGCTTCTTTCATAAAAAAATCAACGTTCATTCTGGAACACACTAATGTTGTACATTATAGTTGAATTATAATGAAAAAACCAATTATTGGAATAACTCTTGATAGTGAAAAAAAGAAAACATACTCAAAATTTCCCTGGTATGCGTTAAGAGAAAATTACTTAACTTCCTTAACAAAATTTAATGCTGTTCCATTTCCATTGTTACATGAAAAAAAATATATTGATGATTTTTGTCATTTAATTGATGGCTTAATTATTACTGGAGGAGATTTTGATATTCATCCTAAATTATATAAAACAAGTAATACTAAATCTAAAAATATTAAAAATAAAAGAACGAATTTTGAATTAAATATTTTCAATAAATTTTTCAAATATAACAAACCCATATTAGGAATTTGTGGTGGTGCACAACTTATTAATGTTGCATGTGGTGGAACTTTAATACAAGATATAAAAAAAGATCAGATAAACCATGAACAAGTAAATCCAAGAAATCAGACTAGTCATAGTGTTAATATTTCAAAAAATACTCAACTACACAAAATATGCGGGACTCAAAAAATAAATGTTAATAGTGCGCATCATCAGTCAGTAAAAAAAGTAGGTAAAGACTTAAATATTTCATGTACAGCCAATGATGGTGTTATTGAAGGAGTAGAACATAAAAAACACAAATGGTGTATTGGCTTACAATGGCATCCTGAATTTTTAATTACAAAATATGATATAAAAATAATTAAAAATTTTATTAGTAAAACAAAGTGAATATTAGAATTTCAAAATATTTATCAAGTGCTGGAATTTGTTCACGAAGAGATGCTGAAAAATTAATTGTAGAAAAAAAAATTAAAATTAATAATCAAGTTTGCACTCATCCAAGTCATAAAGTAAGTAATTTAGATATAATTAAAGTTAATAATAAAATTATTAAAAAAGCAAATAAAGTTGAAGTATGGAAGTTATACAAACCAATAAAATATATTTGTAGTACAAAAGATAATTTAGGTAGAAAAAAAATTTTTGATTTATTACCAAAAAATGTTGGTCAATTAATAAGTGTTGGAAGATTGGATTATATGAGTGAAGGATTGATCTTACTAACTAATAATGGTGACTATTCAAGATATTTGGAACATCCATCTTCAAACATAGAGCGGATCTATAGAGTTTGTATAAATAACAATGTACAACATACTGATTTACAAAAAATAAATAAAGGTATTACAATTAAAGAAATAAATTATAAAAAAATTAAAGTTGCCTTTGAAAAAAAATTAAAAAATCATAGTTGGTTAATTTTTAAACTTAAAGAAGGAAAAAATAGAGAAATTAGAAATATTTGTAATTATTTTTCATGGAATATAGTTAAATTAATAAGAATTGGATATGGCCCTTATAAGCTTGGAAGACTTAAAGAAGGGCAATTTCAAAAATTAAATTCAATTAGCACATGATTCGGATTACTGGGGGAAAGTTTAAGCAAAAAAAATTAGCTAGTATTAATGATTTTGTAAGACCAACTTCTTCTCTAAGAAGAGAAGCTTTTTTTTCAATTATTGAAAGTTATGCAATCAAAAATTCTATCGAATTATATAAAAATAAAATTTTTTTAGATCTTTTTGCAGGTATTGGCACAATGGGTCTAGAAGCAATTTCTAGAGGTATGAGAGAAGTAATTTTTTTTGAGAATAATATTGAAGTTCTTAAAATTTTAAGAAAAAATTGTCTAAGTATTTGTAAAAATAATCAATTTAAAATTTATGAAGAAGACCTTATTCATTCTAAACTAGAAATAGAATTTAAGAATATTTCAGTTGTTTATATTGATCCACCTTATGCAAAGTATAATTTAACAAAGCTCTTAGAAAATTTATCCAGTAACATTAAAAATACTACAGTGATTGGCTTAGAAACAAGTGTGAAAGATAATATTGTGATTCCAGAAAATTTGAATCTGCTTCAAAAAAAGACTTACGGCAAAACAATAATTTATTTTTTTAAACTATCTTAAATAAATTTTAGTTAGTTTTTTACCTTGTTCAACAGCAGGTTGGTCAAAAGGATCAACATCTAAATACATACAGCAAGCGATGGTTTCGATTATACTAAACGATAATAATTTGCCTAAGTTTTGTTCATCTATTTTTGGAATATAGATTTCTCTAAAACTAAAATTATTTAATTTAAAAGTTTCAATGGTTGCGCGCTGTTCAGCTTCCATTAGATCTCCCATTGTTTTATCTTTAAAATAGTCAATATCGGTACCTTCAAACATATCATTATTAATTTTGATACCCTTATTTGAATGATCTGTAGTGATAAAGGTGAAATATTTGTCTTTAGGTCCATCTAAATACAATTGTAATTGACTATGCTGATCAGTGGTCCCTAGTGAATGAATTGCTGTAATACCTTTATTATTTTTTCCAATACTTTCTGCCCAAAGTTGCAGATACCACTTTCCAAAAAAATACAGTGAATCTGAGTATGTCATTAAAACATTATTAGTATATTTTGCATTTTCTTTTTGGGTTAAATATCTTCCAAGATCAAAAGGTCTGTAATTATCAATATTATTAATTACTTCAGATGCTCCACTAAAAAGTTCATTAATATTTAATCCAGAAATGATTGCAGGCACAATACCAACATTAGTAAATATTGAATATCTACCTCCAACATCTTTATGATGCTCTAATAGTAAACAATTATTATCTTTTGCAATTTTAAAAAGAGGAGATTCCTTAAATTCAGTTATGATTAAAGTATTTGAAAAAAATGCTTCAACTTTATTAGCTTCTATTGCTTTTTGATAAAGACATGAAAATTGAGATAATGTCTCTGGTGTAGTACCCGATTTTGAAATAACCAAGAAACCAGTTAGCTCAAAATTTATATTTTGAAAATTTTTTTCAAAATTAATAGGGTCAACATTATCATAAAATTCTAAAATAATTTTATTATTAGAAATAACATTATTTAATGCCCTTGCACCTAAATTTGAACCTCCTGTACCAAATACAATTATTTTTTCCTTTTTCTCTTTAAATTGATTTGATATTTTTATGGTTTCTTCTAATAAATTTTTATCTGAAACAATATTCAGAGAAGGAAGTTTTTCTATTACATTAGTTATATTTTGATCAGTATCTTTATTTTGAGTGATTTTGTCAAAATTTGAATTAAAGTATTTTATTTCCATTTATAAAATTAAAAGAAGAAAAATCTTTTTTTCTTTTTAGGTTCACCTTCTTCTTCATCTTCATTTTCTTCTTTACTGTTGAAAAAGAAAAATCTTTTCTTCTTTTTTGGCTCTTCTATATTTTCACGTTCGACATCTGTATTATCTTGGCTTATTTCATCATCTGAGTTTCCATCAAGATCTTCCCTGATACTATTATCAACTTGATCTGCTTCAGTTTCTTTTAAAATATTGTCAATAACAGAATTTTCAGAAGGTGTTTCATCACTTTCTTCATCCAAACCAAAGAGGATTTCCTTAGCAAGTTCGCTATCTGTATCATCAATATCTTTTGATTCAATTTGATCTGGTGGTAGTAAATTAAAATTTGGTGGAATTACCAATGGAGGATTTTCAACTACATTGTATTCATCTATTACTTTTCTTTCTACACCAGCACTACTTCTTATAGTATTACAAGAGGATAGAAAAATTGAGGAAATGATTGTTACAAAGATAAATTTTTTCATTTTACAGTTTTTGATTTTATAAAAAAGCTCATCATTAACATGATAATTCCAATTGTAATATAGATATCTGCTAGATTAAATGCTGGCCAATAAAAATTTTCATAATGTAGTAAGATAAAATCAACAACATAACTATTTATTAATCTATCAATGATATTTGATAAAGCCCCAATTATAACAAAGAAATAAGCCAGTTTTTCTAATTGTTTATCTGATTTAATAAATAAATAAAAAATTAATATAACAACTATTAAGGCTATAAGTATTAATATCCAATGAGAAACATAACCAGAAAATAAACCAAAAGAAACACCAAAGTTCTGAACATAAACTAAATCAAAATATTCATTGATTTTTATTGATTGATTTAGAAATAAATTATTCTGAATAAAAAATTTTGTTAATAAATCTAATAATATCAAAAAAATGAATACTGCTGTTTTAATCACTTAAATATTACAGTATTACACCTGATACAAACTTCATCATTTATTAACTTTGCCTCATATTTCCAACATCTTTGACACTTTTCTCCATTTACCTTTGATGCTTTTACAATAACATCAGAAATATCTTCAATAGAGAAACCATTGGATTTTTCGTCAATAACAAACAAAGAAAATGATGAAGTAATTGTAATTTCATCAAACATTACTTTCTCAAGTTTTTTATAACTTTCTGCAGAAACAAAAATATCTATGTGTGCTTCAAGACTTGAACGAATAGTTTTTTCTTCTCTGATTTTTTCAATAGCTCCAGTGGCAACTTTTCTAATATTTTTAATTATATTCCATTTTTCATTTAATTGATTATCTTCATATTCTTTTTTACATTGTAAAAAATCTTGTAGGTGTATACTTTCTATATTTCCCATTGCTTTCCAAGCTTCTTCAGAAGTAAAGGAAATAGAAGGGGCAAACCATCTTACTAAATGATTAAAAATTATATTTAATAGAGTTCTGGTAGACCTTCTTTTAACCGACTCTTTACTATCACAATATATTGTGTCTTTTCTAATATCAAAATAAAAAGCTGAAAGATCACTTGAACAAAAGTTCAGTAGAGTAGTAAACATTAAGTGAAAGTTAAATGTTGATACACATTTTTGAACGACTTTATCAACTTCCCATAATCGATGTAGAAGATATCTTTCTAACTCTGGAAATTCACTCTCATCAATAGATTCTTCTTCAGTAAAATCACTTAAATTGCCAATTAAAAAACGAAAGGTATTTCTTATTCTTCTATAAGACTCAGCTTGTGATTGGAGGATAGCATTATCAAGTTTAAGATCATCATAATAATCAGAAGCAACTACCCACAATCTTAAAATATCTACTCCATATTTTTTTAATATATCATCTGGAGAAATAACGTTACCTAAAGATTTAGACATTTTACGTCCTCTTCCATCAACAACAAACCCGTGTGTAAGAACGCTTTCATAAGGCGCTTTACCTCTTGTGCCAGAAGACTCCAAAAGAGATGAATGAAACCATCCTCTGTGTTGATCACTTCCTTCTAAGTACATCGATGCAGGCCATTTCAAATCTTCTCTTTGTTCTAGACAAAAAGCATGTGTAGAACCACTATCAAACCAAACTTCAACTACATCTTTAACCTGTTCATAATCTTCAAGTGAATATTCATCCCCTAAAAACCTTTGTGGATCTTCGGTAAACCACGTATTGCTTCCTTCTTTTTCATATATGTCTGCTATTCTATTGATAATATTTTCATCTCTTAAAGGTTGACCCGTTTTTTTATTTACAAATAATGGTAAAGGTACACCCCACACTCTTTGTCTAGATACACACCAATCTGGTCTAGTTTCAATCATTGATCTAAGCCTTGTTTGGCCTTGAGGAGGATAGAAAATAGTTTCATCAATTGATCTAAGAGCAATGTCTCTTAAATTATTCTTTTCCATGGAAATGAACCATTGTGGAGTATTTCTATAAATAAGAGGAGCTTTAGACCGCCACGAATGTGGGTAGCTATGACGAAGAGTACCTTTAAATAATAATTTTGAAAATTCTTCTAATTTATCTGCAATTTTGTGATCTACTTTATAAATATGCTCGCCTTCAAAACCAACGGCATGTTGATTATATTTTCCATCATCTTGAACTGTCTGGATAATATCAACATTATTTTCTATCCCTAAAACATAATCGTCATCTCCGTGTCCAGGAGCTATATGTACAACTCCTGTTCCCTGTTCTAAGTTTACAAAATCTCCATGAAATGGTTTTACAATAAAATCGTATCCCAATTGTTTAAACGGATGTTCACATTCACAAGAAGATAAATTATCTCCTTTAAATTTCTTTTTTATACTAAATTTTTTAATTCCAATTTCTTTAGTTACACTTTCTAAAAGTTCTGAAGCAAATATTAATTTATCATTTATTTTGGCTAGACTATCTTCTTCTAATTCCTCAACAATAATAAGTGAATAATCTAATTCTTTACCATAAGCCAGAGCTCTGTTACCTGGAATAGTCCAAGGAGTTGTTGTCCAAATAACTATATTAGACTCAATTAAATCTTTATCTGTAGAATTTTTAATTAAAAATTTAACATAAATAGTGTTGGACGTATGATCTTCATATTCAACTTCAGCATCAGCTAAAGCTGTCTTTTCTACAACGGACCAGAGAACTGGTTTTGCTCCTTTATACAAGCTTTCATCAAGTAGAAATTTTCCAAGTTCTCGAACAATTTGCGCTTCTGCTTGATTTGACATTGTGAGGTAAGGATTTTCCCAATCTCCTTCAACACCTAGTCGTCTAAATTCTTTTTTTTGTATCTCGATCCATTTTTCTGCAAAGTCTCTACACTCATTTCTGAATTGAACAGTTGGAACATCATCCTTGTTCTTTCCTTTTTTTCTATATTCTTCTTCTATTTTCCATTCAATTGGTAAACCGTGACAGTCCCAACCAGGAACATAGATAGAGTCTTTACCAGCCATTTGTTGTGTTCGGACAATGACATCTTTTAAAATTTTGTTAAGAGCAGTTCCCATATGAATATGTCCATTTGCGTATGGCGGACCATCATGAAGAACAAATTTTTCTCTACCTTTAGATTTATCTCTTAGCTTTTTAAAAATATTTTCTTTATCCCACTCCTCTATTATTGCAGGTTCTTTTGCTGGAAGGTTAGCTCTCATTTCAAAAGATGTTTTGGGAAGAAAAATTGTATCTTTATATTCCATTATAGTTGATGATATTCTTTAGCTGTATTCATATCTTTGTTGATTTGCTTGGTTAATTCTTCAAAATTATTAAATTTTTGTTCAGACCTAATAAATGTAAGGAATTCAACAGTCAATTCTTTACCATATATTTCTTCACTAAAATTAAACATATGTGTCTCTAGAAGGAGTTTACTTCCATCGACTGTTGGTCTTAAACCAAAATTTGAAACACCTTTGTATTTTTTGCCTTCTAATAGCACTTCCACACAGTAAACACCTCTTTTTGGTAATATGTGTTGATCTGGTATCATATTAGCAGTCGGAAAATTTATTTCTCTAGCTCTTTTATCACCTTCAATTATTGTTCCATGCATATGCCAGGGCCTACCTAAAGACTCTGTAACATCTTCAATATAACCTTCTTTTATTTGTGATCGAATTATTGAAGATGAATATTTATCAGATTTATCAGCAAGCATAATAGGTTCGATTAAATGAATATTAAAATTATTTTTTTCAGTGTACTTTTCTAATGTTTTAAAATTACCTTTTCTGTCTTTTCCAAACTTAAAGTCAGTACCTATTACTAAGTATTTAATGTTTAATTTATCAATAAGAATTTTGGTTACAAAATCATCAGCTGATAATACTGATAGATTGTTATCAAAAGAAAAATCTATAAATATATCTAAACCCAATCTTTCAAGAAAATTTATTTTATCATTTTGAGTATAAATACTAAAAGGGTCATTAATTTGATTAAAGTAAATACGAGGATGAGGATTAAAACTCATTATAGAAGATAATAAATTATTGTTTGATGCAATCTCCTTAATTTTATTTATTATTTCTTGGTGCCCTTTATGTATTCCATCAAAATTACCTATTGCGAGACAAAGGTTTAGTTTTTCAAAATCTGATGCTGTGTCTAATTTATAAATTTTCATAATATTTATAAATCAATTAGTATAGAAACTTATGGTTAGTAACTACAAATATTTATTTAAGATATTTTCCAGGTATTCTTGTCTTCCTGAACGAGGTTCTGGTTCAATATTTTCGTCGATTACTTTTTTATTTATATCATCTAATCCAGTATCTTTATTATGAATAAACTGCCCTAAACTTTTATTCCAGTCTTCATATCTATCTTCAATAAACTTAGGAATAACATTATCATTCATCATTTTTTCAACAGCAATAAGTGTTTTTGCACAAACATCCATGCCTCCAATATGAGCATGGAATAAATCTTCAGCATCGATAGATTGTCTTCTTATTTTTGCATCAAAGTTCATGCCTCCTTGGCCTAAGCCGCCATTCTTAAAAATAAAATAAAATGACATAATTAAGTCGGCAGGATTATTTGGGAATTGATCTGTATCCCAACCTATCAAGGTATCACCTCTATTAATGTCTATACTTCCTAAGGCGCTGTTTGAAGTAGCGTAAGCAATTTCATGTTCAAAATTATGACCAGATAAAGTTGCATGATTAACTTCAACATTTAATTTAATCTCATTTTCTAAACCTGCCTTTCGTAAAAACGCTAAGCAAGTTGCAGAGTCAAAGTCATATTGATGTTTAGTTGGTTCATGAGGTTTTGGTTCCAATAAAATTTGACCTTTAAATCCTATCTTGTGTTTATAATTAACGACTAATTCAAGAAATCTTTGAAGATTAGCTGTTTCCTTGGTCATGTCAGTATTAAGAATAGTTTCGTATCCTTCTCTTCCACCCCAAAGAACATAGTTTTGACCACCCAATCTCATCGTTGCATCCATACAATCTTTTACTTGTGCAGCTTTATATGCAAAAACTTCTGGGTTTGGATTGGTAGATGCACCACTCATATATCTTTTATGAGAAAAAGCATTTGCTGTTCCCCACAATAATTTCATTCCTGAGTCATTAATTTTTTGTTCCATTAAATCTATAATATGAAAAAAATTTTTTTGTGTTTCAGCATAATTTGAACCTTCAGGAGAAATATCTCTATCGTGAAAGCAGAAAAAAGGTGTTTTTATTTTAGTGAAAAAATCAAATGCAGCATCAAGTTTCATTTCAGCCATTTTCATTTCATCACCTGCTTGCATCCAAGGTCTGTCAAATGTTTGACCGCCAAACGGATCTAGACCTGGCCAAGTAAATGTATGCCAATAGCAAGTAGCAAACCTTAAATGCTCTTTCATAGACTTGCCTAAAACTTTTTTAGATTCATCATAAAACTTAAAAGCGAATGGGTTTGTACTTTCTTCACCTTCAAATTTAATCTCTGGTATTTTACTAAAGTATTTTGTCATAGGATTTCCTAAATTATATTACTCTATCTTGATGCCCAAAGTAAACCACGTTTATAAATTTTATTCATTTTTGGATGGTTTAATTCATGAGCAAAATGACCAAGAGAAATATAAAAAATTTTTCCTTTCCCAATTCGTCTTTTCCAGGCAACTGGCATTTCTACACCCTTTAACCATTCTGTGGTATATGCGTCACCACTTGATGAACCAGGTTCTTGTTCAAGCTTCCAAACTTCGTTACCTTTAAATGTCGTCGTTGCTAAAACTTCATTTAATGGATCCACATGCATGTAATATTGCTCTGAATGATAATTAAAATCTTCAATACCTTCCATGATTGGGTCATCTTTTTTTGTTATATTTACTTTGTAATCATGAATACCATTTGGATGACTTACCCATTGACCACCAGTTAAGAACTGCCAATCAATTGATTGTCTAAATGCATCACACATTCCTCCGTGATGACCGGCAAGTCCACAACCATTGTGAACAGCTTTAATAACATTATTAACAGCAGTTTTTTTTATTTCTCCTCTCGGATCAAAATGAAAAGCCATAGTCACTATAGGTATAAGCAAATCCATTTCGTGAACATAATCTTCCGCAAATGCAGAAGTTTGATATTCTGCTCTTACCTCATATCCTTCAGGCTCAAGCATACCCTTTATTATTTCAGTACATTTTTCTGGCTCATGTCCTGGCCAACCTCCATAAACTATTAAAGCTTTTTTCATTTTATTCCTTTCACTTTAATAAATTACTAATCTCGTCTTCAGAAAAGTAATTTAAATTTTTAACAGTACTTCTAAGTTCTATTTTTTTATTTTCTTTTGATGATGAAATAATACTATCTAGTATATCTAAAACGTGAAGACTTAATTCTCCGCTACATCTATTTAAACGATTATTTTTTATTGCATCAACTGTTTCGCTCACACCAATACCTCTATAGTTAGCAATGCCTGCTGACTCATTTACTTTTTCAGATTTATTATTAATGTTTATTTTACCTAAATTGTTATTTTTGGTATCTATATTTTCCCAATTTCCATTTTTTGATTTACATAGAAGAATATTACCGCCAAACATATTTGGATCAGGAATATTTATTGAACCTTTATCGCCATATAACTCAATGTGATTCTTACTATGCTTCCAAACATCAAAAGAAAAAAATGAATCAATTAATGCTCCATTCTGAAATTCTATTTGTGAAACTAAGGTTGTTGGAATTTCAACTTCTATTTCTTGCCCTTGTCTATCACCACTACCAATAATTCTTTTCTGATAAACTGTTCTTGATTGCGTAAAAACATTTTTGGCTGGACCTAGTAAATTTACTAGTGCTGTAAAATAATATGGGCCCATATCAAGAATTGGACCGCCGCCATATTTGTAATAAAAATCTGGATTTGGATGCCAAATTTCATGTCCAGCTACACCCATAGAAATACTGCCGAGATTTATGTTACCTATTTCATCTTGATCAATAATTTTTTTTGCTTCCTGTATGCCAGCGCCAAGAAATGTATCTGGCGCACAACCCACACATAAACCTTTTGAATTAGCTAAATTTACTAACTCTTCACCATGTTCAAACTTTATTGAGAGTGGTTTTTCTGAATAAGAATGTTTTCCAGCTTCAAGAATTGATTTTGAAACTTGAAAATGAACATCAGGTATTGTTAAGTTTATAATTAACTCAATTTCTTTATTAGATAATATCTGATCTACTGATAATTGTTCTACTCCATATTTTTCTGAATATTTTTTTGCAGCTTCATTTTTAATATCAGCACATGCAACTATTTGAAAATTGTTAAAATACTTCTGGGAATTACTAAAATAAATATCAGCAATATTTCCACAACCAATAATTCCTATCTTCATAAAATTATTCCTTTAATATAATTCATTTTCAATCCTTGTAAGCCAGTAATCAATATCCAAATTTTTATTACCAGTTAACTGTCTCCAAAACTTAATAGTATTTATTTTATCTAAACGATTGGTATCAGCTTCTTGCCAAGGATGTGATTGCATCAATATATCATTAATTGTTTTTTCTTGATTTTCATCTGTCCAATACAAAGCTCTATTGGGTAATGGTCTATATTTTTTATCAATATCCCATAATAATTCCTGTTTTTCTTTAGGCTGTAATCTAACTTTAAACATATATCTAATATCATCAGAAAAATTAACTCCTGCACCATGCCACAGACCACTATGAAAAATTCCTATTGTCCCCGCCTTACAAATAATATTTTTTTGTCCTTTTATATTTTGATATTTTGCAATACCCATTTCATTCACTATTCTTAAATGAGTACCAGGATGATATCTTGTACCACCCATATCTTTAGTAACAGCAGTTGGAAAGTAAAACAATTGAATATCGAAAGTTGTCCTTGGATCAATTGTGCTATCTTGATGATTAACTTGCGACATTTGTCTTTGATTTGCTCTGTCATAATATTTAGAAGGAAATGTTAAGTGAAGAAATTGATGATCAACTACCGTTTTTGAACCAACTAAACTATTAATTGCTCCTGAGACAATTTCATTTTTAAATATTTTTTCCAAAGGAGAGTTTAAAGGGTAAGCATCCTTTAATGGAGTGCCAGCTGGTATTCTAGGGATACTACTAGATGATTTAATGTTTTGAAAGTACTGCTGAATATTATCAACTTCATCAATATTGGTATGTCCTATGTCATTTAAAAACTCTCTATTGATATCTTCATCAATTAAACCTTCAAAAAAAAGACAGCCACTATTTGCAAATTCTGCCATTTGCTCCGTTGATAATAATTTTGGCATTTTAAAAATCTCCTTCTTCTATTTTTTCAAAAAAAAATTCATGTTTTAAGTATGAAGTTCTAAATTCTTGACCAGGATACTCTGGAATAGCTTGACTAGCTTGAAATAATCTCCAACCATCTAATAAAGCATCAAGACCAGTAGGATAAGGTGGCTCATCACTATCTCCAGTCATATGAAGTTTTTTTCCTGTACCATCAAAAGTCGCCCAAGAAATGACTTCTGCTTCTAAACTTGGAAACTTTAAATAAAGAACTAAAACTTTTTGTCTCTTTGTCATGTATTAATTTTCAAAATAATTATTTATTAATTCTTTTGGAGGGTCATACTCATTGATAATATTAATCATCAATTTTTGATATTCATTTGATTTTTTTTCATCTGCTATAGGTGTCAACTGACCTGGATCATTTTGTAAATTGTAAAGTGCACTTTTTGTATCCTCAAAACCTTTATACCCACCATCAGTTTTTCTTTCGATCCTATTAATCTTAAGCAAAGGTATATCTTTTGTAAAATCAAAAGGTTTATGTAAAGTAGCTGTTTGCAATTCTTCATTTGAAAAAAACTGTCTCATATGCGTTGGCATTAATGTATATTGATATCTCTCTGGATTTTGTTGACTAAAATTTTCTGGGTAGTGAAAATAACTATATTTTCCATCTGTAATATTAATACCACCGCCCCAATAGCCATAAAGAGCAGCAAACTTATTTTCTGCATCTTTATCCAAATAAGTTAATAATGATTTTCCTTTCACTTCTGAAGGAATTGAGTGATTATGCATATCAAGAAATGTAGGCATTAAATCTATGTTCTGAGTAACAAGATTCCTTTGCTCTCCTTGATGTTGTTTAAAACCTGGGTGATAAAAAAATAAAGGTATATTTGCTATTTCATTATAAAGGGGCATTCTATTTTTTGCCCACCAATCATGTTCTCCTAACATAAAACCATGATCAGTAGTTAAAATTAAGGATGTATCTTCCCACATATTATTTTCATCAAAATGATCTAAGACCTTGCCTAATAAATGATCACATAAAGCTATAAGAGCAATATAATTTGCTTTCAATTCTGCTATTTCTTCATCAGTTTCAGTAACTCTTTCATATTGAGGCCAATCTAAGCGCGGTCCACGGTAATTTGTCTTAATGGTTTCTCTAAAACGTTCAGGTGCAAAAAAAGGTTCATGTGGATCAAAAGTTTCTAATTGTAAAAACCAATTATCCGCATCTTTATTTGTTTGCAAAAAATCTAAACCAGAAGAAAAGCACTTCACTGAAGGAAAATCTTTTTCTTCTTTTATAAATTCACTATTAATTGGATAAAAATAATACACATGTTCTCTATCATCTAAATTCAATTGTGATTTATGATATTTTTCTCTAAATTTTTCTAAAGGTGGTTGAACCATGGCTTTCCATGGATCTCTTTCTTGTCCTCTGATAAAATCATAAGAGTTAAAACGATTGTGATATGTTGCGCCTCCATCTTCAAAATAGTGATAATGATCTGTGACTAAATGAGTATACGTATTGTTTAATCTTAAGAGTTCGGGAAATGAATTATCAAATGGTTCTAGTGGTCCCCAAGATCTATGGAGAAAACTTAATCTTCCAGAATGCATATCTCTTCTTGCGGGCATACAAGGCATACTTCCGATATAATGATTATTAAATTGAACAGTTTTTTCAGCCAAGCGATTAAAATTTGGTGTTTCTAAATACTTTCCACCATATGAATTTAACATTCTTCTATTTAAAGAATCAAAAAGTAAAAAAACTGTTTTCATATACTTGAAATTACACTAAGTATTTTTTAGTACAAACATAAATTTTAAATAGGATTATAGAAATGAAATATTTACACACAATGGTTAGAGTTAATAATATAGAAGAATCATTAGACTTCTATTGCAATAAACTTGGCTTAAAAGAAGTTAGACGAGTAGAAAATGAAAAGGGTCGATTTACATTAATTTTTTTAGCTGCTGAAAATAGTGATGATAAAACAGGATTACTTGAATTAACATATAATTGGGATCCAGAAGAATATACTGGTGGAAGAAATTTTGGGCATCTAGCCTACAGTGTAAAAAATATATATGAAGTCTGTGATAGATTAATGAAGAATGGTGTTACAATAAATAGACCGCCACGTGATGGACACATGGCTTTTGTACGTTCACCAGATGGAATATCATTAGAAATTTTACAAGAAGGTGAATCTTTACCCGAACAAGAACCATGGAAATCAATGGAGAATACCGGTTCTTGGTAAATTAATTATTTAATTTTACTTTGTAGTATTTATTTTGATCAGTAGCTAAAGCTATTACAGCTGGTAAAACTTTTTTATAAAAATCAAAAAGACTCGTAAACGGTTGTGGTAGTTCTTTATCAATTTCTTTTCGTAATTTTTTTAAATTATATGAGGGTACCATTGGAAACATATGATGTTCTAAATGATATTCCATGTGCCAATATAAAAAACTTAAAATTGGATTTATTCTCACTGAGTAAGTACTTAAGCGGTGATCTTTTGTATCAACTTTAGCAGCTAGGTGTTGGGTCACATTTACCGCAAACCATATTGGCTTTCCAATATAAGTAGGTAAAATTATATAAATTATTGGCAAGAAAGAAACTATGTAAAAAGAATATACAATTACTGATACCCAAATAAAGACATATAATCTAGAGTTCCAAAGAATTTTTTTCTTTTCTTCTTTAGGTGCAGTTATATCAATAACTGGAGTGAATTTTCCAAAAGCATGTTTTAAAACTTCAAATTTAATTAATTTATGTGGGAATAATAAATCTGTAAATGGTATAAAATTCAAAAAGAATGCAAATAATTCTATCGGTCTTGATACTTGAATTTCGTGATCATAATCATCTTCTGTTTGCAATGTTTTTGAATGATGAAAAGTATGACTCCAACGCCATCTAAAACCTTCAAAGTCACACATGAAAGAACTGATGTGATAAAAAAATTCATTTATCCAACGAGTCTTGAATGCAGTTCGATGAACAGTTTCATGCCAGTTTGCTACACTGAACGCGTAAATTGTACCATAAATAAAAAAGAATAGATATGTCCACCATGTGCCTAAAGTAATGTATGCTAAATATCCTGAAATAAATAAAGATAAAAAATAAAAAAAGAAATGGATTACTCCAGGTAGATCTCTTCTTTTACTTAAGGCTTTTAATTTTTTTCTGTCGACTTCTGGTCTGTACCAATCATCGAGATCAACTTCCATGCTTGATAATTAAATTAATTATCCCAACGCTCTAACCATGACCCATCAACTGTGGAGTCAAATTGGTCTTTTTTTGAAGTCCCTCTAAATTTAGTATGTTCTTCTTCATAACCTTTAAACCAAGAATCCCAATCAGCTGTATAGCTTGGGTCTTCTGATTTTCTCATTATGATTGGATCAACCAAACCAGTATGAAAACCAGCTTCATCTTTTGGATTTTGAAATCTTAGATCAACACTCCATCTTACATCATCAGATAAATTTTCAAGTGATCGATGAGGAACTAATTGATGTAAAAACAAAACTGAACCAGCTTTCATTTCACAAGTAACAACTTTCTCCTCAGGAATATCTTTGTCTTCAATAAATAAATACCAAGAATCTTTTACTGAACCATCTTTCTTTTCTAATTTATGATTTAAAACTCTTTCAGGTCTATGTCCACCGGGAACAACTTGCATGCATCCATTATGTTTATTTACATCTAGAAATGGAATCCACGCAGCAGGCTGAGTAGTTTTTTCTGCTCCATCTTTTAAATAAGCAGAATCTTGGTGCCATGGAACTGTCATCCTAGCTGTCTGAGGTGTTTTAGATCTAATATTCCAAACTGGATGACCAGAGATATCTTTGCCAACCCAATTTTCAACCATATCTAAGAGTTTTTTTGATCCCCATAGTTTAGCGAGCGCTGGTTTTAATTCGCCTCTATGATGAATTAAAACTGAAGAACCTTTAAAATCTCTTTCGAGAGCAGCTAGTCTTTTAAAAACATCTTTATCATCATGTTTGTCTGTAATTTTTCCAGCTTGAAAAGCTTTTTCTGCAAAATCATCAACAATTTCTTCAAATTCATTTAATATTGGATTTAACTCATCCATACTAAAAACATTTTCAACGATCGTATAACCTTCTTCGTTATATTGTTTTATTTGCGCATCACTAATCATAATTCCTCCCAAAATTATCCATTCACTAATAAATCAGTGAGATGATCTATTGTTGTATCTTTTTTGTCCATATCAGCAATTTTTTCTCCTCTAGCCATTACACATAAATGATCAGCAATTGGATAAACATGACTCAAGTTGTGAGTAATAAATATTGATGTCACACCTTGGCTTTTTAATCCTTCTACAAACCTTAGTACTTTATTTGTTTCTTTCACTGATAGGTGATTTGTTGGTTCATCTAATATTAAAACTTTTGATTTAAAATACATTGCTCTTGCAATCACAACACCTTGTCTTTCACCTCCAGATAATTGGTTAACTGGTGTATCTGGAGATCGAAGATGCAGTTCTACATCTGTTAATGCTTTCATAGCATCGTCCTGCATGGTTTTAGTTTTCATTAAACCAAAATTGCCAACATTATATTGAGTTTGTTCACGTCCAATAAAAATATTTCTTGCAATAGACATTTCTGGTATCAGAGCTGAATACTGATAGATTGTTTCAATCCCTAAGTTCATTGCTTCCTTTGTAGATTTAAATTTAACCTTATTACCTTCAAAATATATATGACCTGAATCAGGTTGATGTGCACCAGATAAGATTTTAATTAATGTTGATTTACCAGCACCATTATCGCCAATAAGACCAACAACAGAATCTTTTTTTATCTTTAGACTTAAATTTTTTAAAGCATGGACTCCAGAATAGTATTTGTTTAGAGCCTCGCAAACTATTATATCTTCCATCTTTAATCCTCTGCCTTGTTTTGACCAATTCGTGTTGCTCTTCTACTTATATAAGTATTAAACACTACGGCTATAATAATTAAAGAACCTAAACCTGCTCTAAACCATTCCGCATCTATTCTAGCCATAATGATTCCACTTTCTAAAAATCTGATTAGTATTGCACCAATAACGGCACCAAAAACTGTTCCAATACCTCCAAATAAACTGACGCCACCAATAACTGCTGCAGCAATTGACTCTAGTTCCAATAAGTATCCTTGGGAGGGTAATGGTGCTTCCAATCTAAATGTTTGAATCATTCCAGCAAAGCCAGCTAAGAAACCACATAAAATAAAACAAAACATTTTAACGTTTCCAGTCTTTATACCCATTGAGGATGCTGCGTTTTGATCTCCGCCAGTTGCATAGATCCAGTTACCTACATTACTTCTGTGGAGCATAACACCTAAAACTACGGCAACTAAAAGAGCCCAGTACAATGAAGCTCTAAATAATTCGAATTGATAAACAAATAACTCATTTGGTAAAATATGAGGAAATGGTGGTGGAAATCCTGCAGTAGCTACAGTTGTAAGACTTCTAGCAATATAGAGCATTCCAAGAGTTGCAATAAAAGAAGGAATTCCAAATCTTAAGGTAATAAATCCATTAACAAAACCAACTATAATACCAATCGTTAATCCTAGAAAAATAGCAAACCAAGGTGGTATCCCTTGATGCACCATTTGTACAATAGTCATCGGGACTAATGCAAAAACAGAGCCTACAGATAAATCAAATTCACCTGAGATCATTAATATTGCAATCCCAATTGCAACAATAATATATTCGGGTGTAATACCCATAACTATTCTTATATTTCTTGCATCTAAAAATCTCTCATTAGCAATATAAAATCCAATCATTATTGCTAGAAACATTAAGAAGGTTGCTACTTCTGGTCTTACTAATAAACTTCTAAGACTAAAATTTTTACTCATATTTTTTTTTAATAAAAATCCAGGCTCTATTTAAAGAGCCTGGTTAAGATATTTATCTAACTGACATTCCTTTGAATGATCTGATTGTTTCAACATCATCAGGACCAATCATAGCTTTACCAGTGTTGATATCTAGTGCACTTAAACCATACTTGTTCATTAAGTATAATTGGTGAACTGACATGTAACCTTGGTAGTATGGTTGTTGGTCAACTGTTAGTTGAACATAACCTTTGTCCATTTCTTCAAAAACTACGTCAACTAAGTCAAAACCAGCAAGAAGTATTTCACCAGGTCCGTAACCTAAGTTTCTTACTGCTGCAGCTGCACCAGCTTCCCAGAAACCTACATCAAGATATGCAGTTGTATTTGGGTTAGCTTGAACATAAGCTGCCACTCTGTTTCCAACAGTTGAAAGATCAAGACCTGACTCGATTTTCTCATAAGTTACTTTTCTATCAGGGTTAGCTGCTTTGTAATCTTCCATGAAACGTGCAATACCGTTTCCTCTAGTGTATGCCCATGATTGGTTCATGTCTGCAACACCGATTAGAACGTGAATATCTCCATCAGGAAACATTTCAGAAAGGTTAGCTGTTAATTCATAACCAGCTGCTTCTAAGTCTTGTCCAACATATGCTAGTCTGTTACTACCAGCAGCACCTTCTGGATCATCAGTATTAGCTGTAATTACTGGAATACCAGCAGCTAATGCTTCATCAACTGCAGCATCAAAGATAGTTGGGTTAGTAATTGTAGTTACGATACCATCAACACCTTGAGCTATTGAAGACTCTAAGTTTTGTAATTGCTCTTGTTGGTCTCCATCACCTGAAAGAGTTAACATTTGGCAATCAGCATTAATTTGTGCACAAGCATCTTTAAAACCTTTGTGAACAGCTGCCCAGAAAGCATTGTTCGTATCACTGTGCATTACGAAGTTAAATTTGTATTCTGCCTTCGCTGAAGTAGCAAAAAGCGCTACAGAGGCAAGAATAATTGAAGCAATTTTTTTCATGCATTCCTCCTATAAATAATATTTTCCTAGCAAGAATGGGTATGTAAAACAAGGAGAAATATTGGGAATTAGGCTGTAAAATTATCGCACTAATTCAATTGCGAAGCAAAATTTATATTTTTTTTAGGATTTGCCTTATGAAATCATCATGCATTGGTTCAGGCTTCACACACGAAGAACGGAGCTCTACTTCCACTTTATAAATTGAAGAGATCATAGCACACTCGATTACATCTAAAACGTGAAGAGCAAGTTCTCCATTACACCTATGCATTCTATTATTTTCAATAGCGTCAATCATTTCGGCTAACCCAATACCCCTGTAGTTCGCTTGTTCAGGCGCCTCATTACTTCTTCCACTATGGTTAACAATATTTGTTTTTCCAAGGGGTTTATCTTCTACGCTAATATCTTTCCATTCAGATCCAAACTCACCAGATATGGAAACTGGACCACCAAACATATTTGGATCAGGAACTACTATTGAACCTTTCGTTCCATAAAGCTCCATATGATTACGTTTATGATTTAAAACATCAAATGAAATGAAACCTTGAATGATAGCTTTATTTTGAAACTCAATATTAAACATATAAGAAGTTGGAATTTCAACATTAAAAGTTTCTCCTTTTTTTGGACCAGCTTTGTATTCTCTTTTATCAGAAAATTTAGCTCCTCTTCCTCTTATATTTTTTACCGGACCTAGAAGATTAACAAGGGTGGTAAAAAAATATGGACCCATGTCTATTACAGGTCCTCCTCCTTCTTGAAACCAAGACTCAGGACTTGGATGAAAATCTTGAACGCCAGGAAAAGCAAATATAAAATTACCAGTTAGAACTTGTCCAATATCATTGTTGTCAATTAAATTTCGTGTAAGTTGACCTCCTCCTCCTAAAAAAGTATCGGGTGCATTCCCAATATAGAGACTATTTTTTTTTGCTAAATTTAATAATTCTTTTGCTTCATCAAACTTAACACTCATTGGTTTTTCACAATAAACATGTTTGTTTGCCTCAAGAGCTCTTTTAGATATTTCATAATGCGCTTGGGGAATTGTGAGATTAAGAATGATGTCTACATTCTTGTCATTAAGTATTTCATCAACTGATAAAGGAATAATATTATATTCATCAGCTGTTTTTTTAGCGGCATCTAAATTAATATCAGCACAAGCAACAAAATTTATATTGTTAAAATATTCCTGAGCCCGGAAATAGGTCTCTGCTATATTACCACAACCAATTAGACCAATATTTTTCATAAATTGTTTCTATAAATCAATTGTAAAAAATGGAATAGTAAAAAAAAAGGCCGTAAAAAATTACGGCCTTTTAAAAATAATTTTGCTTAGACCTACATAAAGTCTGCAGCGTTTTCTTTAGTAACTAATACAGTTCCAGTATCAATGTTATCTGGAATGCTCTCACCATTAGCTAATTTAAGTGCATTTTCTACACCCATGTATCCCATGTTGTATGAGAATTGAGCAATAGTTGCTGACATTTCACCAGCCATTACACTTGCAGCAGCATCAGGGTTAGCATCAAATCCAACAACGACAACATCATCTAGCATATCAGCATTTTTTAATGCTTGGATAGCACCTAGACCCATATTATCGTTAGAAGCAAAGATTGCTTTTAGATTTGGGTTACCAGTGATGATATCTTCCGTTACTGACATACCTTGTGCAGTATCCCAGTTAGCTGGAAGTTCAGCAACAATGTTCATGCCACATGCTTCAAGACCTTTGTGTGATCCTTCAGCTCTGTGTTGACCAGTAGTTTGCGTGATCATTCCTTGAAGGATTGCAACATCAGAACCACTTGGAACATTATCACAAATGTATTGAGCAGCTAAAGCAGCACCATTGATATTGTTTGTACCAATGAAAGTTACACCTTCATTAATTCCATTAGTATCAATGTATACAACTGGAACACCTGAAGCCATTGCATCATCAAGAATTGGTGCAACTGCGTTAGGGTCAGTTGGTGCAATCGCTATACCGTCTACACCTTTAGCAATTTGGTCTTCAATTTGCGCTACCTGAGCCATAACATCACTCTCTTGTGGTGGTGAAAGGATAATAAGGTTTACACCTAATTCTTCAGCAGCATCTTTAGCACCAGCTTCAACTGAAGCCCAAAAAGGGTTTCCAGCACCTGGTCCTTTAGTACTTAGCATAATTGTTTTAGCATGTGAGCCTGCTAAAAGGCTACCTGAAAAAAACAATACGGAAGTAGTAATTATAGAAATAAAAAATTTCATTTTTCCTCCTAAAAATTTTTTTTTAACCATTAATCAAAAATTAAATTCTAATCAAGTGACTGTTTGTCAGAAAGTGATTATTTTTTGATATTATGTTCTGGTTGCAAGTTGTCTTCTTAGAACATCGATATAAACAGCCAAAATAATAATTGACCCAATAAGAACTTGTTGCCAGAAAACACTAACATTCATTAGATTTAGACCATTTCGGAGTATACCCATAATCATGACTCCAGCAAATACACCTAAAACGGTTCCTCTTCCCCCAAAGAAGCTTGCTCCACCTATAATTACTGCTGCAATCGCATCTAGCTCAGATTGTAAACCAGCATTTGGATAAGCAGAATTCGTTCTTCCAGCTAAAATTAAACCTCCGATGCCCGCCAAGAAACCGCAAAGCGTGTAAACTACGATCAAAATTCGATCAACGTTAATACCTGCTGCCCTTGCTGCTCCTGGGTTACCTCCAATCGCATAAATCCATTTACCTATTCGTGTATGATTTAAAAATATCCAAAAGATAAAAAATATTACAATCATTAAAATTAAACTTGTGGGAATATACTCTCTAGCGCCTTCTCCAAAAATTACATCTAGTTTAATTTTACCATTTCCTATAACTCTAATCTGTTCAGCAAAACCTGTTATTGGAACACCTCCGGATATAAGATTACCAATACCTCTAAATATATAAAGCGTCCCTAGTGTCATTATGAATGGATGAGGCATTCGAAGTAAGGTAATTCCAATACCATTAAACATACCACACAAAAATCCAATTGCTGGTGCAACTAACATGACAACATACCAAGGCATTCCTGCCTTCGAAGCAATAGCGAGTCCCATTAATGATAACATGATAATTGAACCGACTGATAGATCTATACCTGCAGTTACAATGACCATAAAGACACCAAGTGCTAACATAGACTGCCAAGAAACTTGTTTAAAAATATTTGTTACATTTCTCCATGATAAAAAAACATCAGGTTGCAACAAATGCAGGACAGCAATCATTATTAGGATAAGTAATAAGATCCCATATCTTTCAAAAAAAGGAATAAGTCTGACAAATAAAGATTCTTGATTCTTATCCATTAATCTTTTTTTCCCATGATCCATCCAATCACTTCGTCTCTTGAAGTATTTTTTAATTCTGACTCAGCAAAGTTTGTTCCTTGAAAAAGTGCCATGACTCGATCACAAACAGTAAAAATATCATCCATTCGATGGCTAATTACTATTACACTAACACCTAACTTTTTAAGATTTAAAATTAAATCTAAAACTTTCCCCACTTCCTTAACAGCAAGTGCAGCTGTTGGTTCATCCATCAATACAATTTTTGCATTAAAAGCTGTAGCTCTAGCAATTGCAACAGCTTGTCTTTGTCCACCTGATAATTCTTCAACCTTTTGATCAGCACTCTTTACGTTAATTTTTAGTTTTGCAAGATGCTCTTCAGTTAACTTTTTTCTTTTTTTATGATCTAAAAAATTGAAAGGGCCGACTTTTCTTGTTGGCTCTCTTCCTAAAAAAATATTATCACCAATAGGGAGATTCCCAGCTAGTGCTAAATCTTGATAGACCATTTCTAAACCCAAATTTTGAGAGTCTCTGGGACTATTTAAAGTTACTTTTTCTTTATCAAAAAAAAGAGATCCTTCACTTGGCTTATATAATCCTGATAAAACTTTCATTAATGTAGACTTTCCAGCACCGTTATCGCCGACGACACCAAGAACCTCACCTTTATTTAAATGAAGATCTACATTTTGAAGAGCTGTAATAGTACCAAAAAATTTTGAAACTGATTTAGCTTCCAGTACTAAGTTATCTGACATAAGTGTGTTTTTAAATAAATTTTAATTAATATCAACTGGTTTTGAGCGTAAATATTTAACAGTTTCTCTTTCAGCTTTTTTGCATAATTTAGGAGGCAAGCCTTTTGAAATAAGTTTTAAATCTTGAATTACTAATTCACCCATTTCTTTAAATGCGCTGTCTAATGCGCCGGCTCTGTGTGGAGAAAAAATTACATTTTTGAGTTTTCTTAATTTATGATTTTTAGGAAATGGCTCTTGTGGAAAAACATCAATGGCAGCAAACACATTTCTATTTTTTAAAAAATTAAAAAAATCATCAAAATTTATTATGGCTGCTCTACTCATTAAGACAAACACTGATCCATCTTTTATTAATTTAAGTTTAGAGCTATTAATCATAGATTCATTAGAGGAAGTAATGGAAGCTAATACATAAATGATGTCAGCATTTTTGAGTAACGAATTTAAACTGGTAGGATTAACATCAAATTTTTCAATTTCTTTATTAGGAATCCAAGGATCATAGGCTATAATTTTATTAGAGAATGCTTTGAGTATGGGGGTAAGTGATTTAGCTAAATCACCAAATCCAATTAGGCCAAATGTTTTATTTTTTATTAAAAAATTATTCTGACTTATTGCACCACCATATTTTTCTTTTTTTGAAATAAAGTCTGAGTGAGCAATATGAATGCTTCTGGCTATCGATAAAGTAAGACCCATTGCCATTTCAGCAACAGGTTGAGCAAATACAGGAGATGTTGCTAAAACATGTATTCCTTTTCTAAAACAATAATCGTAGTCCATATTATCCATAAAATTACTCTCTACATTAAATATTGCTTTAAGTTTTGTGGATTTAGAAATCAAAGATGAATGTAAACTGGGTTGTCCAAAAATATAATCTGCCTTTGGTAGATTTTTTTCATAAAAATTATTTTTATTATTATTTGGCGCTGTAATGAGTTTAAAATTTTTTTTTAAGTAATTTAAATTTTCTTTAGAAAAAAGTAAGTCCATTGTTCTTGGATAGGGATCTAATAAAATTATAGGCTTGTTTTGACTCATACAATTTTTAAATTTTAGAAAAAGAAATTTATTTTTATACGCCCTTACGTTGTTTATTTTTTCCTTCTAAAAATTCTTTAAGAGCTGATTTCTTACCTTCGGTATTATCTACTTCAAGTGTTGGGTTTTCCCAAAAAGCTGTTCCTTCTAACCATTCATATCCATCTGTTTTCATAGAAATTACGTATGTTTTGTCTGATTCTTTTGCTCTTTTGAAAGCAGCTTCTAAGTCGGAAATGGATTTAACAGTCTCACCATTTGCCCCCATACTTTTTGCGTGAGCTTCAAAATCTACAAATTGTACATTTGTCGCTCTTGCAGCATTGAGATTGCAAAGATATTCATTCCCACCTTTTGCTAGTTGCAATCTATTAATAACCATGTGACCACCATTATCACAAACAACTATGATTAATTTTTTATCATATAAGACTGAACTGTAGATATCGCTATTTTGTAAGAGGTATGAACCATCACCTACAAATACAATTACATCTTGATCAGGTTTTGCCATTTTGATTCCAAGTGCACCTGATATTTCATAACTCATGCAACTAAACCCCCATTCAGTTTCAAAAGTATTTAGTTCTTTAGGTTTCCATATTTGAACCACTTCGCCAACTAACCCTCCAGCTGCAGTGACTACAATGTCTGATGGGTCTGAGTTTCTATAGACTGCACCTACAGCATGAGCATAGGATGGTAATTCTTGATTTGTTGGTCCACTTTCTTTGGCAACATATTCGTCCCATTTATTTCTTTCCTCAATTGCACGCTGGTACCAATTATCTGGTGCTTTCCAATCTCCTAATGCCTTTGATAATTCTTGAAGTCCAATTTTTGCATCGCTTACAACAGGAGTAGCGCGATGTTTTGTAGTGTCAAATCGTGAAGTATTTATTGATACAAGTTGAAAATTTTCATTTTCAAAATTAGTCCAAGAACCAGTTGTAAAGTCTCCTAATTTTGTTCCCACAGCTAGAGCTAAATCTGTATCAGTAGCAAGGTTATTTGATGAGCCTTCTCCTAAGCATCCAATTGCACTTATATAATAGGGATCATCTTTATTCATACAACCAATACCCATCACAGTTGCTGTTACAGGAATATTATGTTTTTTTGCAAAAGCAGAAATTTCCTCTTCTGCTTCTGAATATAAAACGCCTCCACCTGAAATAATAATTGGTTGTTTAGATTGTTTTAATTTATCGGCTGCCTTTTGTATTTGATTTGGATCAGGATGAATTCTTCTAATTTCATGAATTTTTTCTTCAAAAAAGATTTCAGGATAATCATAGGCTTCTCCTTGAACATCTTGAGACATAGAAATTACAGCTGGGCCACAGTCTGCAGGATCAAGCATTACGTTAATTGCTTGAGGTAAAGATGTTAAAATTTGTTCAGGTCTAGTAATTCGATCAAAATATCTTGATACAGATTTAAATGAATCATTTTGAGTTTCTGAAGGAGAATTAAAATGTTCTACTTGTTGTAAGACAGGATCTGGAAAACGACTAGAAAATGTATCACCTGGTAAAAGTAAAATTGGAAGTCTATTACTTAAAGCAACTGCAGCAGCTGTAACCATATTAGTAGAACCAGGTCCCACAGATGAAGTTGCAACAAATATTTGTTGTCTTCTTTTGGCACGAGCATATGCAATACCTGTAAGTGCCATATTTTGTTCATGATGACCTCTGTATCCTGGAAGTTCATTTTGATATTCTTCCATAGCTTGCCCAATACAAGCAACATTTCCATGACCATAAATCCCGAATGCTCCTGGAAATAGCGGTTCTTTTTTTCCATTAATTAAAATTTTTTGCATTGTTAAATATTTAATTAATGCATGTGAGCATGACATTCTAACTGTTTTCATAGACTCCTTTTCCAAAAAAAGATTGATACTATTATAATAAAAAAAAAATTTAAAGAGTTAATCAATTTATTTTTTAGAAATTTTAGAATATAAATCATTTATGAAAGTTGGGATTGTTGGAGAGATTCATAAAAGTGGATAAAAAATAACATTGAGTATTTTGTTACAGATAATAAAGAAGAGAAGAAACTTAAGGAAGAGTTAAAAGATGTTGATGGCATTGTTGTTAGGACAGTTAAATTAAATAAAAATATTTTATCAAATGCTGAAAATTTAAAAATTGTAGCTAGACATGGTGTAGGTTACGACAATGTTGATACTAATTTTTTGAATGAAAATAATATTGCTTTAGCAATAACTGGTACAGCAAATTCAGTTAGTGTTTCAGAACATGTAATGACAATGATGCTTTGCTTAACTAAAAATATATATGTATCAGATCAATTAGTAAAACATAATAAATTTAAAGAAAAAACAAATCTTCCAAATTTTTTTGAATTGTATCAAAAAAAAATTCTGATTTTAGGTTTTGGTAGAATTGGCAAAGCTTTAGCAAAAAGATGCTTAGCTTTTGATATGGAAGTTTATATTCACGACCCTTTTGTTTCTGAAGATGAAATTCGAAAGATGCATTATATTCCAATAGAAAAAGAAAATGGATTTAAAATTGCAGACTATATCAGTATTCATTTGCCTTTAAATGAAGGAACTAAAAATTTGATTTCTTTTGATCAATTTGAGACCTTTAAATCAAATTTGATTTTAATTAATACAGCAAGAGGTGGTATAATTAATGAAGATGCTTTATATGAAGCTTTAAAAAATAAAAAAATTTTTGGAGCTGGTGTTGATGTATTTGAAAAAGAACCACCTATAGAAAATCATAAACTTTTTTCTTTAAATAATACTTTGTTAACTCCTCATAACGCTGCTTTAACTTTAGAATGTAGAAAAAGAATGTCAGTGGAATCGTGTGAAAATGTTTTTGATTTTTTAACTAAAAGTAAAAACTTAAATAAAAGTAATATTATAAATCTAAAAATTTTTGATTAAATATTAAGGTAAAGATTTCCATCTTCTTCTGTAACATCAAATATTTTTAATGGGGTTTGTTCTAAATCAGAGATAGAATCTCCAGATACAATACTAAATTTATTTCCGCATGTTGGACACTCTAGTTCTTCACCTTCAATACTAGATTCACTTAATAAAGTTTTCTCTGCACAAGGGCAATTTCCTTCAGTTGCAAAAAAGCCAGACTCAAGTCTATAAATTGCATAATTTATATCGTCGTATTCAAAATTTTCAACCGAGCCAACATCAATATCGTCAACTTCACCTATTAAGATTGGCTCTATTTCATCATTCATAAAAAATTTGTAAAATAAAATTGAATTAGAATAAATATTTTTTTTAAGAAAGTTGTTGATTTATCTGAATTTTAGATTTTTTCTTGTGAGTTCTTTTACGTTAGAAACTCCCATTAATTTCATATCTCGTTCAATTTCATTGCGTAAATTAGATAAACTTTTTTCGACACCTTTTTGACCTCCTGCTGCCAAAGCGTATAGATACATTCTTCCACCAGAACAGGCTTTTGCACCAAGTGACAGTGCTTTTAAAACATGAGTACCTCTTCTGATTCCTCCTTCACAAATTACATCTATTTTATCTCCAACAGCATCAACAATTTCAGCTAGTTGATCAAATGGTGATCTTGAACCATCTAATTGTCTACCACCATGATTTGAAACCATTATAGCTGAGGCGCCTACATCAACAGCTTTTTTTGCATCGTCTACAGACATAACACCTTTAATAGCAAATTGACGACCCCACTCTTTATTAATATTTTCTACATCTTTCCAACTCATGGAATTATCAAGCATTTTTGTGAAGTAATCTCCTATGGTTGTCATTACTGTTGTGCCTTCATTAATATGATCCTTTAGATTACTTAATTCCCATTTAGGTTTTGTAAAATAATCGACAGCCCACTTTGGATGGAGCATAAAACTTAAAACACTATTAAGTTTTAATTTCATTGGAATAGTAAAACCCGTATATAAATCTCGTTCACGGTTTCCTCCAACAGCAGTATCTACGGTCACAGCCATCGCTTCAAAATTTGATTCCTTACATCTTTCTATAAGAGCTTTGTTCAGGCCTTTGTCTTTGTGAACATAGAGTTGAAATAATTTTGGTGTTTTTACCAAATTTGATATTTCTTCAATACTGGCAGTCCCTAAAGAAGAAATTCCAAACATTGTTCCAAATTTTTCTGCAGCTTTTGCAACTCCAATTTCACCTTCATGATGAAACAATCTTTGAAGAGCAGTTGGTGCACAATACAAAGGCATATCTAACTTTTGTCCCATTACAGTAGTTGACATATCAACTTTATCAACACCGCTTAATACATTTGGGATCAAGTCACATTGCTCATAGGCATCTGTATTTCTTTTATAAGTTATCTCATCTTCAGCAGCACCATCGATGTAATGGAATATTGGACTAGGTAGTCTTTTTTTTGCTAAGTTTCTAAAATCTTTAACATTATGACAATTATTAATATTGCCAAACATTACGCCTGAATAGTTTTTTGAGTTTGTTCTCCTAGACCCTCAATACCAAGTTTCATTACATCACCTGCTTTTAAAAATACTTGTGGTTTCATTCCCATTCCAACTCCTGGCGGTGTGCCTGTTGAAATGATATCTCCAGGTTGTAATGACATGAATTGACTTAAATAACTTATTAAAAAGTTTACTCCGTAAACCATTGTGCTTGTTGATCCATCTTGCATTCTTTTACCATTTACATCAAGCCACATTTTTAAGTTTTGAGGATCTGGTATTTCATCGGTAGTAACCAAATATGGTCCGATTGGACCAAAGGTATCACAAGACTTTCCTTTAACCCATTGGCCGGAATGTTCTATTTGAAATTCTCTTTCGCTGAGATCATTGATGACACAGTATCCAGCAATATGAGATTGTGATTCGCTCTCAGAAATATATTTTGCTTCTTTTCCAATAATAACACCAAGCTCAACTTCCCAGTCAGACTTTACTGATTTTTTTGGAATCTCAACATTATCGTTTGGTCCAATAACGGCACTTGTTGCTTTTGCAAAAATAATTGGTTCAGGTGGAACTTTCTGACCTGTTTCTTCAGCATGATCAGAATAATTTAGGCCGATACAAATAAATTTTCCGATACTTTCTTTACAAACACAAGGTGCATATCCATCACTGCTTTCAACTAGAGGTAAAGATGTGTGATCAATTTTTTTTACTTCATTCAATTTGCTAATAGTTACATTTTTATTATCCCAATCCTTAACTAGAGATGATACATCTCGAATATTTCCTTCTTGATCAAGTATTCCTGGTTTAACTTCATTTCCAATTCTGTATCTTAAAGTTTTCATTATAAAGTCCACCCTCCATCAATTAAGTTTAATGTTCCAGTAACAAAGTCTGATTCATCGCTTGCTAGATAAGTTGCAAGAGATGCTATTTCTTCTGGTTGTGCTAATCTTCCCATTGCCTGTCTTGCTATAAAGTCTGATCTTGCTTTAATAGGATCATCGGCCATATTAACTCTACCCTCCCAAGAAGGTGTTTCAACAGTTCCTGGTAATATGGCGTTACATCTAATTCCATCTTTAATGTGATCAATAGCTATAGCTTTTACAAAACCATTTAATGCTGCTTTTGTAGTCCCATAAATAAACCTATTAGGAACACCTTTAACATTAGATGCAGCAGAAGAAACAATAACGATATTACCTTTCTTTTCTTTCAACATTTTTGGCAAAAGATTATAGGTCATTAAATATGCAGAAAATATATTAACATTGATTGATCGTGAAAACTCATCCTCATCACAATCAAGAATTGTTCCATGATGAACAAAACCTACTGCGTGAAATAAAACATCAATCTTGTCTACAGAAGAGCAAAAGGCCTCTACATCTTTTTTGTTTGTTGAATCTAATTTCATAGTTTGGATACTCTCATTCTCATTTTTTAAATCATTTAGTTTATCTTCATTAATATCAGTTGCTAAAACTTTAGCCCCTTCATTTGCGAATTTAAGGGCGGTTGCTCTTCCGATACCTTGTGCAGCTGCAGTGACTATAATATTTTTTTTATCTAATCTCATATGTCAGAATGATATGTATTTTTTTAGCATTAACAGACTTTATTTTGAATTCAATAAATAAAGAGGCCTATAATATTAGTCATTTATAAAATATATCAATTTTAAATTAATAAATAATAATTTATTAGATACTAATATGAATTTTCTTTTAACTGGGGGTGCAGGATATATCGGAAGTCATGCAGCTCTTTCTCTTCTAGATGCTGGTCATAGTGTTCATATTATTGATGATTTATCTACTGGAAACGAAAGTCTTATTCCCAAAAGTGCATTATTTACAAAATGTAATATTAATAATGAAGAAGTAATTTCGAAGCTTATACAATTAAACAACTTTGATGTTTTAATGCATTTTGCTGGTTTTATTCAAGTTGAGGAATCAGTGAAATATCCTCAAAAATATTTTGACAATAATACTGAAAATGCAACTAAACTATTTGAAACTTGTAAAAGTAATGGATTAAATAAAATAGTGTTTTCTTCAACAGCTGCTGCATACGGAGCAGTAAATGAAAATAAATTAATAGATGAAAATACAAATTTAAATCCTCAAAATCCATATGCTGAATCTAAAATAAAAACAGAAAATTTTTTATTTGAAAATAAGAATGACTTCAAATTTATAATATTACGATACTTCAACGTTGCTGGTGCAGATAAAAAATTAAGAGCAGGACAAATATCTAAAAGATCGACACATTTAATTAAAATTTTATCTGAAGTTGTTGTAGGTAAAAGAGATCATATTGAAATATACGGAAATGATTATGATACGCCTGATGGAACAGCTATTAGAGACTATATACATGTCTCTGATCTTGCTGATATCCATCTAGAAGTAGCAAAATATTTAATAGAAAATTCAGAATCTAATTTATTTAATTGTGGTTATGGAAATGGTTTTAGTGTTTTGGATGTTATAAATACTGCAAATAAAATCACACAAAATAAAATTAATTATAAATTTACAAAAAGAAGAGATGGAGATGTTGAAAAATTAATTGCAGAAACTTCAAAAATATTAAAACATATTAATTGGAAACCTAAATATAATGATCTAAGCGAAATTATTAATTCATCAATTAAGTGGGAAGAAAAAATTAATGGATCAAATACATAAAAGAATTTTTATCAGAAATGATAACAAGGAACTTTATCTTTATGGGTATAAAGAACATATAGATTCCCCTAGCCAACAACTTGAGGTATCAGAAATTCCAAAACCTCATATGAGATGGAACCCATCAAGGGAAGAATGGGTTACCTATTCTGCGGGAAGAAAAAATAGAACATCATTTCCGCCAAAAGAATATTGTCCACTATGCCCAGGAGCAAATTTAAATTATCCAACAGAAATACCATTTTCAAACTTCGAAGTTGCAGTCTTTCCAAATCGTTGGGCAAGTTTTAATCATAAAGGTGAAAATATATTTTTAGAAAATATTTTGAGTAAACCCTCAAAAGGGGAATGTGAAGTAGTTGTCTATTCATCGGAACATCTTGATACAATTTCTGAAATGCCTCTAGAAAGAATACAATTGTTAACTAAAGTTTGGATAGATAGGTATATGGAGTTACAAAAAAAACCAGATGTTAAATATGTGTTACCATTTGAAAACAGAGGTGAGGAATGTGGCGTTACCTTACATCATCCCCATGGTCAAATATATGCATACCCTTTTATTCCTCCTGCAATAGAAAAAGAAATAAGGTCATTTAAAAAAGAAAACTTTTTATTTAATATTATGAGTCAACTAGAAGAAAAATATTATGTGTATCAAAATAAAAATTTTATTGCAGCTGTACCACCTTTTGCTAGATATGCTTATGAATTATGGATAATACCTAGAAATCGAGTTGAAGGTCCTTGGAAATTTAATGATGAGCAAATTGAAGATTTTTCTAAATGTATTCAGCAAGTCGTTAAGGGATATGATAATTTTCTTAATAAAAGATGTCCATATATAATGGGTTTACACGCATCTCCTGAATTAAATGATAATGACTTTCATTTTCATGTAGAATTTTATCCGCCTTTACGACATGGGGATAAACCAAAAATTTTAGCTGGATCAGAATCAATGGCTGGTGTTTTTATAATGGATGTATTGCCTGAAGATTCTGCTAAAGTGTTAAGAAAATTTATGTCATGAAAACAATAGAAGAAAAAATAAATTACTACAAAGAAAGCTTAGATTTGTTTGATGATGGAATGGATAAGTACAAATTTTTAATAGACCAAGCAAAAAATGCAAAGAAATTTCCTGAGGAATTTAGAGATGAAACTTTTAAAGTTTCTGGGTGTCAAGCACAGGTATGGCTTGTTCCAAAATTAAATGAAAATATTCTTTCTTTTTATTATGACTCTGATGCTTTTATATCAAAAGGAATGGTGACTATTTTATGTGATATTTATGGTGATAGAAATCCTGTTGAGATTAAAAACTCTGATTTTAATATGCTAAATATTCTTGAATTGGATACACTCTTGACACCGGGAAGAAGAAATGGTGTGTATTCAATGCTAGAAAAAATAAAAGAGTACGCAAAGTCATACTCAAATAATTAGAATGTTTTACGAACCTAAAAATGGTCATCCATTTAAAATAGATCCATACAAAGCTTTAGTTTTTCCTAGACCTATTGGTTGGATTTCTTCAGTAAGTAAAAAAGGAATTCCAAACTTAGCTCCCTACTCTTACTTCAATGCTGTAGCAGATGAACCTCCGCAAGTAATGTTTTGTTCAAATGGAGATTCTGCCTATGGTGGCTATAAGGATTCACTTACAAATATACTTTCAACAAAAGAGTTTGTTGTTAATTTTGCAACTGCAAAGACGAGGGATGCGATGAATATAAGTTCGTCAAACTATAAACCTAATGAAGATGAATTTGTTGCTGCAAAGTTAAAAAAGAGAAAATCTAAACTTGTAAAACCTCCATCAGTTAATGATAGTCCAGTTAATTTAGAGTGTAAGTTACTTAAAACATTAAAACTTAAAACAAATACTAAAAAAATTTCTACCATGATTATTGGGGAGATTATTGGAATATATATTAACAATAAATTTATAAAAAATGGAAGAATAGATAGTGTTTCAATGCGATATGTCTCTCGTATGGGTTACTCAGAATATACTACAGTATCTTCAAAATTTAACTTAAGAAGGCCATAAACAGTATTTTAATATGATTTTATTTTATAAAGTTTTATGTTAGTTTCTAGGTAAATGACTGAAAATAAATTGCTTTTACCTGGAAAACTTTTGAATCCAAATCAAATTTTAGAAAACGATTCTAGACTCGATTATAGATTAAAAAAATTAATTATTGAACAGAATTTAGGAGAGCAAAATAATAATGAAATAAAAGTTTCCCCTTCATCATCTTTAAAAGAAAAGTATGAAAATATAGCTGAACAGGAACCAAATGTTGAAAAGATGATGGCAAATCTATTTGAAGATGTTGAACTACTTGAAAATATTGATGAAGATAAAATATCAATAATTGGTGAAGATAAAAATGAAATAGACATTTATATTAGTAAACCAAAACTTTATAATTCTTCTTTGCCTTGTATATTACATATACATGGAGGTGGTATGGGTTTAATGGGAGCTGACACTATATGTTATAAATTTTGGAGAAATTATTTAGCTTCAAAAAATCTTTTAGTTGTCGGGGTAGATTTTAGAAATTCTGCAGGAAGACTTGGTAATTATAAATACCCAAGTGGTTTAAATGATTGTATGAGCACTCTCAATTGGGTTAACAATAAAAAAAAAGAGCTTAATATATCAAAAGTTATAATATCTGGTGAATCTGGTGGTGGTAATCTAAGTTTAGCATTGTCTCTAAAGGTAAATAAAGAAAACAAAAATAATTTAGTGCAAGGTACTTATGCTTTATGTCCATTTATTTATGGAGATTACTTAAATCCTGATCCAAAACTTCCATCACTTACAGAAAATGATAATTATTTTATTGATACAAATTTTGGTGCAGTTTTAGCGTCTGTTTACAATGTCGATTCTAATTACAAAGATGATTTTCTTGCTTGGCCATATTGGGCAGATGAAATAAATTTAAAAAACTTGAAACCTCACGTTATTTCAGTAAATGAACTTGACCCACTACGGGATGAAGGATTAGCTTATTATAGGAAGCTTAGTAAAGTAGGAGTAGAAGTTTATAGCAGGACAGTTAATGGTACTTTTCATGCTGCAGATGTATTGTGTTTAAAAGCTATACCGGAAATATGCCATTCAACTTTAAATGATATTTCAACATTTGCTCATAATGTTTGAATAGGTATTAATTAGACAATTTAAAATAATTGAAAAATGAGTGATTATAAACCTTTCAATCTTCCAAAATTAATGGTTGCACCAAACGGATCAAAAAGAATGAAAATAGATCATGAAAGTATTCCTATAACAATTAGTGAAATTTGTAGCACAGCTAAAGCTTGTTATAATTCAGGTGCTGAAGCTATACATTTTCACGTTAGAAATAATGATGGCTTGCATGTTTTGGATTCTGGACTTTATAAAGAAGCTCTAGCAGAGCTTAATTTGATTGTTCCAAAAATGCATTTACAAATTACAACTGAGGCAATTGGAATTTACTCTCCAGAGCATATGCGAAATTTAATTTACAATGTTGATACGCCGGGAATTTCAATAGGAATTAAAGAAATGATTCCTTCTGGGAATCCAACAGATGAAGATATTAAAGTTTACAAATATTTAGTTGAAAAAGAGACTAAAATTCAACATATTTGTTACTTCCCTGAAGAATTAGAAATACTTTCAAAATTAATAAAAGTAGCAGAACTTCCAAATGAAAATACGTGGTGCATGTTTACAATTGGTCATTACACAGGACGTAAAAGTGATCCAAAACTAATTCCTATGTTTTTAGATTCTAAGAAAAAAAATCAGATAAATGGTGATTGGGCTGTATGTGCTTTTAGTGTTGAAGAAAAAGAATGTATTAAAAAAGCAATTAACCTAAATGGTAAAATAAGAGTAGGTTTTGAAAACTCTATTCATATGTTTGATGGTAGCGTAGCTCTTAATAATGAGGCAAAAGTAAAAGAAGTATTTGAATATATTAATTAAAATTTTTTAGATTACTTATAATTAAATTATTTAAAGAGTTATTTTTCTTGAAAGTCTGTAATATAAATCGATCAGGTCTTACAAGTATTGCATCTGCATTAAATTTTTTTAAGATTTTAGTTAATTCCTTGTATGAACTTTCTTTAACTACTTTAATTTTGTTTGACATTTTTTTTAATTTTAACTTTTTGGAAACTATTAATATTGGTTCAAATGAAAATAACTCATCAAAAGATTTTGATTTTGAAATATTAAATTTAGGAAAAATTCTTCCTCTATTTTTATCCAATGTAGATCCTAACCCAGGACCAAGTTCTGGTTTAATAGATTTCATAGTTTTAGAACCATTGCCTTGATCAGATATTGTATTTGATATTTTATAAGATCTCATTGCATTTATGAATTCACCCATTTTCATTGTAGTTTCAATATATTCTTTTACATTTGAAAATCGTTCTTTTTGAAAAGAATTAAGGATTTTTTCATTATGTTTTTTTTTAACACAATTAATTATTTTCCAACTTAGATTTGATACATCTCTTATGCCGGCACACATTCCTTGTCCCATAAAAGGTGGCATTAAATGAGCAGCATCACCCGCTATAAATACTCTTCCCTTCCGCCATTTATTTGCAATAGCAGACTTGAATGTATAAATTACCTTTCTCTCTATTATTGCCTCATTTGGTTTTAACCAAGGCTGCAAAAACTTCCAAATAAATTTGTCTGTTAGAACTTTTTTTTCATTTTCATTTTTTTTTAATGCAAATTCCCATCTTCTCCTTTTTCCAACATTTCTGCAATATGTTGCTGGTCTTTTTGGGTTAGAATATTGAATTGTTCTATCAGGAAGATTTTTCTTTTTATTAAGAATAAGATCTATAACAGCCCACTTTTGAGTAAAACCTAAATTGCTGAATTTAGACTTGATTGATTTTCTTGTAATTGAGTTAGCGCCGTCACAACCAACCAAATACTTACTTTTAAATATATTAATCTTCAAAGTTTCGGTATCTTGGAAAACTACTTTAACAAAATCTTTTGAATTTATAATTTTTTTTACATTTGCATTTTGTATAGATTTAAATTTTTTGTATGACTTTAAGTTATTGCGTATTACACGTTCAAAATCTGGCTGATGAAAGCGGTAGCTTGGATAGCATCCATTTTCAGTTATTTCTTTTGGTCTGGGCCAATCTAATAAAACATTACCTTTATAATCAACAAATTTAGTTCCCTTATTAATTATAGTATAATTTTTAAATTTCTCTTTAATACCAATAGTCTCGAATACTCTCATAACTTCATCATCAAAGTGAACAGCTCGTGGTAATGGATATAAATTTTTTTCCTTCTCTAACAGAAGAATTGATAAATTACTTTTCGCAAGCAAACTTGCAAGCGTTCCACCTGTTGGTCCAAAACCTATAATAATTACATCAAAGAAATTATTCATGCTTAAATATTATTTTTTATTTTGAATATTCGAATAAAGCCAAGGACAATCAATTAATAATGGAGCTTGCTTACCTTTTGAAGCTGTATCCAATCTTTTTTCTCTGAATTTAATTCTGTCTTCGTCTGACATGTAAAGTCTTTCATGACCCCAAAAACTTGGACCATCAAATGTTTCTAATGGTTTCCATGTATTCTGGTCTATAATTCTTCCTCCCCAACCATTTTCAACAAAGAATCCAGATGGGGTGTTAGAATAGAATGATGTCATATAATCATTTGTATGCCTTCCTAAGGTATAAGCAATTGCATCTTTTTTGTATTGTAAAAGATCATAGCCCTGACCAACATCATCTAAACTATTATACTCAACCATAAAGTGATGAAATCCTTCTTTACCAGATTCAAAAAAAGCGAAACTGTGATGCCTTCCATTAACATGAAAAAAACAAAGTGATATTGGAGTATTACTATAATCAGTGATTTTAAAACCTAATATATCTTTATAAAAAGGGATTAGGGATTTTACATCTTTAACATTAATAACAATATGCCCCATTCCATAAGGGCCTGTTTTAAAACCAGATATTGGACGCCCTGGAACAAAAGGCTCTTCATCCTTCATAGGATTGTAAACAATTTCAACTCTATTACCTTGGGGATCATAAAAAAAAATCAATTCCTCAACAAATCTTTTATCACATAAATTTTTATCAGCATAAACAACTTCTATGTTGTTTTTCTCTAACTTATTTGCATAAAATTCAATGTCATTTTTAGTTTCAACTTCCCAACCCATAAATGCCATGTTGTCACCAGTATCACCAGTAATAGCAAGCCTTTGTTTATGATCATCCATTCTGAAACTAAGAGCGCCTTTGGCACGATCAACTTGTTGCATGCCTAAACATTTTTGAGAAAACTCTGACCAATCCTCTATCTTATCTGAATTAACACCTATGTAACTTAATGAACTTATTGGCATTTGTTTTTATTATAGAACTTCATTTTGCAGAGTATTAGATAAAGTTCCAATCTCAGAAATAGTGATATCAACTTTATCACCCTCTTTAAGATAAATTGGTGGATTTCTTTTAAAACCCACACCACCGGGTGTTCCTGTAACTAAAACATCGCCAGCTCTCCATGGAAGTGCTTTGGAAACATAAGATATTAAAAAGGGAAGATCAAAAATTAGTTGACTTAAAGAAGCGCTTTGCATCACTTCGCCATTTAAATATGTTTTAATTGTAAGCTGTTTATAATCATCAATGTCTTGTGCCAAAACCATATGAGGACCAAAACTTCCAGTTTTCTTAAAATTTTTTCCCATTCCAAATGTAGATTTAGTGTGACGTTGCCAATCTCTTACAGAACCATCATTATAGCAAGAATAACCAGCAATATATTTTAGGGCATCATCTTCACTTAAATGACTTTCAGAATCTTTCATTATTAGTGCCATTTCACCTTCAAAATCTAAATTATCTGAAGCTTTAGGTATTATCATATTTTCCATGTGCGCTACCTGACTATCATTAAATCTTTGGAATGTTACTGGGTTATCTGCAATAGTTTTTTCAGTTTCTTTGACATGTTCATGATAATTTAATCCTACACATATAATCTTACTAGGATTGGGTATAACTGGCAAAAGTTTTATAGAATTAATATCAGTATCTCCGGGATTATTTTTTGCGTAATTTCTACCTTCTTCAAGGCAATTAAATTGAATTAATTCTTTAAGAGATTTTATATTATTAATTTGTCCTGTAAGATCAGTTACTTTATTATTAAATACTATACCGAATCTTTCTTCATTATTGTTTAAAAAAGAAATAAAGTTCATAATATTCATATTATTGTTATATACTGACATTTCTATATGCAAGTAAAATAGACAAGGGAGTATGGCGGAACTGGTAGACGCGCCGGATTCAAAATCCGGTCACTTCGGTGGTGTGGGTTCGATTCCCTCTACTCCTACCAATTTATCGTCACGCATTATAAAAAACATTAGTAATGCAATTAAAAAAAATATTACACCCAAAGCATACATATTAAATGTTAAACCAAATGTTTCAGCTGAAATCCCAACAACGCCAGGTCCGAATATAGCTCCGACAAAAGCAATGCTTGATATATGAGAAATAGTAACTGGGATTGGATTTTGAGAATTTTTAACTGCTTGTCGAAATACTATAGGCATGACGTTAGAAATTAACATTCCAAAAACTGTTATAGCTATAAAGATTATTAATATATTTTGAGAAAAAACACTTAATACTAATATTATTGAACCAATCATTGCAAAAACTGGACCTACAATTACTTCACCAAGTTTTGCGATTAGATTTGAAGCAAAAAAATTACTTATTATTTCACCTACATTAAAAAAAATTACAATTGAACCGACTAAAAAAATTGGCGCAGAAAGATCCGTAACGAGCCATAGAGGTGACCATTGAATTATTATTCCCATAAATGCGATAATAAACATATTAATTGATGCAAACATGATAATTTTATAATTTGGAATTGAAAATCTTGGGTTTTTGTTAACTACATCATATTTCACTTTCAATCCAAAAAAATACATTGTCAAAGTTGATATAAAAACAAACAAACCTACAATAAAAGTAGTATAGACAGGGTCAATTTCTAAACCTAGACATAAACTTGATATTCCTGCGCCAAGAAGAAAACCAAAATTAAAGGATGATTTAAATATTGGATTAAGGATTTTTTTTGTTTTCTCTTCTATTATCGCAACTTGTGTAAATATATTTGGTGCTTGTATACCAATAGAAATCCCCCACAACATAGATACAAAAATAAAAAAATTATAAGAAGAGAAGTAAAAAATAGAAAATGGGATAAATGCGTACAATAATCTCGCAATTATTAAACAATTTGTGCTTCCTATTTTTGGGAGTAAAAAACGGGTTGTAAGTTGATTTGTAATTACATTACAAATACCAAAAGTAATAAGTCCTATAGAAAATTCTGTTTTTGTCATATCAATCAAATCGAAAAGAATTGGTGTATTTACCATGAACATACTGAAGGTAAGTGTTGCAAAAAACCCTTGTGAAAAGGTTGCATAAAATGCGGTTTTTAATTCTTTTGTTTCTATATTTTCCATTTAAGAAATATTTATGATAATTTAGATTTAAATCATTAAGAGTATAAATCAAAATTATTAAAAAAAATAAATTAAATGAATTTTCTTAAAAAAACTTACAATTGGACCTTAGAAAAAGCACAACATAAAAATGCAAAATGGTATTTAAGTTTAATATCATTTGCAGAAAGCTCATTTTTTCCAATTCCACCAGATATACTACTTATACCAATGGCTTTAGCTTCCAAAGCAAAAGCTCTATTTTATGCATTCATATGTACACTCTTTTCAGTACTAGGAGGAATACTAGGATATGCAATAGGATATTTTTTTTTCAATTCAGTAGGTATTTACATTGTCGAGTTTTATCATTTGGAAAATTCTTTTGGTGTCTTTGAAGATTACTACAGAGAATTTGGCATTTTAATTGTTTTAGGTGCTGGCATTACTCCTTTTCCATATAAGTTTATTACAATTGCAAGTGGTGTATTTGGATTAAATATTTTTTTGTTTATTATTGTTTCTATTATTGGTCGAGGATTAAGATTTTATTTAATAGCAATACTTCTTTATTTTTTTGGTGAAAAAATTATGTTAATTATTGATAAATATTTTAATATTTTAACTATTTTATTTTTTATTTTACTTGTTGGAAGTGTTTTTATAATTAGATTTTTATGATAATTCGTAATTGGATAACACTTTTATTTATTATTTCGCTTATCTCAATATCATCAGCATTAATTGCAGAATATTTTTTTAATCTTCAGCCATGTGAGTTGTGTTTAAAGCAAAGACATCCATATTATTTAATTTTAATATGCTTGATTTTGATATTTTTATTTAAAAATCTAAATAAAATTTGGCTTTATTTAGTAATACAGCTTGCATCAGTTTATGGGCTTTTTTATTCTATATGGCACGTAGGAGTTGAAAATAAAATTCTTAAAGGACCAGCAGGTTGTTCAGCAATGCTAACCAGCAGTGAGAATGCTTCAGACCTTAAAGCACAGATATTATCAAAACAAGTGATCAGTTGCGATGAAGTAATTTGGAGTTTTTTTGGAATTTCTGCTGCTTCAATTAATACACTAGTTTTACTAGTTATTTTTATTTTAAACGCTATTTATTTATTCAAGTACTATGGTATTAAAAAAGAAAAAAGCGTCTAAAAAAAAATCTTCATCAAGTAGAAGCACTCATAGAGAGGTTTTAGAAGAAATCATAAGAGTCGATCATGCAGGTGAATATGGTGCAACTAAAATTTATGATGGCCAAATAGCAATATTTGGAAAAAGTTCAAAGCTTGGCAAAACAATTCGACATATGGCAGATCAAGAAAAAGAACATATTGATAAATTCAATGAACTTATCTTGGAACATAGAGTTAGACCAACTGCTCTACTGCCATTATGGAATATTGCTGGTTTTGCACTTGGGGCATCTACAGCCCTGATGGGTGAGAAAGCTGCCATGGCGTGCACTGTCGCTGTTGAAAAAGTAATTGGTGAACACTACCAAGAACAATTGAATCTTTTAGGTGATGATCATAAAGATTTAAAAAAAACAATTTCTAAATTCCGAGATGATGAACTAGAACATCATGATATAGGAATAGAGCATGATGCAGAAAGTGCTCCAGGTTATAAAATTATGTCAAAAGTAATTGAACTTGGATGTAAAACAGCAATTGCTATCTCAAAAAAAATTTAATTTTCTAATTCTGTATCCCAATATAAATAGTCTCTCCAAGTTTCGTGTAAAAAATTAGGAGGAAAATTTCTGCCATTATTTTGTAGTTGAATAGAAGATGGTCGAAGTGGTTTTTTAAAAAGTTTCATATCTGTATTGTGAATTAATTTTCTTCCCTTTTTTAAATTACAGGACGTACAAGCAGAAACTACGTTCTCCCATGTAGTTTTACCATTTAAGCATTTAGGCACTAAGTGATCAAATGTTAGTTCATTAGCAGGGAAACGATTAGTGCAATATTGGCAAGTAAAGTTATCTCTTAAGAATACATTAAATCGAGTAAAAGCTGGTCTTCTTTGAGGTGTTACATAATCTTTAAGTGCAATTACACTTGGTAACTTAAAAGTAAGATTTGGAGAATGAACTTGATGTTCATAATTTTCAATTACTGAAACCCTTTCAAGAAATACTGCTTTAATAGCATCTTGCCATGAGCATAAGGAAAGTGGGTAATAAGATAGTGGCCGAAAATCAGCATTAAGGACCAAAGCTGGATTTTCTGCGGTACTCATTTTAGTTTCTACTCACCCAAGTCATAATATTAAGATAGTAATATAATATTAAGATTCGATTACTTTAAATATTTTTTTTAATAAAATTTTGAAATAAAGTTATTGTTTCTTGTGACATAGTATGCTCATCATTTGGTAAAAGGTGAGATTCAAATTTGAAATTATAATTTTTTAGAATTTCAACTGATTGATTAAAATTTGAAACAGGCAGGACATTATCTAGCCCACCATGTGAAATAAATATTGGTGTTTCTAAAAATAAATTTTTAGGAACAAATTCTCTCGAAATTATTCTTGAAGAAATAATTGCTATGCCAGCTAATTTATTGTTAAGAGATTGACCCAATTCAAACGCCATTATTCCTCCTTGGGAAAAACCCATAACAAAACAATCACTCATCTCAATATTTAAATCATTTGTAAGTAGAGTTAACGTATTAGAAATTTTTTTAACATTTTCATTAATTAAACTTCTTACATTTTCAAATTCTTTTGGACCAACATCCGAAATATAAACACCGTTCAAGTATAAATCAAACCATTGATAACCCATTGGGTTGCCAGGCATAATACTTGGGGCATTTAAAGCTACATAGTGCATTCCCCATTCATCTTGGTCTAAAGGTTCTGCTAAATGAATAAAATTAGCAGCATTGTCACCATACCCATGAAGCATTACCATTAATTTCTTAGGTTTATCGTGTTTTGATATTGAAGGGCCTAATAATATATTCTCCATACTGACCTTATGTATGAATTCTTGCTTCATTCAAGAAAAGTTTTATATAGATAGATATATGGGTACAATGCAGATAGTGCTAGTTTTATTTATGGCTGCAACTCTAGCAGTCGTAGTTATTGGGGTCATAGCAATGGCTGTAAATGGCAAACTTAATAAAAATCATAGTAATAAGCTAATGCGCTTAAGAGTACTTTTTCAAGCTATAGCTATATTTGTTTTTGTATTAATTGTCTGGCTGGCAAGAAATTAGTATTTAGACTCTAGAAAAATTTTATAATATTTAGTATACAGTTTCCAGGTTTATATGGGCATTCACTTTAATCACAAATCTAAAGCGGGAGACCGCAAAATGCAGAAAGAGCTTAAACTAAAAATGAAAGCTGAGGAACGCAAAAGAAAACGTGAAGAGCAAGAAAAGCTTAAAATGGAAGAGGAAATGCGTAAACTTGAAGAACTTACAAGACCTGATAAAGAAGAAAATCAGTAATAGCAGAAATATTAATTACTAAAAATTTTTAAAATTTACTAATTTGGTAAAGGATAATGTTCGGCTATAAATTTCTTTAGAATTTCTAATGTTTGATCTGCTTCTTCTAGGAGCATCATATGACCACAATCTTCAATGATCTTTACTTCCGATCCTTTAATATAATCAGCAAGAATTTTTCCATCTTTTAAACGGCACATTCTATCTTGTGCTCCTAATATAGAAAGAGTAGGTAAATCCAATTTCTTAGCAACCTCAGGTCCATTTTTATAATTATCACATGCTCTAAAATCGACACCTAGAGTATCTTTAATTTCTTTATTTTGAACAATCATGGAACCAACATTTAAGTGATATAAACCTGGAACAGGATGGCCTCCAAAATGTCCTGCAGGTCCGTGCGCAAAATCCATCATAAGATCAACAGCCTTAGGATTACTCTCTTCAGCAAGCCTTAATAGTTCAGGATTCATTGGAATTGCAGATGCGCCACCCATAAGAGTTAACGTTTTAATTTTTTCTGGGTGTTGAGCAACACATTCCATTGTTACAAGACATCCTTGGGAATGTCCAACTAGTGAAGCTTCTTTACATCCAACTGCTCCAATTACATCACCAACCCAGTTTCCCATTTCTTCAATAGTTTTTAGACTTTCACCAGAAGAAAGTCCGTGACCTGGTAAATCAACGGCTAAAACGCTGTATCCACGAAATGCAAAGTAGCGTGTTTGTAAAACCCAAACCATGTGACTTAGTCCACTACCGTGAACGAAGATTATAAGAGGTTTGTTTTTATCAAAAGGTCTGCCTCCAGTGGAGGCAAACGTATCAATTCCGCGAACTTTAAACTTCATTTATTTGTTTGCAACTAAACGAGGTTTTTTTGCAGCTCTGAATCCATCTTCGAAATCGTTTACAATATCTTCAAAGTCTTCTAAGCCAACGGATAATCTAATCATATCGTGAGATAATCCAGCAAATTTTAAAGTTGCCTCATCCATTTGTGAGTGCGTTGCAGATGCTGGGTGTATAACTAGTGTTCTCGCATCACCAACATTTGCTAAATGTGACGCAAGTTTAACATTATTAATAAAAGCTGCACCTGCTTCTTTTCCACCTTTAATTCCAAAGGCAATCATTGACCCAGTTCCTTTAGGAAGAATTTTTTCTGCAAGTTCTTTATCTGGATGTCCTGGTGCGCTAGCATGTGAAACCCAAGCAACACTCTCATGATTTGATAAATATTCAACCATTTTCAAAGCATTAGAACAATGTTTTTCCATTCGAAGAGAGAGAGTTTCTAAACCATGTAAAATATTCCATGCGTTTTGTGGTGCTAAACAAGGCCCCATATCTCTCATACCCTCAGCTCTTGCCATCATTGTAAAAGCTGTTGGACCAAATTCTTCAGCAAATGATAATCCATGATAGCCCTCGTAAGGTTCTGTCATAGAAGGAAATTTATCATTTTGCATCCAATCAAAAGTTCCACCTTCAACTAATATTCCTGCCATAGAAGAACCATTACCACTCATCCATTTAGTTAGTGAGTGTACAACAAGGTCAGCTCCGTGTTCAAAAGGTCTACACAAATAAGGAGTTTGATAAGTACTATCAATAATTAGTGGGATACCAGCTTCTTTTGCTATATTTGAAACTTCAGGCATGTTCATTAATTCATTACCCGGGTTACCAACAAGCTCACCAAAAATACCTTTAGTATTTGGCTGAATAGCTTTTTTAAAACCTTCTGTGTCTCTTGGTTTTACAAAAGTTGTTTTAATACCAAACTTAGGAAGCGTTAATCTAAATAAATTTACAGTTCCACCGTAAAGCTGAGAAGAAACAACCATATGATCACCGGCGTTACAAAGGGTCATAATAGTTAAAAATATTGCACTCATTCCAGATGCAGTTGCAAGAGCAGCTGTTCCTCCTTCAAGTGCACAAACTCTTTCTTCTAGAACTTGTACTGTTGGGTTGGACATACGACTATAAATATGACCACCTCTTTCTAAATTAAAAAGTGCTGCCGCATGATCAACATCATCAAACATATATGAAGTTGTTTGATAAATTGGTACTTGCCTTGAGCCAGCGTTTTTACTTGGTTGATAACCAGCATGTAGACTTAGTGTGTCAAATTTATAAGTTTTTGGATCCATTTATAACTCCTTTGCTTTTGTTCTTAATTCAAACTTTTGTATTTTCCCAGTTGATGTTTTTGGTAATTCACCAAAGATTACATGCTTTGGTCTTTTAAATCCAGCCATATTTTCTTTACAAAACTGAATTATATCCTCTTCTGTGGCATTTTTTCCAGGAGCTAGTTCTACAAAAGCACATGGTGTTTCACCCCACTTCTCATCTGGCTTGGCAACTACTGCAACCAAGGAAACAGCTGGGTGTTTAGCAACAACATTTTCCACTTCCACAGATGAAATATTCTCTCCTCCAGAAATTATGATATCTTTCGATCTATCTTTTATTTGAATATATCCATCAGGATAGACAACCGCTAAATCACCTGAGTGAAACCATCCCTTTTTCATGGATGTTTCAGTCGCCTCTTTATTTTTATAATATCCTTTCATTACTACATTACCTCGAATTAAAATCTCTCCCATGGTTTCTCCATCCATCGGAACTTTTTCATAGGTCTCTGGATCAGCAACACATACTTCTTCAGTATTTGGGTAACGAACACCTTGTCTTGCTTTAATATCAGCTTTTTCAGATTTTGATTGTGATTCCCATTCTTCATTCCAAGCACACTGAAGGATATGACCGTATGTTTCAGTTAATCCATATACATGCATAACTTCAAAACCTAAGTTATCCATCTTTTCAAGAATTGCACTCGTTGGTGGAGCACCAGCAGTTAATACATATACTTTATGATTTATTTCTTTTTTATCTTTTTCATCAGCATTAGCAATTAAACTTAAAACTATAGGAGCGCCTCCAAAATGAGTTACTTTGTATTTATCTATTAAATTATAAATATCTTTTGCAACAATGTACCTGCAGCAAATAATCTTTGCATGTATTAAAGCGGCTGTCCAAGGGTAGCCCCATCCGTTACAGTGGAACATTGGAACAGTATAAAGAAATGTTAATTTATTAGGCATGTTCCATGCCGTAACACTTCCTGTAGACATTAAATATGATCCACGGTGGTGATACACAACACCTTTTGGTTTACCAGTTGTGCCTGATGTATAGCTTAATGAGATTGCTTGCCATTCATCCTCAGGTAAAGACCAATTATAATTGTCATCACCTGTTTGTAAAAATTCTTCATATGTTATTTCTCCAATTTGTTCACCCTCACCATCTTTAAAAACTGCCTGATCATCATGAATGTCAATAATAGGAATATTCTTCCCATATATTTTTAAAGCCTTTTTCATTGTAGGTGAAAATTGAGTATCAGTTATAAGAAGTTTTGCATCACTATGATCTAGAATATACGCAATTGTATCTGCATCAAGTCTAGTATTGATCGTATTAATAACGCCTCCAGTCATTGGGATAGAATAATGTGCTTCGAATAATTCTGGAGTATTTGCCGCTATGATTGAAACGGTACTTCCTTTTGTAATTCCTTTTTTTGCTAATGCGCTAGCAAACTTGGTACATCGATTATAGGTTTCAAGCCAAGTGTAACTTCTTTTTCCATAAACTAAAGAGTCATAGTTTGGATAAATATCTTTCACGCGAGTTATAAAACTTAATGGTGATAGTGGAACAAAATTGGCTGAATTTTTATCTAGGTTTGTATCAAAATTACTCATCTGTTTCCTAAAAGGATCAAATACTACAAGAAATTAATTTAATTTACTAATGGTTTTCCAGTTTCAAGTGTATGTTTTATTCGCTCTTGAGTTTTAGGCATCTGGATAAGTCTCATGAAAGCTTCCAATTCAAGATTATAAAGATCATCTTCACTTAATTCATTATCAATATTTGTATTTCCGCCGCTAAGTACAAAAGCAATTTGCTTACCTACTTCTAATCCGTGGTCTAAAATTTTATTTTCATTATATAGTGCTTCAAGTTTTTCAAACATTTTATCTCTGACAGCACTACCGCCTAAATTGAATTTAGGTTGAGATGGTTTTTCATAACCTCCCTCAATATTATTTAATAAATCGATAGCCGTTGATAATTGTCTGTCTCTATTTATTACCACCTTATCCTTTTCTAAAAAGAATTGATTTGGAAGCGCTTCATTTGGTGAGGTAGCAGTAATAGCATAACCAATAAGATCAAAAACTTTCATAGACGCATGTTCAGAATTTTCTTTACCTTTTGGAGTTTGTAACCAACGCCACAGCATTTCCTTACAACCCCCACCAGCAGGAATGAGTCCAACTAAAGATTCAACTAGTCCAAGAACAACATTTGTATGAGCAACGTTATAATCACAATGCAATACCACTTCAAAACCACCGCCAATAGCAAGTCCTGATGGGGCAGCAATAAAAGGCTTATCTGCATATTTTATTGTTTTACACGTTTGTTGGAAATCAATTATAAATTTTTCAATTTTAGACCATTCATTATTTTTAGCAAATTCCATGACATAATTTAAATTTACACCAGCAGAAAATTGCATTGCATCATTAATTACAATTGTGCTTTTATTATTTTGCGCAGCTTCTTTTAAAGCTAACATAGAGTCAGTATCTAAAGCGTTTGCCTTAGTAGTAAATTCAACAACCTGATATGATGCAGCATTTTTAACATTAGCAGAAGGGTTCTCAAAAGTTTTTTGCAAATTTAACGATCTTAAATTATCAATACTTGAATCTAAATATCCAGGTCTTTTATTAAATTCAAAAACTCCCTTTAGATCTTTAAAGAAGTTAATATCAGTATTTTGATCAATAAAATTTTTTGTATCAATATTTGAAAGCATTTCAAAAGGGCCAACAGTCCAATTAAAACCTAATCTTAGTGCATCATCTATGTCTATATATTTTGATGATACATCAGGGATTAAATATGCAGCATACCTAATTACTTTTGTCAGAATTGATTTTGCATATTCACCGTATTTGTCTTTTCTTTGAATGAGTTTATTTATGTCAATTTTATCTCCCATACCTAAATTAATTTTCTGACTTGGGTGATACTCGCCAGTTTCTAAATTAATTGCTTCAAGAATTTTTTTACCATCAGATTTATTCATTCTATAAAAACCACCCTTACCTTTTCTTCCTGTATACCCAGTTTCAATAAGTTTTGTGACCAATGGAATTTCTTGTGCAACCTCGTGGAAAGGATCTTCTTTTGGGAGTTCTTTGATAAAACTTTTTAAAACATCAGCCATCAAATCGATACCAATTAAATCGTATAGCCCAAAAATTCCAGTCTTCGGGATACCCATTGGTCTTCCAAATACTGCATCAGCTTCTTCAATTGATATCTTCATTTTAAAAGCTTCAGTCATAGCAACTTGCATTGCATAAACTCCAATTCTGTTTCCAATAAATCCTGGAGTGTCATTACAAATAATTACACCTTTACCAAGTTTTTCATCACAAAATTGTTTTAATAAATTTATTTTTTCAATGTCATTAACTTCTTCAGTTACTATCTCGAGCAATGCCATATATCGAACTGGGTTAAAAAAATGGGTAATGCAAAAATTTTTTTTCATTTCATCTGACATATTTGCAGATAAGATTTTCAATGGAATTGTAGATGTATTAGATGAAATTATAGAATTGTTCTTTCTTGTAGTCTGAATTTTATCATAAATGTTATGTTTAATATCTATTCTCTCAACAACAGCCTCCACAACCCAATCAGCTTCTGCAACTTCATTAAAGTCATCCTCAATATTTCCAACCTTAATTAATTCTGCTTTGTTTTTTTCTACTAAAAGTGGAGGTCGTGATTTTTTAATTCTTTCTTTAGCGTTTTCTGTAATTTGGTTTCTAGATCCTTCTTTTGAAGGTAAGTCTAGAAGTGTAACATCAATATTAGCATTTGCTATTTGGGCTGCGATTCCACTGCCCATGGTGCCAGATCCTATTACTACTACTTTTTTAATATTCATATGAGTTCTATAAAGGTGAGCTTATATAAGAAAAATTTGCCGTATGAAAATAATTTAAGCATAAGGGTGGAAATTAATATAAATATCTCTTATAGGCGCGCAAAATGAAAAAAAATCCTTCAAGAAATGTCCATTTTTCAAAAGGACCTAGTGAGATTTTAGATGCAATTAATACGTCTATAGATATCGATCAACGTCTGTATAAAGAAGATATAACTGGGTCAATAGCGCATGCTAGAATGCTCGGTAAACAAAAAATAATAAATAAAAAAGAACAAAGTGCAATAGTCTCTGGACTTAAAGCAATTGAAAGAGATATTGAAAAAAACAAGGTCGTATTTTCAAAGAAACTTGAAGATATTCATATGAACATTGAAAGTTTATTATTTAAGAAAATTGGAAAAATTGCAGGAAAGCTTCATACTGCAAGATCTAGAAATGATCAGGTAGTAACTGATTTAAAATTATGGGTTAAAAAAGAATCTAAAATTTTAGATAGTGAACTAAAAAAATTTCAGAGAACTTTAATTAATATTGCAACAAAAAATACTGAAACAATTATGCCAGGTTACACTCATTTACAGATCGCTCAACCAATAACATTGGCTCATCATGTTTTAGCTTACGTTGAAATGATTGGTAGAGACAGATCAAGACTTGAAGATTGTTTATATCGTCTTAATGAAAACCCATTAGGTGCAGCTGCACTTGCAGGGACTTCTTTTAATATTGATAGAAAATATACAACTAAAGAGTTGGGATTTAGAGAGCCAACAAAAAATGCTATGGACACTGTCTCAGATAGAGACTTTGTAACAGAATTTTTATTTGTTCTATCACTAATTGCTGTTCATTTATCAAAAATAGCAGAGGAAATAGTACTTTGGTCAAATCAACAATTTAATTTTATTAATTTACCAGATGATCTTTCAACTGGTAGTTCAATTATGCCTCAGAAAAAAAATCCAGATGGTGCAGAGCTTGTTAGAGGAAAAACAAGTATTATCATTAGTAATTTAAGTTCAATGCTTAATATTATTAAAGGGTTACCACTTTCTTATAGTAAAGACTTACAAGACGATAAACAAATAACATTTAATTCATACGACAATGTTTCTTTGTGTATAAAAGTTATGAATGAAATTTTATCAAAATCTACATACAACAAAATTAGAATGAAAGAGTTGATTGATAATTCAAATGCAACCGCTACCGATTTGGCTAATTGGTTGGTTCAAAATCTTAAATATTCATTTAGAGATGCTTATGTTGTTACAGGAAAGATTGTTTCTTATTGTTCAAAACAAGATAGAAGCATAGATTCATTATCTCTTGGAGAATTAAAAAAATTTGACAAAAATATAACAGCTGACGCAAAAAAAGTGCTATCAACTATCAACAGTGTTAAATCAAAATCAAGTTTTGGGGGTACAGCCCCTGAAATTACTAAAAAAATAATAAAACTTGTTATAAAAAAATACTTATAATGATCAGATTAATATTATTATCATCTTTGTTGTTTACTTTTAGCTGTGGTAAAGTTGGTCCTTTAAGTTTACCAGAAGATCAAGTAGACAAATCGGTAATTACATATCCATGTGATGAAGCCTGTTTAGAGAAATTAGAAGAAGAGAAAAAACGCCAACAATCCGTTATTATAAACACTGAATAAATGCTCACTTATAAAAATAATGACCCATATATTGAGGGCACCTCTCTATATGACTTGGTGAAAGTTTGTGAAACACCTTTTTACGTGTATTCACAAGAAAAAATTATTAATCAAGTTAATAAAACTAAAGAAATATTAGGTAACAATATTTTTTATTCAATTAAGTCTAATTCAAATCAAGCTATTTTGAAATTAATGAACTCGTTAGATATTGGAGCAGATGTAGTGTCAGTTGGTGAATTAAAAAGAGCTTTGGAAGCTGGTTTCGATCCAAATAAAATAATTTTTGAAGGTGTTGGAAAATCTGATCAAGACTTACTCTATGCTATACATAAAAATATACGTTTAATTAATACTGAATCTTTAGAAGAAATAAAACTTCTCGATAATTTAGCAAATGAAAAAAATAAAATCGTTGATATTGGTGTTAGACTTAATCCAGATGTTGATGGTGAAACTTTAAGTAAAATTTCAACAGGAAAAAAAACTGATAAGTTTGGTATAGAATTCGATAACATAGATAAAATTATCAAATTAGTTAAAAGTTGCAAAAGTTTAAATTTAATTGGTATTAGTTGTCATATTGGAAGTCAAATTAGTAAAAATGAGGCCTATAAAAATACATTTTCTCAAATGAAAATGGCTGCAGATAAATTTATTGAATCAGGTATTAATATTAAACATGTAGATTTGGGAGGAGGTTTTCATGTTAAATATGAAGATTCTGATCCTGACTTTAATATCAAGAAGGTAAAAGAAGAGCTTGATAATTGTTTTACGCAAACAAACTATGAATTATCGTTTGAGCCTGGTCGATATTTAATTGCTGAGGCTGGAGTTACAGTTACCTCTATTCTTACAATTAAGAATAATGGAGGTATAAATTATTTAATTGTTGATGCTGGTATGAATACATTGATACGTCCAGCGATGTACGGTGCACATCATGAAATATCAGCGATAAATGTAAACTCAGAGGAATTTATGGATTATGCTATTGCTGGTCCTATTTGTGAAAGTTCAGATGTTTTTTTAAAAAATATTAAATTGGCTAAACAAAAAATTGGTAATCTACTAGTTATAAAAAATACAGGAGCCTATGGAAAAGTAATGTCTTCAAATTATAACTCCAGGCCATTGCCCTCTGAAATTTTAGTACACAATGATAATTATGCAATTATTTATTCTCCAGAGAAAATTGAGAAAACAATTGAAGCTGATATTATTCCGAGTTGGTTGTAACTAATTTAAAGTATTGTGTATAATTTTAGCTAAGTCTGAAATTATCAAATTTAAATTAAAGAAAAATTCCCTAATATAGAAATCAATAATAATAAAAGTATTTTCACCGTAAGATCGATAAATCCATATTGCTAAAATTACAACTATAGCTAGAGCAATTACTATGGTTGAATTAACAACACTTGGTTTTTCTTGTCTTACAACAGTACTTGGTAAATTTCTGACTGAACCTTTTTCTAATTTTTCTTTTTGTTTATTATTTTTTAAATTTTGATCTAATTCTTCTTTTTTTGTAGACGGGACTGATGATGTAATATCAGTATCATCTAATTCTTGAAACCATTGATGATTACAATTTGCGCATTCAACCATTCTACCATTTGGTTTAAGATCTGCAGAATTTACTAAATACTTGAATTCACAATTAGAGCAAACAATGAACATAAATTATATATAGATCAGTCAGGCTAGTATATAAAACAAAATCATTAAGTATGTTAATTTTAAAAAGTATAATATTTTATATTTCCTTAGTTATATGGACTGTGTTGATGGGTATTTTATGTTTACCTTTTCTCTTATTACCGAGTTATTTACTTAAATATCCAACAAAACTTTGGATACGTGTTATTTTTGTTTTTCTTAATCTTATTTGTAATATTAAACATAAAATTGAGGGTTTAGAAAATATTCCAAAAGAAAGTGTCTTAATTGCGTCTAAACATCAGTCCGCTTTTGAGACACTCGCACTCTATTACTATTTAAAAGATTGTTTCTTTGTCCATAAAAGAGAGCTTTTCTTTATACCAATTTTTGGACAATATTTATTCAAGTCTAATATGGTTGCGATTAATAGAGATGGTGGAACAAAAGCTATGAGAGATATGTTACAAAAAGTTCAATCAAAATTATCTTTTGGATCTTCAATTATTATTTTCCCAGAAGGAACAAGAAAGCTGCCTGGTAGTAAACCTGATTATAAGACAGGTTTTATTGGAATTTATAATCATACAAAAAGAAAAATCCTTCCTGTAGCTTTAAATTCAGGTTTATGTTGGCCAAAACAATCATGGGTATTAGAAAAAGGATTAATTACTATAAAATTTTTACCGACAATTGATGAAGGTTTAGATAAAAAAGTTTTATTAAACGAAGTTCAGAATAGAATAGAAACTGCTTCAAATTTATTATTGGATAACTAATTCTTTTCTGTGGGATCAAAAGTTCCTGCTTGACCAATCTCTTCAATAATTTTTCTAATTTCTTTTGATTTTATAAATTTTTCTTCCAAATATTTTAAATCATTATTTCTTATTGCTTTTTGATAAGTAAGTAGATCTTCACTGAAACGACCAAGCATTTCTAAAACGGCTTCTTTATTTTTTTCATAAACATCACGCCACATTACTGGATCACTACCTGCCAATCTTGTGAAATCTCTAAAACCTGCAGCTGAATATTTAATTACTTCATCTTTCATTTGAGATTCAAGCTCTGTTGCAGTTCCTACGACAGAATATGCAATGAGTTGTGGAATATGAGATGTCATAGCTAGTACTCTGTCATGACGTTTAGGTTCCATGATTTCTATATTCATTCCGAATGACTCCCAAATATCTGAAATTGATCTTGTTATCTCACTCTGAGTTTCTGTTGGGGTCAAAATACAATACCTATTCTCAAACAGCTTTGCGAAACCAAATTCTGGTCCACTTTTCTCTAATCCAGCAATAGGGTGGGCAGGAACAAATAAAATTTTTTTATTATTAATTGATTCTTTAAAATCTTCTATAACACTTACTTTTGTTGAACCAACATCAGTTACTAGTGTTGTTTCATTAACATAGCTATTCAATTGCTTAAAAATGTCGCTATATGAACTCAAAGGTGTACAAATAAAAATAATATCAAATTGTTGATTATATTTATTTAAATCACTCTCTATTGCATCCACAAGATTTAAATTTTTTGAAATACTTATTACCTCACTGTCCTTATCAATAGCAAAAATTTTTTTTGATAATTGTTTTTCCTTCAGAGCCCTTGCTATGGATGATCCAATTAATCCCATACCAATGACCAGAGCTGAATCATAAGTTATTTTAGACATTAAATTTCTTCAAACTTTCAACTGTCAAATTCATTTCTTCTTTTGTACCAATACTAATTCTCAAGAAATTGGGCAAATTATAACTATTTAAACGCCTTATAATAATGCCATCATTCATAAGATGATTACTAATTTTCTCAGCTTCTTCTTCTGAAGTTTCAATTAAAGTAAAATTACCTTCAGTTTGTCTGGTTTTAATATTTAGAAGTTTGAGCTCTTTTTCAAACCAATCTTTAATTTCAGAATTTAATTTAACAGAGTTTTCAATATGTTCTTTATCCTCCAAAGCTTTAATTGCAAGAGACTGTGAAATAGTTGTCGTATTAAAAGGAGGTTTTATTTTATTAATTATATCAGCTATTTTTTGACTGGTATAACACCAGCCTACTCTTAAAGCTGCAAGTCCATATGTTTTTGAAAATGTTCTTGTTAAAATAATATTCTCATATTCATCCGTTAAACTAAATCCTTTATCATAATCGTCTTTTTGCACATATTCGACATATGCCCCGTCTATAACAACTATAATATTTTTAGAAATACTATTCATTAATTTAACAAGTTGGTCTCTAGACAAATAAGTTCCAGTTGGATTATTAGGTGATGCAATATAAATTACTTTAGTAGCGTCATTTGTTTGATCTATAAGATTTTCAATATTTAAATTGAAATTTACATCTTCCTTAATTTTTTTTGGAACTGCACCAACTACTTTACTCACAATTGAATACATCTCAAAGCCATTGTTTGCGTGGAGAATTTCATCGCCATCTTGACAAAATGCCAAAGCTGCAAATAATAAAACTTCATCTGAGCCAGAGCCAAGAATAATTCTATTACTATCAATAGAAAAATTTTTAGCTATTGCTTCTCTTAATGATGATCCATCAATTTCTGGGTATCTATGTAAATCATTATTAATATTTTTTGTTTCTAATAATTCAATTGCTTTGGGTGAAGCACCATAAGGATTTTCATTTGAAGAAAGTTTGATAACTCTTTTATTGTTATTTAACTTTGCCTTACCCCCTTTATAAACATTAATGTTTTCTATAGATCTTTTTGATTGAATATTTTCTTTAGTTAACTTCTGAAGCTTTTCAGAAGATTGAAAAATTTCTCTCCAAAGTCTAACAATGGTATCTTTTGGATAAGACCCTGTAAATTTAGAGCTTAATCTGTCGAGAATTTTTTGTTCTCTATCTAGATCAACAACAGAATTATCTTTTTTGTGTTTTCCTATTTCTAAAACAATTTTAGATCGATTAGATAATAAAGATAAAATTTCATCATCAATGTTATTAATTTTGCTTCTTAAATTGTCTAATTCTTTATTTTTCATAATTTTGGACGTTTCTTTACAAACTATCTTACGATAAATCAAAATAAAGTAGTATTTAATTTAAAAAATGACGATTTATTGACTTAGAAAGATATATGAATATAAGACCGATTATCACCGATTTGAGACAGCTTGCGGGTGGAGCAATAATCAGCTAAAGCGTTTACACTCCTCCTTCATTCTTTCAAATAGTGTTAGACTAAAAAGATATGAAAACAAAATTTACTACTGACACAAAACTTGAAAGCGAAATAGCCTATTTCGAGAATATTAATTTAAAACTAGAATCAGGAGATACAATAGATAGTTTTAAACTAGCATTCAAAACATATGGCAAATTAAATACTGATAAAACTAATGCTATTCTTGTTTGCCATGCTTTAACTGGAGATCAATATGTTGCTGGGAATAATCCCATTACTGGGAGAGAAGGTTGGTGGTCTAGAATGGTTGGGCCTAATAAACCAATTGATACAAACAAATTTTTTGTAATTTGTTCAAATGTACTCGGCGGTTGTGCTGGCTCAACTGGTCCTAAAGAGTTACAAAATGGAAGTGATGTTGCATATGGTGGTAATTTTCCTTCCGTAACAATAAAAGATATGGTGAAGGCTCAATCTTTATTGATTGAAGGTTTAAATATAGAGAAGTTATTTTCTGTCATTGGTGGTTCGATGGGCGCAATGCAAGCACTTCAATGGGCAATCGATTTTCCAGATAAAATTTTAAATATAATACATATTGCAGGCGCTTTAAAACATTCAGCTCAAAATATTGCATTTCATGAAGTTGGGCGACAGGCAATAATGAGTGATCCTATTTGGAGAAATGGAAAGTACTTTGAAAATAATGAAGTGCCTGAAAGAGGTCTATCAGTAGCAAGAATGATTGCTCATATCACATATTTATCCGAAAATGCGATGCATAGAAAATTTGGAAGAAAACTTCAATCAAGAGATATTATTTCTTTTGGATTTGATGCTGATTTTCAAGTTGAGAGTTATCTGAGATATCAAGGTAAATCATTTGTTGAAAGATTTGATGCAAATTCATATCTTTATTTAACAAGGGCTATGGATTATTTTGATCATGATGAAACATTTAGAAAAAATATTGAGTTTAGTCATAATCCAAATAACCATTTAAAATATTTAATTGTCTCATTTACCTCAGATTGGTTATTCCCTACAATAGAAAGTAAAATTATTGTAAATCAATTAAATTCTCTATCAAGAGAAGTAAGCTTTCTAGAAATTGATACTGATAAAGGACATGATAGTTTTTTATTAGAGGAACCGCAGTTAGATGATGTAATAAAAGGTTTCCTAACAAAAAACTTTGCGAAGATAGATGAATAAAATTAATAGCATAAGAAAAGATTGGTCTCTTATTGAAACACTTATCGCAGAAGATAGAAAAATCTTAGATATTGGATGTGGTGATGGAGGTCTTATGGAACAATTAGAAAATAATCGTAATGCGATAACTCATGGCATTGAATTAAATAGAGATCTAGCTGCAAATGCTATCGCAAGAGGTTTCAATGTTGTACATGGAAATGCCGAATTAGATTTGTCCCAATATTCAAATAATAGTTTTGATTATGTAATTTTAAGTCAAACTTTACAAGCAATGATGAAGCCCAAAGATATTCTGTCTGAATTATTAAGAATAGGATCAAAAGCAATAGTTTCTTTTCCTAACTTTGGACATTGGAAAATAAGATTACAGCTTTTAATGTCTGGAAAAATGCCGGTAACAGAAAGTTTACCTTATACATGGTATGACACACCTAACATTCATTTTTTTACAATTAAGGATTTTTTGAATTTGTGTAATGAAATGAATATTGTGATTGAAAAAAGTATTGGACTAACATCAAAAGGTAAGCAATTTGATATAAGTGAATCAGTTACTGGAGTTAATTTTTTCACTCACGAAGCTATCTTTTTATTAAGTTATAAAAATTTTGAACCAATAAAAATTAAATCATCAAAAAAAGTTTTTGCAAAAAATTCTGTTATTGCAAATTAGTTATTAGATGAAAGTTGAAATTATAAATCAATTAAAAGATAACTACTCTTTTGTTTTATATAATGACACACTTAAGAGCTGTGTTATAGATCCTGCTGATAGTAATCCTATATTAAATTATGCTCTTGAAAACAATTTAACCATAGAAGATATATTTATTACACATCATCATAAAGATCACACATCAGGTGTAAAAGGAATACTTAATGCTTTTCCAGAAGTTAATATACACTCACCAAGTTCTCAGATTGAAAATACAAGATTCGTTTTACGTGATGGAGATGAAGTCAACTCCTGCTTAAATACATTTAGAATAATAAAAACACCTGGGCATACATTAGATCATATAATTTACTATGATGAAAACAATGGTATTTTATTTTGTGGAGATACACTATTCAGACTTGGTTGTGGTCGTGTGTTTGAAGGAACATTAAATGAAATGTTTAACAGTTTAAAAAAAATCAATGAGTTAAGTAATAATACAATTATTTTTTGTGGTCATGAATATACAATAGGCAATTTAAATTTTCTTGAGAAAACACTCAAAAAAGAAAGTGCTTATTTGACAGTTAGAAACAAAATTAATGATGATTTAAATAATAAAGGAAAATCCGTACCTTTTTTATTAGAAGATGAAAAACAATATAACTTATTCCTGAATCAAAATTCAAAATTAGGTACTATAATTAAGAAAGAGCTTGGTTTTACAGACTTTGAATTATTTGCCTATTTGCGAAAAGCAAAGGATAGCTTTTAAGGTCTTTATTTCCAGTATTTACGCCATATTTTTAATTTGACTATTAGCATAGTTCACTATAAACCCCGCCATCAAAAGATATGTTAGCAATTTTCAAAACTGGTGGAAAGCAATACTCAGCAAGAGCTGGTCAGATACTTAAAGTAGAAAAACTTGAGGGATCCAAAGGTGATAAAGTGTCTATTACTGATGTGTTAGCGATCAGTGATCAAAGCACAAATAGCTTAGGCGAGCCATTACTAAAAGATGCTTCAATTGAAGCAAAAATTGTTGATCAAATCAGAGATAAAAAAATAATAGTTTTTAAAAAAAGAAAAAGACAAAATTACAGATTAACACAAGGTCATAGACAATATCTAACTGTATTAAGAATAGAATCAATTTCTTATGGTGGAAAAAAGTCCACTGCTGAACCTGAAACAAAAAAAGTTAAAAAAACTGAAACTAAAGTTAGTAAAGAAAAAATTGACTCTAAAGAAGTAAAAGTTGCAAAAAAGAAGACAGTTGCAAAAAAAGCAGTAAATAAAGCTTCACCTACTAAGAAAAAATCAGTAAAGAAAACTGTTAAAAAAACTGTTAAAACTAAAAAAGAAGATAAATAATGGCAACGAAAAAAGCAGGTGGTAGTTCTAGGAATGGAAGAGACTCGGCAGGTCGAAGACTTGGGGTTAAGAAATTTGGCGGTGAAAACGTAATAGCAGGAAACATTATTATTAGGCAACGAGGCACAAAGTTTCATCCAGGTGATAATGTTGGCATAGGTAAAGATCACACAATATTTGCTACAATAAATGGAAAAGTAGCTTTTAAAAAAACAAGAGTAAGAACTTTTGTATCAGTTGTTCCCACAGAACAATAATCCTAATTAATTAAAAATTTATTATGAAATTTTTAGATCAAGCAAAAATATATATTGCATCTGGTAATGGTGGAGATGGCTGCGCTAGTTTTCGTAGGGAAAAATATATTGAGTTTGGTGGCCCTAATGGAGGCGATGGAGGCAAAGGTGGAAATATTATTTTTAAAGTGGATGATAATTTAAACACACTAATTGATTTTAGATACCAACAACATTTTAAAGCAAAAAAAGGTGAAAATGGAAGAGGGAAAAATCAAACGGGAGCAAATGGAAGTAACATGGTTATTAAAGTTCCACCTGGAACAGAAATTTACAATGAAGATAAAACGGTATTGCTAACTGATCTAACAAAAATTGATGAAGAATACATTTTATTAAAGGGTGGTAATGGCGGTTTAGGAAATAATCATTTTAAATCATCAGTTAACCAAGCTCCAAGAAAATTTACAAAAGGTGAATTAGGAGAAGAGCGATGGATATGGTTATCACTAAAATTATTTGCAGATATAGGAGTAATAGGCTTACCTAATGCAGGTAAATCAACTCTGTTATCAACAATTTCTAATGCTAACCCAAAAATTGGGGATTATCCATTTACAACCTTACATCCTGTGCTTGGTACCGTGAAGCGCTTTGATAAAGAAATTGTATTAGCAGATATCCCAGGGTTGATTGAAGGTGCGCATGAGGGAAAAGGTTTGGGAGATAAATTTTTAGCACATATTGAGAGATGTAAATATTTACTTCATTTAGTAGATATAAATGATGAAAATTGGTACGAAAACTATATTACAGTAAGAAACGAAATTTCAAAATATAGTGAAAAAGTATCTTCAAAAAAAGAAATAATTGTTTTAACCAAAGTTGATTTACTTCATGAAAATTTAGAGGAAAAAAAAATTAAGATCAATCAAAAGTTAAATTCTGATATTCTTTTTATATCAAGTTTTAATAATGACGGTATAGATGATCTAATTGATTATTTATTCAAATATAATGAAATCACAAATGATTAAAAAATATAAAAAAGTAGTTGTAAAAATTGGTTCAAATTCAATTGTTGATTCAAAAACAAAAAAGATCAAATCTAAGTGGTTAGATAATTTATGTAAAGACATTGCGGAATTGAATAAAACAAAAAAAATTGTGATTGTGTGTTCTGGCGCTATTGCTTTAGGCGCGAAAAGTATTTCAAATACACAGTTAAGAAAATTAGAAGATAAACAGGCAGCAGCTTCAGTTGGTCAAATTGAATTAGCCCATCAATGGCGAAATAAACTAGGAAAATACAAGATAGGTGTTTCTCAAATTTTATTAACATTAGAAGATAGTGAAGAAAGGCGACGATATTTAAATGCTAGAAATACAATATCATCATTACAAAGTAAAAACATAATCCCAATCATTAATGAAAATGACACTGTTGCTACTGAGGAAATTCGCTATGGTGATAATGATAGACTTGCAGCCCGAGTAGCACAAATGATTGAAGCTGATTTATTAATTTTATTAAGTGATGTTGATGGTTTATATCAAGGTAATCCAAAAAAAGATAAGGATGTCAAAAAAATTTCAGAGGTATTTAAAATTGATAAAAAAATTGAAGAACTTGGTAATTATCAATCTTCTGAACTAGGTAGCGGAGGAATGGCCACAAAAATTTTAGCAGCAAAGATATGTGTGGGAAACGGTTGTGCTACAATAATCACTAATAGTAATAAAAACAGACCAATCAGTAATATTAATAAAAAAAATTCAACAATTTTTTATCCCTTAACTTCTACAAATTCGTCCAAAAAGAAATGGTTATTAAATCATTTAAAACCATCAGGATCGATTATTATTGATACAGGGGCTCAAAATGCAATTTTGAAAAATAAAAGTCTTCTTCCTGCAGGTGTAATAGATATTAAGGGAAGGTTCAAAAGAGGTGATGTAATATCTATCTTAGTTGAGAATGGTCAGAAGGTAGCAATTGGCATATCTGCTTATGATTTTAATGATGCAAAAAAAATTATTGGAAAGAAAAGTAAAGAAATTTATAAAGTTTTAGGTTTCGAAGGAAGAGAGGAAGTGGTACATAAAGATAATTTAGTTAAGCTTTCTACATGAGTATTGAAAATAATATTATTGAATTAGGCAAAAGAGCAAAATCTGCCTCTCTAAATATGAAAGTCTGTAGCAGTGATCAAAAAAATCTTGCTTTAACAAAACTCACTAAAAATTTAGATAAAAATAGAAATAAAATTCTTGAAGCAAATAAAGTAGATTTAGAAAATGGTGAAAAAAAATCTTTAGCTAAGCCTTTAATAAATAGACTTACATTAACTGAAAAATCTATTGATGGATTGATTACATCAATTGAAGATATAATCGAAATACCAGATCCAATTGGCATTACATTAGAAGAATGGGAAAGGCCTAATGGTTTACAGTTTCGTAAAATTTCAACACCGCTTGGTGTATTAGGTGTGATTTATGAATCCAGACCGAACGTCACTGTTGATGCGTCTTGTCTTTCCATAAAATCTGGCAATTGTATAATTTTAAGAGGTGGTAGCGATAGTTTTTATTCCTCTAAGGAGTTAGTAAATAATATAACAAATGCTTTCACGGAAGCTGGCCTCCCAGAACATTGTGTCCAAATGATTAATACACCTGAAAGAGAAGCGGTTGATCATTTACTAAGCATGAGAGATTATGTTGACGTCATTATTCCTAGAGGTGGAAAAAGTTTGATTGAAAAAATTAATTCAGCAAGCAAAATACCCGTTATCAAACATTTAGACGGTATATGTCATGTGTATGTAGATAAAGATGCTGATTTAAGCATTGCAGAAAAAGTAGTTTTTAATAGTAAAATGAGGCGTCCTGAAATTTGTGGTGCTGCAGAAACACTTTTAATTGATGAAAAAATTAAAGACGAAGCAATGAAAATATTAAAACCTCTAAAAGAAGTAAACTGTGAAATTCGAGGCGATGAATATATTCAGTCTTTAGATAGTGATTTTAAAACTGCAAGTGAAGAAGATTGGTCTTTAGAATATTTAGATAAAATTTTATCAGTAAAAATTGTTTCAGGAGTTGATGAAGCAGTTAAGCATATAAATGATTATTCTTCTGGTCATACAGAAAGTATAATTACAGAAAGTGAAAAAACCTTTGAAAAATTTTATAATAAAATTGACAGCGCAATAATACTTAAAAATGCATCTACGCAATTTGCGGATGGCGGTGAATTTGGTTTTGGTGCTGAGATAGGAATCTCAACAGACAAAATACATGTAAGAGGACCAGTGGGAACAAAACATTTAACTACATTTAAATATGTAGTTAATGGTAATGGTCAGGAAAGACCTTAATTGAAAAAGATTGGACTTCTGGGAGGATCTTTTGATCCGCCACATCGAGGGCATCTATTTATTTCAAATGAAGCTAAAAAAGTATTACATCTAGATGAAATTTGGTGGCTAGTTACACCTCAGAACCCTTTGAAGATTTCAAAACCTGCAACATACGAAGAAAGATTACAAAATTGTAAACAAATTACAAAAAATTTTCCTATAAAAATATTAGAAGTAGAAAAAAAAATTAAATCTCAATATTCTTATCAAACAATTAAATTTCTTATTCAATATTATAAAAATATTAAATTTTTTTGGTTAATGGGTGCAGACAATTTAGTTAATTTTCACGAATGGGAAAAATGGCAATCAATTTTTCATATTATCTCTATTGTTATTTTCAGAAGACATGGATATAATACAAATGCTTTGAAAAGTGTTGCAGCAAAAAAATTTATTCATCATAAATATATAGCGCAAGACATAGAACATGTTTCAAAAAAAACTCCTGCATGGACTTTGATACAAAATAAAGAAATTAAAATTTCATCATCTGAAATTAGAAATCAAAGAAATAAATTAAGAGGCAAATATTAATAAAATTACTTCATTGACAGAAAATATTATATCAATACTAAGTGATGCAAAAGCTGAAGATATAAAAGTTATTGATTTATCAAACAAATCATCCGTTGCTGATGCCTTTGTGATTGCTACCTGTAGATCAACTAGACATTCAGATGCTACAGCAGACGAAATGGTAAAAAAATTAAAAAAAGCAGGGATAAAATGTCCGAATCCTGAAGGAAGACCTCAATGTGACTGGATAATTGTTGATGCAGGTGAGATCATTGTTCATTTGTTTCGACAAGAAATTAGAGAATTATACGCTTTAGAAAAATTATGGGAAGTTAGCTTTGATTCTTCACAAACTAAACTAGCTTAAAATATATGATAATTTCAAAAAATGCATTTTTAAAAGTAATACTACTGCTCACCCTGATTATACTTCTTGCACCTAAAACATATGGATCTTCTTCAGAAGAAGAAAAATATAAATATTTAGATCTATTTGGGCAGGTATTCGACAGGGTAAGATCATCCTATGTAGAAGAGGTTACGGATCAAGAGTTAATTGAAAAAGCGATTGATGGAATGTTGTCAGGTTTAGATCCTCATTCTGGTTTTATGAATGAAGAAGTATTTCAAGAAATGCAAATGGATACAGAGGGTAAATTTGGGGGATTAGGTATTGAAATTACCATGGAAGAGGGTTTTGTAAAAGTCATTGCGCCGATTGAAGATACACCAGCATATGAAGCTGGAGTTCTTGCAGGTGATTACATTATTCAAATAAATGAAACACCTGTTTTTGGTCTAACTCTAAATGAAGCCGTTGAATTAATGAGAGGTAAAAAAGGTGAACCAATAGTAATTACTATTTCGAGAGCAAATACTGAGCCCTTTGAGATTGAAATTATTAGAGATTATATAAAAATTAAATCAGTAAAAAGTGAAGTACTTAATAATATTGGATATTTGAGAATAACATCTTTTAACGAACAAACAGAAAGTGGCCTTCTTGATGCAATAAAAAAAATTGAAAAAGAAAACCAAATAAAAGGTTATGTTTTAGACGTACGGTCTAACCCAGGCGGTCTTCTTACTCAAGCAGTTAAGGTAACAGATATATTCTTGGAAAGAGGAGAAATTGTTTCAACAAGAGGTAGAGATAAAAAAGATATTAGAAGATATCGCGCAAAGAAGTCTGATAGAACTAATGGTAAACCACTTGTTGTAATTATTGACGGAGGTTCTGCATCTGCATCTGAAATTGTTGCAGGCGCCCTACAGGATCATAAAAGAGCAATCATTATAGGCACACAATCTTTTGGTAAAGGATCAGTACAAACAATAATTCCCTTTCAAGTTTCAAATAGCGATAATCTCACTGGTATAAGATTAACTACAGCTAGATATTATACCCCTTCAGGTGAATCAATCCAGGGTAAGGGTATTGTTCCAGATATAATTATTGAGCAAGGAGAATTTGAATCTTTTAATTATAAAAGATTTTCTGAGTCAGATTTAAAAGATTCCCTTGATAAAAATAACGAAGAAGAATTAGAAGATAATGAAGATAATGAATTAAGTGAATTTGAAAAACGTTTAGAGCTTGATTATCAACTTCGTAGAGCCTTTGATCTTGTACAAGGTGTCAGTCTCTTTAATGAAATTCAAGAATAAAATGCAAAAAAAATATAGAAAATGTGTGGGAATGATGATTCTCAACACAAAAAATCAGGTTTTAGTTGGCAAAAGATTAGATAATCCCAGCGGGTATTGGCAAATGCCGCAAGGTGGTATTGATGAAAATGAAAATCCTGAAGAAGCAGTTTGGAGAGAAATGATGGAAGAAATTGGAACTAATAAAGCATCCTTAATTGCTTCATCTAAAGAATGGATATCCTATGACATACCAAGTGAAATTTTAAGCACTTTACCCTGGGGAAATGAGTATATGGGTCAAATTCAAAAATGGTTTTTATTTAACTTTAATGGAGATGATAGAGATATAAATGTAGGAACAGAAAATCCTGAATTTAGTGATTGGAAATGGATGAATTACGACGAAATTACTCATAATGCAGTGCCATTTAAAAAAAATGTTTATCAGAAAATTCAAAGTGAATTTAAAAAAGTTCTAACAGATGTTTAATGAAAATCCTGAATTAATAATCACAAGCTTAGATAAACAAATATGGGATGAAGAGTTAGAAAACTTTGTTCCTAAAAATATTTTTGATGTTCATACCCATATTTATAAATGGAGCTTTAATCAAGATCCTAAAAAAGATATTGGTGAAAGAAATTTTCAAGGAAAATATTTTAGTGAAGTATCTATGAGATTTGCAGATCAAGTAGATCAATTACTTATGCCTAATAGAGTTGTAAACAGATTAAGTTTTCCTTTTCCATTCAAATATCCATGTAACTTTGAAGGTTCAAATGAATATATTTTAGAACAAACTAAAACACTTACTGAAAATAAGTGCTTAATTTTAATTAACCCAAATATGGATAAAAATTATATTGAAGGGCTTTTATTAAAAAATAACATTAAAGGCTTTAAACCATATAGATTTTATTCAAAAACAAAGGATACAATTAATTGCAAAATTTTAGATTTTATAACTGAAGAGCAAATAGAAATTGCAGATAAATTTGGACTTATCATTATGATGCATTTAGCAAAAAAGGATGCAATTGCCGATGATGATAATATTAATGACCTAATTTATTTGAGTGATAAATATCCTAACGTTAAATGGATACTTGCTCACTGTGCTAGAAGTTATTCTGCTTGGGCGTTAGAAAAAGGAATTAAGAAAATTAGAGATTTAAAAAATATTTGGTATGATTGTTCTACAGTATGTGAATCTGATTCAATTGATGCTCTGTATCAAGGTGTTGGTCTTGAAAAAATAATGTATGGATCTGATGATATGATAGGGAGAATGAGAGGGAAATATATTACTTTTGGGAAAGCTTGGTCTGCAATAAATTCTGATAATCATAATTTAGCTCTAAGTCATTGTGATGATCGAATGACATTTATTAGATACGAACAATTAAGAGCAATGAAAAGAGGAATTCGAAATAGCAAAATAACGGTAAGTGAAAAGCAGGATCTTTTTTATAATAATGCAAAAAATTTAATAGACTCTGTTAATTCTAGAAATTAAATCTTATCATAAAAACTTACAGTTATAGCTTCTAATTTAGCTTTTGCTATCGACAGTTGCTCTTCTGACTCTTTACTTTCCTTACTACCTAATTCTTCAATTTCTTTTTCAATTGAAGACTTGTCTAAAGAATTTAGTTCAACTACACTTTCTGCAAGAACGATACATTTCTCTGGATTAATTTCAGCAAAACCACCTGATACAAAAAATGATTTAACTAAATTTTTATCCTCACTATAAACCATCACTCTACCAGGTCTTAATGAGGACATTACTTGACTATGTCCAGGTAAGACACCCAGATCACCATCTTTACCTGGAACAATAATAGTTCCAACATCATCATTAAAGATGAGGTTTTCTGGAGAAACTAAATCAAAAGAAATTGTTGCCATTATGCAGCTTCAGCTTCTAATTTTTTAGCTTTTTCAATAGCTTCATCAATACCACCTACCATATAAAATGCAGCTTCTGGCATATGATCATATTCACCTTTTACGAGTCCATCAAAACTTTTTATGGTATCTTCAAGATCAACATATTTTCCAGGAGAGCCTGTGAAGACTTCTGCAACAAAAAATGGTTGGCTCAAAAACTTTTCTATTTTTCTAGCTCTTGCAACTGTTAATTTATCTTCTTCTGAAAGCTCATCCATCCCTAGAATAGCAATTATATCTTGAAGACTTTTATATGTTTGTAGAACTCTTTGTACTTCTCTAGCAACTCTATAATGATCATCACCAACAACTTGTGGATCTAAAATTCTAGAAGTAGAGTCTAATGGATCAACTGCTGGATATATTCCTTTTTCAGAGATAGCTCTATTTAGAACTGTTGTTGCATCCAAATGTGAAAAGGATGTTGCAGGTGCAGGATCAGTTAAGTCATCTGCAGGAACATATATTGCCTGTACTGATGTAATAGATCCTTTTTTTGTAGTTGTGATTCGTTCTTGTAAAGCACCCATATCTGTTGCAAGTGTTGGCTGATAACCAACTGCAGATGGGATACGCCCTAGAAGAGCTGACACTTCAGAGCCTGCCTGGGTAAATCTAAATATGTTATCTACAAAAAATAACACATCCTGACCTTCTTCATCTCTAAAGTATTCTGCTTGAGTTAATCCTGAAAGAGCAACTCTAGCTCTTGCTCCTGGTGGTTCATTCATCTGACCATAAACAAGTGCAACTTTTGAATCTTTTCCTTTTAAGTCAATAATTCCTGATTCAATCATTTCGTGGTACAAGTCATTACCCTCACGCGTTCTTTCTCCCACACCAGCAAATACTGAATATCCTCCATGAGCCTTGGCAATGTTGTTAATTAATTCCATAATTAAAACTGTCTTACCAACTCCGGCTCCGCCAAATAATCCGATTTTACCACCTCTTGCATAAGGTGCTAGTAGATCAACCACTTTAATTCCTGTTACCAGAACTTCAGTTTCTGTAGATTGATCAACAAACTCTGGTGCTGGTCTATGAATAGGATAAGATTTGCTTGTTCCAATGTCGCCTCTTTCGTCAACTGGCTCTCCTACAACATTCATAATTCTACCTAGAGTTTCCGGGCCTACAGGCATTGAAATAGGGGCGCCTGTATCAGTAGCTGTTTGACCTCTAACTAGTCCATCTGTTGTATCCATAGCAATTGTACGAACAGCATTTTCTCCTAAATGCTGAGCAACCTCTAGCATTAATCTTGTTCCGTTGTTATCAACTTCTAGAGCGTTCATGATTGCAGGAAGTTCACCATCGAACTCTACATCAACAACAGCTCCGAGAACTTGTGATATTTTTCCAGTTAAATTGTTAGCCATATATCCCCCTTTATATTGATTCAGCTCCAGAAATAATCTCTATTAATTCTTTTGTAATGAATGCTTGTCGCGTTCTATTATACTTTAACGTTAAACTATCTATCATTTCACCTGCGTTTCGGGTTGCGTTGTCCATTGCAGCCATTCTTGCTCCCTGCTCCCCTGCATCACTTTCCAAAAGTACTTTGAATATTTGAATAGAAACATTTTTTGGAAGTAAATCCTTTAAAATTGTTTCTTCATCAGGCTCATAATCATAAATTGCATTTGAAGAATTTTCTTTTTCTTCTTCCTTTTCAGAATTTGAAACGTCTAATGGTATTAATTGTTGTTGTGTTACTTCTTGAGAAATAGCTGATTTAAATTTATTAAAAACTAATATGCATTTATCAAATTTACTCTCAAAGTATAATTCTTGAAGCTTATTAGAAATATTTAATGCAGACTCGTAACCAGTACTTGAAACATTTAAGTCGACAAAACTCTCTATAATTTGATTCTTCATTACTCTATTAAAAAAGTCTCTACTTTTTTTCCCAACTGGCATTAGTTGAACTTTTTTTCCATTACCCTCAAGTGATTTAACTAACTTAAAAGTTTCTCTATTTATGCTGCTGTTAAATCCACCACATAAACCTCTATCAGCACTTACTGGAACTACGATATAATTCTGATCATTGCCAGTACCCGTTAAGAGTTTAATTATACCTTCCCCAGATGCAGCAGATGATGCAAGAGAGGAAAGCATCTCCTCTAGTCTTGATGAATATGGTCTTGCTGCTTCAGCTTTTTCTTGTGATCTACGTAATTTACTTGCAGCAACCATTTTCATTGCTGATGTAATTTTTTTTGTAGATCCAACTGAATTGATCTGAGTTTTGATATCTTTTAAACTTGGCATAAGTTAGTTACTTGCAAACTTTCCAACCAAATCATCTAAGATTGATTTTAATTTATCATCATTTTCTTTAGATAATTCTTTTTCATTGGCAATTGCGTCTAATAAATCACTATGCTTAGTTCTAATCTCATTTAAAACTTCTGCTTCAAACTTGACTACATCGCCTACTGCAACTTTATCAAGATATCCGCACACACCAGCATAAATAGATACAACTTGCTCTGAAACCGTTAGTGGTGAATACTGACCTTGTTTTAAGATTTCAACTAGTCTTGCACCACGATCAAGTAATTGTTTCGTTGAAGCGTCTAAGTCTGATGCAAACTGTGCAAAAGCAGCCATCTCACGATATTGAGCTAATTCAAGTTTTACAGGACCAGCAATTTTTTTCATTGCTTTTGTTTGAGCTGCAGAACCAACACGACTTACAGAAAGACCAACGTTAATCGCAGGACGAATACCAGCAAAAAATAAGTTTGTTTCTAAAAATATTTGTCCATCAGTAATGGAAATAACATTTGTTGGAATATAAGCAGATAAATCTCCTGCTTGAGTTTCAATAATTGGCAGGGCGGTCAAGCTTCCACCGCCATGTTCATCACTCATTTTGGCAGCTCTTTCTAAAAGACGACTATGAATGTAAAATACATCTCCGGGATATGCTTCACGTCCTGGAGGTCTTCTTAACAATAGAGACATCTGTCTGTAAGCAACAGCTTGCTTTGATAAATCATCATAAACAATCAATGCATGCATACCGTTATCTCTAAAATACTCACCCATTGTACAGCCAGTATAAGCAGATAAAAATTGCAACGGTGCAGGCTCTGATGCAGTTGCAGATACAACAATTGTATATTCCATTGCACCATTATCTTCTAGTGTTTTTACAATTTGAGCAACTGTTGATCTTTTCTGACCAATTGCGACATAGATACAATATAACTTTTCTTTTTCATTATCTGATTGATTTACAGATTTTTGATTTAAGATTGTATCAATAGCAACAGCAGTTTTACCTGTTTGTCTGTCACCAATGATTAATTCACGTTGTCCTCTTCCAACTGGAACAAGAGCATCAAGTGCTTTAATACCTGTCTGCATAGGTTCAGATACACTTTGACGAGGAATAATGCCTGGGGCTTTTAATTCAATTCTTCTCTTTTCAGAAGATTGAATAGGACCTTTACCATCAATAGGATTTCCTAAACCATCAACAACACGTCCTAACAATTCTTTTCCAACAGGAACGTCAACAATTTCTCCTGTACGTTTAACTGTATCACCTTCTTTAATTCCAGTATCATCACCGAAGATTGAAACACCAACGTTATCCATTTCAAGGTTGAGGGCCATACCTTTAATGCCGCCTGGGAATTCTACCATCTCTCCAGCTTGTACTTGATCAAGACCATACACACGTGCAATTCCGTCTCCAACACTTAGTACTGTTCCAACCTCAGCAACATCCGCTTTAGTTTCAAAATTAGCTATTTGGTCTTTAATTACAGAAGATATTTCTGCAGCTTTAATTTCCATTATGCCCCCTTCATTGCAATTTTAAGTTTATTAATTTTATTAGCTATAGATGTATCAATCATTTTGGAACCAACCTTAACAATTAAACCACCAATAATGTCTTCATCAACATCAAAATTTAGAGATAATTTTTCACCTAAAGATTTTTTAAGTTGATTTGTAATATTATTTTTTTCATCATCAGATAATATGTTTGCTGATGTTATGTCAGCAGTAATATCACCTCTTTTTTCAGAGTTTATTTTTTTAAATTGTAAAATAATAGAACCGATATTTGAAATTCTTTTATTGTTATCAAGAACTTTTAAAAAAGTTGTCGTAAGATTATGTAAATTTGCTTTAGAAAATAATTTCAACAAAATATTAAGCTTCTCATCTGAATTTACTAATGGACTTTTAATTACTTGTCTCAATTCTGAACTTTCTTTCAATGCTTTTTGCACTAATCCAAAGTCATTTAGAATATTATCAATACATTTTTTTTCAGAAGCAAGATCATAGAGAGCTGCTCCGTACCTTTCAGATATTAGGTCTCCAGACAATGTATTAGATGCCATAAATTAAGTTCATAAGAAGTTTAGAGATAGGCTATTAACACATCAGAAAAAGTAGGTAAACTGTCAGTTTGTGCGTCAAATGAGTTAAATTGAAGATATTTTTAAAATTGTGGGTAAATTACATAAATGAATAGGGATCGACATCAATAATTAACTTTACAGAAGAAGGTAATTTAGTGTTTTCGACAATTTTTTTTGTGAATTTATTCAGATTTTTTCTACTATTACTCTTCAATAATATTCTGTATCGATATTGTCCTCTAAGCAGAAAAATTGGAGCTTCAACTGGACCTAGAATTTTAATATTTTTACTATTTTGATCTTGTTGAGCCAGTCTTGAAGCATGTTTAAGAACTAAGGCTTTTGTATGACTAGAAAGAATTATTGAAGTCATAAAACCAAAAGGAGGAATATTAAAATTCTTTCTTTCTTCTAAAGCTCTTTCAATAAAAGATTCTCTTTCTCGAAGTTGAATCGACTTAATTATTTCTTGATCTGGAAAATATGTTTGAAGAAAAACTTTACCAATTTTTTTTCCTCTACCAGCTCTTCCTCCAACTTGCTGAAGTAGGTTAAAAGTTTTTTCTATAGCTCTAGGATCACCACCAAATAAACCTGCGTCTGCATCAACGATTCCTACTAATGACAAATTTGGAAAATCATATCCTTTTGCCATAATTTGTGTGGCTACAATTATATCTATATCTTTGTTGTTTATATCAGTAATAAATTTTTTAATTTTGTTTGGTGTGTTAACATTGTCACTAGACATGATGGAAATATTTTTTCCAGGAAAGAATTCTTTTAACTCCTCTGCAACTCTCTCAACTCCAGGACCAACAAATTTTATACTATCTTTTTCATTACATTTAGGACAATCTAAATTTAATTTTTTTATAGTTCCGCATTGATGGCATAAGAAAACTTTTTTGTGTTGATGCATTACCATCCATGATGAACATTGATCACATTCATACCTGAATCCACAACTGTTACATAAGGTTAATGGAGAATATCCTCTACGATTTAAAAAAATAAGAATTTGTTCCTTATTGTCTAAACACTGTGAAATAGAATCTATAATTGATTGTGATATCCATTTATCTTTATCAAGTTTATATTTATTTAAATCAATTATAGAAATTTCAGGTAATGGAGTTCCAGAAAATTGTTTTGATAAATAGACTTGATCATATTTTTTAATTTTAACATTATTTATTGTTTCTAAAGATGGTGTTGCCGAGGCTAATAATATAAAATTTTTTTCAATTTTAGCTCTTACAACTGCAAGATCTCTAGCTTGGTAACGTATATTGTCCTCTTGTTTATAACTAGAATCATGTTCTTCATCGACAACAATTAATCCTAAGTTTGTATAAGGAAGAAATAAACTTGAACGAGCACCAATAACAATAACTGGATCTCCTGCAAAACATTTATGCCAAATTTTTTGCCTATTTTTTTTTGTAATTTTAGAATGCCATAAACACACTTCCATTCCAAAACGCTTCTTTACTCTTGTCTCTAATTGCGGTGTTAAGCTAATTTCTGGAACCATTATTAATATTTGTTTTTTTTCTTTTAAAAATTTATCTATTATTTCAAAATATACTTCAGTTTTACCAGAGCCTGTTACTCCTTCTAATAAAACAGGTTTGTTTGATTTGTTAAATGATTGGGTGATTTCTTTAAATGAATTTGCTTGCTCTTCACTCAAGGTCACTAAAGAAGGTTCGGTATTATTGAAACTATCTAATTTTTCTTTATCAAATTCAACTGTGTCACTATTAATAAGAAATAATTTTAAAACCGCTCCTAGTGGAGCTAAAGTATAGCTTGCGATCCAATTTATAAAATCGATTGAAGAATTCTGAAGGATAAGATCATTACAAATTTTTGTAACCTCTTTAATTTCGTATCCAGGATTTTTTACATTCTTCTTCCAAATAATTCCAGCTTCTATTTTTTTTCCAAATGGAACTAAAACTACTTGACCAATTTCAAGTTGCTCATTTGTTGAAGAATAAGTGAAAACTTTGTCGAAAGGTCTTGTTACTACTACATCGTACAACATTATATTTATGTATTTTTTATATGTTAACTTTCTAAATAACTTGTATATGGTATACAACAAACAATGAAATTTTTTATAGACACTGCCGATATACCTCAGATCGAAGAGTTAATGCCTAGTGGATTAATAGACGGTGTTACGACAAACCCCTCTCTAATTGCAAAAAGTGGTAAAGATATGGGTGAAACAATTAAAACAATTTGTTCAATAGTATCTGGTCCAGTAAGTGCAGAAGTGACAGCAACGGAATATAACAAGATGCTTGAAGAAGGTAAATACTTAGCATCATTAGCTAAGAATGTTGCTGTAAAAGTTCCTCTCACACCTGCTGGTCTTCAGACATGCAAAGCTCTTAGAGAAAAAGATATCATGGTAAATGTAACGTTGTGTTTTAGTGCTGCTCAAGCATTACTAGCCGCTAAGGTTGGTGCAACATTTATTTCTCCATTTGTGGGAAGACTCGATGATATTGGTGAAAAAGGTATGGATCTAATTTCAGATATAGTAATAATGTATGAAAATTATGGTTTTGATACTGAAGTATTAGTTGCTTCGGTAAGAAACACACAACATTTGATTGATGCTGCTGTGATTGGTGCACATATTTCAACCTTGCCGCCAAAAGTTATTCATGAATTATATAAGCACCCTCTCACAGATAAAGGGCTTAAAGCATTTCTTGATGATTGGGCAAAAACAGGACAACAAATTTTGCCAAAATAATCATCATGGCAAATGAAGATGAAATTAGAGAAAAAGAAATAATAAATTTTTTAAAAAAAAATAAAAATTTTTTTATTAAAAATTCAGAGTTAGTTAATGAACTAAATTTTCCAAATCTAGATAATAGTTCAGATAAGGTTATTGATTTGGAGGCTTATAGATACAAAAAAATATCTCAACAAAATATAGACTTACAAAATCAAATGACAAGAGTACTACTTGCAGGAAAAAGTCATTTAAATGCTCAGAAAAGAATTCTTAAATCTACAATTAGAATTTTAAATATTAAAAGCTTACCAAAATTAATAAGCTTAATTAAAAATGATCTAAAAATAATTTTAGGTTGTGATGAAATGAATTGTTTTGTTACAAATGAAAATATTAATGCAGAAAACTTGTCTCAACTTGATACTAAAATCGTAAATAGTTATTTTAAAAACAAAATGGTTACAAATTTAAATCAAAATCCAAAAGGTTTACTTTTATTTTTTCCTAATAAATCAGCAATAGTAAAATCATATATATTATTAAAAATTAAATTTCATGAAGATAGTATTATCTTGGCAATGGGATCAAAAGATAAAAATAAATTTACAATTGATATGCAAACTGATCTTGTAGAATATTTAATTAAAATTATAGAAATAAATTTATTGAATATAAAATAAAAATTAAAGGAGAATAAATGAAAGGTTATAGATTTATTACAGATGATGATACTATTGATTTTTGTCAAAGAGTAACAGAGGCATTATCTAATGGCTGGAAATTACATGGAGAGCCAAAAATGACTTTTGATCATAAAAGAAAAGTTATGAGGTGTGGTCAAGCAATTGTAAAAAGGTCATCAAAAAAATATAAAAAAGGTATGGATTTAGGAGATGTGTAATTTTTTTAAATTTAAAATTTAGGCAAGAAATTATTATTATTTCTTATTCATAAGATAAATAAGACATAAGCCATTAAATCCCCAAATGACACAAAGTAGATACATGTTAAATGTTAAACCTATATATTGAGCAGTATACCCTACAATTGCAGGGCCAAATATAAAACCAGAAAAACCCAACGTTGTAAGATTTGAAACCGTTAGAGAAATGGGATCTGAAGAAACAATTATTGCCTGTCTAATTACAATAGCTATAAAATTTGCAGTAAATAAACCAAAAATTACTAACGAAGGAATTATAAAATATAAATTACCAGTTAGAATACTAACAAACAGAATTGCAGCGCCTAAAATTGATAAATGACCACCAACTATTTTTTCTCCTAAATTATTAATGAAAAAACTAGCTGTAAGCCGAGCTATGATTTCTCCAGTATTAAAAAAAACAATAACCAGACCACCTAAAAAAAGTGGGGCCATTAAATCTTTAGTTAACCATAAAGAGGACCAATCAATAATAATTCCTATTGTTGCAAAATTAAACATAAGTAAAATTCCAAATATTAAAATTCTTTTTTTTGGAAATTGGAATTTATCTATTGGATCATTCATATCCTCACTTCTTGGTAAGCTAAAAAAAAATATCAAAGTTATTGATAAAATAATAACTATACCCATTACAAGAAAAGTATCTTCAGGTTGTATTTCATTGCGTATCAAATATGCTGCAGCTAATGCACCTGAAAGAGAGCCTGCACTAAAGAATGCTTGGTACATTGGTGTATAAATCTTATTTGTTTTACTCTCTATATTTGAAATTTGGGTTTGATTACTTGGAATCATAAATCCAATTCCTGCTCCGAATGGTAAAGCAACAAGCATAAAATTTAGATATGAGTTTACTGTAAGAAGAAAATAAGGACAGAAGGCAAGAACTGCAGTGCCTATCATTATTATATTTTTAGTACCAATTTTAGGTACAATAATTCTACCTGTAACTTGATTGCTTATTAGATTAGTTACTCCAAAAATAAACAACCACAATCCTAAATCAGTTTCTTTAAGATTTAAACGATCTAAGTTCCATGGCACATAAACAAAAGCTATTCCAAGTGTAAAAAAGAAAATATATGCATTTTGAAAACAAGAAAAGAGTGCCTTAAAATATGATTTTTCGTCAGACATAAAATATTTATATTAACTTTTTTAAATATATTTAAACTATTTGAATTAAATAATATTAAATATGAATTGCTCTACCATCAACGCTTAGAGCTGCTTCTTTTACTGCTTCACTAGTTGTTGGATGAGCATGACACACTCTAGCAATATCTTCTGCGCTGCCCCCAAATTCAATTGTTGTAACAATTTCTGCAATCAATTGTCCAGCATCATGACCAATTATATGAGCGCCTAAGATTTCATCTGTTTTTTTATCAACCAAAATTTTAACAAATCCCTCTGATGCTGAAGTGGTTAGTGCACGACCATTTGCCATAAAAGGAAATTTTCCAACCTTGAAGTCTTTCTTTTCTTGCTTGAGTTGTTCTTCTGTTTTACCTACAGATGCAATCTCTGGATTGGTATAAACAATGGCTGGTATAGCGTCATAGTTTATATGAGGTTTTTGACCATTTATAAATTCAACACAAGCAACTCCTTCTTCTTCAGCTTTGTGTGCTAGCATTGGTCCCGGCGCTACATCGCCGATTGCATAGATTCCCTCAACAGAAGTTTGAAAGTTATCTTTAATTTCAATGGATTTTTTTTCGGTTAATTTAATACCAATTTTTTCGAGACCCAGTCCATCTGTGTTTGGTTTTCTTCCTACTGACATTAAAACTATTTCGTAGTTTTCTTTTATTTTCTTTTTATCTGATGTTACCATTTCAACATCTACACCAGACTTGCCAGATTTTGCAGAACTCACTTTATGCGATAATTTAAATTCTAATCCTTGTTTAGTTAACATTTTCATAAACTCTTTAGCAATTTCACCATCCATAGTTGGAACAATTCTGTCAAGAGCTTCAACAACTGTTACCTTTGAACCTAATCTACTCCATACTGAACCCATCTCTAATCCAATATATCCACCACCAATAACTAGGAGTGATTTTGGTATTTTAGATAGGGAAAGAGCACCTGTTGAAGATACTATTTGTTTTTCATCGACAGGAATATTTGGTATTTCAATCGAAGATGATCCTGTTGCGATAATAAAATTTTTAGCACTAGCAGTTATTTCATTTTTTCCATTTGTAATAGAAATAGTATTTTTATCTACAAACGAGGCAATGCCAGGAATATGCGTTATTTTATTTTTCTTAAATAAAAAACCAATCCCTGTTGTAAGTTTTTTTACAATTTTAGTTTTGCGATCCATCAAAACATTTAAATCTAAATCTATCTTTGATGTTTTTATGCCATGCTCTGCAGCATGATTTGAAATTTCAACAAATTTTTCTGATGAATTTAATAATGCTTTAGAAGGTATGCATCCAATGTTCAAACAAGTTCCACCAAGTGATGGCTCTTTTTCTATACAAGCAACCTTCATTCCAAGTTGAGCTGCTCTGATTGCAGCTACATATCCGCCAGGTCCCGCCCCGATTACTATTAAATCAAAATCTTCCATTTTATATTCCTAATACTAATTCGGATGGATCTTCTAGAAGTTCTTTCACTTTCACCAAAAATCCAACACTTTCTTTTCCATCAATAATTCTGTGATCGTAACTTAATGCAACATACATCATTGGTCTAATTACTATTTCATCATTTACAACTACTGCTCTTTTTTGAATATTATGCATCCCTAAAATCCCAGATTGAGGTCTGTTGATTATTGGGGTGCTGAGCATTGATCCATAAACTCCCCCATTTGAAATTGTAAAGGTTCCACCAGTCAAATCGTCCATTGTTAAAGTTCCATCTTTGGCTTTTGTGCTAAGATCAATGATTTTAGTTTCTATTTCTCCAAAACTCAATTGATCAGCGTCTTTAAGTATTGGTACAACTAATCCTTTTTCAGTTCCAACTGCTATACCTATATCAAAATGGTTTTTATAAATTATATTTTCATCTTTAATTTCAGCATTAACAGCGGGATACTCTTGCAAACTTTTTACTACAGCTTTTACAAAAAATGACATGAAACCTAATTTGACCTCATACCGACTTTGAAATTCTTGGTTTTTTGATTTTCTAATTTCCATAACTTTTGACATATCAATTTCATTGAAAGTTGTAAGTATGGCTGCTGTATTTTGAGCCTCCTTTAAGCGTTTAGATATTGTCTGTCTGATTTTTGACATTTTAACAACTTCTTCTCTTTCACCTTTGTTAGTGGTTGTTTTATTTGAAGAAGAGAGATGAGAAACTACATCTTCTTTATTAATTCTTCCATCAGAACGGGATGAGGTAACATCTTCAAGTTTAATATTGTTCTCTTCAGCTATTTTTCTTGCAGATGGTGAAGATTTGGCAGGCGAAGATTTTGTTTCAACCTTAACTTCTTTTACTTCTTTTACTTCTTCTTTTACTTTTTCCTCTTTAGTTTCAGTTTTTTTAAGACTTGATGTTTTGCCTTTTGATTCAACTAAGATTCCTAAGATACCTCCAATTTCAACGTCAGTGCCTTCAGAAACTTTTATTTCTTTTAGAGATCCTGCATGAGGGGCTGGTACTTCAACTGTAATTTTGTCAGTTTCAATTTCAACTAAAGGTTCATCAGCTTCAAAATTATCGCCTATATTCTTAAGCCATTTTGAAACAGTTGCTTCAGTAATTGACTCTCCAAGTGTTGGAACTATTAATTCAGTGCTCATTAATTAAATGCTTAATAACATTTACGTCAATTTATTCAATTGGCAGATTAGTCTTTAATTTTGTTGAAATACCTGCCCAAGATTTGATAATTTTGCTAATCGAATCTTCAGTTGCCATTTTTATAATAGTTTCTTGGTTACTTAAGTGTCTTTCTAAAGAACCAGCGGCAGGAGACGCAGCTGGACTTCTACCAACAAAGAATATTTTTTCTTGTTTAACTTTGGCTTCCTGCATAACACTTTCCAATCTACCTTTCACAAAACCCCAGGCACCCATATTTTTTGGCTCTTCTTGTGCCCAAATAATTTCAGCATCTGTATATTGTTTTAATTCATCTCTAAAGTTTTCGTAAGGAAATGGATAAATCTGCTCTAATCTTATTATGGAGAGATTTTTAATTTTATTTTTTGCTATGTGATCTGCAAGTTCAAAATATATTTTGCCAGAACAAATGATTAATCTTTTATTTTTCCTTTTTTCTTTAAGAGATAATTTATCAGTAAGAATTCTATGGAAAGTTGATCCATTAATATAATCCTCAATATTAGAAACATTAGATTTATGTCTAAGTGTAGATTTTGGTGTAAATATAATTAGAGGTTTCCTAAAGTTTCTATGTAGCTGCCTTCTTAAAACATGAAAATAATTAGCAGGACTTGTGCAATTAACAATTTGCATATTATCTTCTGCACACATCTGTAAAAATCTTTCTAATCTTCCACTTGTATGCTCAGGACCTTGGCCCTCATGTCCGTGGGGAAGAAGCATCGTTAAACCAGACATTCTCAACCATTTTCTTTCTCCAGAGCTTATGAATTGATCAATCATAATTTGTGCACCATTTGCAAAATCACCAAACTGTGCTTCCCATATAACAAGTGTCTTAGGATCAACTTGCGAATATCCATATTCAAAACCAAGAACACCAAACTCAGATAAAAAACTATCTATAATTTCAAAGTAACCTTGTTTGTTTTGAAAGTGTCTTAATGGAACAAAACGATTTTCGTTTTCTTGATCGTATAGTACACCATGTCTATGACTAAATGTTCCTCTTCCAACATCTTGTCCAGATATTCGAACACCGTATCCCTCATCTAAAAGTGTCGCTAAAGCTAAACTTTCAGAGGTTGCCCAATCAATACCTTTTCCATTGATGACACTTGTTAATCGATCTCCATAAATTTTTTTTATTCTTCTATGCGCATTAAAATCTGCAGGTATTTGATGAATTTTTTTTGCAACGTTAATTAATGTTTTTTCTTTTACAGATGTTTTTCCTCTTCTTGCATCAAATGTTGCAGTAGATAAACCTGTCCAAGTTCCCTCTAACCAATCTACTTTATTTGGTTTATAATTTTTAGTTGATTCAAATTCTTTATCTAAAAAATTTTTAAAAGAATCTACAATGTCTCTAGATTCTTCTTCTGAAAGAGTATTATTCTCAATTAGTTTTTTTTCATATTTTTTTCTTGTAGTAATTTGTTTTTTGATAGCCTTATACATTAGTGGCTGAGTAAAAGAAGGTTCATCAGCTTCGTTATGTCCTGATCTTCTGTAGCAAAACATATCTACAACAACATCGACTTTAAATTTATTTCTAAATTCCGTTGCAAGTCTACAAACATGAACTACTGCTTCTGGGTCATCACCATTAACATGAAATATTGGTGCCTGGACCATTTTTGCAATTTCAGTACAATAAGGTGCTGATCGTCCATATTGTGGCATAGTTGTAAAACCTATCTGATTGTTAATTACAAAGTGAATGGTACCACCTGTTTTAAACCCTCTTAATTGTGACATAGCAAATGTTTCGGCCACAACTCCTTGTCCAGCTATTGCTGCATCTCCATGAATTAACAAACCTATAACTTTATCTGTTGTTTTATCTTTAGCTAAAGTTTGTTTAGCTCTTACTTTTCCTGCCACAACTGGGTTAACTGCTTCTAAATGTGATGGGTTAGAAGTGAGCGATAAATGAATTTTCTTTTTTTCAAATTCACGATCAGCAGAAACTCCTAAATGATATTTTACATCACCTGAACCTAGTACCTCATTTGGATCGTTTAAAGATCCTTGGAATTTTGATAATATTTTTTTGTAAGGCATTTCCAAAACACTTGATAGAAGTGTTAGTCTCCCTCGATGAGCTGTTCCAATAATAATATCTTCAATTCCAGACAAACATGCCTGTTTAACAATTTGCTCTATCCCAGGTATCATCGCTTCACCACCTTCGATACCGTATCTCTTTGTACCTAAAAACTTTTTATCTAAAAACTGCTCAAATAGTTCTGATTCAACTAATCTTTTATAGATTGCTTTTTTTCCTTCATTTGTAAAATTTGTTTTATTTCTTACTTCTTCAATTCTTTCTTGGACCCATTGTTTTTGATCAGCTTGTTGTATGTGTAAAAATTCAACACCAATTGAAGCAGAATAAGTTTCTTTTAATATTTTAATAATATTTTTTAATTTACTTTTTTCTAAACCTAAACTTCCATCAATGAATATTTCTTTTTCTAAATCTGATTCATTGAAACCGTAGCTTTTATAATCTAATTCTTGAGGATACTCTCTTTCAGATATTCCTAAGGGGTCAAGATCTGCAATTAAATGTCCGTTAATTCTAAAAGCTCTGATTAATCTTAATACTCTAATTGAATCTAAGGTTGATATTCTAAATTCCTCAGAATTGTAATTCGCATTTGATTTTATAACCTTAGTTATGTAATTTTTATCTATTATACTTGATGGACGTTCTTTCCATTCTGGTCCTCCAAAATCTTTAAGAACAGAATAGTCATCTTCATTTAAATTATTAAAAAAATCTTTCCAAGTTGTATCCACACTTTCAGGGTCATTTCTAAATTTAGAATATAGTTCGGCTACATATGGAGCATTAGCGCTATTTAAGAAAGTATCATTCATAGATTTCTATTAAACTAAAACCATTTCGCATAACAATCATACTAATGGAAACTAATTATTCCCATTTTGCATTGCTAATTTCATAGTTTTTCCTAATGATGCCGGGGATTTTGACACCAAAACTCCAGCATTTTCTAAAGATTTAATTTTGGAATGTGCTGTACCTTTTGAGCCTGAAACGATAGCACCTGCATGACCCATACGTTTTCCTTTAGGGGCAGATTGTCCAGCTATAAATGCTGAAACTGGTTTTTTTCTTTTTGAATTTGAAATAAATTCTGCCGCATTTTCTTCCTCTTCGCCACCAATTTCACCTATCATTAATATTCCCTCGGTTTCATCATCTTCTAAAAATAACTTTATACAATCTACAAAATCCATACCATGTATTGGGTCTCCACCAATACCAACACATGTTGATTGACCTAATCCTACCTCTGTTGTTTGTGCAACAGCTTCATAAGTTAATGTTCCTGATCTACTCACTATACCTATTTTACCTTTTTTATGGATGAAACCAGGCATAATACCAATCTTGCATTCGGAAGGTGTTATTAAACCTGGGCAGTTTGGCCCAATCAAATATGTTTTATTGTTAATAATTCTTTTTTTTATATCAATCATATCTAAGACTGGAATACCTTCTGTAATACAAACAATTAATTCAATATTTGCATCTAAAGCCTCATTGATTGCTTTAGCAGCAAACTTAGCAGGCACATAAATGACAGTTGCGTTTGCTTCAGTTTGTTTAACTGCATCCGCAACAGTATTAAACACCGGTAAATTTAAATGGGTCTGCCCTCCTTTACCAGGCGTTACACCACCTACAAGGTTTGTACCATATGCTATAGCTTGTTCAGAATGATATGTTCCTTGTGAACCGGTAAAGCCTTGGCAAATAAGTCTTGTATTTTTATTAACTAAAATTGACACTATTCTGATAACTCCACAGCTTTCTGAGCTGCATTTGAAAAATCATCAATTGAAATTAATCCTAATGATGAATTATTTATAATGTCTCTTCCCTCTTTAGAATTTGTTCCTTGAAAACGTACAACAACAGGAAGTTTAAAATCTAATTCTTTAATTGCATCAATGATGCCATTAGCAATCATATCACAATGGATGATTCCTCCAAAAATATTTATGAAGACAGATTTCACATTTTTATCTGATTGAATAATCTTGAAAGCTTTAATGGCTCTTTCTTTATTTGCTGTACCACCTAAATCTAAAAAATTGGCTGGCTCCATTCCAAATTGTTTAATAATATCCATAGTTGCCATAGCTAGCCCAGCTCCGTTAACCATACAGCCTATTTTTCCATCTAGTTTAATGTAAACCATATCGTTTTCAGAAGCTTCAAGTTCTAAATCATTTTCTTCTGAGGTATCTTTTAAATTTTCAATATCAGCCTGTCTATACAGAGCATTATCATCAATATTAATTTTAGCATCTAAAAGAATTAGTTTTTCATCTTTTGTCACAACAAGAGGATTAATTTCAATTAAAGAAGCATCTATTTCGACATAGGCCTTACATAAATTTGAAACAATTTCTTTAAATTGGTTAAACTCATTAATAGAAAAATTTAATTTATTTTGAAGACTATCACTAATTGTAAAATCTTCTAAGTTATCAAAATAAACATATTGAATTCTTTCTGGTGTTTTCTCAGCTACATCTTCTATGTCTACACCACCAGCATCAGATACCATCATCATTAATTTTGATTGATTCCTATCAAGAAGAATACTTAAATAATATTCCCTATCAATTTCACATCCAGCTTCTAAATAAATTCTATTTACTAACTTTCCATCATTACCTGTTTGTTTTGTAATCAATATGTTACCCATCATTCCTTTTGCAATTTTTTGTGCATCATCAATTGATTCTGTTATTTGTACTCCACCTCTTGAATTAAATGGTTTTAAAAATTTCCCTGCTCCTCTTCCTCCAGCATGTATCTGTGATTTGATAACCCAGGGTGGTCCTTTTATATTTTGTAAATCTTTTTCTAAATCATCAACATTTTCAATGTAACTTTTGCCTTCAAGTATAGGTAGATTGTATTTTCTTAGTAGATCTTTAGCTTGGTATTCATGCAAATTCATTTTGATAAAAAGGTAATAGTTAGATTAGATGAAAAATACAATTATTTTTTATTTTTCTTATTTAGAAGCTTGTTAGACAATGTAGTTAATGATTTTACTGCTTTAACGGAATGATTAAATTCTTTCTTTTCATTATTATTAAGTTTTAATTCAATAATTTTTTCAACACCTTTTTTGCCAATGATAACTGGAACTCCAACATATAGTCCTTTTACTCCATATTCACCATTAAGATATGCAGCACATGGTAATAATCTTTTTTGATCTAACAAAAATGACTCTGCCATTTGTATAGCTGAAGAAGCTGGTGCATAATAGGCAGATGTGTTCATGAGTTTTACAATTTCAGCACCACCATCACGTGTTCTTTGAATAATTTTGTCAATATTTTTTTTTGTTGTCCACTTCATCTTTATTAATTCAGGTACAGGAATACCTGATACTGTTGAGTATCGCATAAGCGGAACCATCGTGTCTCCATGACCGCCTAAGACAAAAGCGCTGATATCATTAATTGACACATTAAACTCATTGGATAAAAAGTATTTTAATCTTGCACTATCCAAAACACCTGCCATACCAATACACATATTTGTTTTAAGGCCTGATGATTTCTGAAGGACACTTACCATTGCATCGAGTGGATTAGTAATGCATATAACAAATGCTTTTGGACAATATTTTTTAATATTTTTCCCTACATTTTGAATAATAATAGAATTTTTTTCTACAAGATCATCTCGGGACATGCCTGGTTTTCTTGGAAAACCTGCAGTAACTATTACTACATCAGAATTTTTGATATCTCTAAAATTTGAAGTACCTTTAAAATCTGCATGAAATCCCTCAATGGAAGATGACTGAGCAAGATCTAAAGATTTACCCTTAGGCATTCCTTCAAAAATATCTAATAAAACTACATCACCTAATTCTTTTAAACTAACAAGTTGTGCTAAAGTCCCACCGATATTGCCTGCTCCAATAAGAGCAATTTTTTTTCTCATTTAAGTTTTATACTTTAATTACAATTCTGTAACAATAGCCTTTTTAAGTCCAGCAATTTCTTTGGCTGGATTTAGACCTTTAGGACAAGACCTAGTACAATTCATTATTGAATGACATCTATAAAGTTTTAATGAATCATTTATTGCTTTTAATCTCTCTTTTCTTTCTGAGTCTCTAGAGTCACTTACCCATCTTGCTGCTTGTAAAAGGACTGCAGGTCCTAGATATTCATCTCCATTCCACCAATAACTTGGACAAGAAGTAGTGCAGCAAAAACATAATACACACTCCCATTTACCATCTAGTTTTTCTCTATCTTTTGGTGATTGTTTTTTTTCGTCTCCTGAGTTTTTTTCTTCATTTGTTTTTTCACGTTGTAACCAAGGTTTAATGGAAGCCAGTTGTTCATAAGCCTTACTAAGATCAGGAACTAAATCTTTTACTACACGCATATGTGGAAGAGGGTAAATTTTTATTTCATTCTTAACATCAGACATACTTTTCAAACATGCTAATGTGTTAACACCATCAATATTCATAGCGCAGGATCCACAAACTCCTTCTCTGCAAGACCTTCTAAATGTTAAAGTTGGATCAATTTCGTTTTTTATTTTCATAAGTGCGTCTAACACCATTGGGCCGCACTTTTCTTGATCTATCTCATAATTATCTATCCTAGGATTTTTATCATCTTCGGGATCCCATCTGTAGATTGCAAGTTTCTTTGGATCATTTGCAGGTTCTTTTAATTGGTGAGTTTTCCCTTTAGTTATTTTTGAATTAGCAGGGAGTGTAAACTGAGCCATTAGTAAACTCTTCTTTTAGGTGGTATTGGTTGAACATGATTAGTTAGAGTATTCATATGAACACCTCTGGAACCCATACTCACATCTCCCTTATCGTTTAGCCAGGCTAAAGAGTGAACTAACCAATTATTATCATCTCTTTCTTTATAATCTTCTCTTGCATGTGCGCCTCTACTTTCAGTTCGATTTAACGCAGAATGAAGAGTAACTTTTGATTGTGCCATTAAATTGTGTAACTCTAAAGCTTCGACCAAGTCCGTATTAAAGATTAATGATTTGTCTTTAATATCTATGTCATCCATTGAGCTCTCAACTTTTGAATATTCTTCAATACCTTTTGATATGAGATCATGTGTTCTAAATACTGCGCATTTTTGCTGCATTATATGTTGCATGGAAGTACGAAGTTCTCCAGTTGTAGAGTTTCCTTTGCTGTTTCTAATCTTATCAAATCGCTCAATAATGTTATCTGTTTTTGATTTAGTAATTTCAATTTTTTTAGAATTTGGTTTTACTTTTTCTTTACATGTTAGACTAGCTGCCTTGCCAAAAACAACAAGATCAATTAATGAATTTGTTCCTAATCTATTAGCACCGTGTACAGAAACACATGCAGCCTCACCAACAGCCATTAAACCTTCACATACATTATCTGGATTTTCATTTGTTGGCCTTAGAACTTCTGTTCTATAATTTGTCGGTATACCACCCATATTATAATGAACTGTTGGAAGAACTGGTATTGGATCTTTAGTTAGATCAACTCCAGCAAATATTTTTGCAGTTTCTGAAATACCAGGCAATCTTTTATGTAATGTATCAGCATCAATGTGCTCAAGATGAAGTAGCACATGATCGGCATTATCTCCACAACCTCTATTTTCACTAATTTCAATAGTCATTGCTCGGCTTACTACATCCCTTGATGCTAGATCTTTTGCATTTGGAGCATATCTTTCCATAAATCTTTCACCATCACTATTAGTTAAATATCCACCTTCTCCTCTTGCTCCCTCAGTGATTAACACTCCTGCACCGTAAACTCCTGTTGGATGAAATTGAATAAATTCCATATCAGAAAGAGGTAAGTTTTGTCTTAAAGCCATTGCACTACCGTCACCAGTACAAATGTGAGCACTCGTGGATGAGAAGTAAGCTCTTCCATATCCACCAGTAGCTAGAATTGTTTGATGAGATAAAAATCGATGGATTGATCCATCCTCTAAGCACCATGTTACCACACCAATGCAATTACCTTGATCATCAGAAATTAAATCTAAAACAAAATATTCAATATAAAATTCTACATTATTTTTAAGTGATTGCTGATAAAGTGTATGGAGTAAAGCATGTCCCGTTCTATCAGCTGCTGCACAAGCTCTCATAGCAGGAGCTCCCTCGCCATTATTGGTTAAGTGTCCACCAAAAGGTCTTTGATAGATCTTGCCATCATCTGTTCTACTAAAAGGCATGCCATATTCTTCAAGTTCAATTACTGCTTCAGGGGCTTTAGAACATAAGTATTCAATTGCATCTTGATCACCAAGCCAGTCGGAACCCTTAACTGTATCATACATATGCCACTTCCAATTATCTTCACCCATATTACCTAAAGCTGCTCCAATTCCACCTTGTGCTGCAACAGTATGACTTCTTGTTGGAAACACTTTTGATATACAGGCTGTTTTTAATCCAGCTTCAGCACATCCAAGCGTAGCTCTCAGTCCTGATCCTCCAGCTCCAACAACTACAACGTCATAATGGTGATCAATAATTTTGTATGAATTAGTCATCTAAAAAACCATTCTCACTAAGTTAACAGTAATTAAAATCATGATAAAATATATAATATAATTTATTGATACTTTAATGAATTTGGCTGTCTTTTTAGATGTGACATAATCTTCAATAATTGTTTGCAGTCCCAATTTTGAATGCAGAAGCATAGATTGCATCATCACAAAAAATAAGAATGCATTAAAATAGGATTGAAAAAAAATTTCTATTTCAGAGTAAGTCATCTTTGATAATGATATTGCAGAGTATATAAACCAAAACGTCAATGGTATCAAAATTGAAGCAGTAATTCTTTGAGTTAACCATTTAAAAGCATAATTTTTCATGCGAAGTACCAGACAACTAAACTAGAAATTAAAGTTAAACATATTACAGCATAACCAGATTTATATACTTGAGATAATTCCATTCCAATACCGAATGACCAATATAATTTTCTACATCCATTAAATAAATGGTAAAAAATACCAAAAGTCCAAATCATCAGAACTAGTTTGAACAAAATACTCTTAGATAAAATTTCAAAATAAATATAAAATTCGGGGCCAAAACTAATTAAGAAAAACCAGATTGAAATTAATAGTGCACCCACACTTAATCCTATTCCAGATATCCTATGAAAAATTGAAAATACTGCTGTAAGTACTCTTTTGTGAATAGATAGGTGAGGTGATAATGGTCTATTATCAGTCATTTTTTTCATTTTTTTATGTTTCATAAGTAAGTATTTTTCTTCAAATTTCAAAATATTAATGGTTTAGTTATTTTTTCTTACTATCACGGAAGTTTGTAAAATGTTGATAAAAAGTGCCAAATTTTATGAAAATCATCCAAATTTAATGCCAAATTTAACTAAAAATCTTGAATTTTAAATAGATAGATATTAGTCTTAATAAGCCGGATAATACTCGTTTCTTAGCTTCGGAGGAACGCCAAGAATTTTTAATTATCTTACCCGCCGTTTGATAATTAGTTGAGTTTCTTATTCTAGAGAGGTGTCTGCCAAGGTACAAACTAGTTTTAGAGTCCGGCCTACTTTAAATTTTTATTAAAAAATTCTTCCATCTTTTTTGAGTATACTTCGGGATATTTAAACATAGCATCTACATGATAAGAGTTTTCAACTAACCAAAACTCAGCATTAATTTTATTTTGATTTGTGTATTCTTTAAAATAATTAAAGTGTCTTGTTAAGATTCTTGTATCAGAGTCGCCATGAGTAAAAAAATAATATTGGTTCTTTGATAATTTTTTAGCCGGAGATAATTCTCTTGGATCTGTTCCAGTTAAGATTCTTCCTGCTAAACTAACTACTGGCCCAAATTCTATAGCAAGACCATATCTTGCTATCTCATCTTTTAAAATCATATTAAATTCAGCAAGTGAACTATCTCCCCACACTGCCCGTATTTCCGGCTCTGCATAAGCTGCAAAAATAGATGTGCTTGCACCAAGAGATATTCCATGTAATCCAATGCTATTAGACTTGAAACCAATTTTTTTTAAAAAATCAAATGCACCAAGAATATCATTATATGACTTTAAACCTAAATCATCATAACTACTTACAGTATCACTTTGGCCATAGTTTCTTAAATCTATCGTAAGAACATTAAATTTTTTATTAACTAAAAAACTTGCAATAAGATTTGCTTCAGACTTACATTTACCATTCGGGCTTATACCGTGTGTTACAATTATAATTGGTCTATTTGGAAAATAATTAAACAGCCATCCATTAATCTTAATGTCTGAGTCTCGAGATTGAAAGTATACATCTTGCCATTCATCTAAATAATAGTCTTTAAAGTTAAAATTTTCTCTTACTTTTTGTCGTGCAAGAATAGAATATTCATGTGAGTCAACTGTTGTACTCCATGAATTAGGAAGAGATCCTTCGTGTAAACCACAAGTTGGATCTATTTTTAAAATTTGATAAGCAACATAAAAGCCTGCAGTAAAATAAACTACTGTTAATAAAGCTACAGTGCTTACTAAAAATCTGATTATGTATTTCATCAATCTGGTTTTACTATAGTCATTTCATATAATCTGCTAGCAGTTCTTTTAAATTCTTCTGCTAGAGTATTTATATTATTTAATGAATTTATAGGTTTTGAAGCTAAAATTACTATTGAACAATTATTTTCATATAACATATCAATTAATCCAATAAATCTTCTGCACGCATCTTTTTTCTGATTATCAAATTCAGGAACATTTTTTAAAAATACCAACTTAAATTTATCTGCAATATTTTTGTAATCTTCATTACCAAAATTTACTTCACAAAGATTTTCAAAATCTATCATCATTAGATTTGATGTGCATTTATCAAACTCTAGTTCACGACTTTTAGATTTTATTTTTACAGTTGTTAAATGGGAGGGATCAACAAAGCGATTAAATAATTTTTCAAATTCATTTGACGTTTCAGTTGTTATAGGTGTGAAATATGTCTTTGATTGATTTAATGTTTGTCGACGAAAATCAGTTTTAATACTAATATCATAGAGAAAAAAATTTTTTTTAACTAAATCAATAAAAGGCAGAAAGTCATTTCTCTGCAAACCATCTTTATATAAATTATCTGGATGAAAATTTGACGACAGTAATACAAATATTTTATATTTTGAAAAATAATTAAATATTTTTTTTATTATTAGTGCGTCAACAATATTAAAAATATGTAATTCATCAATAAATATTATTTTGTAATCTCTACTTAAATTTTTTACATAGTTTTCGATTGCAAGCTCTTTATTTTCTGATCTTTTAACTTGTTCATGGATTTCATTCATTAAGTTATTAAAATGAATTTTTTTTCCAATCTTAGTATTTTGATAAAATAAATTTAATAAAAATGTTTTTCCTGTTCCAACTTGACCATAAAGATAAATTCCTTCGAAAATTTTATCCTTAAAAAATAACTTTGTTTTACTAAAAGATGACCATACATTATCTGCTTGTTTTAAAAATTCAATTTGATCTTTATTTTTTTTAATAAAATTATTTTCAACAAAACTATTGTATTGGTCAATAACATTAAACATTATTTTTTACCTAAGTACTGTTCAAGTTGTTTTAAAGTTTCTAGTTCACCACTGCTGATGCTTCTATTTTCTTTTTTCTTTTTTAATCTTTTATATTCTTTGATTAGAAAATTAAGACTCTCCATTATTTGTTTATTCATGTTTTATAAATTATAGGTAAAATTGATGATACAACAATCATAATGGAGCTGATTAAAAATATAAGTGATATTCCATAACCCCAATCAATAATATAACCAAAAACTACAGGCGATAAGGCACTCGCAAAAACCCCAACTGCGTGCAGTAAAGCTTTAGCAGTTCCAATACTTTTCACTCCGTAAATTTCTGCCCAGAGTGATCCCATAAACGGTGCTGATAAACCTAGGTTAAATCCAAATAAAGACATGTAAAGCACGAATGACCAATAATTATTAAAGAAAAAAAGAATGGTGATACAGAGTAACAAAGGTAATAGCACAAAAGGTATTGCTTTCTTTGTATTTATCTTATCTATTAAAGGGCCTCCTATTAATAAACCTAAAATAGAAAATAATCCAAAATATATATAACCGTTCCCAAGCATTTCCATTGTCCAGCCTTTAGCATCAAAAATATAAATCTGATGAAACATTAGCCCAGTACCAATAAATGGAAAGGCTGCAGCTAATGGAAAATAAATGAAAAAAACTCGGTCTTTTAAAATTTCTGTAATGGTCCAACTTTTATGTGTTTTCTCATTATCAATATTTTTTTGAAGAGCAGAATCCCTTCTTTTTTGATTATGAAGAATAAAGTATATTATTGGAATTAAGATCAAAAGAGTCAAAGTTGTTAAAAACCAAAGAGTTTTAAAACTAAAGTATGAGTCCAAATTAACGACAATCTTTGGTAAAAACATTATACCTAACATTCCTCCAAGTGTTGCAACAGATATTGCTTTACCTCTATCAATTAAAAAATATCTTGCCATTGAAGTTGAGCCAGCATGTGTCATAGCCCCCTGTCCAAAAAAACGTAATAAAAATAAAATAAGAAAAAGATGAAAAATATTATTGAAAATAAAATAAAAACCAATGCAGGCAAAAGCTAAACCAAAAATAATACCTATGGAGTATAATCTTAAATCAATTTTATCTATTAATTTAGCAAAGTTCATAAATAAAAATGAACTGACAAGTGTTGCTATGGCATAAACTAATCCAAACTCACCATCTGTTATTTTATATAGATTTCGAATATCATCGTTAAATAATGCAATGTAAAAAGTTTGCCCAAAACTTGCAAAGAAGACCATGGCAAATCCGTATACTAAGAGATTAGGATCATGTAAAAAAAATTTTTTCATTAATGTTTAAAGCAATTTTTTAATACTATTTAAAAGTTTTACCATTTTACTCTTATCTATTCTTCCTGTGTTAACATTTCGTGGGCTTGGATGATAACTACCAACTAAAATTTTCTTATCGGGTAAAATATTCATAGATCCGTGAGAAAAAATAAAATCTTTATTTCGTATTTCATATTGTTGCTTATAATAATTTACACAGGCATCATGACCGATTTTACCAAGGGCAACAATGACTTTTATTTTTTTTAAAAAAGCAATTTCTTGATTAAAAAAATTAAAACATGTTTTCAATTCTTGTGAAGTAGGTTTATCTTCTGGGGGTACACATTTAAGAGCAGTAGTTAAGTACATATTTTGAAGTTCCAAACCGTCACCTCTATCTACTGAATCTGGTTGGTTTGCAAATCCAGTTTTATATAAACAGGAAAATAAAAAATCTGCAGATTTATCCCCTGTAAAAACTCGACCTGTTCTATTTCCTCCATGCGCTGCTGGCGCAAGACCTACCATTAATAATTTAGCTTTTTCATCTCCATAGCCAGTAATGGGCTTACCCCAATAACTTTGATCGATATATTGTTTTCTCTTTTCTTTAGCAATTTTTTCACGGAAGTTAACTAAGCGTTCACACTTTCTGCAATGAATAATGGATTTGTTTAAATTACTTAATGTCATTTGGAAGATATATATTTATATTACAGCTCTGTGATTAATGAAAGAGCTAAAGCTATTCTAGAATTTTGTTTCATTAAAACTCCACTTGAGCAGTGGTTTAAAAAAGATGATGAGTTTGATAATATATTGAAAAGTAGTTTTATGGATGATTACGTTAAGGCTATTAATAATGAGTATGATAATTGGAGAAATGATGCTGAAGAATGTGTAGCTTTGGTTATATTACTTGATCAACTATCAAGAAATTTTTTCAGAAATAATTCAAAAGCTTATGACCAGGATACTAAGTGTGTTTTAATTGTTAAAGAAGCAATAAATAAAAGATATTTAGATAGCCTAGAAATTAATAAAATACATTTTTTATTACTGCCATTAATTCATAGTGAGGACATCATGGATCATGAGCTTGGTCATAAATTAGTCGATCAATATTTAAATAATCATCCAGAATATACTAATATAAAAAAAGCTTGGAATGATCATAGCGTAGCAATTAAAAAATTTGGAAGGTATCCGCATAGAAATAAAATACTAAATAGAAAATCAACAAATGAAGAAGAGGTATTTTTAACAAAACCGAATAGTTCTTGGTAAATTAAGATATGCTTTTAGAAAGAAATTTTTCAGATATTTTAAAACAACTTAAGTTTAAAAAAGGGAAAATTAAAGCAATTCTTGATACAGACACCTACAATGAAATTGATGATCAGTTTGCTTTAGTGCAAATGTTGTTTTCAAAAGAAAAAATAGAAGTGCAAAGTATAAATGCCGCTCCTTTTTCAATGAATAATCGTTCAGATAATCCAAAGAAGGGAATGGAGCTTAGTTATGATGAAATCTATCGATTGTTAGAAAAAATAAATTTTAAAAAAAATAATTTTGTTTTTAAAGGCTCAACAAGATATGTAGGTTTTGAAAAAAAACCAATTAATTCACCTGCAGCGGATAACATCATTGAAAGTGCTTTAAAATGTTCTGAGGAAGATCCTCTATACGTATTGGCTATTGGGGCTATTTCAAATGTTGCCTCTGCTTTGTTAAAAGAGCCAGAAATTATAAAAAAAATTGTTGTAGTTTGGTTGGGAGGTAACGCGCTTTATTGGCCACAAAATTTGGAATTCAATTTGAAGCAAGATATTGGAGGTGCTCAAGTTTTATTTGATAGCGGCGTTTCTCTGGTTATGGTTCCTTGTAAGGGAGTAACTTCACATCTTATTTCAACAGTTCCAGAAATAGAAGAATACATAGAACCTCAAGGTGAAATCGGTAAATTTCTTGCAATGCGATTTAAAGAGTACAATAGTATCCATAAAGGTTGGTCAAAGGAAATTTGGGATATGGCAGCTGTTGGTTATGTATTAAACGAAGACTGGGCACCAACTAAAACAATTCCATCTCCAATTCTTTTAGATGATATGAAATGGGCTTCAGGTAAAAATAGGCACCCAATTAAAATAGTCTATGAAATAAAAAGAGATCCTATTATTAAAGATTTCATTCAAAAATTAGAAAATTTCAATAATAAATAATTATAATAAATGGTCTCGTGGTGAAATGGATATCACACGTGTCTTCGGAACATGGATTTGGGGTTCGAGTCCCTACGAGACCGCCAATTAAATAGTTATTTTTTCTGAGTACTTTGAAATTACTAACTCAGCAATTTGAACAGCATTAAGTGCTGCTCCTTTGCGCAAATTATCTGAGACTACCCACAAATTCAAACCATTATCTATTGATTGATCATTTCTAATTCTACTAATATAAACTTTATCCTCTCCTGCAATTTCAACAGGAGTCACATAACCTTCGTCTTTTCGATGATCAATTACTGAAATACCTTCAGAGTTAGATAATATTTCGTTAGCTTCTTTTTCATCTAATGGCGAGTCAAACTCTATATTTACAGCTTCTGAATGGCCAATAAATACAGCTGTTCGAACACATGTTGCTGAAACATTAATTCCCTCGTCTAGAATTTTTTTTGTTTCATCAATCATTTTTTGCTCTTCTTCAGTATTACCATTTTCTAAAAAAGCTCCAATGTGTGGAATGGCATTAAACGCAATTTGTTTTGTGAACTTTTCTTTTTTTAATTCTTGGTTTGCATAAACATTTTGAGTCTGATTAAATAATTCATCCATACCTGTTTTCCCTGCTCCAGAAACAGCCTGATATGTTGATACAACAACTCTGTTTATAATTGCTTTTTCATGAAGTGGTTTTAATGCAACAACCATTTGTATAGTTGAACAGTTAGGATTTGAAATAATATTAATTCTGTTTTCATCATCAAAAAATTCATCAAGTGCATTAGCGTTTACTTCAGGAACGATTAAAGGAATATTTTGTTGCATTCGAAAATGAGAGGTATTGTCTATAACAATACATCCTTTTTTAGCTGCTTTTGGTGCATATTCTGCAGAAATTTTACCACCAGGTGAAAATAAACCAATGTGAGCTTTTGAAAAATCAAATTCTGATAAGTCTTCTACAACAATTTCTTTATCTTTAAACTCTACTTTTTTGCCTTTTGATTTTGATGATGCAAGCAAATATAAATTGTCTATTGGAAAATCCCTTTGCTCTAATATTTGAACTATTTCTGTACCTACCGCACCTGTTGCTCCTGCTACTGCTATGTTGTATTTTTGAGTCATTTAATTTCCTGATAGAATTTTTAATTCTTCAATAACAGCATTGCCCATTTCTTGAGTTGAGATAATTTTTTCTGCTCCATCTTTTATATCAGCTGTTCTTAAACCTTTTAGTAATACATTCTGTACAGCTTTCTCAATCATTTGACTATCTTCTTGCATGTCAAAACTATATTTCAACATCATAGCAAAGCTCATGATCATTGCTAAAGGATTTGCTTTAGATTGCCCAGCTATATCTGGTGCACTACCATGAACGGGCTCATACATTGCTGCCCTAGTTCCATTATCTTTTACTGGTCCAAGAGCTGCTGAAGGAAGCATACCTAAAGATCCTGTTAGCATAGCTGCAGTATCACTTAAAAGATCACCAAATAAGTTATCTGTGAGTATGACATCAAATTGTTTTGGATAACGAACTAACTGCATTGCACAATTATCCGCAAGCATGTGTTCTAAATTAACATCAGAATATTCCTTTTTATGTAAATCTGTTACGGTTTGTTTCCAAAATAAACCTGTTTCCATTACATTTGATTTTTCTACTGATGTAACTTTATTACTACGCAACTTTGCTAAATCAAATGCCACTCGTGAAACTCTATTAACTTCTGATGTGGTATACAGTTGAGTATCAACTGCCTTACTTTCAGTCTCACTAATTTTTGATATACCTCTTGGTTGTCCAAAATATACACCACTTGTTAACTCTCTTATTATCAAAATATCTAATCCTTTAACAAGATCAGATTTTAAAGATGATGAATCCGAAAGAGCATCTAAAACAACCGCTGGTCTTAGATTAGCAAACAGATCAAGGTCTTTTCTTAATCTTAATAAGGCTGCTTCGGGTCTTTTATCTCTTTCTACGTTATCCCATTTAGCACCTCCTACCGCACCAAATAATACTGCATCACAATCCATAGCTACTTGCATTGTTTCATCACTAATAGAATTACCTTCTTTATCGTATGCCGTACCCCCAACTAATCTTTCAGAAATATCAAAAGATAAAGATTTAGTTTTTTCCATCCAATCAATTATTTTTAGTACCTCAGCCATAACTTCATTGCCAATTCCATCACCAGGTAAAATTAAAATTTTTTTATTACTCATTTTTGACTACACTATCCAGGGTTGGATACTGTGTATTTTTTCTTCGTGAACATCAATTTTTTTATTTTTTTGGAGAGTCAAACCAATATCATCCAAACCCTCTAGCAAACATTTTTTTCGAAATGCATCAATTTCAAACTCTATTGTTTTATCATTTTGATAAGTAATTTTTTGATTTTCTAAATCAACTGAAATATTATGTTTATTTTCTGCTTCGTTCATTAATATATCAACCTTTTGTTGATCTAACTTAATTGGCAGTATTCCATTTTTAAAACAATTATTATAGAAAATATCTGCGAAGCTTGGTGCAATTATTGACTTAAAACCAAAATCTAAAAGTGACCATGGTGCATGCTCTCTACTTGATCCACAACCAAAATTTGCCCCAGCAATTAAAATTGTTGAAGTTTTATAAGGGTCCCAGTTAAGAACAAAATCATTCTTTATGTTACCTTGAATATCGTATCTTAATTCATGAAATAAGTTTTTTCCTAAACCAGATCTCTTAATTGTTTTCAAAAATTGTTTTGGAATAATCATATCGGTATCGACATTAATCATTGGTAGTGGTGCAGGGATACCAATTATTGTTTTAAATGACTCCATTTATAAATCCTCTGCTGTTGCAAAAGAACCTTTGATTGCAGAGGCAGCAGCTATTGCAGGACTAACAAGATGTGTTCTACCTTCTCTACCTTGTCTACCTTCAAAGTTTCTATTTGATGTTGATGCACATCTTTCTTGCGGTTTTAATTGATCTGGATTCATAGCTAAACACATGGAGCAACCTGGCTCTCTCCAATCAAATCCTGCTTCAATAAAAATTTTATCTAAACCTTCTTCTTCAGCTTGTTTTTTAACTAGACCTGAACCAGGAACGATCATTGAGTCTACAGAAACTTTTTTTCCTTCTACAACTTTAGCAACTTCTCTTAAATCCTCAATTCTTCCATTAGTGCAAGAGCCAATAAACACTTTATCAATTTTAATTTTTTGTATTTCTTGTTTGGGTTCTAAACCCATATATTCAAGAGAACGCTCCATAGCCTTCTTTCTATTTGGATTACTCTCTTCTTGAGGATTTGGTACTATACCATTTATAGCAACAACGTCTTGTGGGCTTGTGCCCCAAGTAATTTGTGGTGAAATATCTTCAGCATTAATTAAAATTTCTTCATCATATTTTGCGCCCTCATCAGATGGAAGAGATTTCCAAAATTCTACCGCTTTATTCCAATTATCTCCTGATGGAGCGTACGGTCTATCTTTAATATATTCAAAAGTTTTTTCGTCAGGAGCGATTAAACCAGCTCTAGCTCCTGCTTCAATACTCATATTGCAGATTGTCATTCTTCCTTCCATAGAAAGAGAGGAAATTGCATTACCAGCATATTCAATAACATAACCAGTTCCACCAGCTGTTCCTATTTTTCCTATTATATGAAGAATAATATCTTTTGCTGTAACACCTAAGTTTAACTTACCTTCAACAGAAATTCGCATATTCTTTGCAGGTTTTTGAATTAAGGTCTGAGTAGCTAATACATGCTCAACTTCACTTGTGCCGATACCAAAAGCTAATGCACCAAATGCTCCGTGTGTTGCTGTATGACTATCACCACAAACTATTGTCATACCTGGCTGAGTAATGCCTTGTTCTGGTCCAACTATATGAACTATACCTTGTCTGCTATCTAATAATGGAAAAAGTGTAACATCAAAATCCTTGCAATTTTTTTCTAGTGTTTCAACCTGAATTCTACTTTCTTTATTTTCTATACCTTTAGATCTGTCTGAGGTTGGAACATTGTGATCAGCTACAGCAAATGTACTTTGAGGTCTTCTAACTTTACGATTATTATTTCTTAAACCTTCAAATGCTTGGGGGCTCGTAACTTCATGAACTAGGTGTCTATCAATATATATAAGACAAATTCCATCTTCTTGTCTATCAACAAGATGATGTTCCCAAATTTTATCAAAAAGAGTTTTAGGATTATTTATTGTCATCCGATTTATTTTCGGCTGCTTTTTCCTCTTCTTTACTAGATTCCTCTGCAGCTTCTGCTTTAGATTCTTCTGCTGGTTTGGTTTCTGCTTCTTCTGCTTTTGTCTCTGCTTGTTTTGCTTCTACCTCTTCAGCTTTTGGTTCCTCTGCAGCATTTGTATCTGTATCTGCAGTTTTTGTTTCTTCTAACGGAGGAGCTTCCTCTATATATTCATATTGATCAGCTTCATCGCCCCTATCTTTATCTGCGATCCTTGCTTTCTTTCCAGATAATTCTCTTAGATAATATAGCTTAGCTCTTCTTACATCGCCTTTTCTAACAACTTCAATTTTTTCTACTAATGGACTGAATAAAGGGAATACTCTTTCAACACCCTCTCCATGAGATATTTTTCTCACAGTAAAGTTAGAGTTTACTGAATTATTTTTTCTTGCAATACAAATACCTTCAAATGCTTGAACTCTCGACTTACTTCCCTCTGTAATTCTTACAGTAACTTTTAGAGTATCACCTGGACGAAAAGCAGGAACTCTTTTTTTTGAAGTTAACTTTTCAATCTGTTGTTTTTCAAATGTCTCTAATAAATTACTCATTTTATATTTCCTTTTTATAAAGATCTGGTCTTAATTCTTTAGTTTTTTCAACCGATTTTTCTTTTCTCCATTTATCAATTTTTTCATGATGACCTGATGTTAAAACATCTGGAACTTCATGTGTATTTCCCTGAATATCTTCCCAGGTTTGTGGTCTGGTATAATGAGGATATTCAAGCAGATTATTAGAAAAAGATTCTTCTAATAAACTTTGTGGCTGCCCTAATACTCCAGGAATGAGACGAATACAACCTTCAACTAACACCTGGGCAGCAATCTCACCACCAGAAAGGACATAATCACCGATACTTATTTCCTGAAAATCAAGAATTTCTATAGCTCTTTGGTCAACCCCTTCAAATCTACCGCATAAAATAAGCATTTCATCATATTTTGATAGATTATTAAGTTTGGCTTGAGATAATTTTTGACCTGACGGTGTTAGAAAAATTTTGCAGTAATTATTGGTTTTGAAAGTGATTGAATTTAATGCTTTTTCAATCACATCTGGACGAATAACCATTCCAGGGCCTCCCCCAAAAGGTTCATCATCAACACTTCCTCTTTTGTCAATTCCAAAATTATGTAGATTGACTATCTCGAGAGAAAATTTTTTATTGTTTAATGCATTTCCGATTACAGAATATCCTAGTGAACCAGGGAATATCTCAGGATAACAAGTTAAAATTACTACTCTCATTTTAATCAAGAATACCAGGTATTGGATCAGCTATAATTTCTTTTTTATTAATATTAACTGATAAAATATTTGTTTTATCAAAAGGTATAAGAATAAGTTTGGTATTATATTTGACTTCTAATAAATCACCTGCCCCAAAATTTTGAACACTTAAAACTTTTCCAATACTAGTATTGTCTTTCAAGAAAATCATGCATTCGATTAGATCGTTTATGTAAAACTCATTATCTTTTGTTTTTGGAAAAAATTTCTTATTTGAAAAAATTTTTTGACCTTTAAGCTCTAAAACATCTTCTCTAGAAAAGTATTTTTCAACTTGAACAACACACTTATTATTTTTGAATAAAATATTTTTAAAATTCCAAGCAACTGAACCATCAAAATTATAATAGTTTTTTAAATTTTTAAAAACTTCAAACGAGGTAGTCATCATAGTAACTTTTATTTCACCTTTTAATCCTACAGGAGATCCAAACTGACCTACAAGAATAATATCTTTATTACTCAAAGCAAAAATTGATTTTATTCTTTTTTAGCTTCTGCTTCTTCTGCTTTTGGTTCTTCAGCAGGTTGTGCATCTTCAGCTGGCTTAGCTTCTGCTTCTTCTGCTTTTGGTTCTTCTGCTGCAGCTTTCACAGCTTCTTCTTTTTCTTTAGCAGCTGCTAAACGTTCCTGTGCTTTTTTCTTAGGTAGATGTTTTTTTGTTTTTTCAGTAATAACTGGTTTTTCCATCACACCAAGATTACTAAGAAAAATAGAAATTCTATCTGATGGTTTTGCTCCTTTTGCAATCCATTCCTTAGCTTTGTCTAAATCCATTTTAACTCTATCAGTGCTATCCTTTGGAAGCATTGGGTTATAAGTTCCAATTTGATCTATAAATTTTCCATCTCTCGCTCTTCTAGAATCAGCAACTACTATTCTATAAAATGGTCTTTTCTTTGCACCACCTCTTGATAATCTTATTCTTACTGGCATTTTATTTCCTTTCTAATTTATGTTTGGAGGAAGATTTCCTTGTAATTTTTGCATTAAATCACTGGGAATTCCTCCTTTGCCCATTGATTTCATTCTCTTCATCATTTTTTGTGATTGGAGAAACTGTTTTAATAACCTATTAACGTCTTGAACTTTTGTTCCAGACCCTTTTGAAATTCTAATTTTACGTGAAGCCTTTATAATATCTGGATCAGCCCTTTCTTTTTTTGTCATTGAACTGATTATAGCTATTTGTTTATCAATCATTGAATTAGAAATTTTATTTTCTGCCATTAACTTCTGTGCCTTTGAAACACCTGGCATCATAGAGAGTAAACCGGAGACTCCACCCATTTTACCCATTTGCTTTAATTGATTGGCAAAATCTTCAAGATCAAATTTTCCTTTAGCGATCTTTTTTGCCATATCTTCCATTTCTTCTTTATCAATATTTTCAGCAGCCTTTTCGACGAGAGATACAATATCTCCCATACCTAAAATTCTTTGTGCAATTCTTTCAGGATGGAAAGGTTCAAAATTTTCTACTTTTTCACCTAGTCCTATAAATTTTATAGGAGAGTTTGTTATCGATTTAATTGATAGTGCTGCACCACCTCTGCTATCACCATCTATTCGAGTTAAAATTGATCCAGTAATATTTATTGCATCACTAAAACTTTTAGCTACATTTGCAGCATCTTGTCCTGTTAGAGCATCTGCTACTAATAATGTTTCGTCAGGTTTAAACTTATTTTCAATTTCTATTAATTCACTCATTAACTTTTTATCTACAACTTGTCGTCCAGCAGTATCTAAAATAAGAATATCAAATAAATTTTTTTGAGCATAGTCTATGGAATCATCAACAATCTTACTGGCTGATGTTAGATTGTGATTAAAGAAATCTGAGCCGGTTTCTTCAGCTAATACTTTTAATTGTTCTTGTGCTGCTGGTCGATAAATGTCTGCTGATGCTAGTAAAATTTTTTTCTTTGAAGACTTCTTTAGCAAATAGGAAAGTTTGGCAATTGATGTTGTTTTCCCAGATCCCTGTAATCCACAAAACAATATTTTAGTTAATTGAGACGAAGATAAATTTAGAGATTTATTTTCTGATCCAAGAATTTTTACAAGCTCATCTTGTACAAGCTTTATGATCATTTGATCTGGCTTAACAGATTTGAGAATTTCTTTTCCTAAAATGTTTGACTTGATGGAATTTATAAATTCTTTTACTACAACTAATGAAACGTCTGCCTCTAACAGAGCAATTCTAATTTCACGTAATGTAACTTCAAGATCTGTTTCTGATATAACAGCCTTACCCCGAATACTTTGAACAATTTTTTCAAATTTTGTGTTCAGTGTATCAAACATAAATCTCCAATAGCCTTTTAACTCCAGGGCACGAAACTCGTGGGCTAGAGTACCTATCACAATTGTAACAAGCTCAATTCGTTTACAAATATAGGATTTGTTGGTGAACCTCTATTAGCTGAATAATTGAAAGTCAAGTATTCTTAAATTTCCCATATTTACTGAGATTTATCGATAAATTAGGTTATAAAACAAATATGCAAAAAGTAGACTTTATAAAGATGCATGGACTTGGGAATGATTTTGTTATCATAGATAAAAGGTCTAACAATATCGCAATTACTGAAGATATTATTAAAAGACTCAGTGACAGAAGAACTGGGGCAGGGTGTGATCAATTAATCACAATTAATAATACAAATAATCAAATTGCTGATGCTGAAATTGAAATTTTTAATCCTGGTGGTGATAGAGCCGAAGCTTGTGGTAATGGAACACGCTGCGTGGCAAAAATACTATTTGATGAAGATTCAAATAAAGAAATTTTAAAAATTCAATCTGATGCAGGTATATTAGAATCAAAAAAAATAGATAATAATATAAGTGTCAACATGGGTTCAATAAAAAATACTTGGGATAAAATTCCATTAAGTAAAGAAGTCGATACAATGAATATACCAATTTCAATTGATGGATATAGTAGTGGAGTTGCTGTTAATGTAGGTAATCCACATGTAGTTTTTTTGGGAAAATCGATCAAAGATACAGATCTTGAAAGTATAGGTCCTAGAATAGAGAATCATGAGCTCTTTCCAAAAAAAACTAATGTTGAAATAGTTGAAGTTATTAATTCAAATTTAATTGAAATGAGGGTTTGGGAACGTGGAGTTGGAATTACGTTAGCTTGTGGTAGTGGTGCCTGTGCCGCTGTATATGCTGCGTGGAAAAAAGGATTGATTGAAAATAACGCCGAAGTGAAACTTGAAAAAGGATCACTGCATATAAATATAATTAATGATGAAGCTATTATGACAGGGCCTGCAGAAATAAGTTATCGGGGTAGTTTAGAAATATAATTTATGAGAAATAAAAACTACGTAGTCAATCTGGGTTGTAGATTGAATATTTATGAAGGTGAAATTATTAAAAACCATCTTAAAACAAATAATTTAAATAATGTTACAGTCATAAACTCATGTGCAGTAACTGAAGAAGCTGAGAAAAAAGTTTCTTATGAAATTAGAAAGGCAAAAAAAAAATTTCCTAATAATAAAATAGTAGTTACAGGATGTGCAGCTCAAATTAATCCATTAAAATATAAAGATTTAAAAGAAGTAGACTCAGTAATTGGGAACACAGAAAAATTAGAAACTTTAACATGGAAAAATATCGATCAGTCTAAAAGTTTTAAAGTAGGAAATATATTAGAAGAAAGTAAAACAGTACCTAATTCAATTGAAAAATTTGAAGGAAAATCAAGAGCTTATATTGAAATACAACAAGGTTGTAATCATCGCTGTACTTTTTGTATCATTCCATTTGGCAGAGGCAATAATAGAAGTGTACCTGCTGGAGAAATAGTAAATAAAATAAAAAAAATTGTTAGCAATGGATATAATGAAGTAGTCTTAACAGGAGTAGATATAACTGATTATGGAAAAGATCTTCCTGCAAAACCTACTTTTTCTAACTTAATTAAAAGAATTCTAAAATTAGTACCTGAGTTAAAACAACTGCGTTTGTCTTCAATTGACTGCGCTGAAATAGACAAAGATTTTTGGGATGTTTTAAAGGACAAAAGATTGATGCCTCATTTTCATATAAGTTTGCAGGCTGGAAACAATTTAATTTTAAAAAGAATGAAAAGAAGACATTCAAGGGAAATGGCAATTAATTTTTGTAAAAAAATTTTATTCATTAGGAAAGATGCAACATTTGGTGCTGATATAATTGCCGGTTTTCCAACAGAGACAGAAACAATGTTTCAAGATTCAATTAAGCTAATTGAAGAGTGTAATTTAACTCATCTTCACATTTTTCCATATTCACCAAGAGAAAACACTCCAGCATCTAGAATGCCTCAAGTTCAAAAAAGTATTATCAAAGATAGAGCAAGAAGACTTAGAGAAAAAGGTATGGAAAAATTAAAACAACATTTAAAAAAAAATATTGGAAAGAAGGAACAAATTTTAATTGAAAGTAGAAAAGAAAATTTTTCACTTGGAAAAGATCAGCATTTTTTAAAAGTAAAACTTGAAGAAGAATTTAAAGAGGGGAATATAATTTCCTGTATATACACAGGCGTAGAAAATGATACGTTATTAGCAAGAATAGCATGAATTTGTTCTCAATATTTAAAGATAAGTTAAGTAAAACTTCAAATATACTTTCTTTTAATATTTTAGAGATTTTAAAAAACAAAAAAATAGACGATTTAACTTTAGAAGAATTAGAAAATGTTCTTATTTCATCTGATATTAGTTTGGATGTTGTAAATCAGCTAATAGATTCTATAAAAAAAATAAAAATTTCAAATGATAATGGAGTAAAAAATGTATTAGAAATCTTAGCTCAAAATATAGAAAGTATATTACTGCCAAGAGAACATGTTCTGATAAATGAAAAAAATGATGAAAAAAAAATATTAATATTTGTGGGAGTAAACGGAAGTGGAAAGACAACCACTATTGGTAAAATTGCAAATAAAATTTTATCAAATAAAAAAATTCTGATTGCGGCTTGTGATACATTTAGGGCAGCAGCTGTTGAGCAGTTGGAAAATTGGGCGAAAAAAAATAATAATGGTTTTATCGCTGGAAAAAGTAATCAAGATCCAGCAAGTATAGCGTATCAGGCAACTGAGGAATTTGGAAAAGAAAATTATGATTTTTTACTTATAGATACTGCTGGAAGATTATCAAATAATACTAACCTCATTAATCAGCTAATTAAATTGAAGAATGTTATCTCAAAAGTTAATTCCTCTTTTAGTATTGAAACTGTGTTAGTTTTAGATGGAACGAATGGTTCGAACATGATTAAGCAAGTGGAAATCTTTGGAAATGAACTTAACGTATCAAGTCTTATAATAACTAAATTGGATGGAACAGCAAAAGGCGGAGCATTAATTTCAATTGCAAATAAATTTGAAATCCCTATAAGTTATGTTGGTCTTGGAGAAAGTATTGAGGACCTTGTAACCTTTAATTCTCAAAACTTTGCGAGATCTATTTTAAATTTAGAAGAACGAAAATGAAGTCAGTTTATAAATTATTAATTGATATAGGCCCACTTGCAGTATTCTTTATATTTTATACAAGAAGTGGTCTTCAGGACGCAATACTTCCTCTTATGATTGCAACAGTAATTTCAGTAATTATTTCATATATACTAGAGAAAAAAATACCAATTATGCCAACTCTAGGGGCTGCAATTGTATTAATATTTGGAGGTCTAACAATTTATTTTGACAATGAAATTTTTATTAAAATGAAACCAACAATAATAAATATGGTCTTCGCATTAATTTTATATGGAGGAGTGATTGTTAAAAAACCTCTGTTAAAATATCTTTTAGGTGCTGCGCTCAAACTAGAAGAAGATGGATGGAGAATATTAACTCAAAGATGGATTGCTTTTTTTGTTGCACTTGCTGTTTTAAATGAAATTGTTTGGAGAACACAAAGTACTGATGTTTGGGTAAATTTTAAGGTTTTTGGTATCTTGCCAATTACGTTTATTTTTACGATGACACAATTCCCTTTAATTAAAAAATATCAAATTGAAGATTGAGTTAAAAATTATTTTCTCTTAATGCTATAAATCCTGGTGATTTATTTCCCTCAAGCCACTCTAAAAATGCACCCCCAGCTGTAGATAAATATTTAAATGCATCATTCGCATTAGCTTTTTTTATTGCTGCAAGTGTATCTCCTCCTCCTGCTAAAGCATCTAATTGAGACTTACTTGAATAATTTTGTATAATATTTGCAACAGAAATTGTACTTTTATCAAATGGACTATATTCAAATGCACCTAAAGGCCCATTCCATAATAGTGATTTAGATTTTAATATTTCATCTGAAATTAATTTTGTAGTTTGTTCACCAACATCTAATATCATTTGGTCATTTGGAATATTATTTATTAAGTAAGTCTCAACATTTACTCTATCTTCTATTTTTTTTGAGCAAACAGCATCAATTGGTAAAAGTATTTTGCAATTTTTTGATTCTGCTTTTTTTTGTATCTTTTTTGATAGTTCAATAAAATCATTTTCTACTAAAGAAGAACCGACGTTATAGTTATTTGATAGTAAAAAGGTATTAGCCATTGCACCTCCAATTACTAGAGAGTCAAAAATTTCTACTAAATTTTCTAAAACTTTTATTTTTGTTGAAACCTTTGAACCGCCTATAATTGCTAGGTTTGGTTTGTTTGAATTTTCTAAAAACTTATCTAAATTTTCAATTTCTTTTGAGAAACTTAATCCAGCGTATGAAGGTAAGTGTTTAGTAATACCTGTTATAGATGCATGATTACGATGAGATGCAGAAAAAGCGTCATTAATATATATGTCAAAACTAGAAGCTAATAATTTTGAAAAATTAAGATCATTTTTTTCTTCTTCAGCATTGAAACGAATATTTTCTATTAAACAAATTTCCCCCGAGTCTATTTCAGCAATTTTTGTCTCAATTGTTTTTTTTTCACAGTTAGCTAAAAAATGAATTGTGTTTAGATTTAAAAATTTTTTTAATTCTAAACATAAAAACTCAATAGAATATTTTTTATTAACTTCACCTTTAGGCCGGCCAAAATGAGTAATCAAGAATACCTTATTTTTATTTTTAATAAGTTTTTCTAGTGTTGGTAAAATAGCATGAATTCTTGAATGATCTGTAATTACCCCTTCCAAGACTGGTACGTTTAAATCAACTCGAACAATTATTTTTTTATTTTTACAGTCTAGATCTCTTAATTCTTTCATTTCTATTCACATGTATATAAAAAAAATGCTGGAAATCATTGATTTTTTTTAAAAATTTGCAGTTTTATCTTTTTTAATACATATATTTAGTATATTAAACCTTTTTTAAGCTACTAAATGTAGTAATGGAGATTGATAATGCCTTGGGATGATAATAATGTAGCAAAACTTAGAGATTTGTGGGACCAAGGTCTGCCGACGGCACAAATTGGAAAATTACTAGGTTTCACTAAAAATGCAGTTGTTGGTAAAGCTCATAGAATTGGACTTGAAAGAAGACCATCTCCTATAAGAAGAACAGCTGTTAAGCCTGATAGAAAAAAAGCTAGATCTCCAGTAATGCCAAAATTAAATTTTGAAAATACTAAAGAACCAGAGAGTGTTTCTACAGAAGCCTCTGTTTTCCATCCAGTAGTTAAAAATTTATTCGCTGCAACTCCAAAGAGAGGTTGTGAATGGCCTGAAGGTCATCCTGATGAAGCTGACTTTCGTTTTTGTGGTAAAGATAGATTTGAAGATAAGCCTTATTGTTTAGATCATTGTGCTGTTGCTTATGTCGTTCCTGAAAAAGAAGAGAACGAAAAGACAGAAGTAAATAATACGATTTAATATAATAAAAATTCTAGAAATAAATATTCTTCCTGTTATCTGTTAAAATATGAAAGGTGAGAAAATTAATTCTGTATTTACTCCTATTCTGATTGGTGGGAGCTTAATTCTTTTAATTAGTTTTGCAATCCGTTCAACATTTGGTCTATTTCAAATTCCTATTGCTTCAGATTTTTTATGGGACCGCTCTGAATTCTCTTTTGCCATTGCTATTCAAAATTTAGCCTGGGGCATAGGTACTCCTCTATTTAGTGCTTTCGCTGAAAAATATGGTGATAAAAAAGCAATAGCGCTAGGCTTAATTCTCTATGCAATTGGAATTTTCATTAGTAGTACCGCTACAACTCCAGAAGCGCATCAGACTTTAAATTTATTAATTGGTTTTGGAATAGCTGGTAGTGGGTTTGGTCCAATTTTGGCAGTAGTTGGAAGAGCTACACCTCCAGAAAAAAGATCTCTAGCACTAGGTATTACAACTGCCGCAGGATCAGCTGGCCAAGTGGTTGGTCCACCACTTGCCTCTATTTTATTATCTTTTTTGCCTTGGTCATCAGTGTTTGAAATCTTTTCAATTATATTACTAATAACACTAATTCTTGTTCCAATTTTAAAAACAGAATTATCAAATTCAAATATTAATATTGAAAATGAAAAAATTACTGATGCCCTATTTGTTGCATTAAAAGACCCAACTTATTCAATGTTGTTCTTTGGTTTTTTTTCTTGTGGCTTTCAGTTAGCATTTATTACTGCACACTTTCCAGCATTTATTGTTGAATCTAGTAGTCCAATTATAGAAGGAAGCTTAATAAGTTTAGTTTGTAATTCTGTAGAAGGTTTAGGAGCTTTATCTATGGCTCTTATAGGATTATTTAATATAATTGGTTGCTTGATTGCTGGAGCCTTAGGAAAGGGACATTATAAGAAATATCTTTTATCTTTAATTTATACTGGGAGAACTATCGCAGCAATTTTATTTATCTTACTTCCTATTACACCAACTTCTATTGCTATATTTTCAATAGTCATGGGTGCCTTATGGTTAGCAACAGTTCCTTTAACGTCAGGGATTATTGGTCATATTTATGGATTAAAATTTATGGGTACATTGTATGGCATTGTGTTTTTTTCTCATCAGCTAGGATCTTTTGTGGGTGTTTGGTTAGGTGGTCTGTTTTATGATATCTATGGAAGTTATGATATTGTATGGTGGGTTGGGATAGGAGTTGGTGCATTTTCTGCAATAATCCATTTACCAATTAGAGAAAAACCATTATCTAATACAAATATACAAACAGCGTAGTTTTATGGATGAAAAAAAGATTATACGAAACTTAATTATAGTGATTTTTTTCTTAGTAATTATTTATTCATTAGCAAGAGTAGGTGTAGGTTTAGATCTTAGCTTTGGACCATATTTAAAAGAATAGAAAAACTAGTTACACCATTCTCCTTGTTTAAATATTGGTGTAACAGCACCATCCTTATCAACACCGTCGACATCAATTTTACCTGAGCCAATCATCCAATCAATGTGTATCATACTTGAATTACCACCTCTTTGACTGATCTCATCCTTAGATAAGTCTTTTTTGGATTTGAAACATTTAGAGTAACACTGCCCTAAAGCAATATGAGAAGCAGCATTTTCATCAAATAGAGTGTTATAAAAAGTTATTCCTAATTGCGATATAGGTGAACTATTAGGAACTAAGGCTACTTCTCCAAGTCTTCTTGATCCTTCATCTGAATCAAGAACTTTTAATAAAACATCTTGTCCTTTAGAAGATTTTGCGTCAACGATTTTACCTTCTTCAAAACGTACATTAATATCTTCTATTAATGTTCCTTGATATGATAGAGGTTTAGTTGAGCAAACTTCTCCACTTACGCGACTTGCATGAGGGGTTGTGAATACTTCTTCAGATGGAATATTTGGATTACAAATAATTCCATTTTGTGCTTCTGAAGCACCTCCCATCCACTCATGATCATCAGCAAGACCTACAGTTAAAGATGTTCCAGGACCAGAATATTTTAAAGAATGAAAATTTTTAGCATTTAACCAAACTGTTTTATCTCTTAAATTTTTATTATGTTGATCCCATTCAGCTACAGGATCATCATTGCTAACTCTTGATGCTTGAAATATTGCATCTCCTAATTTTTTAATTGCTTCACTATCATCAAGATCTGGAAAGACTCTTTTTGACCATGCTTTTCCTGGCCACGAAATTATATTCCAATTAATTTTAAATTCAGTAATTCTTTCTCTAGCTGGTTTGTATGCGATAGCATTAGCTTTATTTGCTCGCGAAACTTTATCAGGATCAATTTCAGATAATAGCATAGGATCATCACCAGCAATAGCCATTCTAGCTGTATTGTTATCAAAGGCTTCGCCCATTCCATTATAAAGCCAATTTGCTGCAACATTGAAAGATTCATCGTTTCCATACTTGAAACGCGACAATGTAATATCAGAATCATTGAAAAGTGGAGTCACAAGCCCAGCACCTTCTTTGTAAGCATATTCAACTATTTTTCTAACCAAAGGTAAAGACTCTAAGGGCGCCGTTATTAAAAGATTTTGACCTTTTTGAAGCGCGACACCTCTTTTAATGGATAGATGTGCAAGTTTATCAATTTTTTTTGGATCTATATCGTAAAACATTAATTTTATAATTAGTTTTTATATTCTAAAAAGTCTAGAAATTTTGACTTAAAATTTATTTTTAATAATTTTATGGAAAAATAACTTAAATATTTCAAATTTTTTAATAAAATCTTTCCACAAACTCTTGTTTTTTTCCGGATATAAAAATATCAAATCTAGGCAAAAATAGTAAACTAAATTATGGATTATGAGCTTTTAGATAAAATTAATTTTCCATCTGACTTAAGAGAATTTAAAAAGAAAGATCTAAAGCAAATCTCTAAAGAATTAAGAGCTAAAACAATTGAGACTGTTTCAAAAACTGGCGGTCATCTAGGTGCTGGATTAGGTGTTGTTGAATTAACTGTAGCAATACACTATGTCTTTAACACTCCACATGATAAATTAATCTGGGATGTGGGGCATCAAGCTTATCCTCATAAAATCATTACAGGAAGAAAAAAAAATATAGATACACTTAGAAAGAAAGATGGTGTTTATGGTTTTGTAAGAAGGTCAGAAAGTGAATATGATCCCTTTGGCACAGCCCATAGTTCAACAGCAGTATCAGCAGGGTTAGGAATTAAAGCTGCAAAAGATATAAATAAAGACAGCTCAAAAGTTATTTGTGTTGTTGGAGATGGTGCTTTAAGTGCTGGTTTAGCGTATGAAGGATTAAACAACGCAGGTGCACAAAAAAAAGGTTTAATTGTCATTTTAAATGATAACAAAATGTCAATAGATAAACCAGTTGGCGCTATGAGTACATATCTTACTAGATTGCTTTCATCTAAATCTTACTCAAGCTTAAGAAATATTATAAAGAAAATTTCTAAAACATTACCGTCAAATCTTTCAAAGACTCTTTATAGAACAGAAGAATATTCTAAAGGGCTTATCTCTGGAGGTACTTTATTTGAGGAATTAGGTTTTTATTATCTTGGTCCAATAGATGGTCACAATATAGACGATATGGTGTCAGTTCTAGAAAACATTAGAGATAATAAATTTAATAAACCAGTCTTTCTTCATTGTATAACTAAAAAAGGTAAAGGTTATAATCCTGCTGAAAAGTCAGAAGATAAATTTCATGGTGTAGAAAAGTTTGATATTAATACAGGTAACTCAGTTAAAAAAACAAATCTAAAATCTTACTCAAATGTATTTGGGGAAAAACTAACAAAACTTGCTGAAAATGACGAAAAAATTGTGGCAATAACAGCTGCTATGATGTCTGGAACAGGATTAAAATTATTTCAACAAAAATTTGAAAAAAGATTTTTTGATGTTGGGATTGCTGAACAACATGCGGTTACGATGGCAGCTGGATTGGCTACTGAGGGTTTCAAGCCATTTGTTGCAATTTATTCAACATTTTTACAAAGAGCTTACGATCAAATAGTACATGATGTAGCTATTCAAAAATTACCTGTTAGATTTGCAATTGATAGAGCGGGGTTAGTAGGATCAGATGGCCCTACTCATGCTGGTTCATTTGATATTACTTATTTAGCCACATTACCAAATTTTATAATTATGGCGCCTAGTAACCAAAAAGAGTTATCTAATATGATACAGTTATCTTCTGAGATTAATGACAGACCATCTGCTTTTAGATTTCCAAGAGGAACAGGATCAGATGAACTATATAATAATCAGCCTACAGATATCAGCATAGGTAAAGGATATATTCTAATTGAGGGTAATGATGTTGCAATCTTAAATTTAGGAACAAGACTTGAAAAATGTATTGAAGCTAGTAAGTTTCTTAATCAAAATAATATTTATCCTACTATTGCAGATGCAAGATTTGCAAAACCATTAGACACACAATTAATAGATGACTTATTAAATAATCATAAGTATATTTTAACTATAGAAGAAGGTTCTATAGGTGGATTTTCATCTCATGTTTTACATTATGTCCATAATATAAGATCAAAAAAGGATAATGTTGTGATAAAAAATTTGATTTTTCCAGATCGTTTTGTTGAACATATGACACCAGATGAACAATATCAAGATATTAAAATGGATACTGAATCAATAATCAGAGAAATTAATAATTTTTATGAAAATAAAATTGTTGATATAAAGAATTTTAAATCAAAAGTTTAATTCTTAATAAAAATTTAATTGAAATTTAAAAATGAAGAAAATTAAAATTTTACACAAAAGTTTTTCTAAACCAATAAGCTGTTTGACTGCATACTCTCCATCAATTGCAAAAATTTTAGATGGAAAAATTGATTTAATACTAGTTGGAGACTCTATTGGTTCAACGCTCTATGGGATGAATAATACTCAAGGAGTTACTATGGATATGATGAAAAATCATGGGGCAGCTGTAAATAAAGCAATTAAAAAAAGTTTAAAAGTACTAGATATGCCTTATAAAACATATGATAATAAAATTGATGCATACAAAAATGCTAAAATACTTTTAAATCACTGTAGGCCTGATTTATTAAAGATAGAAATTAATGAAAAAAAATTAGTTATTTTAAAACACTTAGTAGATAAAAAAGTAAATGTTATTTCTCATATAGGAGTAACACCACAAAGTTATAAGAATTTTAATAAAATTAAAGTTTTAGGAAAAACTAATAAAGAAAAACAAAATTTATTAGAATTAGCAAAAGAATCTGAAAAACTTGGAGCTAAAGCAGTATTGTTAGAATGTATTACAACCAATACAGCTAAACTAATTACAGAAAATATTTCGATACCTACAATAGGTATAGGTGCTTCAAAATATTGTGATGGTCAAGTTTTGGTATTTGATGACTTAATAAATCTAACCACAAATGATAAAAAACCAAAATTTGTAAAAAATTATTTTAATTTTAATAAAATTGCTAGCAATGTAGTTAAAAAATATAATCAAGAAGTTAAGCTTAAAAAATTTCCTAGTGCTAAATTTACTTACAATTAATCTAAATCTATAAAGCTATTATTATTATCTAAAAACTTGATTAAACCAGAATTAATTTGATACCACAAACCAACTACATTCAATTTATTTTCATTAATTAATTTATCTATAAAACCATATTCACGTAAATTTTTAATTGATTGTTTTATATTTTCTTGCTCAAAAAAAGTTATTTTTTCAATTTCTGTAAGATTATTAGGAATATTATTATAAGAATTTTGTAAACAACTTGTCCATTGATTTATGTATTCAAAATTTTTTATATTTTTTTTATCAAATAATGTTTTGTAAGAATACTCAACTCCTCCACAATCTGAGTGGCCTAAAATAATTAAGTTTTGAATTTTTAGAACTTTTAATCCATATTCTATAGCAGACAGGGTTTGTATATTTTGTTCCTTATGATTTTTAGAAGGAACTATATTCGCAATATTTCTATGAATAAAGTAATCTCCAATACTTCCGCCAAAAATTGTGTTTTCAAGAATTCTAGAATCACAACAAGTAATAATCATAGCAATTGGCTTTTGTGGATTTTTAGAAGCTTGTTGATATATACCTTTATAATCTTCAAAGGTATTCTTTTTCCAGAATTGATATCTTTCAATTAAAAATTTTGGTATTTCCATATTATTATTATTTTAAAAATTATTTATATAGCAAAATTAAATGAAAAAGGAAATTAGTAGAAAATTCTGTGTAGCTCCAATGATGGGATATACAACTCCATATGCTAGGAAACTTTATAGGATTTTATCAAACAATAGTTTTTTATTTAGTGAAATGATAGCAACAAAATCACTTATTTATTCAAAAAGTAGAGAAAATATTATTGATAATGACTTTAATAACCCTGTTGCACTTCAGGTAGGTGGTTCTGACATAGAAGATTTAACAAAGGCCTCAAAAATAGCAATAGATTATAATTATGATGAAATTAATTTAAATGTTGGTTGTCCAAGCAAAGCAGTACAAAAAGGAAGTTTTGGCGCATGTCTTATGAGAGATAAAATTCTTGTTAGAAATTGTATGGAAGCTTTACAAAATGATAAGATTGAAGCCACATTAAAATGTAGATTGGGAATAGGTAAAGAATTAAATTATGAATTTTTTGAAGAATTTATAGATGAAATATCAAAGACTGGTATTAGAGTTATTTATGTTCATGCAAGAAATGCAATATTAAGTGGTGTTAGCCCACAGGGAAATAGGACAATACCTCCTCTAAATTATAATTTTGTAAAAAAAATTAAAAGAAAATACCCAGATATCGTATTTATTCTTAATGGAGGGATAGATAATCTTGATAAAGCAGAAAAATTACTAAAAGAATATGATGGTGTAATGGTTGGAAGATTGATTAAAAATAATCCCTTCATTTTGAAAGAGGTAGATAAAAAAATTTTTAATGAAAAGAATAAATTAATTGATGAATCAATAATATATAATTATTTTGAGTATATAAGGCCAAAATTAGATTTTGAATCTATATTTAGATTATTAAGTCCACTACTTAATATATTTTTTTCTGTTCCTAATAGTAAAATTTATAGATCTAAAATTAATGAATACATGAAAGATCAAAAAATAAACTTAATTGAGGACTTACTAATTAAATTTATTAGTGAAAAAAACTTAACTTAATATTTTAATAAGGCACATGGTATGAAATACTTAAAATTTCAACACCTGGATTTTTGTCACCTAAATTTGCGTTTGAAATATGACTAAAAGAGATTCCAACTCTATTTTTATTTTTTAATTGATAACTTATTTCTAAAGATGTTCTGAATTGTAAATCATTTCCTAGTTTCTTTCCTGACCCATCATTATAAAAACCGGCTCCAAAACTTGGTGTAAAAAAAAGTTTACTTTTATTTCCTTCAAATAATTCGCCGACGTTATCCTCAAAATATATCCCAGTTAAAAAATAAGATGCGGAGTCATTGGTATATTCAACTCCAAAGAAAGGTTTCAAGAAAAAAAAATTATCTTCTTTTGGTCCAATATCAATTAATGTGTAATCACTTCTATATTCGTATCTGAAGTCAACAGATTGATTTTTATCAGAACCATCAAATTTAATATCATATATCCCTAGACCAAAAACATTCGTACCTTTTGTAATAGCTTCTCTTGAAAATAAAATTAATGTTAATAATAGAAATATTCTGAACATTTAAATATCTTATAATTATTTGATAAGGCTATCAAATAAAAAATTCTTTATTTTGTTGTGAAATATCGAGTAAAGATTTCTTTAATTTTTCTAGAGCTTTAGTTTCAATTTGTCTAACTCTTTCTTTGCTTATCTTTAGTTTATGCCCTAACTCATCTAGAGTTATACTTTTTTCTCTAAATTTTCTTAAGCGTATAATAGTTTTCTCTCTATCATTTAATGTATCTATAGCTTTATTGATAAAATCTTTTTTAATGTTTTTATCGTTAAAATCCTCGAAAGACTCTTCAGGATTTTGTCGATCATCAGCTAATAAACTCATAAGATCATTTTCTGTTTCGTTGTCAACTTTTTGATTTAGATATAAATCACCACCGGTAAGCCTGGATTCCATATTTTGTACTTCTAAGGATTTAACATTAAGCATTTTCGATACTTCATTTATTTCTTTCTGACCCATAAATTCTCTAGATACATCATTTATTTTTTGTTTTATTTTCTTAAGATTAAAAAAGAGTGCCTTTTGAGATGCGGTTGAACCAGTTCGAACTACTGACCAATTCTTTAAGATATAATCTTGTATTGATGCTCTTATCCACCAAGACGCATATGTTGAAAGTCTAAAATCTTTTGAAGTGTCAAATTTTTCCAATGCATGCATAATTCCAAGAACACCTTCATGAATTAGATCATCTATTGGTAGGCCATAACTAGAGTATTTTCTAGCGTAAGATACTGCTAAACGAAGATATGAATTAAGTATTTTTTGCAGTGATTTTGGTGTTTTATTATCTCTCCAGTCGTTAATTAAATAAAATTCTTCTTCTTTTTCAAGAATTGCAGCTTTTTTTGATAATTCAATAAGATTATTTGAAATGAAAAGATTTTTGATAGACATATATAATTATACGTAAAAGATTTAAATCAGATCACTTATTTTCAAAAATATCTAAAATTTCCCCATTTTCTGTAAAAATTCCACATAAGATAGACTTATTTGATAGTGGTTGTTTAAATAAAGTACATACAAAATTGTTTTTTGATATTTTTAAACAATTAACATGTTCAGATTCATATCCTCTAACAATTCTTAGAAATGTTTTGTATGGTTGTTGTATTTTAGAGAAATTTTGAAAACCCCACCAAAAACAGTCGTTCTGTGCCGATAGTGGTCTAGTTATATCAACACCTCTGTTAACAAATAAAATTTTTTCACTCTTTGAGTATGCAGCATGTTTTAAATTAAGAAAATATTCTGTATGACCAAGATTTTTTTGAAGTGCTTTATTTAGATTTGTTGTCCATTTAGAAATATTTATAGTTCCAGATGAGGAAATATTTTTTACTTCGTATTCTGAAAAACCATATGATTTAATAGTTTCATTTACACCATGGTCAAACATCCATTCTACGATCTCAGTTGGATTGGGAGCAAGTTGTAGTTGCAACAACTTACTAAACATTTCTTCTTGCGCACCTCTTAAAAAAACAATTGATTCTGATTTTAATTTGAATTTTGACATCAAATTAAATCTTAAGTCAATCACACTATTTAGAGTTTCCTTGGAACTTTCACCTAATCCGATAATATTACCAAGAAATATTAATTTATCATTTTCTTCAAAATTATTTAAAATAAATTTTTTAATTTGAGTAAAGGATTTTATATTAGAATGAATTGAACCAATAGCCCAAATTTTGTTTGATTTTGTAAGTTTTACAAAGTTACTAATGTTATTCAAAATATTATTTTTTACTCAATATCTGTTCTATTTTTTCAGTTGATTGAAAATAATCTGTTTTTTCAACTGCTGCAACTTCTCTAGCTAAACGTTCAATTGCAACTTGGAACATTTGTCTTTCACTATATGATTGTTCTGCTTGACTAGTTTTTCTGAATAAATCTCTGACTACTTCAGCAATCTTAACGGGTTCTCCAGAAAAAATCTTTGTTTCATATTCTTGAGCTCTCCTGCTCCACATAATTCTTCTTATCTTTGGTTTCAGCTTTAAAGTATTATAGACTTCTTCAATAATTTTCTTTGGAGAAATTTTCCTCAATCCAACTTCATCTTTTTTATCAAGTGGTACTCTAATTATGAGCTTTGATTGCTCCATTTTAACAACATAAAAACTTGTTTTAATATTAGAAATTTCCATATTTTCAATTTTTGTGATTTCTCCTACACCGTGTTTTGGATAAACTACAACTTCACCTACTTTAAACTCAGAATTTTTTTTTGTTTTCATTTATCTCCTGGATTTTTACTGAAATATTTATTGAATTTGTCTTTAACATCTTGCCACCGTTCAGCATCAGCGGGAGGTTCTTTTTTCTCACTAATGTTTGGCCATATTTCGGAGAATTGTCTATTAATTTCTGCCCATTTTTCTATTCCATCCTCTGTGTCTGATAATATTGCCTCAACTGGACACTCTGGTTCACAAACACCACAATCTATGCATTCATCTGGATGAATAACTAACATATTTTCACCCTCGTAAAAACAGTCAACGGGACAGACTTCTACACAGTCCATATGCTTGCATTTTATACATTTTTCATCAACGACGTAAGTCATATTATTTCTTAAGTTTATCTAGAGCTCTTTTTCTTGCATTTCCAGAGTTAACATCAGAAATATAGAGTAATCCTGCTAGTCTTCTAATAAGATTTGACTCAAAATCATGTACCTTTCCATCAGATAAAACAATTTCCCATAAAACTTCAATAAGAAGAATTTTTTTATCACTGTCAAAATTTTTGTTTATATATGATGTATAATGGTGAAGAGATTTAGAATTATTTTTATTTTTTACTGCTTCTTCGAGAACTAAATTAACTTCATTTATATCCTCTTGGAAGATATTTACTAAACTTAATTTTATTTTATCTAATTCACTTTTGTCAATCTGGCCATCAGTATATGCAGCTTCAATCATCAATCCAGAGAGTAATTCTAGATTTTGATTATAATCTTTGTCTTCTTTAGAATCCTGATTATTTAAAATATTCTTTAATAGTTTTATCAATTTCTACCTATAAACATGTGTTTAAAGAAGTTTTTCTAAAACCGCAAATGGAGAATTAGGATCTCTTTTTATTTTATTATTTTTACTTTTATTTATTTTTTTATTAGATTTTTTATTGATAATTTTCTTTGTTTCTTTTTTTCTATTATTGAGAAAATAAAGTTTCTTTTCATCAGAAATAGTTATGTATTCATAACCGCAGAAAACCATTATATCTTTTAGCTGATCACTATTACATCCAATAGGGTTCATAAGATCTGAAGACTCTAAAAAGGGTCCTTTTTTTAATTTTTGTCTAGCAAGAAAAAAAATCTTCTCAAAAACATCAATTCTGAAAATAAAGTTATTGATATTTATATAACCTATAGATTGCCAATATTTATCTGGCATACTAATTTCTGATATAAAAGATACTCTACCATTTGTTGGAAGTGGTAGGAGTTTATCTGTTTCATTTTGATAAAATGTTTTCCATAAGATTGCACAAAGTTCTAAAGGTTTTTTCTTTAATAAGTTTGGTATAAATAAGTATTTAGCTCCAATTCTAATTCCTAATTTTGAAAGATGTAATTTACTTTCTTGTGTGATATTTTTAAGTGTATCTTTAAATTTTTCAATTGGGTATTTACCAAAATTTTCAAGGCAATTAAAGGCTATTGCTCTAGCATCTGAACTCATATCATCATTTAAATCTTTATTGAGAGGGTAAAGTGTATCATTTATTTGTTCATTTAACCATTTTTGAAGTTTTGCAGAAATTAATAATTTATTTTCTGAACTTAAATATTCAGAATTTAAAGCATCTGTATGAGGTTTATATAAACTTTCACCTTTTTTCAATTTACCAACAGGTTCATCTCCCCAATAAATAAAGGTTTCATCTTTTATCTTTAATTTACTAATATCACCAAAATTAATAGAATCTAAAGGTGCATTCAAAAAGTTTTCAACTTTATTATTTATCATATTTCTTACTGATTTTTTCATATTACTAATCGAAAAAAGAGATTGTGAAAATATTTTTTTATCTTTAATTAGATCAAAACCCCTTATAATCCCATATTTGTTGTTATCTAAAAATATTTCTTTATTACTTTTTATAAGTATATCTTGGTTTTTTTGATAATCTAAATTTTGAATAAAAAATTTAGAAGAATAATCTATGAACTTTTTTGTAAGACTATTATGTAATTGATCAGATAATTCATTTTCTATTTGCTGGGTCTTTTCTTTCCAGTAATACGCATTTTTAAGCCAATTGTGATTATTTGATATATACGTCCAAGTTCTTATTTGTGAAATTTTGATTGATAACTCAGGAATTCCTCCCCCAAAATTATTAAGTCTGCTAACTTTTTTATCAATCCATTCTTCAGGAATCTCATAATTATTTTCTATCAAAATAAGGTATATATCTTTTAAAAGTATTAAATAATTATCATTAAATAGTTTTTCAAAGTCTGGGATCTGACAAACGTTCCATAATAACATCAAATTTTTTTTTGATTTAAGAGTTTTTTTTATTTCATTATCTTCAATTAAATTACGTAAATTAATTTCATCTAGAGCATTTTTTTTATGTATAAAATAGTTCTGTATTGGGTACTTTTTTAATGATGTAAATAATGCATCGATAGATTTAAAATCTAGATTACTATTTCTCCAATAAATTTTTTGAATATTGTCAAAGTTGTGTGTTTCTATTTGTTGTATAGTTAGTGGGTCCAAATTCCCAGCTTCCTTAGTATAACTAAAAGTGCCATCCTGTTTATATCTGCCTGCCCTTCCAGCAATTTGGCCTAGTTCATTGGGGGCAAGATTCCGGTTATATCTACCATCAAATTTTTCCAATGATGAAAAACTTACGTGATTAATATTAAGATTTAGACCCATACCAATAGCATCTGTAGCTACAAGATAATCAACATTTTTATTTTCATATACTTCAACTTGAGCATTTCTAGTTCTTGGGCTAAGAGATCCTAAAACTACTGCGGTACCACCTTTATGAGTCCGAATATTTTCTGCAATTTCATAAACTTTATTAATATTGAAAGCTATTATCGCAGATCTAGGTTCGAGTTTAGAAAAATTTTGTTTTCTAAGAAATGTTAGTTGAGAAAACCTATTTTTTTTTTCTATTATAATATTTGGATAAATTTTTTTTAAAATTATTTCTATATTCAATGATCCTAGAAAAATTGTTTGGTAATTACCTTTTAAATTTAAAATTCTATCAGTGAAAATGTGGCCTCTTTCATAATCAGCAGCTAGTTGAATTTCATCAATAATTATACAATCTACAGATATGTTGTTTGGCATTGATTCGACTGTACAAAAAAAATATTTTGCTTCTTTTGGAATAATTTTTTCTTCACCAGTGATTAATGCTACATTGCTTAGACCAATTTTTTTTACAGCTTTATCATAATTTTCTCTTGCAAGTAATCTTAGTGGGAAACCAAAAATTCCAGAAGAATAAGAAAATAATTTTTCAAAAGCTGTATAAGTTTTACCTGTGTTAGTGGGCCCAAGTATGGCTAATAGATTTTCATCTTGATGAGGCATGAAATTATGCTGCGTCTGATATTATTTCATTTAGAACGTAATTTAAAATTCCTCCAGCTTTGTAATATTCAAGTTCTTTATTTGTATCTATTCTACACTTTAAATTTATACTTTTAGTTACCGTAGAATTAACTTCACAATTTAACATAATTCCAGGTTTCAATTCTGACAAACCAGATATGGAGACGGTTTCTTCTCCAATAATATTAAGATTTATTCTATTTTGATTATTAACAAATTCTAAAGGTAAAACTCCCATTCCAATCAAATTAGATCTATGTATTCTTTCAAAACTTTCTGCAATTACTGCTCTAACACCTAAAAGTCTTGTGCCCTTAGCAGCCCAATCTCTTGATGATCCGGTGCCATATTCTTTTCCTGCAATTATAACTGTATCAATGCTACTTTTTATATATTCTTGAGCTGCATCATATATTGACATTTGTTTATTAGAAAGAAAGGATTTGGTATAACCTCCTTCAATATTTTCTAAGATCTGATTTTTAATTCTTATATTTGCAAAAGTACCTCTCATCATAATCTCATGATTACCACGTCTAGATCCGTATGAATTAAAATTTCTAGAATTAATTTGTCTTTCTGTTAAATAAATTCCTGCAGGACTACTATCTTTTATGCTTCCAGCGGGTGAAATATGGTCTGTTGTTACACTATCACCTAATAATGCTAATATTCTTGCATCTTTAATATCTTTCAATTCAAATTTATTTTTTGCATCAAAGAAAGGTGGATGTTTTATATATGTGCTAGAGTCATTCCAATCATAGGTGGTATTTTTAGAATAATTAATTGATTTCCAGTTATCGTCACCTTTGTAAATTTCTTGATATCTTTCTTTAAACATTTCTGGAGATAAACATAAATTAAGTGTTTGATTAATTTCTTTGTTTGTCGGCCATAAGTCCTTTAAATAAATATCTTTTCCAGATTTAGATTTGCCTAAAGAATCAGATGTAAGATTAACATTAATATTACCTGTAATAGCATATGCTACTACAAGTGGAGGTGAAGCAAGAAAATTAGCTTTAACTTCTTGGTGAACTCTTCCTTCAAAGTTTCTATTTCCAGATAAAACTGAACAAACAGTTAAATTATTTTTTTTAACTTCTTCAGATACCCATTCATCTAGAGGGCCAGAATTACCAATACAAGTTGTACATCCATAGCCAACGGTATTAAAACCTAGAATATCAAGGTATTTTGTTAATCCAGCTTTATTGAGATAGTCGCTAACAACTTTACTACCTGGAGCTAAACTGGTTTTAACCCAAGGCTTAACCTCTAAACCAAAATCAATTGCTTTTTTAGCAACTAGTCCTGCTGCTATCATTACATTGGGGTTAGATGTATTTGTGCAACTAGTAATTGCTGCAATTACAATATCACCAGTATTTAATTTATTTTTATTATTAATTTTTTGATTGTCTATCTTACTAAATTCAATTGGAACTTCTTTTAAAAGAATTTTATCTTGTGGTCTTTTTGGTCCGGCTAAGGAAGGTTCTATTGAATCTAGATTTAACAATATTTGATCTGAATATTCAGGGGCATAATTTTCATCAGCCCAAAGGGTTTGTTTTTTTGAGTATTCTTCAACAATATTTAAGTGTTTTTTATCTTTTCCCGTTAGTTTTAAATAATTTATTGTTTCTTCATCTGTTGGAAAAAAACCACAAGTTGCACCATATTCTGGAGCCATATTAGAAATTGTTGCTCGGTCAGCTAATGATAAATTTATTAAACCTGATCCATAAAATTCTACAAACTTGCCAACAACACCTTTATCCCTTAAAATTTTAGTAATAGATAAAACTAAATCAGTTGCAGTAATTCCTTCCTTTAATGATCCTTTAAGTTCAAAACCAATTACATCAGGAATATTCATTGAAATTGCTTGGCCTAGCATAGCTGCCTCGGCCTCTATTCCTCCAACTCCCCATCCTAAAACTGAAAGAGAATTAACCATTGTTGTATGACTATCGGTGCCTACTACAGAATCTGGATACAAATAGCTTTGATTATCAATTTCTTTTAACCATATTGTTTTTGCTATATTTTCTAAATTTACTTGATGGCAAATTCCTGCTCCAGGAGGTACAAGGTAAAAGTTATCAAACGAACTTTGCCCCCATTTTAGAAATTCATATCTTTCTTTATTTCTTTCAAATTCCTTTTTAACATTTTCTTTCAGGGCATTATTATCTTTATAATTATCCACCATAACTGAATGATCAATAACCAGATCTACTCTAGATAGTGGATTAATTTTTTTTGGTTCAATTCCTCTTGATTTTAATGCATTTCGCATGGCAGCAAGATCGGCAACAGCAGGTACACCTGTAAAATCTTGCATTAAAACTCGCGTTGGGAAAAAAGCTATTTCAATTTTTTCTTCTTGTTTTTTAATTTGTTTTAATGAAGCGAAAACCTTAGAAATCATTTCTTTATTAATATTCTCCCCATCTTCATTTCTAAGAAGATTTTCAATTATTATTTTAATTGAAATTGGAGTTTTGCTAAGATCAAAATCAAAATACTCTGCGGCTTTATTTAAATCAAAGTATTTAAATTTTTGTTTATTTATCTCAATTATATCTTCAGAATTAAAAGAATTTATATTTTTCATGCTAAAATTGATTAATAATTATAATATTTAAATAGTATGAAGATAAATTTTTGTATAGCAAAATGTTTATTTATTATTAGTTTTCTGCCAAAAAACATAAATTTACTTTATTAATTTTTTTTATACTAAGTTAATTTTTTTAATATTAATTATTTAATTCTAAAATCAAATTTATTTCATAATATTGCTATATTGTTGACTTTAAGCGTAAGTTTTGGGAATAAATGTCTAGCCTTTTATAATTGTCACTTAGTGATAATGGAGGGAGGTTCCTCCGGGGTAACAAAATACAAGGAGTATTTTATGGCTAAGAAGAAAAAGAAAGCTGCTCCAAAGAAAAAGAAAAAAGCAGCTCCTAAGAAAAAGAAAAAAGCAGCTCCTAAAAAGAAAAAGAAAAAAGCTGCTCCTAAAAAAAAGAAAAAAGCAGCTCCTAAAAAGAAAAAGAAAAAAGCTGCTAAGAAGAAGAAGAGAAGATAGTAATATTTCTTTTTTTCAAGAAAACTTTAATTTAAAGTTTTCTTTTTCTTATCTTTTTCAAAAAGATAAAACGGGGTTCTGCCCCGTTTTTTTATTGTTTTAAATCAAAAATTAATTAGATCTAAATAATGATACTTGTTAAAGACTTATCTATTGAAAGATCAAATAAAAAAATATTTGAGAATATTAATCTAGCTGTTGGATCTGGAAAAATAATTTTATTAAAAGGTAAAAATGGTTCTGGAAAAACTACATTATTAAAAGCAATGCTTAACCTAATAGAACCTTCGGCTGGTGCAATATATTGGAAAGGAAAATTATTAAAAAAAAATTTATACAATTTTTTTAATAATGTTACATATATTGCTGACAAAACATCGAGTTTAGGCAAGTTATCAGTTCAGGAAAATATTAATATTTGGAAAAGAATATTTTTATCAAATATTAGTGATTCTCAAATTGAGAATATTTTAAGTACTTTAAAATTAGATACTTATTTATTTCAAAAAGTAAATTCATTATCATTTGGGGAAATAAAGAAATTGGAGTTTTTAAGACTGATTTTAGAAAACAAAAAAATTTGGATTTTAGACGAACCTTTGTCTAACTTAGATAGTGAATCAATTGAGGTATTAGGTCAGACTTTTGAAGATCATCGCTCTAAAGAAGGTTCTATAATATTTAGTTCTCATCAAAAGTCAGAAATCAATGTTTCAGAAGAAATTCTATTATAAACAAAATGATAATTTTAAATAAAATAATTTCTTTTTATTACAGAGAGTACAAATTAAATCTAAGTGGCTTTCAAGATATTTTAACAAATATAATTTTTTTCTTTGTATCAATTTTTATATTTATTTTTTCTATTGGACCAGACAAGGAAAAGATTTCTACTTTAAGTATAGGAATTGTGTGGACATTGTTATTATTAAGTTCAACATTATCATTAAGGAAGTTTTATCAAGATGATTTTGAGAATGGTAGTCTGTTGATTATGCATTTAAATGGATTTAGTTTTGGTTTTATTGCTATTTTAAAAACTTTTTCCCATTTTTTGTTTGTACAAGTGCCTTTTTTATTATCTATACCGATAGCATGTATCATATTAAATATTGCAAATGACAAAATTATCTACTTGGTAGCCAGTTTTGCGGTGGGATCTTTAACTCTATCATGTCTAGGTTCAATTTCATCTTCAATGAACCTGATGAATCAGAGAAATTTTCTTCTAGGTAGTGTAATAGTTATGATATTTAGTATTCCGATAATTATTTTTTCTGTAAGTATTATTAATATAGAAGAAAGCTTTAATTCTCTTATAAGTATATTATTTGGAATATTATTAATTGTTTTTGCTATAAATCCTTGGGCAAGCGGTTTGTGCCTTAAACTTTCAATAGAAAATAATTGATATGAAATTTTTAGTTAATCCAAGTAAATTTAATGAGTTGGCTGATTATATATTTAAGCCAGTATTGATTCTATCAATCTTATTGTTTGCTTTAGGATTATTGTTTTCTTTTTATCTTTCGCCAGATGATTATCAGCAAGGATCAACGGTAAGAATAATGTATGTACATGTCCCAAGCGCATGGTTAGCTCTGCTAACTTATGCAATAATGACTCTTTATAGTATTGCAGCACTTGCTTTTAGAATACCATTTGGTTTTATTTTTAATACTGCGGTTGCTCCAATAGGAGCAGTTTTTACTTTAATATGTGTAATAAGTGGATCTTTATGGGGAAAACCTATGTGGGGTACTTGGTGGGTATGGGATGCACGTTTAACCTCCGTGGCAATACTTTTTATTATTTACCTAATAATAATTTTTATGAATTTATCTATTGAAAATAGAAATGTAAGAGAAAAAGTTGTTGCCATATTTATTCTTGTTGGATCAGTCAACCTGCCAATAGTTAAATTTTCTGTTGATTGGTGGAATACACTACATCAACCTGCAACAATAAGTAAATTATCAAAGCCTAGCATTGATCCTTCAATGATGACACCATTAATAATTATGACATTAGCATTTATATCAATTGGCTTATCAATAGCTATTTTAAGAATAAAAACAGAGATAATTTCAAGAAAATCTAATCTAGGTTAATTTGTGACTTTTAGTCCATTTGATTAAGTATCATTCCTAAATATTTTTGATATTAGAAACTATGTATTTTTGGTATATTTTAGGATCTTATATTACAACCTTTCTTTTAATTTTTTTGTTATTTTTTTTTAGTTACTTAAAATTTAGAAGAATAAAAAGTAAATGAGTTTACGCTTTCAAAGATTGCTTCTAATTTTGCTTACTTTGGCTATAATACTAAGTGCTGTTTTACTAATTTTATATAATACCAGAGAAAATGTATCATATTTTTATACACCATCTGAAATTGATAAATCAAATATCACAATAAATAAAATAATTAGAATAGGTGGTTTTGTAGAAAATGATAGCTTTAATAAAATTTCTTCAAGTTCATTTAAATTTAGAATTACTGATGAAAAAAAATCTATAGTTGTTACTTTTAATGGGATTCTTCCTGATTTATTTAGAGAAGGACAAGGTGCAGTGATAGAGGGTGCTTTTGTTGATAAAAATATCTTTAATGCAACCAATGTTTTTGCAAAACATGATGAAAATTATATGCCAGCATCAATAAAAGAAGATCTGAAAGATACAGGTTATTGGAATAAAAAATATAAATGAGTTCATTAGTTGGATTTTTAAGCTTAATTTTTGCCATAGTTATTAATTTTTATTTATTTTTATCTAGATACATATTTAAATTTCAAAAACAGAAATTTAACTTTTTTATTCGCCTTTCATCCTTGTTAACCTTATTATCTTTTTTTTCATTGATGTATGCCTATGTAATATCTGATTTCTCAAATTATAATGTCTTTCAAAACTCTCACTCAAATAAACCATTAATATATAAAATTTCAGGTACTTGGGGGAATCATGAAGGTTCGATGCTTCTGTGGCTTTGTATATTATCTATCTTTAGCTTCTTTTTTTCTTTTACTAAGAATATAGAAGATGACTTTCAGAAATTAACTTTGATTATACAAGCTTTTCTTCATATTTTGTTTGGTCTATTTATAGTTTTTACCTCTAATCCTTTTCTAGTTAATTCAATATTAGTAAATGAGGGTTTAGGTTTAAATCCTATTTTACAAGATCCTGGGTTGGCTGTTCATCCTCCAATTTTATATGCAGGTTATGTTGGTTATTCTATAGTTTTCAGTATTGCAATAGCTGGTTTATTTCAAAATACAGATGATGAATGGCTATATGTTGCTAAGAAATGGTCATTAATTAGTTGGACTTTTTTAACTGGTGGAATAGCTCTAGGTTCATATTGGGCATATTATGAATTAGGATGGGGTGGTTGGTGGTTTTGGGATCCAGTTGAAAATATTTCTCTCATGCCATGGATTGCAGGACTTGCCTTAGTACACTCCCTAATGATGGTGAGAGGCGAACAAGCTATAAAAAAGTGGATAGTTTTTTTATCGATATTATGTTTTTCCTTAAGTGTGTTTGGAACATTTTTGGTAAGATCTGGAATCTTAACAAGCGTACATTCATTTGCAGCAGATGCGTCTAGAGGAATATTTATATTGCTAATTTTCTTTATTGTAACTGGATTTGGTTTTTTAGTTTTTTTGTTAAAAGAACCCAAAAAATCAAATGCTTTAAACTTGTTATTTATCAATAAGGTTTCAGCACTTGTAATAAATAATATTTTAATGATTATAGCAATCTTAACTATTCTTTTAGGAACTATATACCCAATTATAATTGAAGTTTTGTATAATAAGAGAATATCGGTAGGAGGTCCTTATTTTAATTCAACTGTGATTCCCATCATGATCCCAGGTTTTTTATTAATGAGTATTGCGCCTATTTTATCTTGGCAAACGAATAAAATAAAAAGTTCAAAAAAATATGTTCTTAGTTTTATTGTTTTGAGTGTAGTTGTTCTATTACAATCCTATTTTCTGAACTTTAATACATGGGGTTTCATCGGTCTACTTTTAGGTTTATGGATAATATTAGCATCAATGATTGCAATATTTACTTCGTACAAAATTAAATTTTCTTTTAAATTTTTTCAAGTAATTAATCCTCATGTAGCGCATATTGGTGTTGGTATTGCTATAATTGGTATCACTTGTTCTAGTGTTTTTCAAAATGAGCTAGATTTTAACCTTAATGAGGGAGATAAGTTTAATATAAATGGAAAAACAGTTTTGTTTGAAAAAATAGAAACAACTAATGAAATTAATTTTCAATCTTTAAGAGGAAAATTTTTGTTTGATATTGAAAATAATCAATCAAAAGAAATAGAGGCTGGAAAAAATTATTATCCAGTGTCAAAGATGATTACATCTGAAGCCGGTATTTTACATCAGTGGAATAAGGATATATATTTTATCCTTGGTGATCAAAAAAATAATGAGTGGTTTGTAAAAGTTTTAATTAATCCATTTGTTAGCTTTATATGGCTTGGAGTGATAATAATGGTTTATGCAGGTTTAATAGCAGTTTCTAGAAGATGAGTAGGATTTTTATTTTAACACCATTAATAGTACTTTTAATCATATGTATTTTTTCACTAGTTTATTTATTAAGTGGTAAAGATCCTAATAAACCGCCAAGTGCACTCTTAAATAAAGATGTTCCTATTTTTGAAAGTAGTTCTTTGTACAATGCAAAGGATATAATCAAAACAAAAGATATAAAAAATAAGAAGACCTTAATTAATTTTTTTGCTTCTTGGTGTAGTCCTTGTAAAATAGAGCATCCACTTTTTTTTGAAATACGTAGAAAATATCCTGAACTATATTTGTTGGGATTTAACCACAAAGATCCAACTTCTGATGCAAAAAAATATTTGAAGGATGATGGAAATCCATACGATTTTGTTGGTGTAGACTCTGATGGTTTAATTGCATTAGAATTTGGTGTTTTTGGTCTACCAGAAACATATCTAATTAATGAAGATGGTAAGATTATCTATAAATTTATGGGTCCGATAACAATGGATATTTTAAAAAATGAAATTGAGCCACTTCTATAAATTTTTACATATAATAATTTTAAGTTTTGTGTTTTTTACTTTTAAAATATTTGCAGTTGAAAATATTGATGAGAGAGTAAAAAAATTAACCTTAGAGTTGCGATGCATGACATGTCAAAATCAAAGCATTTATGACTCAGATGCAGAATTCTCAAATGATATTAAAAA
>CABYXC010000001.1 GCA_902522865.1 uncultured Alphaproteobacteria bacterium | reverse complement strand
TTCAATTAAAAGAAATGAGATAGTTGGCTTATTAGGTCCAAATGGTGCAGGAAAAACAACTACATTCTATATAATTGTTGGTTTGGTAAAAGCGGATAGTGGCAGTGTTATACTTGATAAATTAGATGTCTCAAATCAGCCTATTTATTTAAGAGGCGAATTAGGAATTAGTTACCTTCCTCAAGAAGCGTCAATTTTTAGAGGAATGAGTGTTGAAGATAATCTTTTATCAATAATTGAGATAAGAGAAAAAGATAAAAATAAACAAAATATCTTATTACAAAATCTATTAAATGAATTTGATATCAATCATATTAGAAAGTCAAAATCAGTTGTTTTATCTGGCGGTGAAAGACGTAGACTAGAGATAGCAAGAACGCTTGCCACAAATCCTAAATATTTGTTACTAGATGAACCTCTGACAGGTATTGATCCAGTATCAATTGAAGAAATAAAACTAATTATTAAAAAATTAAAAAAGAGAAATATTGGAATCTTGATTACTGATCATAATGTTAGAGAAACACTTAAAATTGTTGATAAAGTTTACATAGTTAATGAAGGAGCAATATTTTTTGAAGGCGATCCGATATCTGCAGTTAAAGATGAAAAAATTAAAAAATTTTATTTAGGTTCAAATTTTCAGCTTTGATATGATTAGTAACATAATAACAAAAGGTATCAATGGTATACCTAATGTACCTGGTGATAAGTCTATATCACATAGATCAATCATCATACCTTCGATTTCTAATGGCACGTGTGAAATAACTAATATTTTAAAATCTGCAGATGTTTTGCATACTCTTGAAGCTTTCAAATCAATGGGAGTAAGTATTATTGAAGATAAAAAAAATTTAGTAATCCAAGGAAAAGGATTGAATTCTTTAAGTGAATCAAAAGAACCAATATACCTTGGTAATTCTGGGACAAGTGCAAGATTATTAACTGGATTACTATCTGCTCAAAATTTTAATACTATTTTAAAAGGGGACAAATCTTTATCTAATAGACCTATGAAAAGAATTACGGAGCCTTTAGCTAGAATGAATGCAAAAATAAATACAACTAATGGCTCTTTGCCTTTATCAATTGAACCTAGCAATTTGCATTCTGCTAATATTGAGATTAAAATTCCATCTGCACAAATTAAATCTGGATTGTTGCTAGCTGCTTTAAATATAAAGGGTGAGACAGTAATTAGTGAGTCTAAGATAACAAGAGATCATACAGAAATAATGTTAAAATCATTTGGCGCAAATATAAAAACAACGAAAACAGACAACAAAAAAATAATCAAAATAATTGGTCAAAAAGAACTTTTGCCAAAAAATATTGATGTACCAAATGATCTTTCTAGTAGTGCATTTTTTATAGTTTCAGCTCTTATTAATGAAAATTCAAATATAACTCTTAAAAATATAAATAATAATCCAACTAGAAACGGGATACTTTTAGCTTTGAAAAAAATGGGCGCAAAAATTAAATTATCAAATGAGAGAATAAATAATAATGAAAATATTTGTGATATAGAAGTTGTTAGTTCTGATTTGAATGGATGCGATTTAGGCCCGGAGTTTGCCGATCTCATGATTGACGAATATCCTATTCTTGCAATTGCTGCTGCTTTTGCTAATTCACCAAGTGTATTTCGAGGATTGCAGGAATTAAAAGTAAAAGAAAGTGATAGATTAAAATTAATTTTGTTAAATTTAAAAAACTGTGGAATCAAATGTAAAAGTGAAAATAATGATTTATTTATTTATCCATCAAAAAAATATGAGGTTAAAAAAAATTTAATACAAACTGATTTTGATCATCGAATTGCAATGGCATTTTGTATAATGGGTACTAAAATAGGACCTTTAGAAATTAAAGATTCAGAGTCTATTAATACTAGTTTTCCAAATTTTAAAAATGAATTGAATAGATTGGGTGGTAAAATTTTTTGAAGAAGATAATTATCACTATCGATGGACCTGCAGCTTCAGGAAAGGAAAAAATATCTAAGTATATAAGTAAAAAATATAAACTTAAGCATCTTGATTCTGGAATACTTTATAGACAATTAGCGTTTTATTTTTTTACTAATAAAATTGACTCTGATGATGTTAATCAAATAAAAAAAAAAATTTTAAAAATTAATCAAATTTCATTTAGAAATAGTAAAAAAATTAGAACACAAGAAATAAGCAGATTTGCCTCAAAAATAGCAACATATGATACTGTTAGATATTTTATAAACAAGCTACAGCATGATTTTGTAAATAAAAATAAAAAAATTCGAGGTTTTGTTGTTGATGGGAGAGATATTGGATCAGTTGTTTTTAAAAATGCTAATTTAAAACTATATATTGAGGTAAATTCTGAAATTAGAGCAAAAAGGAGATATAAACAGTTGATTGATAGTGGTGAAAAGTCTATATACCCAAAAATTTTGAAGGAAATTAAATTGAGAGATAAACAAGATAAATTGAGAAAACACTCGCCATTAATAGTTCCTAAAGGTGCCTTCGTTATATCCAATAATGGCACTTTTAAAGAAACAATTGAAGAAATCACTAAATTAGTCGAAAAAAATTTATAATGAATCAACAATCTTTTAACAAAATATCAAACTCTGAATATGATGCCCTTATAAATAATTCTCTGAAAAACTCATCTGCTAAAGAAAAAACTATCGCGGAAGGTAAAGTAGTATCAATTGAAAATGAAATCGTAACTATTGATGTAGGATTAAAAAGTGAAGGTCGTGTTCCGTTAAGTGAGTTCTCGAGACCAGGTCAGAAGTCGGAAATTGAAGTTGGAGATCAGATAGAAGTTTTTATCGAAAATGTAGACAATGCAAATGGTGAAACATTACTTTCAAGAGAAAAGGCTGTAAAACAAAAATCTTGGCAAAACTTACAGCAAAGTTTTAATGAAAATAGAGTTGTAACAGGAATACCATTTAACAGAGTTAAGGGTGGAATGAGTGTGGATTTAGACGGTGTTATTGCTTTTTTGCCAGGTAGTCAAATTGAAACAAGACAAATCATTAAAGACACAAAGGAACTATTAAACAAACCTCTTGAATTAATGATTTTGAAAATGGATAAATATAGAGGCAACATAGTTGTTTCTAGAAAAGCAATAACTGAGAATGAATTAAAAGAACAAAGAAGTGAACTTTTAAAAAATATTAAAGAAGGTTCAATTATTGAAGGTAAAGTAAAAAATATAACTGATTATGGAGCTTTTATAGATCTAGGCGGGATTGATGGTCTTGTTCACGTTACTGATATTTCATGGACTAAAATAAATAACCCTGCTGATATACTTGAATTAAATTCAACAATTAAAATAAAAGTACTTAAATTTGATGAAGAGTTATCAAGGTTAAGTCTTGGAATAAAACAACTAACTGAAAACCCTTGGGATAAAGTTAATGAGAATATCAAAGCTAAAGAAAAAGTTACAGGTAAAATAATCAGTATGAACGACAATAATGTTCATTTAGTTATAAAAGATGAATACGATGGTGTAATATCTTTAAGCGAATTAAGCTGGTTAAAAAAACCACCGCACCCATCAAAAATTTTAAGTCTAAATGAAGAAATTGAAGTTTTAGTTTTGGAAATTGATGATGAAAGAAAAAGAATCAACTGCAGCTTAAAGCAAATGAAAGATAATCCATGGAGCAAACTCAAGGACACATTTAAGATAAATGATACTTTTGAAACCGAAATAGTAAACATTGTTGATTTTGGTATCTTCGTAAAAGTGATTGATGAAATTGATGGAATGGTACACATTTCAGACTTAAGTTGGGATGAAAAAGAATGTGAAAAAATTATTAGCAATTTAAAAAAAGGTGAAAAAATAAAAGTAAAGATCCTTGATATTAATGCTGATAAAGAAAGAATTAGCTTAGGTGTAAAACATTTACAAAATGACCCTGTACAAGATTTTATTGATAAAAATCCTATAAACTCAAAAGTGACAGGAAAGATTATTAATATAGATGAAAAAGGACTAAAAATTGAAATTGATAATGATAAGCAAATTTTTGGTTTTATTAAAAAATCTAATTTATCAAATGATAAAAATGAAAGTAAAATAGAAAGATTTGCATTAGACGAGAAAGTTGATTCGATGATTTTATCTATAGATGCCAAAAGTAGATCACTTAATCTTTCTATAAAAGAATTAGAAATTAGAGATGAAAAAGACGCTCTAAATAAATATGGATCGAGTGCTTCTGGTGCTTCATTAGGTGATATTCTGGGTAATGTATTAAAAAAATAGGATAAATGTTAAAATCACAAATCCTAGAAAAGTTACATAAAAATCATAATAATTTAAGTTCTGAAGACATAGAATTACTATTAAATATATTCATTAAGAAAATATCAAGCTCTCTAAAAAATGGGAAAAATATTGAACTTAGAGGTTTTGGAACTATTAGCAGAAAAATCAATAAAGAAAAATATGTTAGAAATCCAAAGACAAATGAAAAACTATTTAAAAATAAAAGTTATAAATTACATTTTAAAATAGGCAAAATACTTCATAAGAAAATTAATCCTTCTTCTGATTTAGATAAAGAAGATGTATTCTAAAAAAATAATAGTTGCATTAGACAGTAAAGATTTAAGCAGAACGATTAAATTAGTTAATAGTTTAAAAAAAGAAGTTTATGCTTTTAAAATAGGTTACCAATTTTTTTATAATTTCGGACTAGTTGGTTATAAAAAAATTTATTCAATTTGTCCCAAAATATTTCTTGATTTAAAATTACACGATATACCAAACACAGTAGAGAAGGGGTTAGAAGCCCTAGTTAAAATGAAGCCTCTTTTTACAACAATTCATATATCTGGGGGTGATGAAATGATGCTAATATCTGGTTCAAATAAAAAAAAAACAAAGATTTTAGGGGTTTCAGTTCTAACAAGCTTAAATAGTGATCAAACAAAAAAATATTACAATCAAAAAAATATTTCAGAATTAGTAAAGAAATTTTCTCAAGCAGCAAAAAAAAACAAACTAGATGGTGTTGTTTGTAGTCCTAAAGAAATAAAATATATTAGAAAAAAAATTGGAAAAAATTTTATAATTGTTACTCCAGGAATAAGAATAAATAACAAAATAAAAGCAGATGATCAAAAAAGAGTAGAAACTCCAAAAAAAGCAATTGAATTAGGTGCAAATTTTTTAGTTATAGGTAGACCAATAACGGAGTCTAAAAATCCTCTAAAAGTTTTAAAAGAGTTAAATAAAGAACTATCATAAGAAATGATTATTAAAATTTGTGGAATACAAAATGAAGATACGCTTTTATGTTGTGAAAAAAACAGGGTTAATTTTTTTGGTATGATTTTTTATCAAAAAAGCCCAAGAAATATATCTTTCGAAAATGCAAGTGTCCTTCAACATATATCCCAAGATTTAAATATTAATGGTGTTGGAGTTTTTGTAGATAGAGATATTGTTGAATTAGCAGAGATTATAAAGAATTTAAAATTAAAATTTGTACAATTACATGGCTCAGAAGATGAGCAATACATTAAAACTTTAAAAAAAATGAACATAAAAATAATTAAATCAATTTCAATAAGTAATTTAAGTGATTTAAATAAAATTGATAAATACAAAAGTGTTGATTATTTTTTGTTTGATTACAAACCCTTAAAGGGTGAGTTACCTGGTGGAAATTCTAAAAGTTTTGATTGGAATATATTAAAGAATCTAAAAACTGATAAACAGTGGCTTTTGTCTGGAGGTATTAATACTAATAATATTAGGCAAATTCTTGAAGATATAAATCCCTTAGGGATAGATTTATCTTCTGGAGTAGAAAAAGAGCTTGGCATTAAAGATAATCACATTATAAATAATTTTATCGGGAAAATAAATAATGCTTAAGAACACATATAAAAGTTATCCAAATGAAAAAGGATATTTTGGTCAGTTTGGTGGAAGATATGTTTCTGAAACTTTAATGCCTTTAATTCTTGAAGTTGAAAAGGAATATGAAAAAATAAAAAATGACAAAAATTTTATTAATGAGCTTGATCATTATTTAAAAACATATGTTGGCAGACCGAGTCCTCTATTTTTAGCAAAGAGAATAACAAATGATCTTGGAGGTCCAAAAATTTATTTTAAAAGAGATGAGCTTAACCACACAGGTGCTCATAAAATTAATAATTGCATGGGTCAAATCTTACTAGCAAAAAAAATGGGTAAGACTAGAATTATAGCAGAAACAGGAGCGGGACAGCACGGTGTAGCTACAGCAACTGTCTGTGCTTTATTTGGATTACCTTGTATAGTTTATATGGGAGAAAAAGATATTGAAAGACAATCACCAAATGTCTTTAGAATGAAATTGCTAGGTGCAGAAATACGATCTGTCTCTACTGGCTCAAAATCCCTTAAAGATGCTATGAATGAAGCACTAAGAGATTGGGTTACAAATGTTCAAGATACTTTTTATATAATAGGTACGGCCGCAGGACCTCATCCATATCCTGCAATGGTGAGAGATTTTCAATCTATAATTGGAAAAGAAGTACGTGAGCAACTTGAAAATGTTGAAGGAAGAGCACCAGATTTATTAATGGCTTGCATAGGTGGAGGTTCGAATGCCTTGGGTTTGTTTCATGAATTCCTAGATGATTCTAATATTGAAATGATTGCTGTTGAAGCAGCAGGTCACGGAATAAATACAGATAAGCATGCAGCTAGTTTAACTGGTGGGAAACCAGGTGTACTTCATGGCAACAAAACCTATTTACTTCAATCAAACACTGGGCAAATTCAGGAAGCTCATTCTATTTCTGCAGGATTAGATTATCCAGGAATTGGTCCCGAACATTCATTTTTATTTGAAGAAAAAAGAGTTAAATATATGTCAGCAACTGACAAAGAAGCGTTAGAAGCTTTTCAATATTGTTGCAAATTAGAAGGTATAATTCCAGCCTTAGAACCAGCTCATGCTTTGGCTGTATTAAAAAAAATTGCAAAAAACTACAGTAAAGATAAAATTATTGTCATGAACATGTGTGGTAGAGGAGATAAAGATATTTTTACTATTGCAAATGAATTAAAAATAAAAATTTAAATGACTAATTTAATTAGTCAGGCATTTATAAATAATGAAAAAAAACTAGTAACATTTGTTACTGGAGGTGACCCTGATTTTGATACCAGTTTAGAAATTATTAAAACAATAATTAAAAATGGGGCTGATATTATAGAAATTGGAATGCCTTTTTCTGATCCAATGGCTGATGGTCCAACAATTCAGCTATCAAGTAATAGAGCAATAAGTAAAGGAATTGATTTAGAAAATATTTTCTTATTAGCTGCTGAGGCAAAAAAAATAAAAAATGATCTGCCTATTATTTTAATGGGTTACTATAATTTAATTCTATATTTTGGAATTGAGAGGTTTGTAAAAAAATGCAAAGAGAATGGAGTTGATGGTTTAATTATTGTTGATCTACAGCCTGAAGAAGATGAAGATTTAATCAATGAATTAAAATATTACCAGATTGATCTGATTAGATTAATTACTCCTACAACTAATGAGCAAAGACTAAAAATGATATTAAATAATGCTAGTGGTTTTTTATATTATGTTAGTGTTATGGGAATAACTGGGCAAAAATCTGCAGATCTTAATGAGCTTGAAAGATCAGTTTCTTTTATAAAAAAACACACAAACTTACCAGTTGTCCCTGGATTTGGAATTAAAAACTCAACTGATGTAAAAAATATATGCAAAATAGCTGATGGTGCAGTTGTTGGCTCCAGTATAATTAAAATTATTGAAGATAATTTAACTAATAAAGATAAAATGTTATCAAAAATCAAAAATTTTTTAAAAGATTTGAAAAATGGAACTAGGGTATGAATTGGCTAACAAATTTTGTTAAACCTAAACTATCCTCACTTGTAAAAAGAAGAGATGTTCCAGAAAAGTTGTGGAATAACTGCGTTTCGTGTGGAAATATGATTCATCATATAGATTTAAAACAAAATTTATATGTTTGTATTAATTGCAATTATCATTTTAGAATGTCTGCAGAGGATAGGATTAAATTGTTATTTGAAGATGGAGATTATAGTGAAATTATTCCAGACAAAATATCTGATGATCCATTAAAATTCACAGATAAAAAAAAATATAAAGATAGATTAAAAGAATATAGAAAAAAAACAAATAGAGATGATGCTTTCATTCTAATAAAAGGAAAAATTAAAAATAAAGAAATTATCTCAGGAATTATGAATTTTGAATTCATGGGTGGTTCTATGGGTAGAGCAGTTGGAGGCGCAATAGTTAAAGGAGCTAAAATTGCTATAGAAAAAAAACTACCTTATGTAATTGTTACGTCATCTGGTGGAGCAAGAATGCAGGAGGGAATTGTAAGCTTAATGCAAATGCCTAGAACTATAGCTGCTGTTGATTTGTTAAATGAAAATAATATACCTTACATAGTAGTTCTTACCGAACCAACTACCGGTGGAGTGACTGCTTCTTTTGCAATGTTAGGCGATATAACAATAGCAGAGCAAGGAGCTACGATAGGTTTTGCTGGCAAAAGAGTTATACAAGACACCATAAGAGAAGAATTACCTATAGATTTTCAAAAAGCTGAATATCTAAAAGATCATGGAATGGTAGATATTGTTTCTCATAGAAAAGATCTTAAAGAAACTTTATACAAAGTATTAGATCATATAAGTAAATAAGTGAAATCTAAAACAGAAAAGTTGTTAGATGAACTTGTTAAACTTCATCCTAAGTATATTGATCTTTCATTAAACAGATTAAAATTATTATTAAAAAAATTAGATAATCCTCAAGATCATCTGCCAAAAATTATTCATGTCGCAGGGACAAATGGAAAAGGTTCTGTACAAAGTTTTATAAGAAATATTTTATTGAAGAATGGTTATAAATGTGATGCTTATATCTCACCTCATTTATCCAAGTTTAATGAAAGGATAATTCTGAATAATAAAGAAGTAAGCACAAGAAAACTTTACGAAACTCTAAAATTTGTAAAAAAAATAAATAATAATAAACCAATAACTTTCTTTGAAATAACAACAGCTGTAGCCTTCATATTATTTAAACAATCAAGATCTGACTTTCTCATTTTAGAAACAGGATTAGGAGGGAGATTGGATGCAACTAATATAGTACCAAAAAAGATTTGCAGTATTTTAACGCCAATTAGTTTTGATCATGAAGAATTTCTTGGAAAAACACTTAAGAAAATTGCTAATGAAAAATTAGGTATAGTAAATAATTGTGATTTTGTTTTAGTTGGTAAACAAAAAAAAGAGTTAAAAGATCACATAAAAAAAAAATTAAATAAGTTTGAAAATAAATATTTTTATGGAAAAGAATTTCAAGTCACAAAATCATTAAAAAATAAGTTTGAAATGCAAATAGATGGAAAAAGATATCTCTATACTCGACCTTCATTGAACGGAAAACATCAGGAAGAAAATGCATCAATATCTATATATTTTGCAAAAATTATGAAGAAAATGGGTTATAAATTAAACACAAAAGAGATTAATGCAGCAATAAAAAAAACCATTTGGCCAGGAAGATTAGAAATTATTAATTATAAAAATAACAAAATAATTCTTGATGGATCACATAATATTGATGGAGCTGATAAACTAAATGAATTTTTAAAAGATAAAAAAATAAGACCTATAGTCTTGTTTGGAATGTTGAATAATAAGAAAGCAAGTTTATTTTTGAACAAAATAAAAAAAAGAGTATCTAAAGTATTAGCTATAGAAATTCCTGATGAAAAAAATTCATTTAAAACAAAACAAATAAATGAAATTTGTGATTTTCATTCTATTAAATGTGAGCAAATAAATAATATCACTGATGCTTTAAAGTACTTTAGATCTAATCACCAAAAAATATATTTAATTACTGGTTCTTTGTATTTGATAGGAAAAATAAGGAAAAAACTATTATAAATTTGATTGTATCCAGTTTTCTAATGCTGTTTTAGGAAGACTTCCAACTTTAGTATCGATTAACTCACCATTTTTAAAAATCATTATTGTAGGAATACCTCTAATGCCGTATTTTTGTGGTGTCATAGGGTTCTCATCAATATTCATTTTATATATTTTAACTTTATCTTTATTCTCAGCTGCAATTTCTTCTAAAATTGGGTCAAGTACCTTACATGGACCGCACCACTCTGCACCAAAATCAACTACCACTGGCACATCATTAGTAGAAATGTCATTATCAAAGGTTTTATCGTTTGTTACATGAGTAGACATAATTAATATTTAAGAAATATTTATCTATTATCAAGCTAAATTAAATCTAATTTTCTAAAATTGATTTTTTATCCCCAATATGTCTAATTTTGGAAGGAATTACATAACCTTTGATTTGATTTTTTTTTATTAGTTTTGTCCAAATTTCATTCATAGAGAATATTTTTTTTCTACTATTAAAGATATTTTTAGATACAATTTGAAGACCGGAATAATACAATTTCTCATTTCTACTATTCCAATTTGTGACTACATTTCTTTTTAAATTAAAGTCACCATTTTCTTTTTTTAAACCTAAAAAATTTATATCTTTAGACAACAACATTTTACAGTGAGATACATCTTGATAATTTCTAAGAAAAAATTTGATATGTGATTTATTTTTATTAGTCCAAAAAATATCAGAATTAACAATGCAGATTTTATTTCTTTTTGTATGATTGAAGATATTTTTTACTCCGCCGCCTGTGCCAAGTATTGTTTTTTCATAGATAATCTGAATAGGATATTTTTTAAAATTTTTATCTAAATACTTTTTAATTTTATAATGTAAATAATGTGTATTTATTAAAATTTCATCACATCCAATATTAGTAAAGAAATCAATTGTGTTCTTTAATAATATTTTATTTTTATATTTTAACAGAGGTTTTGGGGTACTCCTTGTCAAATTCAGCATCCTTGATCCAAAACCTGCACATAAAATCATTAACGTAAAATTCTTCATAAATTATAAATACTTTTCATATATTGATCTTAGTTCATAATTTTGAATATTATTCAATATCGCTATTGTTCTAGATTTAGTTATTTTTAAATAATCTAAGTATCTATTATCATTATTTGTGCTAAGTAATTTTCTCCATCTACCAAGTAATCGAGTCTGTCGAGCTAAACTTAAAACATAATATTGTTCGCGAAAAGTATTAAAATTTTCTATAATTGACGTGTTATCATAAAAATATTCAATTAATTTATCATTGTAATCTCGTGTAAAATTTATTCTTGGATTTTCTAATAATGATATTAGGTCCCATCCTATAAATCCCCTAAAAGCACTTTGAAAATCAATAATTCCACATTGTAAATGTGATTCATAATTTTCTAAAAAAAATAGATTAACAAATTCAAAGTCTTTGTGAACAAAATTTTTCATATTATAATTTTGAGAATAAAATATACCTTTCCATAATTCATAAAATTTTGAATTGGGAAAATTTGAATTTTTGTTATTAAGAATATAATAAGTAACAAACTCTTCAAGTTCAATTTTTAAATCTTCAAAGGTGTACTCTTTTAAATTTTTTAAATTATTTAAATTTGACTCATTTTGAATAACAATTATATTTTCTACAGCTAGTTTTAAAAGTTTATAAAGATTATCTTTATTGTATATTTTATTAAATCTATTTTTTCCGAAATCTTGCATATATATTTTGTATTGTTTTTGATTAACTTCATATATCTTAGGAATTGATATATTAATTTTTTGTAAAATTTCATAAACAGTAAGAAAATTTTTAAGCTCTTGTTTATCTCTAGAAAAGTCAATTATTATTTTGGTATTATCTTTTTCAGTAATTCTATAAATTAATTTATTGGATAATCCGTCCTCAATTTTTTCTAAATCATTATGATCAGAATTCATTAGACTATTGTTTAAAACTAATATTAATTTTTCTTTTAGTTTCTGCAATCATATCTAAATTTATTAAATAATGATTTTTTTTTAGCGGTAAACTAATTAGCATTTCAGGCCATTCTATAAATGTAATGTTGTTATTTAAATTTTCGAAGAAATCTAATTCCTCTAATTCCTTAAGACTCTTTACTCTATAAAGATCATAATGATAGATTTGTAAAGAATTCAATTCATAGGTTATCAAAATAGGGAATGTTGGACTAGTAATGGAAGAGGGTTTTGGTAAATTATTTAATACAAAAAGATTATTAATTAATAATCTTATAAATGTTGTTTTACCAGCACCTAGATCTCCTTGAAATAAGTAAATGTCTCCAACAGATATGTCTTTACATAAATTAGTGGAGAGTTTTTCAAGTTCACGAAGATCTAAAATTTGATTATTTAATTTTTGCAAATTTTATTATGCAATACCTTTTAGAGCTTCCACTAAATCAGTTTTTTCCCAAGTAAAATGTCCCTTGTCACTTGGTTCTCTACCAAAATGACCATAAGCAGAAGTTGGAACATAAATTGCATTTGTAAGTTTTAAATGTTCTCTTATTCCTCTTGGGCTTAGATCAAATAAATCTTGCACAGATTTTTCAATTTTCTGTTCATCAACTTTATTTGTTCCATTAGTATTTACATATACCGATAAAGGTTTTGATACTCCTATTGCATAAGATAACTGTATAGTACACTCATCAGCTAGATCTGCTGCAACAACATTTTTTGCTAAATATCTAGCTGCATATGCTGCAGATCTATCAACTTTAGATGGGTCCTTTCCTGAAAAAGCGCCTCCACCATGGGGCGCTGCACCACCATATGTATCAACTATTATTTTACGGCCAGTTAAACCAGAGTCGCCATCAGGGCCTCCAATTACAAAGTTGCCTGTGGGATTAACATAGAATTCTTCATCTTTAAGATCTTCTAATAATTCATTAGGTATACACTCATACACATAAGGTTTAACAATTTCTTTTACGTCTTCAGGAGATAAACCTTCTTTGTGTTGTGAAGAAATTACTAAAGATGTAACTTTGCTTGGTTTTCCATTTTCATAAAGCATTGTAACTTGGCTTTTTGAATCAGGTTCTAGACCAGATGCAGATCCATCTTTTCGGGCTTGTGCCATTTTATATAATATTTGATGAGAATAATGTATCGGTGCTGGCATTAATGATTCAGTGTCTTTACAAGCAAAACCAAACATGATTCCTTGATCGCCTGCACCCTCATCTTTATTGCTACCAGAATCAACACCCATAGCAATATCAGCTGACTGCTCATGAAGAAAACTTTCAATATCACAATTCTGCCAATGAAAACCATCTTGTTCATAACCAATATCTTTAATACAATCCCTAACTTGAGATATAATCTGATCTTTAGAAACTGATGGTCCCCTTACTTCTCCAGCTAAAACTACTTTATTTGTGGTAGTCAAAGTCTCACAAGCTACGCGTGTTTGTGGGTCACCAGATGATAAATAAGTATCAACAACCATATCTGAAATTCTATCACAAACTTTATCTGGATGGCCTTCAGAAACTGATTCACTTGTAAATAAATAAGATCTTTTCATATTAACTCCTAATATCTGTAAGTATTATCTTTAAATGGACCCTGCTTACTAACACCAATATATTCTGCTTGTTTATCAGTTAATTCTGTAAGTTTTGCCCCAACCTTCTTAAGGTGTAATGATGCAACTTTTTCATCTAAATGTTTGGGTAAAACATAAACTTTATTTTCATAATTTTTAGAATTTTTCCAAAGTTCAAGTTGCGCTAAGACCTGATTAGTAAATGATGCGCTCATAACAAAACTTGGATGACCAGTAGCATTACCTAGATTAACAAGTCTTCCTTCTGATAGTAATAATATTTTCTTCCCATCTGGAAATTCTACTTCCCTTACTTGTGGTTTAATCTCATCAGACTTGTAATTTTGAAGAGCTTCTGTTTGTATTTCGTTATCAAAATGTCCAATATTACAAACGATAGCACGATCTCTCATTTGCCTCATATGATCTTGCGTAATAACATCAAGATTACCAGTGGCGGTAACAAATATATCCCCATATTTACAAGCATCATCCATTGTGACAACTTCGTAACCTTCCATTGCCGCTTGAAGTGCATTAATTGGATCTATTTCAGTCACACAAACACGTGCGCCTGCACCTCTTAAGCTAGCTGCTGAACCTTTACCAACATCTCCATACCCAGCTACAACGGCTATTTTACCAGCCATCATTACATCAGTACCTCTTCTTATTCCGTCTACTAAACTTTCCTTACAACCATATAAGTTATCAAATTTAGACTTAGTAACTGAGTCATTAACATTTATTGCTGGCACCTTTAATGTTCCATTTTTTTCCATTTCTTTCAAACGGTGGACACCTGTAGTTGTTTCTTCAGATAAACCTAAAATTTCTTCCAACATTTTTGGATACTTTTCATGAATTATTTTTGTAGCATCTCCACCATCATCTAAAATCATATTTGGCTTCCAACCATCTGGACCTTCTAATGTTTTTTCAATACACCACCAAAATTCTTCCTCTGTCATTCCTTTCCAAGCAAATACTGGAATGCCTTTGGCAGCTATTGCTGCAGCAGCGTGATCTTGAGTGGAAAAAATATTACATGAGCTCCATCTAACAGTAGCACCTAAGAATACCAGAGTCTCAATCAAAACAGCAGTTTGTATTGTCATATGTAAACAACCTACAATTCTTGCACCATCTAGGGGTTTAGAGTCACCATACTCTTCTCTTAATGCCATTAAACCAGGCATTTCCGTTTCAGCAATTGCAATTTCTTTATCACCAAAATCAGCTAAACTTATGTCTTTAACTTTAAAATCTTCACTCATGATTGTATCCTTTTATGATTATTTTAACTTTTTAATGGTAATTTAATCAGAAAACAAGCACCTCTAAAGTCTAATTTGTCACTTTCTGTTAATTCAATTGAACCATTGAATGAATTAATTATCTCGTAGGATATAGATAGCCCAAGACCTGAGTGCTTGTCCCGATCATCTATTCTATCAGTGTAAAATCTATCAAAAATTTTATTTTTTTCTTTCAAATTTATGCCTTTCCCTTGATCATAAATTTTGATTTCAACACAATTTTCATTTTTTTTATTTGATGTAATTAAAATATTTGAATTATTTTTGGCAATTGAAATACTATTATCTATTAAATTTAGTATTACCTGCAAAAATTTATCTTTGTTAAGAAGTACTAAATTTTTATTATTATCTGATTGAAGTAAAATTTTAATATTTTTCTTATTTGTTGATTTTTCACTAAAATTTTCTTTTAGAAATTTGTTTACATTAGTTAGTTCAAAATTTTCTATTTCAATTTCTGCAATAGTTTTTGAAAAATGAGAAATGTCGGAGATCAATCTATTCATTCTGTCGATATCTTTATTAAAATTATTCATTACTTTGGTTCTATTTTCATTAGTTATGTTTTTGCTAGTTAATAATTCAAACGAAGATTTTATTGCTGTTAATGGATTTTTTAGTTCATGTGCAACATCAGAACTAAATTTTTCTAATTGATTGATTTGCGATTTCAATTCGTTTGACATAAGTTGTATTTGGTTAGATAAAATACCAATTTCATCAGATCTTAGAGGGTATATTAATTTTTTCTTATTTGTTTTATCTCTCTCAAGGACAGTGATTTTAGTTATTTGCCTTAATGGTGATATCAAACCTCTCAAAAAAATAAATGATAATAAAATTGTGACTACAACAAATAAAAGAAAGAAATTAAAAAAATTCAAAGATTGTCTTGCTAGTTCATTATTATTTAATAATAATTTATACTTTATTAGAACAACTCCATAGACGTTATTATCTTGGATTATAGGTGATGTTAAAATTCTAGTTATATCATTATTTTCATCTTCGAAAGTTTTAACGAGTTTCTGCTTTTCTTTAATAGTGTCAATAATCAAAATAATTTCATGTACATTTTTGTCTAAATTTTTAGTAAATTTATTTTTAAGAATGTAATTATTAATATAATTAAAATTATTAATATAAATTTTTCCAAATAAATTTGAGAAATCAACTATATTTTCTCTTGTTTCTGATATATCTATCTCCTCTACATCTGAGCTCAAAAATATATTTGATGAGTCCGCAATTTTAATCCAATTTTCATTATAAATGACAGTGTTAAAATCTTTATCACCATAGTTTTGAAATATAAATTGTTCAGTTGTAAACTTTTCTAACTCAGGTTCTGATAATTCGATAGGATTAATATTTTCTGCCAAGTCACAACTCTCTTTGTATGCATCAATATCTTGAAGATATCTGCAACGATAATCATACTGAAAAATTGGCACTCTTAATATTGAAGTGTTTTCTAAATATTTTGTTATATTTGATAAATTTAATCTTATTGATTGATCTCTATTATCTATGAATTTATTATTTTGAATTAAGTTGAAATTGAAATAAGATAAAAATACTAAACCTAAAAATACAATAATTAAGTTAATTATAATGAGTTGAAATGTTAGATTATAACTTGATAAGGTAAATAATCTCTTAATCACGCCAAGAATATCCAGAGCCATATCTTGTTCTTATTTGATCAAAAGAATTATCATAAGATCTGAATTTTTTTCTTAATCTCTTTATATGGCTATCAATAGTCCTGTCATCAACATATATTGAATCACCATACATTGCGTCCATTAATTGATTTCTATCTTTTACTACCCCAGGATACTGAGCAAGAGATTTAATTAAATTAAACTCTGCAACTGTAAGTTCAATTTCTATACCTTTCCAAAAACATAATTGTTTATCTTCATCTAGTATCAAATCACCCTTAATAAAATTTTGTTTTTTAATATTATTATCTTTTTGTTCTTCATTTCTATTGTTATGAATTCTTAGCACTGTTCTTATGCGCTCATTTAATAATTTTTGTGAAAAAGGTTTTTTTATATAATCTGAAGCTCCCATTCTTAATCCAATTATCTCATCTTGTTCATGATCTTTTGACGTTAAAAAGATAATCGGAAGATCTTTTAGATTTTCAATCTTGCTCGAACGTACTTTTGAAAGAAGTTCATTACCATCCATTTTGGGCATCTTAATATCAAACAATCCCAAATCATAAGATTTGCTTTCAAGAGCTTCTAGGGCTTCAACTCCATTAAGAAATGTATCTACTTTAAACCCTTCACTTTGCAGAGAAAGAGATACTGATGTGAGAATCGACTGCTCGTCGTCAACTAATGCTATCTTTGGCATACTATATTTTATTAATAATTTATGGCAGATTTAAGTTCAAAGAAAAAATGACTCAGTTAACAAAATGTGACTTAAGTTGATAAGTAAATGTAAATATTTCAATAACTTGTTTGTCTCCTAAAAATATGAATTAAGTAAGGGATTGACATGATAAAAAAAATATTTATGTTCTTATTTTGTTCTTATTGCGATATTGAGCAAATGTTGTATTGTCCCTTTTCGGCGGCACTACATATTGTGTTTTTCGACAATAATTTATTAAAAATGGATAGTATTTAAATGGCAGACAATCTACAGGTATCAGCAAAAATCTCAGAAGAAAAAAGTGTAAATATTTTAACATTAAGTGTCGTGCGTCGAGACGGAGCTATTACACCTTTCAAATCAGATAAAATTTCAAATGCTATAAAAAAAGCATTCTTAGCACAAACAAAAATTAGAAATGATAAAAGTAAGGAAAAAGAACAACAAGATGGAATTCATAAAACTGTTGAAGCTTTAACACATAAAGTTGTCTCAGCTCTAACAAGAAGGATTGCTGACGGTGACATGATACACATCGAAGATATACAAGATCAAGTTGAGTTAGCACTTATGAGAGATGAACATCATAAAGTTGCTAGAGCATATGTTTTGTACAGAGAACAAAGAGCGGCTTCAAGATATCACACTAAAAAACTAAAAGAACAAGTTGGAGAAAAAGCTTCTTCAATGATGGTAACTAAAAGAGATGGAAGTAAAGAGCCAATTTCACTGGATAAAATAACCAACAGAGTCTCTGTCCTATCTACTGGTTTAAATATTGATTCAATTGTCGTTGTTCAAAAAGCTGTTCCTGGATTATATAGTGATATTAGTTCCGTTGAAATTGATACTTATCTTGCTGAAACTGCTGCCGCTTTAACAGTTGAACATCCTGATTATTCCTATCTTGCAGCAAGAATAAAAGTAAACTCACTACATAAAGAAACCCCAGGCTTCATAATTGCAACAAAAAATTTATACGATGATGGATTGTTAAGAGAGGATTATTATAAAAAAGTGATGGAGAATGCAGATTTAATAGAGTCTGTAATTGACTATGACAAAGATTATACTTTTGATTATTTTGCTCTCACAACGCTAATAAGAGCATATTTATTAAAGTTCGATAATAAAACAATTGAAAGACCTCAGGACCTTTGGATGAGAGTAACTTTAACAGTTACTGGTAATGAGTTTAATTTAGATAAAATAAAAGAAACTTATAAAAGTTTATCAACAGGTATGTATACACATGCTACTCCAACATTGTTTAATAGTGGATTAAAAATGCAGCAATTATCTTCGTGCTTTTTAATAGGTATGGAGGATGACTCCATAGAAGGTATTTTTAACACTATAAAAGATTGTGCTCTAATATCTAAAACAGCTGGTGGTATTGGAATGCATGCTCACAATATCAGAGGTAGTGGAAGTAGAATAAAATCTACAAATGGCAAATCTAATGGCCTTATTCCATTTTTGAAAATCTTTAATGAGACTGCTAAATCAGTTGATCAAGGCGGAGGTAAAAGAAAAGGTTCTTTTGCGGTTTACTTAGAGCCATGGCACTCCGACATTGAGAAGTTTCTTGAACTTAGAAAAAATACAGGTGCTGAAGAATTTAGAGCTAGAGACTTATTCTACGCTTTATGGATACCAGATTTATTCATGAAGAGAGTAGAAAACGATGAAGAATGGACACTTATGAGTGAACATGAATGCCCAGGTCTTTCAGATGTGTATGGTGATGAGTTTGAAAAACTTTACACTAAATATGAAAACGAATTGAAGCATTTAGAAAAAATTAAAGCAAGAGATCTAATGTCTAAAATTATAGAAGCTCAGATAGAAACAGGACAACCCTATATGCTTTATAAAGACTCTATCAATAATAAATCTAACCAAAAAAATATTGGTGTAATTAAATCTTCAAACCTGTGTGCAGAAATAGTTGAATACTCTGATAAGAATGAGACATCTGTATGTAACTTGGCCTCTATAGCTCTACCTAAATTTGTAAAAAAATTAGATAAAAAATTAACATATGACTATGATGCACTTTATGAAACTGCAAAATTAGCTACAAAAAACTTAGATGAAGTAATTGATATTAATTTTTATCCAACTGATAAAACGGAGAGATCTAATAATAAACATAGGCCTATTGGTCTAGGGATACAGGGGCTTGCAGATGTCTACTTTAAGTTGGGAATAGCTTATGAATCTGAGGAGGCCAAAGAAATAAATAAATTAATTTTTGAGACAATTTATTTTGGAGCCTTAGAAGCATCATGCGAGTTGGCAAAAGAAAAAGGATCCTACGAAACATTTAAAAATTCACCTATTTCAGAAGGTAAGTTTCAATTTGATCTATGGAATGTTAATCCTTCTTCAAAGTGGGATTGGGATTCACTTAGAGCTAAAATTAAAGAGCACGGTGTAAGAAACTCTCTAACCACAGCTTGCATGCCGACTGCGTCAACAGGTATTATATTAGGTAATACTGAAACATTCCAAATACAAACCTCTAATATATATAAAAGACAAACACTCTCAGGTGAGTTCCTGCTAGTAAATAGATATTTAGTGAATGAACTTTCTCAAAGAGGATTGTGGAATAAAGAAATGAGAGATAAAATAATCTTAGAAAATGGATCTGTTGAAAACATAAATGAAATTCCAACTGAACTTAAAGAAGTTTATAAAACAGTTTGGGAAGTATCACAAAAAACCGTTATTGATATGTCAGCAGATAGAGCTCCATTTATTGATCAAACCCAATCAATGAATCTTTGGCTTTCAACACCTACATTTGGAAAAGTTAATTCAATGCATATGTATGCATGGAAAAAAGGGCTTAAAACAGGAATGTATTATCTCAGAAGTAGATCAGCTGTTGATGCTGTAAAAGTTACAGTTTCATCAGAAAAAGCAGCTAAAGATGCTTATATAAATACCGCTATTAAACAAACTAATGAACCAGAAGATTGCGAAACTTGCAGTGCATAAAAAAGGAGTAATAGAATGATATCAAAAGGCGTAAAATCAATATTTCCAATAAAAAACCAAGAAATTTGGGATAGATATAAACAACATATTCAAGCCTTTTGGACAACAGAGGAAGTATCATTACAAGATGATTTGAGAGATCTTGAAACTTTAAATGAGGGTGAAAAGCATTTTATAAAACACGTACTCGCGTATTTTGCAAACTCTGAGGCAATGATTAATGAAAACTTAGCAAGTAGATTTTACAAAGAAATACTAATACCTGAAGCAAGATGTTTTATCTCAATGCAAATGTTGAATGAATCCATTCATGCAGAAATGTACGGTCTTCAAATAGAAGCTTATGTAAAAGATGCAAAAGAAAAAGATATGCTTTTTGATGCAATACAAAATGTACCTTGTATTAATCATAAAGCTCAATGGGTATCAAAGTGGTTAAATGGCAGCCAAAACCTTCTTACGAGGTTAATAGGATTCGGATTAGTTGAAGGTTTGTTTTTTGCAGGTTCTTTCTGTGCAATATATTATTTCCGAAAAAGAGGTCTGCTTCCTGGTTTAGCATTATCCAACGATTGGATTGCAAGAGATGAAGGAATGCACTTTAGCTTCTCATCTTTAATGTTCAGGACTTTAAGAGACAAGTTTAATAATAAAACATTAACTGATGCAGATATTAGTGATTTATCTTTAATTCCTTCAGACGTACCTCAATCACAGTTTGAAGAAATTGTCAGAGAAGCAGTTGCTTTTGAAAAAGAATTTGTGAAAGACGCACTGCCAGTAGATTTAATTGGTATGAATGCTGATTTAATGTGTCAGTATATCGAAGCTGTTGCAGACAGAATTGCTGATTTATTTGAATTTGACAGAGTTTTTAAAACAGAGAATCCTTTTGATTTTATGAGAGCTTTAGATGTTCAAAACGTTACAAACTTTTTTGAAAAAAGAGTATCTGAGTATCAAAGACCTACAGATAGAGCTTTAAGTTTTGATGAAGCATTTTGATGGAAGCAGAGATATACTCTAAAACTAATTGTGGGTACTGTGATAGAGCTAAACTGCGGTTAGCTAAATATAATCCAAAAATTTATATGCTTGATACAGATTATACGAGAGAAGATTTTTTTGAAAAGTTTCCAAACGCTAAAACTTTTCCTCAAATAATTTTAAATGGAGAAAAAATTGGAGGGTATCATGAGCTTGAAAAATGGTTTGAAATGAATACCTTTGATGAAGAATTCTAAATAACCTTTTTTTTTTCCTTTTCTTGTGTAAGTTTTTTTATTTCTAACAATCCTTTGCTTATATTTAGGTAGTTTTAAATCTTGAGCAAAGGGGTTTCTTTTCTTAATTTTTTTTTTAATTTCCATAAAATATATTCTAATGTGCCTGTCCCCAATGATCGCCAGCACCAAAATCAACAGTAAGTGGGACTGTAAAATCTTTATATTGTAAATGTACAGACTCCATAATAGTTTTTACATTACTTACTAAATTGTCATATTTTTTACTTTCGACTTCAAAAATTAGTTCATCATGTACTTGTAAAAGCATCTCAGCCTCAATTTTTTTAAGTTTTATTTCCTTATGAATTTCAATCATTGCTAACTTAATAATGTCTGCTGCACTACCTTGGATTGGTGCATTAATAGCTTGTCTTTCTGCAAAACCTCTAATAGCGAAATTCTTATCGGTAATTCCCTTAATATTAATTTTTCTTTTAAAAATTGTTTCAACGTATTGATTTGTTTTCGCAAAATCAATTTGACGCTCCATATATTTTTTAATTTTTGGATATTTAATAAAATACTCATTTATGTAATCTTTTGCTTCTGTATTGGAAATATCAAGTTGTTTAGCTAAACCGTATGGACTAATTCCATATAGAATACCAAAATTAATTGCTTTTGCTTTTCTTCTATAATCGTTGTTTATTTGACTATCACTTAGATTAAATATTTCCTTAGCAGTTGATGCATGAATATCTTCATTGTTTTTAAAAGCTTTAATAAAATTTTTATCACTAGAAATTTCTGCAGCTAATCTAAGCTCTATTTGAGAATAATCAAAACTGACTAATTTTTTTCCTTTTCCACTTACAAAAGCTGTTCTTATTTTTTTTCCATTTTCAGTTCGAATTGGGATATTTTGAAGATTTGGATCTGTAGAACTTAATCGACCTGTTAAAGTATTAGCTAAACCAAATGAGGTATGAACTCTACTTTTACTGTCTGTTAATCTAAATAAAGCATCTGTATAGGTTGATTTAAGTTTTGTTAATTCCCTCCAATCAAGAACAAGTTGTGCAATTTCAAATCCATCTAAAGCTAAATTATTTAAAGTTGAAGAATCAGTTGAATATGTTCCTGATTTTGTTTTTTTACCACCAGGTATTTTAAGATTAACAAATAATATCTCTCCTAATTGTTTAGGTGAGCCAATATTGAACTTTTCTTTTGAAAGTTTATAAATGTTCTTTTCAAGTTTTTTACTTTCATCTTCAAATTCATTACTTAGGCTTGTTAAAAAATTTTTATTTACTTCTATGCCATTAGCTTCAATTGAAGATAATACCTCTACAAGAGGCAAGTCGATGTTTTGATAAACAAAATTTGCCTTTTCTTTTATTAAACGAGGATAAAGATTTTGAAAAAGCCTGAATGTTAATAGAGAGTCTTCAGCGGCATAATTAATTGCGTTATCAATAGTTACTTTATCAAAAGAAATTTCATTTTTTCCAGTACCAACAACTTCTTTATATTTGATTGTTGTATGATTTAAATGATTAAATGAAAGATCATCTAAATTGTGCTTATAAATCCCGTTATCAATTGAGTAGGAAATTAACATTGTATCTGCAATTGAATTAAACGTTATTCCATACTTATTTAGAATTCTAATATCATATTTTATGTTTTGACCAATTTTTAAGATTGATCCATTTGTACAAATTTTATTAATATGATTAATTACATAATTTTCCTCTAACTGATTATCAATTTTTTTTGACCCATCCGAAGTAGTATGGTTTATAGGAATATAGTAAGAAATATTTTCACTATAACATATTGATATACCAACTAATTTAGCCTTTTCTATATTGAGTGAGTTAGTTTCAGTATCAATGGCACATATACCTTTTTTTTCAATTTCACTTAAAATCTTTTCAAAATTTTTCTTTGAATTAATTAATTGATACTTTGGCTCTATTTCATTTTTTTGAATAATGTTATCATTATAATTAGATATGAATGAATTGGATTTTAATCTTTCAGATATTGATCTAAAGCCTTGCTCTTTAAGAAACTCAAAGATATTATTATTTTCATTTTTTAATTCATTATAAGTTTTTATTTTGTTAATACCTTCAGGTATGTTTACATCATTTTTAAGTGTTACAAGTTTTAAACTTAATCTAATATCATTTTCTGATTCTTTTAAAATGTTTCTTCTTTTTTCTTGCTTAATTTTATCAAGATTTTTAATTAAACCATCGATGTCGTTAAATTCATTTATTAATTGAGACGCTGTTTTAGGGCCTATACCGGGAGCACCTGGAATGTTATCTACTTTGTCTCCTGTTAGAGCTTGAATAAAAATAACTTTATCTGGATGGACTCCAAATTTTTCTTCTACATCTTTAATTTCTATTTTTTTATTTTTCATTGGATCAAGCATTGTCACATTATCACTAACAAGCTGCATTAAATCTTTATCTGATGAAACAATGATAGTTGCAATTTTATCTTTTTCAGCTAATCTTACATAAGTAGCGATTAAATCATCGGCCTCAAATCCCTCTATTTCTAATTGCGGTATATTAAAACTCTTTACACACTCTCTAATTAAAGGAAATTGTGGTATCAAGTCATCAGGAGCCTCTCCTCTATTTGCCTTATATTCTGGATATATTTCATTTCTAAAATTTTCTCTTGCAGCATCAAAAATAACTATCATTTTATCGTCGCTATAATCTTCTATCAGTTTTACAAGCATATTTGTAAATCCAAAAACAGCGTTAATTGGAGTTCCATCTGCACGATTCATAGGCGGTAGTCCATAATAAGCTCTAAATATATAAGCGGAGCCATCAACTAATACTAATCTACTCTTTTTATTCATTGTAAATTTAAATATATAAGATTTATATTAAATGTCAGATTATAAATATTCAATTGAAGCAAAAAATGTAAATAAAACCTTCTTAAAAAAAACTCAAGAAGTTGAAGCTCTTATTGATTTTAGTATCACAATAAAAAAGGGTACAATTCATGGTTTATTAGGGCCAAATGGTGCAGGAAAATCAACTTTCATAAATATACTAGGCGGTTTAGTTAAAAAAAATTCAGGTGAAATTAATGTTTGTGGGATAAATATAGATAAAAACATCAAATTAAGTAAATTTAAAATTGGTATAGTTCCACAAGAACTTAATATAGATCCTTTCTTTTCTCCAGCAGAATTATTAGAACTTCAAGCAGGTTTATATGGGGTTCCGAAAAAGAAAAGGAAGACTGACGAAATTTTAGAAAACTTAAAGTTAACTGATCAAAGAAATGCTTATGCTAGAACTTTGTCAGGCGGTATGAGAAGAAGATTATTAATTGGCAAAGCCCTAGTACATGATCCTGAAATTATTATTTTAGATGAACCAACTGCGGGTGTAGATATTGATATAAGAACATCAGTTTGGAATTATATAAAAAAAATAAGTGGAGAAGGGAAAACTGTATGCTTAACTACACATTATCTTGAAGAAGCAGAAAATCTTTGTGATAATATTACTATAATTAATCATGGTAAGAAAATCATTGAAGGATCAAAAAACGAACTTTTAAATATTATTTCAACAAAATCTGTTACATTTATTTTAAATAAAAATATAGATATTCCTATAGATTTAAAAGAATTTAATCCAGTCATAGACAGTGGAGTATTGAAACTGAGTTATGATAAAAATAAAACAAACATAAAAAAAATAATTGATATTTTAAATAGAAATAAAATTGTATTTAAAGAAATAAATACGTTTGAGGGTGATTTAGAGGATGTCTTCTTAAAAGTTGTTAATAAAAAATGATGCAATTATCAGAAAAATTTTTTAGTTTTTTATTTTTACTCATTCCTTTATTTCTTATAACAGGTCCGGCATTACCTGATATTGTAATCACCCTAGGCTTAATATTTGGAATTATTTATTTTATTTATTATAAAGAATATTCAGAATTAATTAGAATTAATTTTATAAGGATATCAGCTATTTTTTGGTTGAGTCTTATATTTATAAGTTTTTTTTCATATAATAAAACAAATTCATTTCAAGATGCTTTAATTTTTATTAGATTTTTATTTATACCAATTTTATGTTATTTTATTTTTTTTAAAAACAGTAAACATTTTAAACAAACTTTATTAGTTGTTACAATTCTTGTTATATTTGTTTGTATAGATTCATTTTATCAATTCTTAAATTATACTCCAGAAAATGGTTTTGGGGAAGATTTACTAGGTTTTAAATCAATTTGGTATGGAAGACTGACAGGTCCATTTGGAGATGAATTAATACCTGGTTCTTATATATCAAAATTTGGTTTATTAGGATTTGCATTCCTTATTTCTATTAAAAAACTTGAAAACAAAATAATTTTTCATTCAATATATTTATCTACAATACTTTTCATTAGTTATATTTCTGGAGAAAGAATGGCATTTGCAACGTTTGGTCTAAGTTTAGTATTTTTATTCATATTTCTAAGTGGATTTAGAAAATCTATTTTTTTATCAATAATTATTGGTATTTTTTTTATATTTTTATCAACTAATTTACATCCTTATTACAATGATTTTAAAGTAGTTGAATCAACACAATATCATCAAGGTCAAAAAATAGAAAAATTTTTTAATTGTAATGATGATAGAGAAAAAATTTGTACTAAAATTATAAATATTCAGCCAAGTTTTTATGAAATAATTAAAAATTTTAAGACATCAGCATATGGTGAAATATATTTATTATCATTTAATATGTTTATAGATAATCCACTTACAGGTATTGGGATAAATAACTTTAAATTTTTATGTAATGGTAATAATATTTATAAAAATATGATGGTGCATTACGAATGTGCATCACATCCTCACAATATATACATTCAATGGTTAACAGAAGGTGGGTTAATTGTTTTTATTTTATTTATTCTATATTTAATTTTTTTAATGTTTTTTATATTAAATAATAATGGTGACAAAAAATATAAGATAATCTCGGTCGCAATAATTGTTATTATGTTTTGGCCAATTATGTCAACAGGAAGTTTAATAAAAAACTGGTTTGGAGTCAGCACTTTTTTTATTATTGGATTGTGTATTTGTCTTAGTAAATTTAAAAATAATTCTTAAAACTAGATTGAAGAAAATATTTTTTTATTTTTTTCGCGAGAAATAAACCTGAAAAGAAGAAGATTACAACTGATAAAGTTGTTCCATTACCTTGCCCAAATAAAGATCCAATATATATAAAAAGAAAAATTATTGTAGATGATAATACTTTAAAATGAATACCTAGAATTGAGCCTATAATAGCAAAAATAATTATGAATAGTGTAGTACCTAATCCCATCCCGAAATGTGAGCCTACATAAGCCATATAAATTGTAGAATAGAAAATAGATATATTAGTAGAAGAAGAATTATCAAAAAATCTTACTTTTATAAGATAATAAAAAGATTTTAAACCATCAACCCAAGTAATTTTTTTTCCCTGGGCTTTAGATCTAAAAAAATATGATACACCAAATTCATAAATAAAAAAATTATTCCTTACAATTTGAGAGGCTAAATCAATCTCTATTCCAAAATCGTTTACACTTAATTTTATTTTTTCAATTACACTTTTATGGAGAATTTTTAGACCGCAATGAACATCGCTTAATGACTGTGAAAAAAAAATATTAAAAATTAATGAATTAATTTTCCCTATAAGATTATTAAAAAAATAATTATTTTTTTTTAACTTTCCTGAAAGATATCGACTTCCAAATATGCATTTGATATCTTTATTTTTAATTATCATATCAAACATTTCTTTAGCATCTTTAGTATCCAATTCTAAGTCTGCATCTTGTAGTATTATATATTCACCTTCTGAATTTTTTATTCCAGTCTGAATAGCTTTTCCTTTTCCTGAATTTATGTCTAGTTGAATAAGTTTAAAAAAAAATTTGTAATCTTTTTTTTCTTTAAGCTCTCGTAAGACATTATTTGAACCATCGGTAGAGCCGTCATCTACAATTATAACTTCTACACTTTCTTTATTAAAATATAATTTAATTTGATCAAATAGTTTATAAAGAAAATTAATTTCGTTAAAAACTGGGATTACTATTGAAAGTTCTTTATTATTCTCTAGGGGCATGTTTATTCAGTATTCTTTGTAATGTTCGTCTATGCATTCTTAATCTTCTAGCAGTTTCAGATACATTTCTATTACACTGTATAAACACTCTTTGAATATGTTCCCATCTAATTCTATCTGCGGTCATAGGATTTTCAGGAGGAGGAGGCAAAACTTCTTTAGAATTAGTCAACGCATCATAAATTTGGTCGATTTCAGCTGGCTTAGGAAGATAATCTATGGCTCCTGACTTGATTGCTGCAACGGCTGTTGCTATATTTCCATAGCCAGTTAATAAAAGTGATTTAGTTTGAGGGCTTATTTTTTTAAGTTCTTTTACAAGCTCTAGCCCAGAACCGTCTTCTAACCTCATGTCTACTACTGCAAAATCGAAATTATTCTCATTTACCTTTGATAGAGAATCGTTGAATCCTGGCGATGATATTACTTCAAAGCCTTTTTTTTCCATAGACCTAGTAAGTCTCTCTCTAAATGGCAAATCATCATCAACAATTAAAAGTTTCATATTCATATGTTTAAGATAGAGTTATCAAACATAATTTCAACTACAGCATTATCATCTTTAGAATTATAGAAATTTAAATTTCCACCCATATTTTCAATTAAATTCTTGGCAATAAATATTCCTAATCCCATACCTTCTTTATTTTTTGAAATATATGGTTCTCCTAATTTATCAATAATATCTTTTGAAAATCCTTTTCCATCATCTGTTATAATAATTTTGGAATATTTTTTGTTATATATTAATTCAGCAGAAACTACATCTTTTGAATAAAATACAGCATTTTGAATTATATTTCCAAGTGCATACATAACCTCATCTCTAAAAATAATTTCAGGTTCGTCATTTATTGAATTAATTTTTATATTTAATTTTTTTTCTCTATTAAATTTTTCAAAATTTATTTTTATCAAATCTGTGATTTTTACTTTTTCTAAAAACTTGTCTTTTAATTTTAAGGGATCTTTTGAGAAGCTTTGTAAAATTTCTTTACATCTTTCAGCTTGTGATTTTAATAATATAATATCTTTCACAATATTTTTATCATCAATTAATTTCTTTTCCTTTAATAGATCATTCAAAATTAAAAAAATGGTATTTAGTGGTGTACCTAATTCATGAGCTGCAGCTGCACTGAGTGAACCTACTTCTGTGATTTTTTTTTGATTTAGAATTTGGAGTTTAGAAGCAGAAAGTGCATTAGAAATTTTCCTAGATGAACTAGCAAACAAATATGCGTATATGGCTATAAAAATTACTGTTATTATTAATGAAGCTACTAAACCAAAACTATATAATTCAGGCAAGTAAAAATCTTTTCCAAGGTTAAGAGGTATAAAATAAAAATTTAGTAATACTATAATTATGATTGATATTGTTGATAATATTACTGTCATTAATGCTGGTAGGTATGATGCCGATGTTATTACAGGGGCTAAAATTAAAATAGAAAATGGATTAATTATACCACCAGTCAAGAATAGTAAAAAACCTAGTTGTACAGTGTCAAAAAGTAAAAAAGAAAATGCTTTAACATTGCTTATAGATTTATTTTTTCTCTCCTCAAAATAAGAATAGAAATTAACTGCAACAGAAAGCAAAATTATAATTAATGTCTCCAAAAAAGGTATTGGAATTTTTATGATATAAGAAACAAAAAAAATTGCTAAAAATTGTCCAAAAATTGCAATCCATCTTATTTTGATTAAGTTCCCAAGAAGTATAGTATTCATTAATTACTAGATATCTAGATTTGCAACTTTTAAAGATCTTTCAACAATAAATTTTTTCCTCGCTTCAGTTTCATCACCCATAAGTTCACTGAATGCTGTCTCAGCTTCTGTTATATCATTAATCTTGACAGACAGTAGACTCCGCTCATTTTCATCTAGTGTTGTTTCCCAAAGTTGATCTGGATTCATCTCACCCAAACCTTTGTATCGATTAATTTGTAGACCAGATTTACCTATTTCTAATATTTTATCTATCAAATTCAAAGGTCCAAATATTTTAAACTCTTCATTTTTATGGATCAATAACCCACATCCACTTTCTTTAAGACGGTAAAAATTTTCCATTAATTGATCTTTAGATTCATTCAAGGCTTTAGCTTCAGGAGTAACTACAAAATTTTCATCTATAGTGTATCTTTCGGTAAAACCCCTAATTGTTCGTTCAAATAAGATGGAACTGTTTTGATGGGATACTTTCCAGTTTTTCTGTGAAATGTTTGAAATTAAATTTAATCTTTGTTGTAAATATTTTGCTAATTCTTGACCAATCTTTGCATCTTTAAGATTTCTTAAATCTAAAGCCCTTACAATTGCTGCATGTTCAATTATATCACTATTATCTATTCTCCTTAATAAAGGTAATACCAAATTTTTAGTTTTCTTTGAAAGGTATATTAATTGTTTTAGTTCTTTACCAGCAACTTGAGATTTTTGAATATTTTTAAAAATTGTATTTTTTAATCCTTCTTCAATCAAGTAATCTTCTAAATCATTATCATCTTTTTTATAGACTGTAGAATTACCTTTTTTAAGCCTATATAACGGAGGTTGTGCTATATATAATCTTCCTGTGTCAATTATAGGTTTCATATGTCTATAAAAAAATGTCAATAACAAAGTCCTAATGTGACTACCATCGACGTCGGCATCAGTCATAATAATTATTTTATGATATCTCATTTTAGAAAACTCAAATTTACCTTCCAATTTATTTTGATCAATATCATCTGTTGGATTTCCAACACCAGCACCTATAGCTGTAATTAGTGCACCTATTTCATTGCTTGTTAATACTTGTTTATTGTTTGCTCTTTCTACATTAAGGATCTTACCTCTAAGTGGGAGTATAGCTTGATTTTTTCTATCCCTACCTTGCTTTGCTGAACCTCCTGCTGAGTCTCCCTCAACTATAAATAACTCAGATAATTCAGGATTTTTTTCTTGGCAATCTGCAAGTTTACCAGGAAGAGAAGTATTTTCTAAACCAGTTTTTCTTCTAGTTAACTCTCTTGCTTTTCTCGCAGCCTCTCTAGCATTTGATGCCTCAATAATTTTATCAATTACTTTTTTTATTTCTGATGGGTTCTCCTCGATCCATTGCTCTAATTTGTTCAAACTAGTTGACTCAATTACTGGTCTCACCTCAGATGATACAAGTTTATCCTTAGTTTGACTGGAAAATTTCGGATCTGGTAATTTAACTGATATTATACAAGTTAATCCTTCTCTAGCATCCTCACCAGTGATGTTATTTGAGTTTTTAGTATTTTTATTTATGTAATTTACAATTGACCTAGTAAGCGCACCTCTTAACCCAGCAAGATGTGTTCCTCCATCTCTTTGAATTATATTATTAGTAAAACAAATAGTATTTTCATGGTAGCTATCAGTCCATTGTAATGAACACTCAATAGAAATATTATTTTTTTCACCATGGAAAAATATTGGTTCAGGATTTATAAGATTCTTACCTTTATTTAAATATTTGACATATTCTTTTATACCGCCATCATATTTAAAATTAATATTTTTATCTTCAGATTGTCTTTTATCAGTTAAATAAATACTTATGCCTGTATTTAGGAAAGCTAATTCTCTAAGTCGTTTTTCGATTATTTTAAAATTAAAATTGATATCTTTAAATATTTTAATTGTGGGAAGAAAAGTGATTTTAGTCCCAGTAAAAAAATTATTATCAATTTTTTTTGAATCTCCAATTACTTTTAATTCTTTACTTACTACACCATTTGCAAATTCAATATTGTGTATTTTACCATCTCTATTAATTTCTAATATTAGACTTTCAGATAAAGCGTTAACAACTGAAACCCCTACTCCGTGCAAACCTCCAGATACCTTATAACTATTTTGATCAAATTTACCTCCAGCATGTAGCTCTGTCATTATTAATTGAGCAGCTGGTATTTTTTCTGTTTTATGAAGATCAACAGGTATGCCTCTCCCATTGTCGGTAATAGTTACTGTGCCATCAGTATTTAAAATTACCTCAATTTTATCACAAAAACCTGCTAAAGCCTCATCTATTGAGTTATCCAATACTTCATATATCATTTGATGCAAACCTGATCCATCATCAGTATCACCAATATACATACCTGGTCTTTTTCGAACAGCTTCAAGGCCCTTCAATACTTTAATAGAGTCAGAAGAATACTCAGAATTCATATATCAGTTATATTATAAAATTTAGCTTTTGTTGATACAAAAGAAAATAAATTTTTATCTGTTCCGGTTAGGAAAAATTGAGTTTCAAACTTGTTAATCATTTCTAATAATAATTGGCGATTATGCATATCTAAGTGTGAACCAATTTCATCAAATAAAAAAATGGGATTAATTTTAACACTGTTAACTAAATAATTACACTGAGCTAATAAAATCATAAGAACTACAGTCTTTTGTTGTCCAGTTGAAAGTAAAGATGCCTCAAAATCTTTATTAATTATTGAAATAATATCTGATCTATGTGGTCCAATTTTAGTTCCACCATATTGTTTGTCATATGGACGAGAGTTTTGCAAATTTAACAAATATCTTTCAAATTTATTATCTATATTAAAGAAATCATCCTTTATTTGTAGTTCAACATGGAATTGAAATTTATGATCATTTTTTAAATTTTTTAATTCACTATTTATTGTTTTTAATTGAAAATTTCTTAAACTATATATTTCTAAACCTAATGAACATATCTCTTTTTCTATATTATTAAGCCAATCATTATCAAAATTATTTAGTTGCAGTATTTTACTTCTTTCTATTAATGATTTTTTGTATTTATTGATCAACCTATTGTAATCATTTCTACTAGAAAATATTAGTCTATCTAAAAAATTTCTTCTGAAAGAAGGTGAAGATTGAAATAGTCTTTCCATTTCAGGAAGAAAAATTAGGTATGATATTGACTGATTTAAAAAATTAAGAGATTCTTTTGATAAGTCATCATTAATTTTAGTTATTTTTTTAAATTTTTTGTTTTCTTTTTCTGTATATACTTCAATTTCAAACTCATTTTTTTGTATTTCTAAATTAGATTTTATAAATAAATTTTCTTCTTCTTTTTTAATTAAATTTGAGATGTTTGAATTCCTTATTCCTCTACCTTTAGCGATTAAAGATATACCTTCTAAAATATTAGTCTTACCACAACCATTGTTACCAAATAAAATATTTAATTTTTTGTCAAAAGAAGATTTAAAATTTTTAAAATTTCGAAAATTGTTAAATTCAATATTTTTAATATTTCCCAAATTTTATACTCTCATTGGCATTAAAACGTATACAAGATTATTATTTGATTTTTCTTGTGCAATTACTGGAGAAGTATTATTTTTTAAATTAATTGATATTTCAGTATCATCCAAATTATTAACTATATCCATTATATATTTTGAATTGAAGCCTATTTCAATTTCTTCTCCTTTATAACTAATTGTTAAGTCTTCAGAGGCAGAGCTACTTTCATTATTAATTGTGTTTAAGTTAAGTATATTTTCTAATAATTTAAACTTGATTACGGGAGATTTTTCATTTGCTATAGTGCTGACTCTATCTACTGCAGATAATAATTTATATCTGTTTATTTTTAAAATATTTGTATTATCAGTTGGGATTACTCTTTTGTAATCAGGAAAGCTACCATCAATCAATTTTGATATAAAAATTATATCTTCGATTTTGAAAACAATTTTATTTGAACTAATAGAAATTTTGACATCGCCGTCTATTTCTGACAATAATTTTGACAACTCATAAATTGTTTTTTTAGGTATAATTACTCCAGAAACTTGATCGATTTCTCCTTCAATTTCATGGCTAAATTTAGCAAGTCGATGACCATCAGTACCTACTAAGGTTACTATTTTTTTATTAGCTTCATTTGTTATATTAAAATATAATCCATTTAAAAAATATCTTGTTTCTTCATTAGAAATGGCAAATTTAGTTTTATCAATTAATTTAAAAAGAATTTTTGAGTTTAAGATAATATCAACACCTGAATTATCTTGTTCAATAATTGGATAATCTTCTTTTGGTAGACAAGCTAGTGAAAATCTTGATCCATTTGATCTTAAGGTAAGTAATTTGCCATCGTTTGAAATAATTTCTATTTCATTGTCCTCGTCTATTTTTCTAACAATATCGTATAATATCTGTGAATTTATAGTTGTAGCACCATTTTCTTTAACACTACAATTAATTTTTTCTATTATTGAAATATCCATATCAGTAGAAGATAGGATTAATGAATTATCTTTAGCTTCAATTAAAATATTTGCTAGGATTGGCAAAGAGTTTTTCTTATCAACAATACCTTGTAAATGTGAAAGAGTTTTAAAAAATATTGAACGTGATATTTTAAATTTCATATCTAAACATATGATAAAAAGATTTAAGAATCTATAAGTCTTTTTAACAATTCTAGGTCTTCATTAAAATTAACATCAGATAACTTAAGTTCTTCAATTTTCTTAACTGCATGCATAACAGTAGTGTGATCTCTTCCTCCGAATTTTCTTCCAATTTCTGGTAAAGATCTAGAGGTAATCGACTTAGCAAGATACATAGCTATTTGTCTAGGTCTTGCAACTGAACGTGACCTTCTAGGAGAGTGCATATCAGTTATTCTAATATTAAAATGTTCAGCTACTTTCTTTTGAATTTCCTCTATTGTAATTTTCTTATTTGAAGATTTTAATAAATCTTGAAGAACTAATTGTGCAGTTTCAACTGTAATCGCCGTTCCCACTAAAGTTGCGTGTGCAACTAATCTATTAAGGGCTCCTTCCATTTCACGGACATTTGAGATAATTCTGTGAGATAAAAATTCCAAGACTTTAGGAGGTATTTCAACTCCTCTTTTATGTGCTTTTTCTATAAGAATTCCTAGTCTTAATTCATAAGTTGTAGGATGAATATCTGCTACTAAACCACAACCTAATCTAGACTTTAATCTTTCTTGGACACCATCAAGATCTGTTGGGGTTTTATCTGCAGAAATCACTATTTGTTTATTTTGCTCTATTAGTGCATTAAATGTGTGGAAGAATTCTTCCTGAGTGTTATCTTTACCACTTATAAACTGAACATCGTCAATCATCAAAACATCTATAGATCTAAACTGTTCTTTGAAAGCTGATGTGTCTTTATATCTTAAAGCTCTAACAAATTGATACATGAACTTTTCAGCTGAAAGATATATTACTTTTCTTTCAGGTTGTTTTTGCTTAATTTTCCAACCTATTGCATGCATTAAGTGTGTCTTTCCTAAACCAACACCTCCACATAAAAATAAAGGATTAAAACTAATTTTATCGGCTTCAGAAACTCTTTGAGAGGCCGCAAACGCAAGTTCATTAGGTTTGCCTACAACGAAATTTTCAAATGTGAAACGTGGATCAAGAGGGGCGCCGAATTCATTGGGATAATTTGAGGATTGGTTAGATCTTAAGTCCATAGTGGACTTCCAGTGATTATCATTACTTTTTATTGTCCTAGTGGTGCCCGGAACTATCCTTCCCCCATTAGGTTTGACAACAAATTTAATAGTGTCTACTTTTTCTACTATTTTTTTTGCCTCACTTTTTACTTTATCAGAGTAGTTATTTACAATCCAATCTCTTAGAAATTTAGTAGGTACAGAAAAAGTAATTGTAGTTTCGTCGAGAGAAACATAATTTAAATGTTTTAACCAATTATTAAAAGCTGATTCACCAACATTTTTCTTAAGATTTTTTTTAAAGGATAACAATTTACTTTCGTCAAATATAGTAGATGAATTATCCATTTTCCCCCAACAAGACGATTTTTTTTTAATAAACTTTACGCAAAAAATCAAAAGTCGTAAAATTCAATCACCAAATTAATTTACTTAATCAACACCCTTTAAGTATTTTTAGCAAGAAGAAAAGTGAAAAAAATTAAAAAAAAATTATTTTTTTGAAATTTGTTTTGATAAAGAGGATAACTTTCTGGATATGTATTCTTTTTTGAAAATACCTTTTTTTGAAGCTCTGGCCATTATTGAGTTGACACTGCTAAAGGATTTATGAATTTCTTGCTCATTTTTTGCCTCAACTGACGATTTAAATTTATTTAGAGCGTTTCTAAACTTAGATAAGTATTGAGAATTAACAGTATTTTTAGTTTTGTTCTGTCTTGATCTTTTTTTTGCCGAAGCGTGGTTAGCCATATGCGTGCTATAAATTCAAAATAAATTAAGTCAATTAATTTTTTGAAAAACAATTACTTATTATTTTGGAGTTTTGGACAATAAAAAGTAGATCTTCCATATTGAATGATCTTTTTAACCTCATCATCACCTATTTTTTTTCCTTCTTTATTATAAACCTTAAAATTAGACTGAAAATTTCCTAAAGTGCCGTCAGTAGATCTATAATCTCGTATACTTGAACCCCCATATTTGATTGCTTTCTTTAAAATTTTTCTAATTGACTTAATTAGTTTCATAATGAGACTAATTTCTAAATCTTTACCAAAAGTCAGTGGTGAAATTTTAGAATCAAATAGAATTTCTGATGCATAAATATTACCTATACCAGCAATTAATTTTTGATTAAGTAAAATTTGCTTTATTGGGACCTCAGATTTTGAAATTTTTTCAAATATCATTTGCGCAGTAAGATCTGGGCTCAACGCATCTACACCTAAACTCAATATATACTTTTGTTTTTGTAAGTCTTTTGTTTGTACTATATCTATAAATCCAAATTTTCTTGGATCATGATAAACAAGCATCCTATTACTTAAAAAGTAGATTACAAAATGATCGTGTTTTATTCTATTGTAGCATTTATCGACAGTTTTTAATCTCCCTGACATTCCTAGATGTATTACTAGAGTATAATCTGTATCTAAATCTATTATAATGAACTTTGCTATGCGTCTTAGGTTGGATATCTTGGAGTTACGTAGTATATTAATTATATTATTAGGAATTTTAAAACGAAGTTTTGATGTATGAATTTTGACATTAGATATTTTTTGATTCAATATTATATTAAGTCCTTTAACTGTAGTTTCAACTTCAGGTAATTCTGGCATAATGAAAAAAGATTATAATTTTGGTTATACAAAAGTAAATTCAAAACAAAAGACTAAACTTGTTCAGAATGTATTTTCGAGCGTAGCTCCAAGCTACGATATAATGAATGATTTGATGAGTTTAGGTATGCATCGATTATGGAAAAAAAGATTTGTTGAGACTGTAAATCTAAATGAAAATGAAATTGTGTTGGATGTCGGTTCTGGTTCTGGTGATATTGCCAGCGAAATTTTAAAAGAAAATAATTCAACCAATCTTTATCTTTTAGATCTAAATGAAGAAATGTTATTAGAAGGAAGAAAAAGATTAAAAAAAGAAAAAAATATAAAATATTTTATTGGTAATGCTGAAAAGTTAAATTTTGAAAATAATTTTTTTGATAAATATACTATTTCTTTTTGCTTAAGAAATGTGACAGAGTATTTATTATCTATAAAAGAAGCTTACAGAGTTCTTAAACCAGGTGGTAAATATTGTTGCTTAGAATTTAGTACACCTAAATCATCCTTGATATCAAGTTCATATAAAATTTATAAATCAAAAATTTTACCTTTCTTAGGAGAAATAGTTGCTAAAGATAAAAATGCTTATAAATATTTGAGTGAAAGTATTGATTTATTTCCATCACAAGAAGAGCTTAGTAAAAATCTACGTGATTGTGGATTTACTAAAGTTGAAACTATTAATCTATTCAATGGAATTGTGGCTATACACACTGGTTACAAATTGTAATGAATAAAATTTTATTTATAATAACTGGCTCTATTGCTGCATCCAAATGTAAAGAAATTATTACTTTGCTAAATATTAATGAAGTTAAGATTAGCTGTATTCTTACTAACGAGGCAAAGAAATATGCAAAAATATTAGATATAAAAAAATTACTTAAAAATAGAATATTTACAGATGAACATGAGAAAAAAAATAAGATGCTCCATATTAATTTATCAAGAGGTAATGATATAATAGTTGTGTGTCCAGCTACAGCTAATTCTATTGCAAAATTTGCTAATGGATATGGAGATAATTTAGCTTCTAATACATTGCTGGCTGCAAATAAAAAAATTTTCTTTGTCCCCGCAATGAATAGTTTTATGTGGCATAATAAAATTAATCAAAAAAATGTAAAATCATTAAAAGATAATGGGCATGAGTTTATTGGTCCAAAAGTTGGAAATCTAAAATGTGGAGAATTTGGTTTAGGAAGAATTGATAACTCAAAAAATATAGTAAATAAAATTTTAAGCAGATTAAAAAGTATTAATGTATTAAAAGACAAAAAATGCCTAGTAACTGCAGGACCAACAATTGAAATGATTGATCCAGTTAGGTTTATTTCTAATCAATCTTCTGGAAAACAAGGCTATGAGATTGCTTCACAACTAGTTTTACATGGAGCGAAGGTAACCTTGATATCTGGACCAACAAAATTAGATCCTCCACCAAATTTGAAATTTATTCAAATAGAATCAGCAAACGAAATGTATCAAAAAATTAGAAAAATTTCTAAAATTGATATTGGAATTTTTACTGCTGCAGTATCTGATTTCAAAAATAAAAATATAAATAAATCAAAGATTAAAAAAAATAAAAAATTAAATATTAGTCTTCATAAGAATATTGATATTTTAGAAAAAATTGGAAAAAGTAAAACTCAAAGGCCTAAGTTGTTAGTAGGTTTTGCAGCTGAAACAGGAGGCATTAATAATGCTAAAAAAAAATTAGCGGATAAAAAATGTGATATGATTGTTTACAATAAAATCGATAGTAAAAATAAAGTTTTTGGATCAGATTATAATCAGATATCGATAATTACAAAAAACCAGATAAAAAAATTTAAGAAAATGACAAAGGCAAATTGTGCAAAGCAGATTATAAAACAAATTTATAATACTTTATAGACTTATGAATTATTACTCTGAGGAAGAATATAAAATTTTTAGCAGGTTATTTATTTTAAACGAATTTTCTGAAGAAAACCTAAAAAAATTATCTAATATAAAAATTGGTATTGTTGGTATGGGAGGTATAGGATGTCCTTTAAGTCAATATTTAGTAAACTCTGGAATTAAAGAGTTATTAATTGTAGATGGAGATATTGTTGAAAAAAGTAATCTCAATAGACAAATTTTGTTTAATTTAAATGATATTGGAAAAAAAAAGGTTGATGTAGCAAAGTACAAATTAAAATTAATTAATACTGAATGTAAAATAAATACTATTGATGAAAATATCAATTCTTTAAATTTAAATTTTTTAAAAGAATGTTCTGTAATTATAGATGCAACTGATGATTGGCTCAGTTCTAAATTATTAAATGAATATTGTCTTAAAAACTCAATCAATTTTTTATATTCCTCTGCATTAAGACATGATTTACAAATAATTCTTTTCAATCATTCAAATAAAAAAAGTCATCTATGTTTAAATTGTATCTTTCCTAACAAAGATGATGTTGATCTTCCCAGATGTAGTGTAGTAGGTATTTCAGGCATTTCTGCGGGGTTAGCAGGTTTAATTGCTGCTCAAAAAATAATTAATTTTTATTTAAATTTAAAGGATGAAACTAATATAATGACAATTTCTGATGGAAAAAAATTAAGCATTGATAATATTGTTATTAAAAGTAAACATGATTGTTATTTAAAATCAGTTTAAGTTAATTGATAAATACATAAAAAAAGTTTAATTAAAATTATGAAACAAAATTCATTTAATTACGATCAATTAATTGATTGTGCAAAAGGTGTTCTTTTTGGAAAAGGGAATGCTCAACTTCCAATGCCTCCTATGTTAATGTTTGATAGAATTACTTTAATAAATGATACTGGTGGAGAATTTTCTAAAGGTGAGGTTATTGCAGAATTAGATATTAAAGAAGACTTATGGTTTTTTGAATGTCATTTTAAAGATGATCCCGTAATGCCAGGTTGTTTAGGTTTGGATGCTATGTGGCAATTACTTGGTTTTTATTTAGGATGGCTTGGCCAACCAGGAAAAGGTAGAGCTTTAGGAGTTGGTGAAGTTAAATTTACCGGTCAGGTATTACAAAAAGTCAAAAAAGTAACTTACCATATATCTCTTAAAAGACTTATACTAAGAAAATTGATTTTAGGAGTTGGAGATGGTGTTTTAAAAGCTGACGGTGAAACAATTTATGAAGCTAAAGATATGAAAGTCGGTTTATTTTCACCTGAGAAATAAGAAATGAATAGAGTAGTAGTAACAGGTTTAGGTATAGTATCATGTATTGGTAATAATCAATTGGATGTTATAGACAGTCTTAAAAATTTGAAATCCGGAATAACAAGTGCAGAAGAGTATGAGGAGTTTTCTTTTAGAAGTCTTGTACACGGTAAACCAAATATAGATATTGGTAACGAAATTGATAGAAGATTACTAAGGTTTATGGGTGATGGAGCTGCCTACAACTATATTGCGATGAAAGATGCTATAGAAGACTCAGGGCTGGAGGATAGTGATATTTCAAATGAAATGACTGGTATAATTGTTGGTTCAGGTGGTCCATCTACACAAAATTTATTTAAGTCTTCTGAAATTGGAAAGAGTTCGGGTTCAAAAAAAATTGGACCATTTATGGTGCCAAGAGCAATGTCTAGTACAAATTCTGCAACTCTTGCTACTCCTTTTAAAATTAAAGGAGTTAACTATTCAATTACTTCAGCATGTTCTACAAGTTCACATTGTATTGGTAATGCGTACGAACTAATTCAGATGGGAAAACAAAATATTGTTTTTGCTGGTGGAGGTGAAGAGCTCCATTGGACTTTATCAATTTTATTTGATGCAATGGGTGCTTTGTCATCAAAATATAATTCTACTCCAAACAAATCTTCAAGGGCATATGATGTAGATAGAGATGGATTTGTAATTGCTGGTGGGGGTGGAACTTTAGTGCTTGAAGAATTAGAGCATGCAAAAGCTAGGGGTGCTAAAATATACGGTGAAATAACAGGATATGGAGCAACCTCAGATGGATACGATATGGTACAGCCTTCTGGAGAAGGAGCAGAAAGATGCATGAAGCAAGCATTAAAAAATATTGATGGTAAAATTGATTATATTAATACACATGGAACAAGCACTCCAATAGGAGATGTAAAAGAATTGGAAGCAATCAAAAATGTTTTTGATTCAAATATTCCAAAAATGAGCTCAACAAAATCTTTGACTGGTCATTCTTTAGGGGCAACTGGTGTGCATGAAGCAATTTATAGTTTATTGATGATGAAAAATAATTTTATTAGTGGTTCTGCTAATATTGAAAATCTCGATGATAGTGCCAAAGATTGTAATATTCTTTTAAAAACGGAAAATGACGTTGAAATTGAGCATGTAATGTCAAATAGTTTTGGTTTTGGCGGTACAAATGCAACATTAGTATTTTCAAAATATCATGCTTAAAAATAAAAAAGGTTTAGTATTTGGTATTGCAAATAATCATTCCATTGCATGGGGAATAGCAAAACAACTAGCTGAAAATGGTGCTGAAATAGCCATTGGTTATCAAAATGAAATTTTATTGAAGAGAGTGAAACCACTTTCTGAAGAAATTAATTCAAAAATATTAATAGAATGTGATTTTAATAATGATGATTCAATAAACAAATCTCTAGAAATTATAAAAAAAGAATGGGGCACAATTGATTTTATAATTCATGCTGTTGCATTTGCAGATAAGTCAGAGTTAAATGGTAGATATGTTGATACTACGAAGGATAATTTTATTAATTGTTTGGAAATATCATGTTTTTCTTTAACTAGTCTTGCAAGAAATTTTGAACCTATAATGAATGATGGAGGAAGTATTCTCACCCTTACTTTTTACGGGTCAAATAAAGTAATACCAAATTACAATTTAATGGGAATTGCAAAAGCTGCTTTAGAAACAAGTGTAAAATACTTGAGTGTGGATTTAGGCACAAAAAATATTCGTGTTAATGCAATCTCAGCAGGACCTATGAGAACAATTGCTGGTGCAGCTATAAATAATGCTAGGGAGGTATTTAAATTTACAGAAGAACATTCAGCATTGAAACGAAATGCAAAACTAGATGAAATTGGTAAATCTGCTTTATATTTTGTTAGTGATTTATCTTCTGCAGTTACTGGTGAAGTACATTATGTTGACTGTGGTTACAATATTATTGGAATGCCCAATAAGTTCTAAAATTTTCCCAATAAATCCAAAGGATTATCAACAAAAATACTATCAACACCTATTGAGAAAATATCATTAGCGGTAGATAAATTTATATTTTTATTTGAATAAACAGTTATTGCCATATTGGATTCTTTAATTTTTTTTATAATATCAGCAGTAACAAGATCTATATTTAATCCACAAACTTTTAAATCATAATTAATTGATATGCTAATCAAATCATCAATATTATATTCTTTAAAATCATCTAATAAAAAACTACGTATAGATTGAGGGTAAAGTTTTGAAATTTCTAAAATAGAAATCATATCAAATGAGGAGAAAAAAATATCTATTTGATTAATATTTTTTGTAATTTTATATATTTGATAAACATTTTCTTTTTCAAATTTTTTATTGGGTTTTAATTCAATATTTAAATTACCATTATTATTAGTACACAAACTGAGAATATCTTCCAACTTTGGAACAAAAATATTTGTATTTTCTTTATAAAAAAATTTTCCCGCATCAAGTTTTTTTATCTTCTCATAATCATAATCAATTGCAAGCCCACTTCCATTAGTAGTTCTATCAAGTGTGTCATCATGTAATAAAATTGGGACTTTGTCTTTAGAAATCTTAACATCTATCTCTACAAAATTTAAGCCTATTTCGAATGCCCTAACAATAGATTCTAAAGTGTTTTCTGGACACAGATCTTTTACACCTCTGTGCCCAATTAATTTAGGTAATTTAAGCGTTTTCTTCTGCGTCAACTGCTTTCATAGAAAGTTTTATTTTTCCTCTAGAGTCGATGTCCAGTACTTTGACCTTAACCATATCTCCTTCACTAATTACATCTTCAACTTTCTCTACTCTTTCTTTTTTTAATTGACTGATATGAACCAGTCCATCTGTTGACCCCATAAAATTAACAAAAGCACCAAAGTCCATTATCTTTATTACTTTACCATCATAAATTTTCCCAATCTCTGGCTCTTCAACAATACCTTTGATCCATTCTAACGCATCATTTCCAGATTTTTGATCGACAGCTGCAATACTCACTAAACCTTCATCATTAATTTCAATTTTAGCTCCAGTTGTTTCAGATATTTCTCTAATAACAGCTCCTCCTTTACCAATAACTTCTCTAATTTTATCTTTGTTTATTTGAAGGTTAGTTATTGTTGGTGCGTATTGGGAAATTGATTTATTTGGTTTATCAATTGCTTTAGCCATTTCTCCAAGTATGTGGAAACGTCCATCCTTAGCTTGCGCTAATGCTTCTTCCATAATTTTAGCTGTAATACTGGTTATTTTAATATCCATTTGTAATGAAGTTATTCCCTCAGAAGTTCCAGCAACTTTAAAATCCATATCACCAAGATGATCTTCATCACCAAGTATGTCTGATAATATTACATATTTATCATTTTCTTTAATTAAGCCCATCGCGATACCTGCTACTGGTCTTTCTAAAGGCACTCCTGCGTCCATTAAAGACATAGAGGTACCACAAACGGTTGCCATAGAGCTAGAGCCATTAGATTCTGTAATTTCAGATACAACTCTGTAAGTGTAAGGAAACTTTTCTTTAGAGGGTAACATTGGGTGTATAGCTCTCCAGGCTAATTTTCCATGTCCTATTTCTCTTCTACTAGTAGAACCTATTCTTCCAACTTCTCCAACAGAGTAAGGTGGAAAATTATAATGCAACATAAAATTCTCTGTATATTCTCCATCAATTGCATCTATTCTTTGCTCGTCTTGTCCAGTACCTAAAGTTGAAACTACAAGCGCTTGTGTTTCTCCTCTAGTAAATAATGCAGACCCATGGGTTCTTTCTAAAACTCCAGTTTCACACACAATTGGGCGAACTGTTTTTGTATCTCTTCCGTCAATTCTATTACCTGTATTAATTAATTCTCCTCTAACTATATCTTTTTCTACATTTTTTATTGCATCTGAAACTAATACTGGTGAAAGTGTTTCACTTACAAATTTTTCAGAAATTTCGTTTCTTAGTGAAGATAATTTTTCTGATCTTTTTTGTTTTTCAGTTATTTTATATGCATCTATAAATTCTTTACCAAAATCTTCGTCGATCTTGGATGGTAGACTTTTAATTTCTTCATCTTTTTCTTTAAGATCCCAAGGTTCTTTAGCAGCTTTTTTAGCTAAAGAAATTATTGCTTCTATAACTTTTTTATAATTTTCTTGACCAAGAACTACTGCGTCTAACATTTGTTTTTCAGAAAGCTCGTGAGCTTCAGACTCGATCATTAGTACGCCTTCCTTAGTCCCTGCCAATACTAATTCTAATTTAGAATTTGACAATTGACTCTTACTTGGATTAACAACGAATTCATTATCTATAAAACCGATCTTAATTGCTCCTAGTGGTCCTAAAAATGGTAACCCAGATAAAGTTAATGCAGCACTTGAAGCTACCATTGCTACAACATCTGAGTCATTTTCTTGATCATGTGATAATACAGTACAAGTAACTTGGGTCTCATTTTTAAAATCTTTATGGAATAGAGGTCTAACTGGCCTATCAATTAATCGAGAAACTAATGTTTCTTTTTCAGTTGGTCTAGCCTCTCTTTTAAAAAAACCACCGGGTATTTTCCCTACAGAATAATATTTTTCTTGATAATTTACTGTTAAAGGGAAAAAATCCATATCTGGATTTGAATCTTTTGCAGCAACTACATTACACATAACTGTCGTACCACCATAAGTGGCTATAACTGTTGAGTCAGCTTGTCTTGCTATTTTTCCTGTTTCTAATTTAAGTTTTCTTCCAGCCCATTCAATTTCTACATTTTTCACATCAAACATAATTTTTATTTATCCTCTTTTTTAACCTCTAATATTTAATTTCTTTATTAAATCTGAATATTCAGATTTATTTTTTTTAGATAGGTAGTTTAATAATTTTTTTCTTTTGTTTACTAATGATACTAGTCCTCTTTTTGAATGATTGTCTTTATTGTGAGTCTTAAAATGTTCAGTTAAATTTTTTATTCTTTCTGTTAAAACTGCTATCTGAACACTTGCTGATCCAGTATCTTTTTCATTTTTAGAAAATTCATTAATAAGATTTTTCTTATATTCTTTAGTTATCGACATCGGTTCTCCTATATTAATATTTTATTTGGTTTAAACAAATTACCATCTAATTTGCCTATTGAGACAATGTCTCCTTTTTTAAATAAAAAAATATTTTTTTTATCTAAGTTTATTGACGAAGAATTTATAATTTTTTTTTCATCAATCTTAATGGATCTTCCAAAAGATAAATTTTTAATATCTAATTTTTCTTCAATTTCATAAGCCAAGATGTCGTCCAGCATAGAAATTGTAGTGGAGATACAATTAATTTCTTCGTGCGTTTGTCCTATTTTTAGTAAATCGTCCAGTAAAATCGAATTTTTTTCTCTGAATTTACCTACTTTAGACCTTTTCAATGAAGAAATGTGGCCATATGTTTTGAGATCTATAGCTAAATCACGAGCTAGACTTCTGACATAAAAGCCCTGCCCACACAAAATTTTAAATGATGTTTTGTTATTACGATGATCAGTAATACACAAATCCTCAATAAAAACTTTTTTTGGTTGAATTGTAAATTTTTTATTTTCTCTGAATAATTTATAAGCTCTTTTACCATTAATTTTAATAGCTGAAACTTTTGGAGGTATCTGATTTATAAAACCAATATACTTAATAATTTTTTTTTCTATTTCTTTTCTTTTTGGGAGGTAGTTTGATTCAAATATAATCTTACCTTCTGCATCATCTGTTGTTGTTTGGCTTCCCCATGTTACTGTAAACTCATATTCTTTATTCATATTACTAATATATGGAATTAGCTTTGTTGCTTTTCCTATAGCAATTGGTAGTACACCCTCTGCCATAGGATCTAAAGTGCCTGCATGGCCAACTTTACTAATTGAAAATTTTTTTTTAATAGTATTAATAGCTTTAAAAGATGTAATATTTTTAGGTTTATATAAATTTATCCAACCCTGTTTTGAAATCATTACTTAATATCTCTGAGGACGTTTTTGTTTAGTAATAGATTTTCAATTTTTTCTGCCTCGTCAAATGTATCATCTAAATAAAAAAAAAGTTTTGGAGTGAATTTTGAATTAATTTTTGCTTTTGAAAGAAACTTCTGGAAAATATATTTTCTATCATGCAAAACATCTAAAATTTCTGATTTGTCTTTTCCGCCGAGAGGCATAAAGTATACATTTGCAATTTTTAAATCCTTAGACATTCTAACAAATGATATCGTAATAGACGCGGAATTAATATTTTCGTCAAAAAAATCTTCTTTTAGTAAACAATCACTTAGTAAAGATCTTATTAGTTCACCAAATCTAATCTGCCTCTGCGTATCCATTGTAAAAAAACATTATAACTTTCTACTTGTAGACACTTCTTCAAATGTTTCAATAATATCACCTACTTTTATGTCACTATAATTATCCAACATCACACCACACTCAAAACCTGACTTTACTTCTGATACTTCTTCCTTAAATCTTTTTAAACTACTAATTTGCCCTTTATGAATTACAATGTTATCTCTAAGAATTCTAATCTGTGATTTTCTAGAAATAAGGCCATCTTTAACCATACACCCTGCAATATTACCAACTTTTGATATATTAAAGACCTCTCTAATCTCAACATTACCTGTGATATTTTCTGAAATATCAGGTTTTAGCAAACCAGTTAAAAGATTTTTTACATCGTCAATAAGTTCATAAATAATTGAATAATATTTTATATCTACACCATCTCTTTTTGCTATATCTCTTGCATGAGGTAGTGCTCTAACATTAAAACCAATAATAAAACCTTTACCAGAACCAGCTAAAGTAACATCGCTCTCAGTAATTGCACCTACACCTTTATAAATAACATTTACTTTAACCTCATCAGTTGAAAGTTTAGTTATTGAATTTTCAATTGCTTCTGCTGAACCTTGAACATCAGTTTTAATTACTACTGGCAAACTTGTTGCTTCACCTTTATTAATTTGAGCAAACATCTCTTCAACATTAGATTTAGCGACTGTATTTTTTTGAATTTGTAGTTTACTTGATCTAAATTCTGCAATTTTACGAGCAATACCTTCATTTTCAACTACAATAAAGTCATCACCGGCTAATGGATTAGAGTCAAATCCAAGAACCTCAACTGGTACAGAAGGTTCTGCATGTTTTATATTTTTACCTTTGTCATCAATTAAAGCTTTAACTTTTCCCCACTCAGAACCTGATATAAAAATATCACTTACTTTTAGTGTTCCTTTTTGAACTAAGACTGTTGCAACTGAACCTCTGCCTTTTTCTAGTTTTGATTCAATTACCGAACCCCTAGCCTTTCTATCAGGGTTTGCTTTAAGGTTAAGAAGGTCTGCTTGTAAATGAATTGCCTCTTCAAGTTTATCTAAGTTAGTTCCTTTAGTTGCAGATACTTCAATATCTAAGACATCACCACTTAATTTTTCAACAATAACTTCATGACTTAGTAATTCATTTCTAACTTTATCAGGATCGGCTCCAGGTAAATCAATTTTATTGATAGCAACTATTATAGGGACTTCAGCAGATTTTGCGTGTGCAATTGATTCTATTGTCTGAGGTTTAATACCGTCATCAGCTGCCACAACAAGTATGACAATATCAGTAGTTTTAGATCCTCTAGCTCTCATATTCGAGAATGCTGCATGACCAGGTGTGTCAATAAATGTAATTTTTTTATCATTATTGTTAATTTGATAAGCACCAATATGTTGTGTAATGCCACCAGCCTCACCAGACACCACATTACTTTCTCTAAAAGCATCAAGTAAAGAAGTTTTTCCGTGATCAACATGACCCATTATTGTTACTACAGGAGCTCTTTTAATGAGACTATCTTCCTGATCTTCAAAATCATTAATATCATTCAATACATCATCATCTTTAACAATAGTTACTTTATGACCTAATTCTTCTGCAACTAATTGAGCTGTATCAGATTCTAAAGATTGTGTTGCATTTGCCATAACGCCCATTTTCATTAGAGCCTTAACTACGTCTGCAGTTTTTTCTGCCATTCTATTTGCTAGATCTTGAACAGTAATAAAATCAGGTATTGAAATTTCTCTAGAGATTTTACTCGCATCTTCTCCGTTTTCGTTTACTGATTTTAATCTTTCTTTTTCTCTAGCTCTTTTTATTTTAGCTAAACTTGGGAATTTATCAAATTCCTGTTCTTCTTGTTCTAGTATTTTTTTTGCATCAGACTTACTAAAGTCATCTTCAAGTGGTCTTAGAGTTGATTTTTTTTGTTGGGTTTTTTTATCTACATTTTTTTTGTTTTTATTTTCAAAATTTCTATTTTTGTTTGGAGATGAAAAATTTGGCTGTGGTGATGAATTTATACCTTGTCTCTGTGTTCTTAAACTAGAGGATCCTCTGAAATTAGATTGAGTTGTGGATGAACTTTTCTGTTGGTTATTTTTATTTTTAAAAACAATCTGTATTGTTTTTTTACTACCACTACTTTTTACTTTATCACCTGCTGGACCTAAATTTTTTCTTATTTGTAATCTTCCTGAAGAAGATAATTTGAGTGGTTTTTTTTTGTTTCCTTTATCTTTATCCAATTTCAATCCTTATTTTGTTCTTCAGACCAGTAACTTCTTGCTTCCATTATCATATTATTAGCTATTTCTTCATCAATATCTAGTTCTTTTAAAATACCTTCTTCTTTGTCTATAAGTTCAAAAGTAGCTAAATCTGCAAAATCATTAACATTAAGAATATTTGATTTAGCAAGTTTTGCCAAAATACTATTGTTCATACCTTTCAAATTTTTTAATTTTTCATCTTCTATTTTTTCTTCTATTAGTTTTTTGTCAGCCTCTTCTTTGTCTTTCACATAACTTTTAGATCTATCAATTATTTCCTGTGCTAAAGTAGTATCGAAACCTTCTATTTTTTCTAAATTTTCTAAAGTTTCCGTTGCTATAGAGTCAACAGTTGTATACCCATCAGTAACTAATAACTGTGCAATAACGTCTTCAACATCAAGACTTTCAGCTAATAAAACACTTTTTTCTTTAAATTCTTGTTGTCTTCTCTCTGCTTCTTCATCTTCAGTAAGAATATCTATTTCTAAATTAGTCAAATTAGAAGCTAATTTAACATTTTGACCTTTTCTTCCAATTGCAAGGCTTAGTTGATCATCAGGGATTACAACTTCGACTTTATTTTTTTCTTCATATAAAAATATTTTGCTTACCTCTGCTGGAGCAAGTGCATTTGCAAGAAAAGTAGCTTGGTTATCTGACCACGTAACAATATCTATTTTTTCTCCCTGTAATTCGTTAACAACAGCTTGCACCCTTGAGCCTCTCATTCCAACACAAGCCCCTACTGGATCTATCGTAGAGTCTTCAGTGAAAACACTAATTTTTGCTCTTGATCCAGGATCTCTAGCAACACTTTTAACAACAATTACGCCTTCATATATTTCAGGCACCTCTTGAAAAAATAGTTTTGATAAAAATTGTGGATGTGTTCTCGATAAAAAAACTTGATACCCTTTAACATCATTTTTAACTTCATAAATATAGGCTCTCACCCTGTCTCCATTTTTAAAGGTCTCTCTAGGAATAAGTTCTTCTCTTTTTATAATTGCTTCACTCTTTCCTAAATCTATAATTAGGTTTCCAAATTCAGTCCTCTTCACAATGCCAACAGCAATTTCACCAACTTTGTCTTTATATTCTTCATATTGATTAGATTTATCCGCTTCTCTTACTTTTTGAATAATAACACCTTTTGCATTTTGTGCTGCAACCCTTCCTAATTCAATAGGTGGTAGTTCTTTTACAATGAACTCTCCTAAATTTATATCTGGATTAGTTTTTTGAGCATCTTTTAAAAGAATTTGCCTAGATTGTAGTTCTTCATTAATATTTTCAACTACTTCAAGATATGAGTTTAACTTAATATCACCCGTGGCTCTATCTATAACAATTCTTATATCAATTTCTTGACCGTATTTAACTCTTGCAGCTTTTTCTAGTGCTTGTTCCATTGCTGAAAAAACTGAGTCTTGATCAATATTTTTTTCTTGCGCTACATTAGACGCAACTTGAAGCATTTCTTCTCTAATTACATTATATTTTTTTTTAGCCATATTTATAAAAAAAAGGTGGGATAACCCACCTTATTAACAATGCGTATATTAATATTTTAAAGAATTTCAAGCTTATAATTTTCTTAAGATAAATAAAGATGGTTTTCTTTGAGAATTAATTGCTTTTTTATAATATTTTGTCTCAATATTGAAATAATCTTTAATATCTAAATTTATTTCACATTGATTAAGCCAGATAAAAAAATCCCTACAATTGTAAATTGAATTTAAAATAAACCTTGTATAGATCATTGAGTCTGTAGCTATGTATATCTTACAGTCCTTTTTTAAAAGTTTATGAATTTTTATCAAAAAATCAGTAGTAATCAATCTACGCTTAGCATGCCTATTTTTTGGCCATGGATCAGGAAAAAATATCCACACAAGTCCAAAACATTTTTGGTTTGTACTTTCTAAGACATCATAAACATTTCCATTATGCAATCGAATATTATTTATCTTATTTTTTTCAATATTTTTTAGTAACATTATGTTTCCATCAATGTATTTTTCACAAGATATAACAACTTTTTCTGAAAATTGCTTTGCAAGAAAAATACTGGTTTCACCGTAACCAGTACCAATGTCTAAAATATAATCTACTTTTTTATTGAAATTTTGAAACTTATATTTAGCAACTGTTTGATAATATTTTGTTAAATCTATTTTTTTCTTACTTCTTCCTCTTGTCCTTCCAAATAATCGATTTAGGTTATTACTATTAAACATTTTTTCTTAAATAATAGAAAGTGATTAAAAGAAATATAATAAAAAAATAAATTTTAAGTAAAAAATGCTGATTAACAAAATTAATATTTTCTTGGAGAAATAATTTATGATTAAACTTTTCAATATTGTTTAGTTTAGTTTTTTTTATTATGCTTCCATTATTATCTATCACGGCAGAGATTCCATTATTAGATACACGTATTGTTGGTTTATTAAATTCTGCAGCTCTGATTTTAGTTAAATATAAATGCTGATATGGTCCTAAATATTTACCAAACCAAAAATCATTAGTTATGTTTATAATAAAATTACTTTTATAATTTAATTTATTTAATAGTTTCCAATAAAAAGCTATTTCATAACAAATTACAGGAACAAAACTTATATTATTTGGTAAATTAATAATTCTTTCTTCCTTACCATCTGAATAGTTGTGTGGACCAACAATACTCTCTAAAAAAGTGAATGTATCTCTAAGTGGTAAAAATTCTCCGAAAGGTACGAGGATTTTTTTATCAAAGTAATTTACTTTTGATTTAGTGATACTGATTAAACTATTATAATATTCATTATTCTCAAATCTTGTAGCACCAATAATCAATACTTGATTTTCTTTTAAAGAATCTTTGAATATTTTTAGATTAATGTCATCTAAGAGATAAGGAAAATTATTTTCACCAAATATTAACAAATCTGCAGTACTTTCTCGAACATTACTAGTTATTATTTTTAGTTTTTTTTCGGGTGTTAAAGATTTGTCATTATTTTTAAAATTTAATTGGAAAATTTCTAAATCTAATAAGTTGGTTTTTAAATTATTGACTTTATGATTAACATTTGTGATCATTAAAAAAAATATTGGCAAAACGATAATAAATGTAAAATATTTAATGTCCTTTTGCAGTTTTACTTTGGTCAATAAAATAAAAGGCAAACAGAAAATCTGAATTATCAAATAACTTGAGATTAATGTACCAAAAAACTTTAATGATAAAAGTAGATATTCATTACTAGAAATAACCAAAGAGAACGTATACCAAGGGAATCCATAAAATAATACTGAGATTATATATTCACTAATAGTAAACATAAATGGAATTAAAAATATTATTGGAATATTTTTTCCTAACATTGCAATTAATGTAAATATTAAACTTAAAATTATAGACAATAAGATTATTAATAATAAAAAAACTAGAAAAAAATTTTTTGTTTCTTCAAAAACAAAAAAAGGGTTTTTAACCCAAAATAAATAACTTATAAAAAACCCAAAGCCAAAAAATGAAAAATTTTTAAAAATATTTAAATTTCTATTATTTTTTCTAGTTGAATCTAATAGCAGACATAGAAAGGGGAAAATGATAAAACCTAGGGGTAAGAAAAAATACGGAGGAAATAAAAGTGATGTAAGAAGTCCTAATATAAAATAAATTAAAATACTCAATTATTTTTATTTACTTCAACTATTTCAATTTTTCTATTGCTTGATTTAACAATCTTGATCCTAAGTTCGTCATTAAAATCTATTATTTCATTATTTTTTGGTATCCTATTTATCTTTTCATATACTAAGCCACCTACAGAAGAAGTTTCGTCATCTGCATTTCTAGGAATATTTATAGCAAAAAATTCCTCCAAATCTTCAACTCTATAGCTAGCATCTACAGTAATTGAGTTATTTGATTTTTTATAAACTAACTCTTCCTCATCTTCAGCATCATGTTCATCTTCTATCTCTCCAACTATTTCTTCAACCAAATCTTCTATTGTTACCAGTCCATCTACACCTCCAACTCCATCCACAACAAGCCCTATGTGAATCCTAGAAGATCTCATAGTTTTTAATAAATCTAAGATTGGTGATTTTGGAGCAACATATAGAACATCTCTTATAATTTCATTCATTTGAAATGTATGTTGCGAGGATTTAATAAAATCTTTTATATGAAAAAAGCCAATTACATTATCGATATTTTTTTTGTATACTGGATATCTAGAATGTCCTTCCTCTTTAATGATTTCTAAAATTTCTTTATAGGATTTATCATGATCGAGGGCTATTATTTCACTTCTAGGTATCATTAAATCTTCAACACTTTTTTCATTCAAATTTACAATGTTCTTAATTAGATTTTTTTCATTATTGTCATTAAGATCTTCAAGATCTTTATCATCTTTATCATTAGCTATAAAATTTAAGATATCTTCTTTGGTTGAATCATTAGATAACAATTTTTTAATTATCCAATTTTTCCAACTAGATGTTTTATCTGCGTTATTTGTGTTCATTAAATTATATAAGGATTATTAATTCCAAATGATCCTAAAATTTTTATCTCCTCTTTTTTCATTTTGTTAAAATCTAAATTTTTTTTATGATCATATCCGTTAATATGCAACAAACTATGTATTAGTAAATGGTTAAAATGATCATATATGCTAATTTTATTCTTGTGTATGAATTTTTCAATAGTATCTATAGAGAAAAAAATATCACAATATAAAATTTTTCCAACATTTTTATTTGAATTCTCTAAAATAAAAGTAAGAACATCTGTGTCGGATTGTTTGTTTTTATAGTTTTTATTAAGTTTTATCATTTTTGATTTATCTGTTAAAATTATATTTAATTCAAATCTATGATCTCTTTTGAAATAAGATCTCATCTTATTTATAGTTTTTTTTGTAATAATTTTAATTTTAGGTATTCGTCTGGGCCATTTTTTTGATTCTGAAAAAAAATCAACTTTTATGTTTTTCATACGCATTAATAATCTTTTTTACTAGATCATGTCGAACTACATCCTTTTCTGATAATTCAATAAAACCTATATCGTTAACCTTGTTTAATTTTTTCAATGCATCCTTAAGCCCTGAGTCTTTTTCACTTACAAGATCGATCTGTGTAATATCTCCTACAACTACCATTTGACTATTTTTACCTAGTCTTGTTAGGAACATTTTCATTTGTGTTTTTGTTGTATTTTGAGCTTCATCTAAAATTATAAAACAATCTTCAAGAGTTCTTCCTCTCATAAATGCAATTGGCGCTATTTCAATTGTGTTATTGAGTAATTTTTTTTCAACCTGCTCATAAGGTAACATTGAATATAAAGCATCATAAATAGGTCTCAAAAAAGGATCTACTTTTTCTTTTAAATCGCCTGGAAGAAATCCTAATTTTTCTCCTGCTTCAACTGCTGGTCTTGATAGAATAATTTTATTTACTTTACCATCTTGAAGTGCTGAAACTGCTTTAGCGACAGCTAAATAGGTCTTTCCTGTCCCAGCAGGCCCAATAGCAAATGTTATGTTTTTAGAATTTAGTAGTTGAAGATATTTATTTTGTATTTCAGTTCTTGGTATAATTTTTCTTTTTTTAGTTTGAATAAATAGATCCATCTGTTTGTCTGTTTTAATATTCATAGATATTAAGCTTTTATTATCTCTTATTCTATCCTCATCTATTTCTGCACCATTTTGCGCTTCTTTAAATAAAATAAGAATAGTTTTCTTGGTTTCAAAAATTGATTTTTTATTACCTGATATTTTAATTTTATTTCCTCGATATTGGATCTTCACTTGATTAATTTGTTCTATGAGAGATAGGTTTCTATCATTAATTCCAAATAAATTACTTAAAATTGTGTTGTCGTCTAATTCTAATTCCAGATTTTCATTCTTATCAACTATATCTGACATTCAAGAGCAAAATTAGTTGAGTTTATAATTTTTACATTCATGATTTGGTTTAATAAATTTTTTTTTGAGTTAACAAATGTGCTTTGATTATAAATTGTACGACCTATAAATTGATCTTTGTGTCTTCCAATTTTTTCAAATAGTACTTCCATACCTTTATTAACAAATGACTTATTAAAATTTATTTGCTGCTGGGTAAGCAAGGACTGCAATGCACTTAAGCGTGCTTTTTTATCTAATATATTAATATTATCTTTGTTTTGAGCAGGTGTTCCTGGTCTTGGACTATAAATGAATGAGTAAGCAATTACAAAATTAACCTTTTCAATAAATTTCATTGTATCTTCAAAATCTTTATCTGTTTCTTCTGGAAAACCAACAATAAAATCTGATGAAAGAGCAATATCAGGACGAACGTTTCTTATTTTTTCTACAATTTTTAAATAATCATCAACTGTGTGTTTTCTGTTCATTTTTTTTAAAATTTTATCTGAACCAGATTGAATAGGTAGATGAAGGAATGGCATTAGTTTTGAATTGTCAGCATGAGCATTAATTAGAGAATCTTTCATATCGATTGGATGGGATGTCATATATCTAATCCTCTTAATTTCTTCAATTTCACCTAGCTTATTAATCAAATAAGCTAGGTCTTTAGATTTTCCATCAGAGGCTATACCGTGATAGGCATTAACATTTTGACCTAGTAAAATTATTTCTTTGATTCCATTTGAAACATATTTTTTTGTCTCATCTAGAATATCATTGACCGGTCTAGAAAATTCTGGACCCCTGGTATATGGAACTACACAGAAAGAACAAAATTTATCGCATCCTTCTTGAATAGACAAAAATTCAGATGATAAATTTGAAGAGTTAAATATTAAGTTTTTAAATTTTTCGTTTTGTAAAAACTCACTATTTTCTAATTCATCAACTTTATTGATCATATCAGGAAGTTTATGATATGATTGTGGTCCTACAACATAATCAACTGACGGTGATCTTTTTTTTATCTCAAGACCCTCTGCTTGAGCTACACAACCGGCAACAACTAATTTCATGCTCTTTTTTTTGTCTTTAATTTTTTTAACTCGTCCAATATCAGAGTAGACTTTCTCAACTGCCTTTTCCCTAATATGACAAGTGTTCAAAACTGTTAAATCTGCTTTTGAAACATCGTCAGTAATTTTATATCCTTTGTTCGAAAATAAATCTCTAATACGGTTACTGTCGTATACATTCATCTGACAGCCATATGATTTTATATAAATATATTTATCACTCATTAACAATTTTTTTTATAAAACATTTAGCATGTATATTTTTATCATTATATCTATAATAATTATGTCTAAAATTAAAAAAAACAAAGTCGTTTTTTTTATAAAAGCTTATTGCATTTACATTATCTTCAGCAACTTCAATAAATATTTTCGATAAATTAATTACATTTTTTTCAATATAATTTAATAATTTTGTAGCAATTTGTTTTCTTCTTTGATCTTTTAATACAAATAAAATATGCAATTCTAAATCACTATGTTTATCATTATTAATTTTTTCACCAATTAAAACTCCTACTAAATTATTGTCTTTATAATAACCAAGAGAGTAGTTATTATCTTTACATAATTGACTTTCAATATTTATTATATTCCATCCGATCTTTTTAAAATAATCAAATTCATCTTTGTTATCATCCATAAGCTTAATGATTGAAGATAGCTCTTCTTTGTTGATTAAAAGAATTCTATTCAATTTAGTAATTGATTATTTGATATATAAATAGGTTTAATGATTATATTTTTTTTAAATATTAAATTATTAAAATTATTATAAAATTCTTCAAAAAAAGTAAACTTAATTTGTTCTAACTCATTATTTCCATTAATTTTAGTTTTATTAAAAAGAATTAATTCAATATGTTTAGGAATTGAATATTTATTGCTTTCAATCTTATTGTATTCCATAACGTTATTATCATTTTTATAACATAAAAATTCCTGATTATTAGATGAAGTTATAAAAACTCCTAAATTTTTTTTGGAATGTTTTTTTGAATTAAAATTTATAATGTCCTCAATAGATATTGGAGAGTAAGGGATTTTGTTAGAAATCATGATACCAGATATAAATGCTGAGCCAACTCGCAAGCTTGTGTAAGATCCCGGACCAATTGTGGAAGAAATTTTTTTAAGATTTTTTGATAGATTTAAACGTTTATTTATTTCTATATATGATTGTATTATATTATCACTCAATCTATCTGATTCATCTTGAGTAATTTTCTGCTGTAATATTACTTTGTTGTCATCAATTACACAAAATTCTGGTATTGATGATATAATATCTAAAAATAATAACATATGAAATTTCATAATTACATACTATTGCTGTTTTTAAAAAGTATTTCTTTAACTTTTTTATTAGTAAGTGTAACTTTCGCAAATGAGATAAAAAATTCAGCTACAGTATTTATGTACCATAAATTTGGAGTTGCAAAATATCCTACAACAAGCGTTACTATTGATCAACTTAATAGTCACATTGAAGAATTAACTAAAGAAAAATATACTATTAAATCATTAGATTTTATTGTTGATTCAATTCTTAATGATGGAGATCTTCCGGAAAATACAATTGGTATAAGTGTAGATGATGCTGATAAGTCTTTTTTAGAAGTTGGATGGCCTATATTTAAAAAAAATAATATTCCAGTAACCTTATTTGTAACAACAGGAACAATTGCCAATAATAAAAAATATATTAACTGGGATCAGATAAGAAAACTTAAAGAAGAGGGTGTAATAATTGGTGCACACTCACATACACATGCTCATATGCCAGATATTAGTATTGAAGAAGTTAGAAATGAAATAGAAACATCTAATAAAATTTTTCTGAAAGAACTTGGCGAAATACCAACTTTATTTGCATTTCCTTATGGTGAGACAACAGATGAAATTATTGAATTAGTAAAAGAATATAAGTTTAAAGTTGCGTTTGGTCAGCATTCTGGAATAATTAATGAGACTTCAAATATGTATTACCTACCAAGGTTTTCACTAAATGAGAGGTATGGTGAAATAGATAGAGTTAAATTTGCTGCTTCAGCTAAAGGTTTAGGAGTTTACGACTTTATTCCTAAAAATCCAACGATTGAACAAAATCCACCATTTATAGGTTTTTCTCTTCTTGATGATAAGAAAGCACAATCTCTAGATTGTTTTGTATTTGATAGCAAAGGTCAAGTTGATAGAGAAGTTTATAAATTTAATGAAAGAATTGAAATAAGACTTTCAAGAGAATTATCAGCTGGAAGATCAAGAATGAATTGTACCGTTAAAGATAGTGATGGAAATTGGAGATGGTTTGGGCACCAATTCTATTTTTAATTAATAAGAAATAATTTTTTGATCAAAAATACTAAAGTTATTAGTCTTAATTACTTGTTTAATTGTTTTTATATAATTTTCATCTTCTGCATAAGTAGATAGTCTTTCAACAAGTAAGCTGGCATTTGAGAAATTATTTCTTTCTCTCATTATATTTCTAATTTCACGAAAATCTTCATATGCGTAATGAGAATTAATATTATTAAAGTATGACGCAACACTGTGATTATATGAATTAAATGCTTTAATTAAATGCCTATCTCCATTTTCCCTTTCCAGTGGAACAACTCCTTTAGAGTTATCATAGGTATATTCTCCAAATAATGCATTATATTCCTGAGCAAATCTAGATGATCCCCAGCCACTTTCAATTGCAGCTTGAGCTAAAACAATGGAATTAGGGATTATTTCAACTCTTAAAAGAAGTTTATTAATTATTTCCATTTTATGTTCATTATCAAATTTAATTTTATATTTTTTAGAAAGTTTTCTTAATTTACTTAATTCATAATTATTTAGTGAATTATTTTCCGTAAGCTTAGAGCGTAAAAAAATTAGATCATTTCTATTTGATAAGATTTTTTGGTTTTCATTTATTATTAATGGTAGAACTGTCTTTACAAATTGTTTTTTTTGTTCATTTAAATGCTGAAAGTCTTTTTCAGATAAATTTGTAACTAAATTAACTCGTGCCTTATGTTCTATACCAGAATATGATTTTGGATTTAAAGGTTTAGTTTTAATATTAACTAAAAATTTTTTTTTCTTTAATTTATTTAGAATGTCGTTTTTTAAAATATCTTTTTCTGAATAAAGTTTGTTAATTGTATACGAGTCATAAGTCTTACAATAATTTAAAACAAGCTCATCCAATTCAGCATTTAGTTTGTATTTAACATCTAGTGTTGAAGATTTTTCTTCAAAGGCAATAGTTGGAATGGTAATTGCTAGTCCAATAATCACCAAAGGATACAAAAAAATTTTATGCATCAATAGGTCTAACTTCTTGTACTTCAGGAACGTAATGCTTAAGCATATTTTCTATTCCCATTTTAAGTGTTGCTGTGGAACTAGGACATCCTGAACATGCACCTTGCATATGTAGATAGACGACACCATCCTTAAAACTGTCATATATTATGTCACCACCATCCATTGCTACTGCAGGTCTTACTCTTGTATCAAGTAGCTCTTTGATTTGTTTTACAATATCGGTATCATTTTCTTCATCAACTTTTAAAGAGTCATCACTTTTCTTCACAGCGGTAATTGTTTCGTCACCTGAATTATAATGATCCATGATTGAACCTAATATTAATGGCTTCATAACTTGCCAATCTAGGGATTGCCCTTTTGTTATAGTAATAAAATCACTACCAAAAAAGACTCCTTCCACTCCTTCTAAGTCAAATAATCGTTTAGCAAATGGTGAGTTAACAGCCTCTTCAATATTTTGAAAGAAAGCTGTCCCATCATCCATGACAACTTTGCCCGGTAAAAACTTTAAAGTTTGAGGATTAGGCGTTTGTTCTGTTTGTATAAACATATGGCTTATATATAGTTATTAATATGTCTTTAGTATGAATATTCTGTAAAAAAATACAAATTTTGGGGAATTTTTTATGTTAAAAAGCCAATAATTTCTTTTGTTTTCTGTAAAACTGGTTCTGCTACTGCAATAGCATTATCTTGACCCCGTTTTAAAATAGAATCGATATAAGAAACATCGCTCATAAGTTTATTCATTTCACTAGTAATAGGCTCTAATTTAGATACGGATAAATCTGCTAAATCTTTTTTAAAAGTAGAAAATTCTTTACCCGCATAATCTTTAATAACACTTTCAATTGATGTATCTTGCAAAGAAGCGAATATTGAGATTAGGTTTTCAGCTTCTGGTCTTTTTTCTAAACCAGTTTTATCTTGTGGTAATGGTTCAGGATCTGTTTTTGCTTTTTTAATTTTTTGTATAATATTTTCTGCCGTATCAGTTAACATTATTCTTGAATAATCAGAAGGATCTGATTTACTCATTTTTTTTGACCCATCGCGAAGACTCATCACTCTTGTAGCCTCTCCTAAAATTAATGGTTCAGGAATAGGAAAAAAATCTGTCTTAAAATCATTATTAAATTTTTGTGCTATATCTCTTGTTAATTCCAAATGTTGTTTTTGATCATCACCTACAGGAACGTGCGTTGCTAGATAAATTAGTATATCTGCTGCCATTAATGTTGGATAAGAAAATAAACCAACAGAAACATTCTCACTATTTTTACCAGCCTTATCTTTAAATTGCGTCATCCGGTTTAACCATCCCATTCGAGCAACACAATTAAACAACCAACCAAGCTGTGCATGTTGAGGCACTTGTGATTGAACAAAAATATTATTTTTGTTTGGATCAATACCAGAAGCAATAAAGGCAGCTGTTACTTCTCGTGTTTTATTTGCTAAAACTTTTGGATCTTGCCAAACAGTAATAGCATGTAAATCAACAACACAAAAAAAACATTCGTATTCTTTTTGAAGAGAAACAAAATTTTTTATGGCACCAAGATAATTTCCTAAATGCAAATCACCAGATGGTTGCACACCAGATAAAATTCTTTTTGTTGGTTTTTCCATATTATCTTTTTAAATATTCTTTTAACTGATTTACCGATAGGACTTTTAACATAATTACTAATCCAAAATAAATAATTATAGCTAAAAAGATCATTAGAAGTAAAAGTGATGAATTTAATAACTCCGAATTACCACTAATATTCGTAAAGAATAGTCCATTCAATAAGTATATTCCTACAAATAATAAGGATGAGCTTAGTAAAATTTTAATGGAATTCCTTACTAATAGATCGTCAAATTTCATATGATTCCTAATAGCTAAAAAGAGGTACAGTAATAATGCATTTACCCATGCACTAATTGCTGTTGCAACAGCAATGCCCATTTCTCTCATTGATCCAATTAAAAGTAGCGATATCACAACATTAGTGATCACACTGACAATAGATATGTATAGTGGTGTTTTAGTATCTTCTCTTGCAAAGAAACAGGAAACTAAAACTTTAATTATAATATATGCAGGTAGACCTAAAGCAAAGTAACTTAGCACTTTGGCAGTATAAAAAGTATCTTCTTTTACAAATGCGCCTCGTTCAAATAAAATATGGATAATAGGTTCAGCTAAAATAAATAATCCTATGGCTGATGGTAAAGAGATTAATAACGAAAATTCAATAGATCTATTTTGAATATTATTTGTTGTTTCTTGATCTGATTGTTTAATTGCTTTTGATAAACTTGGTAAAAGAACAATACCAAGTGCTATCCCAAAGATGGCAAGTGGAAGTTGGTTAAGACGATCCGCATAATAAATATGACTGATTGCACCAACAGGTAAAAAAGAAGCAATGATAGTTCCAATAACAATATTTGATTGAATAACACCTGAACCCACAACACCGGGTAAAAATAATTTGAAAAACTTTTTGAGTTTTTCATTTAAAACGGGAATGCGAATACGTGGCCGGTAAAAATTTAAAACTGATCTGTATAAATATAGAAATTGTAAAACTCCTCCTATTAATACACCATACGATAATGCGTGACCTGCAGTAGTTACAAAAGGTGTTAAAAAGAATAACGACAGAATAAAACTAATATTCAAAATAGCAGGAGCAAATGCACCAACCGCAAAACGTTCATGAACATTATTAATTGAGGCAAAGTGAGCAGCTAAGGAAATAAAAATAATATAGGGGAAAATTATTTTTCCAAAATGCACGGCAAGTTCATAGGCCTCTTTATTATCAGTAAAACCAGGTGCTAAAACTTGGATGATATAAGGCATTCCAAAGAAAAAAAGGATCGTTAAAACTAGCGTAGCAAATAGTAACATGGAGGTTGTGTTTTCAACAAAATCAGAAGCCTCGCGTTCATCTTTTGGATTGAGAACAACACCTGAGAAAACAGGGATTAATGCAGCACTGTATGCTCCTTCTGCTAGGACACGGCGAAAAAAATTAGGAATACGAAATGCTACGAAGAATGCGTCAGCAATTACTGTTGATCCAAGATATCTTGCTATTAATATGTCACGGATAAAACCTAATACTCGACTTAAAAATGTATAGAAGCTGACAGTAAAGAATGATCTAAAAAGACTCTTCATATGGTGGTTTTATAGTTTGGTAAGTGATTTGTATAAGTGAAATTTATGGCTTAATTACGAGCCAAAACAATATCCTGCTGATCTGACGGTTCTTATAAAATCTTCTTTTACGTCATTATTAATGGCCTTTCGCAGTCTTCTTATATGAACATCAACTGTTCGAGGTTCTACATGGGCCTCATTTTTCCAAACATGATTAAGTAATTGTTCACGGCTAAAGACACGACCAATATTTTCCATAAAGAAAGCTAATAAATTAAATTCTGTTGGACCAAGATGAAGAGTTTCGCCATCTCGTGATGCCGAGTGAGATACAAGATCAATTACTATTCCTTTATAAGTTAAAACTTCATCTACAAACATTGGTCTTATTCGTCGAAGAACAGCTTTTACTCTTGCCACTAATTCGTTAACCGAAAAAGGTTTTGTAATGTAATCATCTGCACCAGTTTCTAAGCCGCGAAGTTTATCTTCTTCTTCACCTTTTGCTGTTAACATTATTATTGGAATATTTTTATGTTCTTTATGTTTTCTAATTCTTCGACAGAGTTCAATTCCTGATAACTCAGGTAACATCCAATCAAGAATAATTATGTCAGGTGGTTTATATAATATTTTTTCTAGAGCAGTTTCACCGTCCGTTGCAGTATCTATTTTATATCCTTCTTTGTTAAAATTAAATTTTAGAAGTTCTAATAATGCTTCTTCATCTTCTACGATAAGCATTTTAAGTTTCATGAAACTCTTCTATTAAATTTTTGTGTCAATTATATTACAATTTATTTTTTTATTGGTAAGATTGCTTCCCAAGTTGGGTCAGGATTTGTATCAATTAATGGTTCGCCTGATACAGCATAATAGATATCTTCCGCTATATTTTGAACATAATCACCAATTCTTTCTAGATCTTTAACCATATATAAAAGATTAGTGCATGAAGCTATTCTCTTTGGATCTTCCATCATGTAGGTTAATAATTGTCTTAGAATACCAAGATATTCTTCATCTATTTGTCTATCAGCTAACCATACTTTTTTAGCCTCAGTATCGGAAAAATTTAAAAAAGCCTTTATTACATGATCTATCATTTTATGAACAAGCTCTCCCATTCTAATAATATCTCTTGTAGGTTTCTCAGGTAAAACTAATTCAGTTAAAGCTGCTCTTTTTGCTATATTTGTTGCGTGGTCTCCTAATCTCTCTAAATCTTTATTCATTTTGATAGCAGAGAAAATTGTTCGCAAATCTGTTGCCATTGGTTGGCGCTTTCCTAAAATTTCAACTAAGCTTTGATCAAGTTTGTTATAAGCATCGTCAATTAAATCATCATTTAAAATTACTTTTTCTGCCAGCTCGGTATCTTGGTTTTTTAAGGCATTAAGTGAGTCTTTTAATTGATTTTCAACTAAAGTTCCCATCTCTAAAATTTTACTATTAATGTCTTTGATCTCCTCATCATATGATTTGACAATATGTTTGTCTTGTTCCATTAACCAAACCTCCCTGTTATGTAATCTTGTGTTTTTGAATTATCAGGATTAGTAAATATTTTTTTTGTATCACCTGTTTCAATTAATTCCCCTAGGTGAAAAAAACTAGTTTTTTGCGATACCCTTGCTGCTTGCTGCATAGAATGTGTCACTATAACAATTGTATAGTTTAGTCTCAATTCATCAATCAATTCTTCAATTATGGCAGTTGCTATAGGATCAAGAGCGGAACATGGTTCATCCATTAAAATTATTTCAGGATTTACAGCAATCGCTCTTGCAATACATAATCTTTGTTGTTGACCCCCTGATAAGCTTGTTCCAGGTTCATTTAATCGATCTTTTACTTCGTTAAATAGACCTGCCTTTTTTAATGATGAATGTACAATTTCTTCTAATTCATTTTTTGAGTCAACTAAACCATGTATAGTTGGGCCGTAAGCAACATTATCAAAAATAGATTTAGGAAAAGGATTTGGTTTTTGAAATACCATTCCAATTTTAGATCTGAGGCTTACCACATCAGTAGAGGAACTTATAATCTCTTCATTATCAACTTTAATTGATCCAGATACTTTACATATTTCGATTAAATCGTTCATTCTGTTTATACATCTTAAGAAAGTTGATTTACCACATCCTGAAGGACCGATTAATGCCGTAACTTCTTTCTCCTTGATATCCATTGAGATTCCAAAAAGAGCTTGTTTGGATCCATAATACACATCTACACCATTTGCCAGTATTTTAGAGTTACTCATGTTTTACCACTTCCTTTCAAATCTATTTCTTAAGAACACTGCAATGGCGTTCATCATAAACAAAAATATTAAAATTACCATTATGGCTGCAGCTGATTTTTCCTGAAAACCTCTTTCTGCACTTTCCACCCAAAGATATATTTGAACAGGAAGTGCTGCTGAAGGTTCTGTTAAACCAGTTGGAATATTGGGAATAAATGCAATCATACCAATCATTATAAGTGGTGCTGTTTCACCTAATGCTTGTGCTAATCCAATAATAGTCCCTGTTAAAGTCCCTGGTAGTGCAAGGGGTACGACATGATGAAATACCGCTTGTGTTTTTGTTGCTCCAACTGCAAGCGCTCCTTCTTTAATTGAAGGAGGAACAGCTTTCAATGAAGCTCGGCAGGCAATAATAATAGTTGGTAACGTCATTAATGCTAACACGGACCCTCCAACTAACGGTGTGCTCCTTGGAAGACCAAAAACATTAAGCAATACACCTAACCCAAGTAATCCAAAAACTATTGATGGGACTGCTGCAAGATTTGAAATATTTACTTCTATTAATTCAGTTATTCTATTTTTTGGAGCAAATTCCTCAAGATAAACAGACGCTCCTATAGCAATTGGAAAAGATAAAATAAAAACAGTAAAAAGAGTAAATAATGATCCCATAAATGAACCAGCTACACCAGCAATTTCAGGATGCCTTGAATCTGCTTTAGTAAAAAAGAAATTATTAAAAACTTGTTTAACTCTATTTTCTTCAACTAACTGATCTACGTAACTTAATTGAATATCATTTAGTTTTCTTCTATCTTCTGGCACATCTCTTCTTGAATTACCTTTTAATAGTTGATCCACATCACTATGGGCAGTTACCCAAATTTGTTGCTTTGTATTAATGACTTCAGGATTTTCTAAGAAGTAGTCTTTAATTTCGTTATCTACATTTATAGAAAATAATTTTTTTATTAATTTAATATCTGATTTTGAGAGATCTGGGAAAAAATTTTCAATAGCCTGTTTTTTAACTCTAAAAAATTTTCCTTTTTCCATCTCTTCATCTGAAGAGTCAGGTGTTAGTTTTAAGACCTCTTGATTATAATCAACTTCTAGGAGAACAATTGTTTTTTGAAAAGCAGTGTATCCTTTTGAAAATATTGTATACAAAAGGAAAACTAAAACTGCTAAAGATAAACACATAGCTGTAAAGCCATAATACTTAAATCGCATATCTTCTAAACTTCTCTTTTTTCTCAAAGAAACAATTTTTTCTTTAGCAACGGAATTATTCATAACGCTCCCTGTATCTCTTTACAATTTGTAGAGCTATAATGTTAAGAAATAATGTAATAACAAATAAAACTAATCCTAAAGCAAATGCTGATAATGTTCTTGGGTTATCAAATTCTTGATCACCTATTAAGGCCACAACAATTTGAACTGTAACTGTTGTTACATTTTCAAAAGGATTACCTGTAAGATTGGGAGCTGTACCTGCTGCAACTACAACAATCATAGTCTCCCCTATCGCTCTGGATATTGCTAATAAAAATGCTCCTACAATTCCAGGTAAAGCTGCTGGTAAAATTACTTTTTTAATAGTTTCTGCTTTATTAGCGCCAATACCAAATGATCCTTCCCTTAGACTTTGCGGGACAGAGTTTATTACATCATCAGATAAAGAAGAAATAAAAGGAATAATCATAACCCCCATTACCATACCAGCAGCAAGGGCGCTTGTTGGTGAAGCATCAATTCCAATTGATTGTCCAAATGCTTTTACGAAAGGCGCAACACTAACAAAGGCAAAGAACCCATAGACTATTGTTGGTATCCCTGCCAAAATTTCGAGAAGAGGTTTAACTATTTTTCTAACTCTTTGACTTGCGTATTCTGCTAAATAAATTGCTGTTAATAATCCAAGAGGTGCCGCAACACACATGGCTACTACCATTACTAAAAATGTTCCAGCAAATATTGGTACTGCACCAAAGGATCCCTCTGCAGCTGTTTGACCTTCTCTAATTGGAATAAAAGGATACCACTCAGTACTAAATAAAAATTCGAATATTGATACTTCTGCAAAAAAGCGAAGGCTTTCAAATATTAGTGAAAAAACTATTCCTATTGTAGTGAAAATAGCAACAGATGAACAAAATATAAGTATATATTGAATATATTTTTCAATTGTATGTTGAGCATGAAATTCTGGTTTTAATTTTTGTGAAGCGTATAAGGCTCCAAGTAACATTATAATGATTATTGAGGTATAAAAAGATATTTGACTTATTTGTCTTAAGGAAGAATAATGAGATGCAGCATTAATTATTTCTATAGATTTACCATCAGCAAAAGAAGGGTTATTAGCAACATTTCTAATCTCTGCTAACAATAATCCTTCGTTGTAAACTGCGCCCTCAATATATTCAAAGTTACTAATAACTATGTTTTGAATAATCTGTTCTTGAAAAATAGCCCATGAAAAATAAACAATTAGTGCAGGAAACAAACACCACATTAAAACGTATTGTGCGTAATAATTGGGAAGAGATTTGCTTTTCGTACCTTGTTTTTTAGAGTTTAATTTAATTCTTGATCTTCCGTATATAAAGGATGAGAAAATTCCGACTGCAATTAAAACTAAAGACCAAAAAAACATTTATAACTTAGTATTAAAAAAAAGGGGGCTTGTATGCCCCCATTTTATAAAAATTTAAGATTTTTATTTATAATTTGTTTGATTAGAAATAGCATCAAGAACAGCTGCTCTATCCGCAGGACTTAGTTGAACAAGTCCAGCATCTAGTAAGTAACCTTCTGTTGCTTCTTCACTTACAAACTCATTAACATAATCCATTAAACCAGGAATAACGCCAATGTGTGCTTTTTTGATGTAGAAGAATAAAGGTCTTGCTATTGGATATGAATAATCTTGGATGCCTTCCATTGAGATTTCAACACCATTAATCATTGATGCTTTTACTTTATCAGAGTTATTAGATACAAAACTGTAACCAAAAATACCAAATGCACCTTGTTCTTTGGTTATATGCTCAACATACAGTTCATCATTTTCACCACCTTCAATAACATGGCCATCTTCACGATATGCTTGACAATCACCATCAGCAACTAACATATCTTTAACACAACCCTTTTTCATTACAAGTGAGTCAAATGCATCTCTTGTTCCAGAAGTTGGAGGAGGTGCCATAATAGAAATTTCAACTTTTGGTAATCTTTTATCTATTTCATACCAAGTTGTTGGAGCGTTTGCATTATCTCTAGCCATTGCCTGCCAGATTTCTTCTTTACTTAAATCAATGCCACCTTTCATTGTAGCACCGTTGGTATATTTCCATTCATAATCTGCAGCGTATGCAAAAGCTATACCATCATTACCAACTCTAACTTCGATGATATCGGTTACACCGCCATCTTGGCAAAGTTTGAATTCTTTATCTTTTTGTGCTCTTGAAGAGTTAGTGATATCTGGATGTTCAACTCCAACACCTGCACAAAATAATTTGTGTCCTCCACCAGAACCAGTTGATTCAATTACGGGTGCTTTCATTCCTTGAGATGCCATTTTTTCAGCAACTAAAGTAGCGAAAGGATAAACTGTAGAAGATCCTACAATTGAAATATAGTCTCTTGCTGAAACTGAAGTAGTTCCAAATAAAGCAAGGACAGCAATTAATTTAATTATATTTTTCATATTTAGCCTCATTTAAAATAAGGTATTACTAAAGATTATATATTAAGGATTTATTACAGTTTGCTGAATTACAGGTAAAGAAATAGTAAATGTTGAACCCTTATCCACCTTGCTTTTTATTGATAATTTACCATTATGCCTATTAGTTATATGTTTAACAATAGATAAACCCAAACCGGTACCGCCTTGATTTCGAGATCTATTTTTATCTACTCTATAAAATCTTTCAGTAAGTCTAGTTAAATGCTCTTTTGATATACCTTCTCCGTTATCTATAAAACTTATTTGGCAAAAGGCGTTATTGTCATTAATGACTCCCTCAATCTCAATACCAATAGTAGAATTTTCTTTACTATATTTTATTGCATTATCGGTTAAGTTTAAAAAAACTTGAATTAGAGCATCTTTGTTTGCTGATATTGTAGACTTATCAAAATCATCCTTGATTTGAACTTCAATTTTTTTTGCCATTAACTTGTTTTGTAAATTATCAACTACGCCATCAATTAATTGCCTTATATTCGCTTCTTGAAATTCTATAGGTTTATCTTCAGTCTCATATTTACTTAGTAATAATAAATCTTCGACTAGTCTAGTCATACGCCAAGCCTGATCTTCCATTGTATCTAAAAATTTACCAACCGTTTTGTCTTTGTTCTTATCTTCATTGAGTGAATTTTTAATTGTTTCAACATAGCCTAGAATTGAGGAAAGAGGAGTTCTCAATTCATGGCTTACATTAGCCACAAAATCTGTTCGCATTTGTTCGTAGTTTTTAAGAAGACTTTGATCATTTAGTGATATTAATAATTCTTCATAATCTTTTTCAACAAATATTAAGTCAGCAATAAAATACATATCACTAAAATTAGATGGGGTGAATTCAAACTTAAAATCTTCTTTCTCCCTAAAGGCTTTATCAATAAAAGTATTTAACTCTGTTGATCTAATAATATTATTGAGATCTCTTCCTTCATCGATAAATAAAAATTTTTGTTTAGCTGCATTATTGTAAAAAATTATTTCCTTATTTGTATCAATTGCAATAATAATCGAAGGTATCTTACTTAGACTTAGTCTTAATTTTTTTTTCATATTTTTTTAATTTTGGCCAATCATTGTCACTTAAAATATAACCTACACAATTTCTAGAACCACACTTACAAATGTGATCCACAAAATCTGTATCAAAAGGATAACCATAGTTATAGAAAAGTTCGTCTCCTTTTTTTATTCGTTTAATAGAAGAAATCCAAATCTCATTATCTATGATGTCTACTTCACAATTAGGATTGCATGAATGATTTATAAATTTTGCAAAATTATAATCGACATCACCGTCAATGTCATATCGCTTGTTTAGTTCAAAAACATAGACCATGCCGTTATTTTTATCTTTTTTTGCTTTGCGGATTTGTTTATCTGCTCTTTTGTCACCCTCTCTTTTAGTAACTTTATCACCAATATATTGGATTACTTTCTGGCCTTTTTTAATATTCATTTTTGCAAATAATCCAGAACCGTGAAGGGGTGATTTTTTTTTAAACCAAATTTTCTGCGTCATACTGTTATTTTTATACAATACACACATATAATAATAAATTGTATTATAAAATGATACTTTTATGTATAAGAAAAATCTTTAATTAATGAAATTTAAAAGTAATAAAAAATTTTACCGCACAATTTGGATTTCGGATACCCATCTAGGAACTAGTGGTTGTAAAAGCAAGATGCTTTTAGAATTCTTAGAAGAAACAGATTCGGAATATTTATTTTTAGTAGGGGACATTGTTGATGGATGGCGCATGCGTAAGAAAATGTATTGGCCACAAGAACATAATGACATTGTTCAAAAAGTTTTAAAGAAAGCGAAAAACGGAACTAGGGTAGTACTTATTCCAGGAAATCATGATGAGGTATTAAAAGATTTTACAAATTTTTCTTTTGGAGAAATTTCTATCAAAAATGAAGATACTCATCAATTAGCTGATGGAAGGAAAGTACTGATTACACACGGAGACGAATTTGATGCTGTGATCATTAATGCGAGATGGTTAGCCAAAGTTGGATCAGCACTTTATGAATATTTACTAAAGTTAAATAATGTATTTAATTTTATTCGACGAAAGATGGGCTTGTCTTACTGGTCACTGTCTCAATATTTAAAAAAGAAAACAAAGCATGCAACCAACTTTATTAGTAATTTTGAGTTTGCTGTATCTGATAGAGCTAGAAGAGAAAATGCCGATGTTGTTGTATGTGGGCATATACATAGACCAGAAATAAAAGAATTAAATGGTGTTCTCTATTGTAATGATGGTGACTGGATTGAAAGTTGCACAGCACTTGTTGAAGATGAAATTGGAAATTTATCAATTCTTAATTGGCCCGAAGAAAGAGAAAATTTAAAATTAATTTCTTTTGAAGAAAGACGAAAAATAAAAGAGGATGCAGCCTAAAAAAATCGCATTAATTAGTGATGCGTGGGTTCCTCAGGTAAATGGCGTAGTTACGACATTTCAAAGCGTTATACCTATTCTAGAAAAAAAAGGTTTTGAAATAAAAATATTACATCCTCAGATGTTTAATAATTTTAGTTATCCTAAGTACAAAGAAATAAAGATTTCTTACAACACTAAGAAAGTTACTGAAAAATTTTTTAAAGAATTTAATCCAGATATTGTTCATATAATGACTGAAGGTCCAGTAGGTTTTGCTGGTCGTAAGTACTGTATTAAAAATAAACTTCAATATACTTCTTCTTTTCACACTCGTTTTCCTGATTATATTAAACAAAGAGCTTTTATCCCAAAGAGATTTACTTATTCCATATTAAGAAAACTACATAGTGATTCTGAAAGAGTTCTTGTTCCATCAGTTTCAATGCTAAATGAGTTAAAAAAATATAATTTTAAAAATTTAGTAGTTTGGAACAGAGGTGTTGATACAGAATTATTTAATCCGAATAAAAGAGATATAAACAGCAAGGATACACAGCTGACTTATGTTGGAAGAGTTGCTATTGAAAAAAATATTGAAGAATTTTTAAAACTTAAAGGAAATTATAATAAAATAGTTGTGGGAGATGGTCCTGAATTAGAAAAATATATTAATAAGTATCCTGAAGTAAATTTTGTCGGTGTAAAAACTGGAGAAGAATTAGCGAAATATTATGCAAACGCAGATGTGTTTGTATTTCCTTCTAAAACAGACACATTAGGAAATGTAATACTTGAAGCATTGGCTAGTGGAACACCAGTTGCTGCATATCCAGTAACTGGGCCTATAGATGTATTAACAGATGAGAAAATTAATACTTTAGATAATGACTTATTACAGTCAATTAAGAAAGCACTCAAGGTAAAAAGGGTTGATTGTAGAAATTTTACACTTAATTTAACTTGGGATAAATGCGTGAAAGAATTTTTAGAATACATGGTAAACGTTTAGTTATTTAGGGTAATTTTATAGTGACATTTTCTTTAAGACAAAAAATACTAGCAGAATTTATTGGGACATATTTTCTTGTACTAACAATTGTGGGTAGTGGAATTATGGGAGAGTTAATGTCAAATGACCTTGGTATAATATTACTAGGAAACACAATCGCAACAGGTGCCATTTTATATGTAATTATTTCTATGTTTATTAATATCTCAGGGGCATACTTTAATCCTGCTGTTGTATTAAGTGATATTATTCAAAAAAATATTCCTATTAATTATGGAATAATTTTTATTTTTACTCAGATTATTGCTGGTATATTTGGTTGTTTAACTGCAAATTGGTATTTTGAATATCCCATAATTGAATGGTCACTCAATGAAAGAGTTGGAGTATTTAAATTCTTTTCAGAAATAATTGCAACTGTTGGATTATTATTAACTATTTTTATATTAAAAGAGGTAAACAAGGAAAAAATAGCTATTGGTGTCGCTCTATTTATTACTGCAGGATATTGGTTTACATCATCAACAAGTTTTGCAAATCCAGCAGTAACCATAGGAAGAATGTTTACAGATAGTTTTAGTGGAATAAGTCCATCAAGTGTTTTAGGTTTTATTTTAGCTCAGATTATTGGTGCTCTTATTGCTACAGTTATTGTTAGATTATTTTTTAAAAATTAATTAAACATATCATGTAAATAACCTTCACGAATTCCATATCTTACAAAAACAATATTTTTAATATTATAAAATGAAGCAAGGCTAAATAAAATATATGTAGATAATTTTAGTTTATCTAATCGATTGGGTTGAACAACATTCAATTTTTTAATTTGTTTTTTATCCATAGAGTATAATTTGTGGTAAAATATTTCTAACTCTGAAAATGGTATCAGGTAGCCATGTAGTTTATTTTTCTTGATGCCATTTAGATGTAAATGTAGTTTTGCAAGATTGCGCCACATGCCTCCAATAACATAAATATTTCCTACGTTTTTAGCAAATTTAAGAGATTGGTCTTTAAATTTTGAAAATAAAAAATTATCAAATTTAATTTTAGTAGTTTTGTACATATCAGATTCACTTCTTAAGATGCCAATTTTTAAACTTTTAGTCTCAAGTATGATCTTATTTTTTATTGAACTAAGTTCTAAACTTCCACCTCCCAAGTCAGCAACTAAACCGACTGGATTTTTTATTGAACTAATTACACCTAGGGATCCAAATTTAGCCTCATTTTTTGGTGAGAGTACTTCTACTCTTACTGATTTTTTTTTCTTGAAAGGCTCAATAATTTCTTTTCCATTTATCGTTTCACGAATTGCTGCTGTTGCAATAATATGAATATCTAAGGACTCATAATCTTTTGCAATCTTAATATATTCTTCTAGGCATTTTATAGCTTCTTTAATTTTTATCGATGGGAGTTTACCTGTGTTAATACTTTCACCTAATTTTAAAAATTCTCTTTTTTGATAAAGTATTGGAAAAGGATAAATAGCTTGCTCATATATAACCAGTCTAAATGTATTAGAACCTAGATCAATCACTGTTATGGGATTTTTGTTTTTCATTTTAGCCATGGAAATGTATACATCTAAAGTATTAAACTCGAATGCTACAAGTTTATTTATTACGTCATGCCAAATCTAGTTGGGATAATTTAGAGCTTGATGACATTGATAGACCTCTCAATAAAAGAGGTATGAGAAATGCAAAACAATTTTCTAAAATATTAGATAAAAGAAAATTTCAAATTGGTCAGATAATATGTTCTCCTTCTAAAAGAACAACTAGCACATATGATATAATTTCTAACTCGTTTGATCGCTCAGTAAAATTTATAATTGATAACGATATTTATGAATGTCCACCAAATATACTTATAAGAAAAATTAAAAAATTAAAAAAAAACACACTTATCATTGGGCACAACCCTAGTTTGATAGAGTCAATTAATATTTTATGTAATTCAAATATTGAACATTTTCCAACCTGTGCTTTTGCCATAATATCCTTTAAAAATAGCTGGGTATTAAGTGAAATTTTAAAACCAAAAAATAAGAATTATTAAAGAAATATGTATTTTTTATGAAAGTGTTTTTTTTTTATTAATAATATAAACAAAAATTATGATTAAAAATAATAATTCTTTTAACTATATTAATAGAGAATTATCTTGGCTTAAATTTAATGAAAGAGTCTTAAGTCAGACACTTGATAATAAAACGCCATTATTAGAAAGAGTTAGGTTTCTATCAATAGCATTCTCTAATCTTGATGAATTTTTTATGGTTAGAGTGGCAGGATTAAATGTTCAAAAATATTCACGAAATAAAAGTTTTGATGGATTAACACCACAACAGCAACTCAAGCTGATAGATAAAGAAACATCAAAGATGATTTCAGATATAAAATCAATATGGATAGATTTACTAAAAGAGCTTTCAGAAAATAAGATCCATATAGATGTAGAAAAAACACTGAAAACAAAAGATAAAACATTTATAAAAAATTATTTAGAAGAAAATAATTGGGGGGTTTTAACGCCAATTATTATTGATCCATCTCACCCATTTCCTTTTATACCAAATAAAGAAACAACATTAGTATGTCGGTTAATAAATAATAAAAAAACTTTTTATGGAATACTGAGAGTGCCAGAGGGATTAGAAAAATTTATTAAATTACCTGGTAAAAAAATACGTTTTGTCTCTATGGAGACAGCCTTGCTTATTTCTTTAAAAGAAATTTTCCAGTGTGATAGAGTTTTGGATAAAGGTGTTTTTAGACCAATTAGGAATAGTGAATTAGAATTAGGGGGTGAAGGAGAAGATTTATTTTTAGTATTTCAAAAAGCTATTTTTGAAAGAAGAAGACAAGAGGTAATAAGAATTGATTTTGATGAAAACATATCTAGTCACTTAATTAAATTCATAAATAAAAAACTTAACTATAAGGATGTAAATACATATAAACTTCCAATACCCATTAATCTTTCTAGTATAGAGTCAATTTTTTTAAAAGATTTTAAAAAATTATTTTTTCCAAAATTTAAGGTACGATTTCCTGAAAGAATTAAAGATTTTAAAAATGATTATTTTAAAGCAATAGCGAATAAAGATATTGTTATTCATCACCCATTTGAATCTTTTGAAGTAGTGACTCAGTTTATTGATCAAGCCGCAGATGATCCAAAAGTCTTATCAATAAAACATACTTTATACCGAACAACTGATGACTCGCCGATAGAAGCAAGTTTAGTTAGAGCAGCACAAAAAGGGAAATTAGTAACTGTCATTATAGAGCTGCAAGCACGTTTTGATGAAGAGCGTAACTTAAAATGGGCAAAAGAATTAGAATTAGCTGGAGCGCAAGTTGTTTTTGGCAATATTGATATGAAAACTCATGCAAAAATTACACTTGTAACAAGGAAGCAAATGAATTCTGTTGTAAATTACGCACATTATGGAACAGGTAATTATCACCCGAGAAATGCAAAAGTTTATATGGATTTATCTTACTTCACCTGTGACAAAACATTAACAAATGATGCTGCAAAAATGTTTAATTATTTAACTAGTTATTCAGAACCAACAACAATAAAAAAAATAGTATATTCTCCAATAACTGCAAGAAACAAATTAAATGAACTAATTAGAAATGAAATTACAAATGCTGGAAAAAATAAACCATCTGGAATAGTATGTAAGTGTAATTCTCTTGTTGATAAACAAATTATTGATGAATTTTATAAAGCATCTCAAAAAAATGTAAAAATTGAATTGTTGATAAGAGGAATTTGCTCTCTAATACCTGGTAAAGAAAATCTATCGGAAAATATAGTTGTTAAAAGTATAATTGGTCGTTTTTTAGAACATACGAGAATATATTGTTTTTATAACGGTCATAAATTCCCTCATAGAAAAAATATCTTGTTTATTTCTTCTGCCGATTTAATGCAAAGAAATCTAGATAGGCGTGTTGAAACATTTATTCCTATTGAAAATGAAACTGTACATGAACAAATATTAAATCAGATCTTAATTGCCAGTATGACAGATAATACAAATTCTTGGCAAATGTTAAGTAATGGCAATTATCAGAAAAAAGAAATATCAAGCAAAGAGAAAAAGTTTTCCTCTCACAATTTTTTTATCAAAAATCCAAGCTTGTCTGGGAGGGGTTCAGCAAAACTTAAATCTAGAGCTAAGTCTAATTTAAAAATTTGAAAATAGAATTTAATCCCACTCACATTAATTGGACATAAGCAGGAAGAAATATACTGTGAGTGGTAAAAAGTATTTAAATTTTATTTTTTACAGCCGTGTTAATAGAATATTAAATTTTTATAAATTAAACTAATTTTTAAATTTCATTAATCTCAAATAAATTTTTTAGTTCTTTCAATTTGTTAAAAATTGAATCTTTTACTTCTTAGTAACTATAATTTTAAAATTAATTTTTTGCATTTACAATATTAGATAGAAATTGATTTGCACATCTATCCCAAGTAAATTGCATTGCAAATTTTCTACAATCATTTCTATCAATCTTTAAGGCTTTTTTAAGTGAGTTTTCAATATCGTTATCAAGACTGTCAATTAATGAGTTTTTTAAAATATCTTTAGGACCTGTTACTGGGTAAGCAGCCACTGGTGTTCCAGAGGCTAAAGACTCTAAAATTACATTTCCAAATGTATCTGTTTTGGATGGGAATACCAACGCTTCAGCATTTGCATAATAATTTGCTAAGTCTTGACCTTTTTTCATCCCAACGAAAGATACATATGGATATTTATTTTGTAGTCGTTGTTTTTCTGGACCATCTCCAACAACAATTTTATCCATCTTAGTTCTTATTTCTAAAAACGCTTCGATGTTTTTTTCTAATGAAACTCTACCAATGTAAACAATATACTTTTTCAGTCCTTTTCTTCTTTTTAAAGGATTAAATAATTCAGTATTAACTCCCCTTGACCAAATTTTAAGATTTTGAAATTGATATTTAGTTAATTCGTTTCGCATAGATACTGTTGGGACCAATACATTACATGCATTTTTATGAAAATTTTTTAAAAAAGAGTACCCAATTATTTTTGGTATCATTATTCTCTGCTCTATGTATTCTGGAAATCTCGTATGAAAAGAAGTTGTATATCTCAACCTATTTTTCTCACAGAATTTTTTCCCCGCAATTCCAACTGGCCCTTCAGTGGCAATATGTATAACATCAGGATCATAATCACCAAAAAATTTTTCTGTTATTTTTTTTGTATTAATTGCTATTTTTATTTCCTTATACCAAGGATAACTAAAATTAGTAAACATCATTGGGTGGAGTACTTCAATTTGATACTTTTGTTTTAAAAATGGATTAATATGTAGGTATGTATTTACAACACCATTAACTTGAGGAAGCCAAGCATCGGTAATGATCGCTAATTTTTTCACACTGATACACTTTCTGCTAGTTTGTTATGTTTATGTTGAAAAATTTTTTCTCTTTCAATTGACCAGTCAATAAGGGATAATTGTCCCTCTTTATTTTCCACTAGCGCAGAACAACTCTCAACCCAATCACCATCATTGCAATATAACACTCCGTTTAATTTTTTTATAACGGGCTTATGAATATGGCCGCACACAACAACATCGGCATTTGCTCTTTTAGCGCTATCAGATACGGCAAACTCAAAGTTAGAAATAAAATTCGTGGCTCTTTTTGTTTGATGTTTGAGAAATTGAGATAATGACCAATAAGACAGACCTAGTTTTCTTCTGACAAAATTTAGATAGTTATTCAACTTTAATATAAATTCGTATAGGGATGACCCAATACTTGCCAGCCATTTAGCATTTATTATAACTGCATCAAATTCATCACCATGTAAAACAAGGGCATTTCTTCCATCAGCTAGTTTGTGTGTAAACTTATTTTTTATTGATATATTCCCTAGTGAAAAACTTGTGTAACTTTTTACAAGTTCGTCATGATTACCTGGGATAAATATAACTTTTGTACCTTTTCTTGCTTTACGCAAAATCTTCTGGATAATGTCATTATGAGTTTGATGCCAATAAATTTTTTTTTTCATTCTCCATGCATCAATAATATCGCCAACTAAAAATAAATATTTTGAATCTGTTGATCTCAAAAATTCAAGAAGCATTTCACTCTTGCTATTTTCTGTTCCAAGATGAAGATCAGATATCCATATAGTTCTATAATATGAAACTGATTGCTGATCTTTCATTTTAATATAAAAAAATAATAAAAATTTGTTAAAATTTTATTTCAATTACATTAACTAATATGTAACGGTTTTTCTGTTATTAGGCTCAATCCTATTATTTGTGAATTTCTAGGAAATTCCAAAGAAAATTCATAAAAAATTAATATTACCGTTTGAATAAAAAGATTAAAAATAAACCTAAAATAAAAAAGAAAAATGATAAAGCGCTTAATAATTGATTCACTGACAGCGCAAGAATATAAAATTTAAGGACTCAGCAAAACACAAATCTAGAGCTAAGTCTAATTTAAAAATTTGAAGCTGGAATATATCCAGCTTCAAGAATTTAGCTTTTAATTAATCGACTCAACACCTTCTATATCAAATCCGTCTGTGATACTTGAAGAAATAGATCTGACAATACCATAACCTGAATCTTCTTGGACAAGTTCCATTCCAGTTCCATCACTATCATCATTATTTGATGTGGTAACATCTTGTGCCATGATCATAACATTGCCTGCTTCTTCTTCTTCGAAAACAAAACCTTTTCCACCATTGTCTTCAGATGATGAATTGATAACAAAAGCACTTACATTTCCTGGACCTTCTTCAGAATGTTTATATCCATCATCTGTATTGCTTAGTGCAATTGTATCAATGATTGTCATGTTAATTGATCCTTCTTGTTCCTCATCAAAGTCAAGACCTTCATCCCAGTTACCAATAATTGTTGATCGAGTTACTTCAGCGTAGATATCTCCAGGACCTGCTTCATCCACATCAAATCCATCGTCAACATCAATACCAAATTCATATTCTTCAACAAAACCACTGTCATAAAGACTTACTTCTCTTTCAAAACAGCCATCATCTGGAGATCCAGTAATAGCAGGTGGTACAGCTGATTCAGTCATCTGACCATCTTCAAATTCACCTTCGTCTTCTTCAGGGAGATAGGCTTCCAAAATATCTGGGTGGCAATAATAACCATTGTTATTAAATGATGTATTTTCAATCTGTGCAATAACTGAGCCAGCTTGACCTTCATCAAGCTCTACTCCATCTGCACCGACTCTCGTAAACGAAGAGTTTAAAATAGAAGCAATTAGATCTCCATCGTCTCTTTCATCTACACGCAGACCGTCGGCATCAAACATTCCTTGACCAACATTGTCAACAACTACATTATTTAAGGAAACAGAAATAGAAGCTGGCGAACCGCCGCCTGCTCCTCCCCCGCCTGCACCACACGTTGCACCAACATCGCAATCGGATACATGAATCCCGTGGTTAGCAACATCAGAAACCTTTACATCGTTAAGAACTAATTTAACCATTCCATATTGATTGTCTCTAACATTTAACAAAATTCCTTTACCACCTACACCATCTAAATCAGCACGGTTTTCAATATTAAAACCTCCAGGACCTCTGAAATTTATTGAGTGTATAGACATATCACCGCCATTTGTTGATTCAAGAATTGTAAAATCATCCATAGCGTGAATTGTTTGGCCCTGACCATAAATAAATAATGGTGCTGTACTAGTATAACTTAAAGATGATAAAATTTTAATATTATTTCCACTCTTTATGTAAATTACATTTGCACCAGCCGACTTATTGGCATTTTCTATAGCTGCTCTAATAGATCCATCACCGCTATCCTTTGAATTAGAAACCACATAAGAATGTGCTAAAACAACATTGGTTAGAGAAACAATAGTACAGATAAGAAAAGTAATTATTAAATTATTTTTCATAAAAATCTCCTTCATCATTATTAAATATGAAGTATTAAAAAATTGTTAAAGGCATGATAAAAAAAAGGGGTAAAAATTGAAATGAAAATTGTTTTTTTACAGACGTATTAATTTAATATTGAGTTTTTATTACTAGGATCTAAACTATAAGTGCTATCTCTTAAAAATTTTGTAATCTCAATAAGATTGCCAATTTCTTTTATGGTTTCAAAAGGTATTCTTTGTCCAATATGAACATCAATTTTTTTTCCCATTCTTCTTTTAAGTTCATATATCATTAAAGAATATCGAAAAACTTGCCCAATTTTATCAGCAACATGAAAAAGTTCGCTATTTTGTCCTTCAAAAAAAATGGGGAGAACAGGTGATTGATTTTTCATTATTATTTTAGAAGTAAATTGTTTCCAATCACCATCTATTGCTTTGATTCCTTTTTTTAATTTTGGTTTTGTTGAAACTGATCCTGATGGAAAAATAATAAGTACCCCATTATTTCTTAAGTGTTCTTCACTTTCTTTACGTGCAGCGATATTATTTATTAAAGCATTTTTGTTTTTAGAAAAATCAAGAGGAATAATTTTGTCCTTAATAAGATCTGCTCCTTGTAAAACTTTATGCGTAATAATTTTGTAATCTTGTCTGATTTTACTAATTAAAGAGCATATTGTAAGCCCGTCAGCTATACCAAATGCATGGTTAGCGATTACTACAAGCCTACCATTTTCAGGAATATTATTTTTAGAATGATAATGGGCCTGAACACGGAGATCTAATCTTTCAATTGCATCATGCCAAAAATTCTCTGGAGGTAAATTTTCTCTTAAATAATCCTCATACAACTTACGTAACTTAATTTTACCCGTTCCCAATTCGGTTAATTGAATAATAATCTTTCCAACAGGACTAACTTCGGAGTTAGAAAAGGTAAGCGCTGGTTTATTAATTTTCATAAAATTTACTTTAAATTCTTAATTTTATAATGTTAAACAATTGTTAAAGTACTCGAAAAAGGAGAAATAAAAAATTAATCCCACTCACAATTATTGGTAATTAGCAGGAGGAAATAATACTGTGAGTGGTAAGAAACATTTAAATTTTATTGTTTACAAATAGATTAATGGAATATTAAATTTTTATAAATTTAATTAATTTTTAACTTCATTAATTCTCAAATAAATTTTTTAGTTCTTTCAATTTATCAAAAATTGAATCTCTTACTTCTCTAAACTTATCTAATTGGTTTGAACTAAAACGATCTGATGCAGGATCATCAAATGGAATTGAAAGTATCTGAGCTTTAGAATTTAAAACTGGGCATACCTCTTCTTTACAAAGTGTAAAAACGGTATTTAATTCATCTCTGAACTTATTGTCTAAACTTTCAAAATCTTTTGAATAATGTTTTGATATATCAATATCGATCTCACTCATAACCAAAATTGCATTAGGATTGACTTCTTTGGGTACTGATCCTGCACTTTTAATAATGCAATTAGGATATAATTTTTTTGCAATTCCTTCAGCCATTTGACTTCTTGATGAATTAGCAACACACATAAATAGAATATTTTTATTTTTCATGCTAGCAAATAAATATATCCAAAAATAAATAGTGGGAGCTGTAAACCAAAGTTTGTAAGCAGAGCTCTATCTTTTGTCATATAACCAACAATTGACCAACCAACAGCACCTGTACCGTGAATAATTATGTTAATTGGATACGCATTTAAATTGGTTAATAATATTCCTGATAAAATTAACGCGGTGCTAAACCACTTAATTCTATTAATTGATAAATCTGTCATATCTTCTCCTAAATTCTATATATTGCGAATATTACACTTTACTTAAAGATAAAGATATTAATCAAATTGTAACAAAAATTTAACATTTCTTTCTTTTTTTTTGAAAAGTTCTATAAGCACGCCATGTTTGGATTAAAAAGTGCATCATTATTTGGTGATACCAAAAAGCTTGAAAGAGAAATTGATGAGTTTGTTGATATTGTCTCTGAAGTGGGCTTAGTATTTAAATCGATAGTTCCAACTTATCTCAATCATTCCGCCAATGGTAAATTTGAGGAAATGGTTGAAAAAGTTAAAGAAATGGAAAGTAAGGCCGACAAAATTACAAAAGATGTTGAGCATACTCTTTATGAAGAAACACTAATCCCAGATGCAAGAAGTGATGTGTTACGACTTCTAGAACACATCGACGAATTAATTGGAATGTACCAAGGAAATTGCTATCACTTCTCTATTCAAAAACCTAATTTTCCAAAAGAATTTCATGAAGATCTTATTGAGTTAACAGAGACTGTTGTAAATTGTGTTGAGTCACTTTGTTTGACTGTCCGATCATTTTTTAGAGATATTAAATCTGTTAGAGATAATGCTCATAAAGTAACTTTTTATGAAAAAGAATCTGATATAAAATTTAGTTCACTTGCAAGAAGAATTTTTGATTCTGAATTACCTCTAGATCAAAAAATGCATCTTCGATATTTTGTAGAAAAGATTGATCGTATTTGTGATCAAGCAGAAGACATAGCTGACGAGGTTCAAATTTTCGCTATTAAACGTTCCGTTTAATTTTCAATGGAAATTACAATTCTAATTTTTTTATTTGGTGGTCTTTTTTTAGGTTGGTCACTTGGTGCCAATGATGCAGCAAATGTTTTTGGAACTGCAGTTGGAACACGAATGGTTAGTTTCACAAGTGCAGCAATAATTTGTAGTGTCTTTGTTATTCTAGGTGCAATTATTAGCGGAGCAGGTACAACAGAAACCTTAGGAAAGTTAGGTGCTATTAATGCATTGCCTGGTGCTTTTGCAGCATGTGTTGCTGCAGGAATATCTGTTTATTTAATGACTAAAGTTGGCTTGCCTGTTTCAACAACGCAAGCGATTGTTGGAGCAATTGTTGGTTGGAATTTATACACGGGATCTTCAACTAATCTTCAAGTTTTAATTACTATTTTAGGAACATGGATACTCTGTCCTATTATTGCAGGAGTTATTGCAATGGGTTTATTTACTTTTACAAAAAGAGTTATACTCAATAGAAAGTTACATATTCTCAGACTTGATGCCTATACAAGAACAGCTTTACTTTTAGCGGGTGCTTTTGGTGCTTATAGTTTAGGTGCAAACAATATTGCCAATGTAATGGGTGTCTTCGTACCTATATCACCGTTTACTGATGTTACTATTGGAAATTTATTTGTCTTTTCCTCAAAAGAACAATTATTTCTGCTGGGTGGTTTAGCAATAGCTGTTGGTGTTTTTACTTACTCGAAAAGAGTTATGTTTACCGTGGGTAATGATCTCTTAAAAATGACACCAGTGGCAGCATTTATTGTTGTTATATCGCATTCTATTGTTTTATTTTTATTTGCATCCCAGGGTATAAGTGCTTTTTTACAATCTATAAATCTTCCCTCTATACCTTTGGTACCAGTATCAAGTTCCCAAGCTGTTGTCGGCGGCATAATTGGAATTGGTCTTTTAAAAGGAGGAAAAGAGGTTCAATGGTCAATTGCAGGTAGAATTTCTTTGGGTTGGATGACGCTACCTATAATTACAGCTTTAATTTCTTTAATTGTTTTATTTATTCTAGAAAATATTTTTAATTTAACGGTCTCTTTTTAATTAACTGCTCGATAAGAAAAAATAAAATCTTCTTGGATTTTTGACTCAATAGCTCCTTTTCTTCTTGATCGTACTAGATCAATAGCTTCTTGTTTTTCATAATTAAATTCAACAAGTAAAATAGCAGCTATAGTGCCAGCTCTTCCTTTTCCTCCACGGCAATGTAAAACTATGTTTTTACCATCTATCAATTCGTTCTTTAATAAAACTTTTGTTGTTTCCCATTTATATTTAAAATCTTTATCTGGTGCTCCCATGTCATAAATGGGTAAATGGTACCAATGTAATTTATGTTCATAAATATTTTTGACAAACAAAGTTTTATCACACAATTTTTCAAATTCGCTATCTTCAACAAAAGAAGTAATAGAACTACAATTATTATTTTTAAATATTTCTAATTCGTTTGCTAAAATTGTTTCTTCAAATAAACCATTAGAGTTAAGACCTGGGAAAGAAGTTAATATAATTTTGCCTGCAAATGACTTAGAGTCAATAAAATCATAATTGCTAAATTGCATTTACGCTTGTTTAGCTAAAAAAGACTGTCTTGCTTCTTCTAAATAGGGGCGGAAATGTTCAACATCGGGAGTTTTTTTATCTAGAATTTTTGCTAAATCATCAAATCTTCTAAGCTCTACTGCTTCATCCATAAAAGGTTTGCTTATAAACGCATCTGCTTCTTCTTTTGTGAAAGGACCACCTTGAACTTTTAACGAAAGTTTCGATGCTTCTGATAGACTATCATAATAACCTTCTTCAACACTTGATAAATATCTTTTTGAGTCAACATGTGCTCTAATTGGTAGAATAACATCCTCACCAAAATATTTTTTTAAAAAATCAGCACCTAAATTTTCATGATGACCATCTTTCCCTTCATGAATGGGATCGCCGTCCTCATAGATAAGGTGGCCAACATCATGCAGTAATGCTGCAGCAATTGTTGGTCCTGGTAATTTATGTTTTTCAGCAAGTTCAGCACATTGGAGTGCGTGCTCAAGCTGGGTCACATCCTCATTACCATATTGAATATCAGCACCTTTTGTTTTCAAAAGATGTAAGAGATAGTCTACAATATTTTCTTCCATTTTCATTTATAATTAACTTATTAGAAAATAAATTCAATTCCAACTTTAATAAGATTGATCAAATTTATAATAATATTTATTAAGTAAATATTTAATGGATAAAAAATTATTAACCCCTGGTCCTCTCACGACATCGATGTCAACAAAAGAGGCTATGCTTCATGATTGGGGTTCGAGAGATACAAAATTTATTGATCTCAATGCATCAATTAGAGATTCCCTTGTTAAATTAATAGACGGTGAAGATAAATATCAATGTGTTCCAATGCAGGGAAGTGGAACTTTTGCCGTAGAGTCGATGGTAAGCTCTCTTACTCAAAAAGATTCTAAAATTCTGATTCTGATCAATGGTGCTTACGGACAAAGAATGAAAAAAATGTGCACATATTTAGGGAGAGATTTTATTGAATATGAAGTTGCTGAACATGAAGTACATGACATCAATAAAATTGAAGACTTAATTGATAGCAACAACTTAACACACGTCTTTGCTGTATATTGTGAAACAACATCGGGTATTTTAAATCCTATTGAAGACATTGCAAAATTGGTTGAGGGGAAAAATTTATCGTTATTCATCGATGCAATGAGTGCCTTTGGTGCATTACCCTTAAGTTCTAAAACAATTACTTTTGATGCTGTAGCCGCTTCATCAAACAAATGCTTAGAAGGTGTGCCAGGTGTTGGTTTCATTCTTGTTAAAAATGAAGTTATTCAAAATGCAAAAGGCAATAGTCACTCACTAAGTCTAGACTTGTATGATCAATGGCAAGCAATGGAAAAAAATAAACAATGGCGATTTACACCTCCAACACACGTATTAGCTGCATTCAACCAAGCTATTGAAGAACATAAAGAACAAGGCGGTGTAAAAGGAAGAGGTAAAAGATATAAAAAAAATTGTGAAATTATTTGTAATGGAATGAAAGAGTTGGGATTTGAGCAATTACTTCCTGATAATTTACAAGCACCAATTATTATTACGTTTAAACAACCTAATGATCCTAAATTTGACTTTGAGAAATTTTATAATGCTCTTAGTGAAAAAGATTTTTTAATTTATCCAGGAAAACTAACAGTGGCAGAAACTTTTAGAATTGGGTGTATTGGTAATTTAGATGAACAAGACATGATGGATACAATAAAAGCTGTAAAAGAAGTCGTTACTGAATTGGGATTAACATTAAACTAACAAAATAATGACAAAAGAAATTGAAATACCATTAGTTAAAGCAACAAATGAAAATCTTAAAGGATACGGATATTTAATCGATAGTTTTGAAAATAGTGATATTGAAATTGTTACTTGGCCAAAACAAGGATGGCGCGACATAGAAGAGGGAACTGGTAATGAAGGTGGAACTACCGAAGGTTCTTTTGATACCTGGTGGCAAGGTGATGTGCTTTATGGACAAAATAATGCTGTCCAACATAAGAGCGATTATGAAGTAGATGGAAAATATATACTGGGTTATGCCAATAACCCCGATCAAGAATTGCAAAAAGATAAATATTCAGATCCAACAAAAATATTTCTATGGCATGCAAATTATCATCCTGATGGAGGTCAGCTTTTTTTTCCTGCAGAAAATAAACCATTTATTTGTCCTTTAGCTTTACCAACAGACGACATCGAACCAGAACATTTCAAAGCATTTTATTGTGATGGATCAAAAGGTTTGTATATTCATCCAAACATTTGGCATGAAGGGGTGTTTCCAGTTAAAGAAAAACAATCATTTCATGGAAAACAAGGTAAAGTACATGCAAGAGTTAGCATCGACTTAAAAGAGGAATTTAATAAGTATATTTATTTTAAAACTGCGATCTAATTATAAATTTGTATAAAATAATGAAAATTATTCATCTTTCAGACCCTCATATTTATATAGATAAGATTCATGGCATAGATCCTGTCAGTAAATTTAAAAAAGCATTAAGTCATATAAAAAATAATCATGGTGATGCAGATTTATTTGCCATCACTGGCGATATTACAGACTTAGGTGATAAAGATTCTTATCAGTTATTTATAAAAATCATTGATGAAGCAGGCCTGCCAAAGAATTTAAATCCTCAACTCATTATAGGTAATCATGATAACAGAGATGAGTTTAAAATAAACTTTCCTAATATTGAAACCGATCCAAATGGATTTATTCAATACTTTAAGGATATAGATAATAAACGTTTAATTTTTATAGATACTAATCTAATTAACACTCACCAAGGACATTACTGTGAAGAGAGGCAAGAATGGTTAAATAATATTTTAGGTAAAACTAATACAGATACGTACATCTTTATGCATCATAATCCACTGGCATTAGTAAAAGAGGAAAGTGATGGAATAGGATTACAACAAAAAAAAGAGTTTCAACAAATTTTAACTAAAAATAATAAGATAATAAAACATATTTTTTTTGGTCATCAACACATTACAAGTTCTGGTTCTTATTGTGGAATTACTTTTTCCTCCCCAAGAAGTACTTGGTCTCCTCTAATACCTAACTTTTCAAATGAATATCGTTTAGGAACGGCTAATACAGATACAAATTATAATGTTGCAATAATTCGATCTGACGCTTTAATTATTCATACAGAGGATTTTTTAAAAACAGAAGTTAATTGGTTTAAATAAAAAATTATTTTTTTTCGATTACAAATATTTCATTGTTGAAATAAAGGCCTTTATTTTTCGCAACAATATTTTGAACAATTTTTTCATAGTTTTTTGTTTTTTCTACCTTCATTACTTTATCATCATCCATTTGATTGACATATATGGAGGCATTCCAAGCAGAAAAAACTAATGATGTCGCTATACCTCCGCTGATTTCTGTTGGTAGAGCTCTCAATTTACATTTAATAATTCTTTTTTCTCCAAAAGATAAACTGCTTAACAAATCTTTATCTAAATTTTTCTTAAGATAAGAAATGATACTATTTCCAAGAGAAGGAAATGGGTCCTCTTTTGGCCAAATTTTACGAATTATTTCATTAGCAGGATCTTTTCCTGAAGCATGAATAGTTAATAATTTCCCTTTTGATTTTAACGCTCTAATCATTGGTTCGATGACGTATTTTGATTTCTTTTCTGCTGAAATTCTTGAACGATAAGGCTGTGAAGCAATAATGAGATCAAATTTATTATCTGATTTTTTTTTGGTAGGTATTAATTCATTTACATTAAATTCTTGATCTTCACGGTAGATAACCATGACTGAAGGCTCTTTATAAGTATGGTTACCTGACTTTTTGTTAATTTCTATATTCCATTTTTTTTCTAAAAATTCATTTTGTTTTCTTAATTGTTGAGCAAATTCAAGAGAAGTGTCTCCTTTTAATTTAATAATATTCCAATTAATTTTTTTCTGTTTAACGTCATTTTTTGATTTTAGGTTTGCAGCTTCAGCGTAGTGTAGATTTGAAATAACAAAAACCGTATTCTTATGTTCAACAAACCTATCGGGTAGTTTTTCTAAACCTAATCTTACATCTTCAATACTTATTTCTTTTGTGCAAACTAATAGAGGTACATTAGGCCTAGCTTCGTGGCACTGACGCATAACATTCATAAGTAAGGAACCATCACCCATACCGGCATCAAATATTTTTAAGCCAGGTTTTTGCGGTTTAATTTTATTTACGTGAGGACGTATCGCTTCAGCAATTTGATTTTTTTCATTTGTTGTTGTGACAAATAATAAATATTTTTGTCTGTTATCATAAAACCTGAAATTTTTTTTCATTACTAATAAAGTCCCATTGATTTAGCCGAAGAAATGAAGGCTTCTTTATTACCAATAAAGTTTTTACCTCGTTCCCCTAAAAACGCATCATCTACTATATTATTCCATTCTTGAACAGGAACTTTTATTTCATTTAAGTTAAGAGGAACCTCTAAAGAACGCATAAATTCACTCAGATGATTTGCAGCGTTTTCTAAATTATCGTTAAAAATTAATTTTAGTCTCTCCTCAGCTACACTATCAATTCCAACCATACTTTTAGTAATCATGGGTAAAGTAAATGAACAAGCAATACCATGCTGAATACCGTAATTGAGTGTCACAGGGTATGATAGATTGTGCGCAATAGCAGTTTTCGTATTGGAAAACGCTAAACCAGCATGAACACAAGCCAATGCAATGTTTGAGCGTAATTCAACATTTCTTAAATCTTTAGTGAGAAGTGGTAAATTTTCTAATACTAATTTTGATGCTTGTATTGCATGAGAAGCAGAAACTGGATTTGCATTAATATTCCAAATACTTTCCATTGAATGGGAGAGAGCATCTAAACCAGTTGAAATGGTCAAGCCTAAAGGCTTATCAACCATAATAGATGGATCGATAATTGTTTTTTCTGCATAAAGAGATTTATGCGCCAAAGATAATTTATTGTTTTTTTCTTTATCCCAAATTGTGGCCCAACACGTAAGCTCACTTGATGTTCCTGAAGTTGTAGGTATTGCAATAATCTTGATTGGATTTTCGACTCTTGGACTTTTCTTATTGCGAACGAAATCTGTTAGATATTCTTGTTTATCTTTAAATGCAGCAATTGCTTTAGCTGTGTCTGTAACAGAGCCACCACCTATAGCTAAAATATAATCTACCGATTCATTGATTGAAGAAAATTTTTTTTGTAGCTCTAAAATATCCTTATAATCTGGATTAGGCTGAACATCCGTCATAACGGATAGTGGTGGATTTGAAGAAGATTTTAATTCATCGCTATATTTTTTAAAAATTTCTTCTGGATGAGTTATTATGATGTAGTTCTTATTTTTAAGAGCATCATGTACTTCTTTAAATCTATTTTCTCCAAAGATAATTTCAACAGGATTAAAATAATTCCACATTACCTTAAATTGATTTTGCCGCTTTAGTTAAAATTGTCATTTTCTCAATTGCTTGTTCTCGTGTAAAGAAACCTAAACCACAATCTGGTGCAGCTATTAAGCGGTGTTCATCAATATGTTCAAGTGAATCTTTGATACGAACTCTTACCTCTTCAACAGACTCCATTCTACTTTTTGCAATATCAATAAATCCAAAAATTACTTTTGTTTTAGTAAATTTTTCTAAAAGATTTAAATCATTATGCCTATGTGAATCTTCTAAAGATACTTCATCAATAGTTGAATCATCTACAAGTGATGCAATTCTATCATAAGCATCTAGATCAGCCTTTTTATAACCTTCTGAATCTAATGAGTTAGGATAACCACAACAAATATGGCAAACACGTTGCACTTCTTTAGGAATACCATGCATCATTCTTTCTAAATTTTCCATACCGTAAGAATGAGCTTCATCGGGCTTTCTAGCAAATACTGGTTCATCAATTTGAATATACTGACAACCTGCATCTACAAGTGCTTTAACTTCTTTATTGAGGGCTAATGCTAAATCAAAACCAAGTTTTTTCATGTCATCATAGTAATTGTTGGCAATTGAATCTGTAATTGTCATTGGTCCAGGTAGGGTAATTTTAACTGGGTTTTTTGTAAATTGTTGTGCACTCTTCCAGTCTAAATGCATACGTATTTCTTTACTTGAAATTGGAGCAACAATAGTTGGAAGGTCAGCTTCGAACGCACCTTGTCTTACTGACTTATGTGTAACTTCCTTAAAACTTACACCATTTAAAAATCGACATTGATATAATACATAACTCTCGCGCCTAACTTCACCATCTGTTGGAACATCGATACCTGCATTTACTTGATCAGTTATAACTTCTTTAATTGCTGCTAAAAATAATTTTTCAGCATCCACACCTGCAGACTCTAATGCTTTTTCATATGCGCCAGGTGACCAATTTGATAATAATCCTTTTGACGCTTTTCTCTCTTCTTCTGATTTTGTCCCTAAAAACCAATCTTGAATAGGTGTTTGTTTCGGTTTTGGATAAGCACCTATTGTAGTTGTTTTAAGAGGCATCTATTTTTACTCCCATTTAAATTTAAAATAAAACAGCGGCTTTTATAAAGCCGCTGTAATAAAAAGTTAATAATAAATAATCTCAAATTACATAAGATCGTTTATTTCTTCCATCATTTCTTCTTGGAGATCTGCCATATCATCAGCGTCGCCTGTAGCAATTTCTTCTGTGTAATCATAGATTACCTGCGTAACAGCTAATCCATTTTCTCCAGGATATGCAAACCAATCTGCAAGAAGTGGAAGTTGTTCAACTGCAGTAAGTTTATTAGGGTTTTTACTATAGAAATCACCTAATAATTCATTCGCTGCTTTGTTTGGTGGAACATATCCAGTTGTTTCAGCAACTAATGCAGCACCGATACCTGATGTAATGAACTTTAAGAAAGTCCATGCAGCATCAACTCTTGCTGGATCATCAGATGTAGACACTAACATTGCAGCGTTTCCACCTGCTGGTAATCTTGCAGGTGTTCCATTGTTAACTCCAGCCATTCCAGGGAATGGTGCAGTCTTTAAAACAAAGTCTGCCTTTGCAGCATTAACTGAACCCAAGCTTGAAGTAGACCAGAACATCATACCAATAGTACCTGCGTTAAACGCAGCTTGACCATCAGCAATTGAATAGTTTGGCATATTACATCCGCTCATGATTGCTTTCATTTGCTCTAACGTTGCAAGTCCTGCATCACCACCCATATTTACAGCTCCATCTTTAACCATTGGAACATTCTGAGTGTGCATTAATGCTTGGTGGAACCAGTTACCTGTGATGTTCCAACCAAAGTATAGAGTTCCTTTACCTGCTGCTTCCAATTTATTACATGCTGCAATAACTTCGTCCCAGTTAGTTGGAATACTATTTACACCTGCTTCAGCTAATAAATCCATGTTATAATATCCAACTGGTGTTGATACAGAAAATGGTAATCCATAAACTTCACCACCAAATGTTGAAAGACTTAACATAGCAGAATGGTAACCATCTTTTTCAAAAGCAGCTTCTTTTGCAATAAATGGCTCTAAAGACTTAGCAATGCCTTTGTCAACTAGAGGTGCTTGTCTGTTAAGACCTTGCATTGTTACATCTGGTAAATTACCTGAAGTAGACTCTCTGAAGATTGTTGCAGTTGCATCCTCATAGTTTTCATAAGTTGCTCTAAATTTAACTTGAATATCTGGATGTGCTTTTTCAAACTCTGGCATAATAGCTTGAAACGTAACATCGAATAATCCTGAATAAGGATAAGCAACTTCTATTTCAATAGACTTAGCTGAATTAACAGAACCATAAAAACCAAAAGCTAATACGGCTGCAAATCCTGTAATTAATTTTTTCATTTAATCCCTCCGATTCAAATATAATATTAATCTAACACGTAGCCTCAAAGGGTTACAATTTTATTACGAAAATATTACTAAAAAATAAGCTTATTTTTCCACAGCATTAAAAAAATTAGAGAAAAACTGGTTTATTTACCAAGGTAGCGAAAAGGTTTTTACATTAGTAAAGCTTTTCATTGCTTCAATAACACCCTCTTTGTAACCAAGACCTGAATCTTTAATTCCTCCAAAAGGAGACATTTCAATTCTATAACCTGGAACCTCCCAAATATTTACCGTACCAACATTTAAACCTTGAATATATTTTTTTGCTCGCATGAAGTTATTTGTACATACACCAGATGATAATCCGAATGCGGTTGAATTAGATATTTTCATTACAGCTTCATCGTCATTAGGCACACGAATGATTGGGATAACTGGACCAAATGTTTCTTCTAAAACTAATTCACTTTTAGGATCAACATGATCTACAACTATTGGAGGTAACAAAGCACCCTTTCTTCCAGGGTGATATAAAATTTTTGCGCCGTCTTCTTCAGCCATAGAAACTCTTTTATCAAAAAGTTCTGCAGCTTGAACATTAACAACTGTACCTAAGTCTGTTTCCATATTCATAGGATCACCAAATTTAATTTTCTTTGCACGCTCAAGAGCCATTTCAACAAATTGATCTGCAATGGATTCTTGAACCAATATTCTTTTAACAGCTGTACAACGTTGACCAGAATTTTTCGTTGCTCCCGTAACAGCTAGTTCAACAGCTTTTTTAAGATCATCACCATCTAAGTCATTTAAAACAATTAATGGATCATTACCACCTAACTCAAGAACAGTTCTTTTGTATCCAGCTTGTTCAGCAATTAATTTTCCTACACCCACACTGCCTGTAAAAGTAATTAGATCAATGTTTGGATTTTTGATCATTTCTGATCCAATGTCTTGAGGCCATCCAGTTACAACTGAAAACATTTCGGGTGGCAGGCCTGCTTCATATAAAACATCGGCGAGTACCATTGCTGTTAAAGGTGTTAATTCTGTTTGTTTACATACAGTACAATTATTAGTTGCAATTGAAGGTGCAATTTTATGCGCTACCATATTCAAAGGATGATTAAATGGGGTGATTGCTGAGATTGCCGTTAAAGGTTCTCTTATGGTAAATATTTTTCTGGCTTTTCCATGTGGAGTTAAATCACAAGAAAATATTTCTCCATCATCATGAATACAAAGTTGAGCCGTTAATGAAAATACATCGAAAGCTCTTCCTACTTCGTATAAAGAATCTTGTTTTGAGATACCAAGTTCTAAAGTAATAATATCAGAAATTTCTTCTTTTCTTTTAACAAGTACTTCTGCAGCAGTTTGAAGAATTTTTTGTCTCTCATATCTTGTAAGTTTAGGCTGATAATTTGCAGCTATATCTAAAGCCTTTCTTGCATGCTCTGCGGTACCGGCTGGAACCGTTCCGATTACTTCACCTGTAAAAGGGTACTCAACATTTATTGTTTTATCTGAAGTAACTTTTTCTCCAGCAATACGTATTGCTTCATTAATCATTTTTTTGTGCATCATAGGGCTCCATTTATTGCATAATAAAATGCATCATAGTTATATAATTGTTTGCTAGTATCTAAGTTTTGTAATTTTAAATTTGATATGAATGGCACTTCTCTTTCATGGAGTCCTCCATGAGAACGTAAAGGTTCATTTAATCCAGAAAGATTGTGTTTATCTTCCGATGAACCAATAGTCATAAATTCTGAAGACATACATATAATATCTCCCATTCTATCAGGAGGTAAATTGTAAGTAGAGCATCCTTCATCTTTTGTTAAAACAACTTCTATATCTTTTATTTCTTTAATAGCATTTACAACTGAATCTACCTTGCTCTTGTCTTCTAAATAAATTGTTGCAAAAGAACCAAGTGAAGCATGATGAACAACATATGGATCTGTAATTGGTAGGATGACTTTAGCCATGTTTGGTTCAAATTTTTTATCTAAATAATCTTGTAAAAATATTGCATTAGGTGAACCATCTTCTTTTGATTTTGGTTTCATTCCGTGATCTGCTGTGATGATTATAGAAACATTCTCCTTATTTAAAAGACCAATATATTTATCAAACATTGCATAAAATTTATTTGCTGTTTCATTTCCCGGTGCATATTTGTGTTGAATATAATCCGTAGTCGATAAATACATAATATTTGGTTTAAACTCTTCAAGAAGTTTTACACCTGCAGCCATTACAAATTCAGAGAGTCCTTCAGAATATACTTCTGGCACTGGCATCCCCAACCAATCGTTTACATTATCTATACCATTGAGATCTTTTGTTGCTTGATCAGATTTTTCAGCAGAAAAACAAATAGCTCTCTCATCATCAAAACTTAATCCGTTTCCTAAAAGTGTTCTCAACTTGTCTTTTGCAGTAACAAGAGCAATTTTAGAACCAGAATTGTAAAATTTTTCAAAAATAGTTGGTGCTCGCATATATTTTGGGTCATTCATCATAACTTCTTCACCCGTCTCAGGTGTATAAAAGAAGTTTCCGCATATACCGTGTACAGAACTTGGTTGGCCTGTTACAATCGAAATGTTATTTGGATTTGTAAAACTTGGAATAGCGCTGTGTACTAGTAGGTTTTCACCACTTGCAATTAATTTATCAAGATTTGGTGTAAGATTAGATTTTGATGCTTCTTCGAGATACTCTTTTTGACTACCATCAAGGCATATAACAATAGCAGTTTTTGAGAAAGAGCTTGGATATTCTCTTTTATTAATTTCTAAATTATCGTACACGAATTCAACTAATATATTTTATTAAAAATACGAATTTATAGTTATCTGCTAGTTAAACTCAATCATAATTTGAATATTTGTTAATAAAATTGAAATAAAACTGAAATAAATAGATTTAAAATATTCTCAAATTTAATAAAATTTTGTAGATTAAAGTTAAGATACAGGGGGAATGAGTGGGGACAATATCACTTAAAAATATTTCAAAGTCATTTGGGTCTACACAAGTACTTAATAATTTGAATGTTGATATAAACGATGGAGAATTCTTAACGTTAGTTGGTCCATCTGGTTGTGGTAAATCTACATTACTTAGAATAATTGCAGGATTGGAACAGCAGACTTCAGGTGATGTATTAATAGATAATAAAAATGTAAATAGAGTTAGAGCCAGTGAAAGAGATTTGGCAATGGTCTTCCAATCATATGCTCTTTATCCTCATCTCACAGTAAGAAGAAATTTAGAAACTCCATTAAGACTCAGGGATTATAATGCATTTGAAAGACTGCCCTTGATTGGTAATTTTTCTCCAAGCAAAAAAGAGAAAACAGAATCTATAAATCAATTAGTAAATAAAACTTCTGAAACTCTAAAAATTTCAGAACTATTGGATAGAAAACCAGGACAATTGTCAGGTGGTCAAAGACAAAGAGTTGCTCTTGGTCGTGCTATGGTTAGAGAGCCTGTTGCCTTTTTAATGGATGAGCCTCTTTCAAATTTAGATGCAGCTTTGAGAGTTCACATGCGATCTGAACTATCTGAACTTCATAATTCACTTAAAACTACTTTTGTGTACGTAACACATGATCAAGCAGAAGCGTTAACTATGTCTTCTAGAATGGCAGTTATGATTGATGGAAATTTATTACAACTAGATACACCTGAAGAAGTATATGATAATCCTTCCTCATTAAGTGTAGCTCAGTTTGTTGGAAGTCCAAAAATAAATATATTTAAAGGAACTTCGGACTCTGGTGGGACGGTTGGTTTTCTCAACGTTAACCTAAAAAGAAAAAGTTCTGAAAGTAATACAGATTTACATATTGGTATTCGACCAGAACATTTAGAAATTACAAATGAAAGTAATGAAAATACATTTAGTGGAACAGTTGCATATAGAGAAAATTTAGGTTCAGATATTTTCTTTCATGTAAATATTGAAGACGGTTCAAATAAAATAATTGTAAGGGGCTTACCACAATTTACTCACCAAATTTCAAACGGTTCAAGTGTAAATATAAAAAGAGTTTCAGATAAAGCATTACTATTTAATCAAGCAGGAATGAGAGTTCAATTTACTAATGCATAATTCAAAAGCTCACATATGGTTTATTGCACCAGCAATCATACTGATGATAATTATTTTAATCTTTCCTCTTTTTCTTGCAGGAGGTATTTCTTTTACTGACTACAATTTAGGAAACAAAACATTCGAGTGGGTTGGACTAGAAAATTATGACAAGATGTTCAATCGAAAAACATATGTCAAAATGATTTGGGCCACAGCGACGTATGTTATTGTTGTCGTTCCAATTTCTGTTGTACTTGGATTATGTGCTGCTATGCTCATAAATTCACTAAGGTTTGGTGCTGATATATATAAAACAATTTTTTTTCTTCCAGTTATGGCAACTCTTCTTGCAATGGCAATTGCATGGGAATTTACTCTTCATCCAACATTAGGAATTGTAAATAGTTTTTTAGCAAATGGGTGTGGGGGAGTTAGGGAATTCATTCTTGGTTTTCATTGGTTGCCATGGGTAGACTCACAAGAAAGTTGGTATGCTGCAGCATGTGCAAACAACATGGATTTTCCATATTGGTTAAAACAAAAAAATACTGCGATTTGGACAGTATGTTTCATAGGAATTTGGCAGGCTTTTGGTTTTAATATGGTTTTATATTTAGCTGGCTTAACAAGTATACCAAGGGAGTTATACCAAGCTGCAGAAATGGATGGGGCTAAATCTACATGGGAGCAATTTAAACTTGTTACATGGCCAATGCTTGGTCCAACAACGTTGTTTGTTGTGACTATTACTACAATTAGAACGTTTCAAGTATTTGATACCATCGAAATACTAACCAAAGGTGGTCCATCAAAAACAACGTATGTTATGATGTATGCAATCTTTGAAAAAGCTATTCAACAAAACTTAACAAGTATCGGTGCAGCAATCACTGTTGTCTTTATTGGATTTATTCTTGTGTTAACGTTTTTCCAAAGATATGTCATTGAGAAGAGGGTTCATTATTAATGGAAGCTAAACAATATATTGGAGAAGGTTGGAAGCATGCAATCTTAATTATTGGTGCAATCGTAGTGATGCTCCCTTTTTATATGATGGTTTCTATGTCATTAAAATCTCAGCAAGAAATCCAATCAATTTCTGGCGGTCTTATTGGTGCACAAGAAACTCAAACGTTTCCCGTATGTGTTAAAACTGGCTATTCAGAAGAAACATGTACAATGAAGCCATATCAATACAACTATTGGTTTGCTTTTGAAAAAGCTCCTATTCCTAGATACTTAATGAATGGTGTCATTGTTACTTTATCAATCTTCATCATTCAGGTTTTAGTCGCCTTACCATGTGCGTATGCACTCGCAAAGTTACGGTTTTACGGACGAGAATTTGTTTTCTCGATGGTTTTATTTTGCTTGCTCATTCCAGTTCACGGAATTGCGCTTCCATTATATGTTATGTTGGCTCAGGCAGGATTAGTTGACACCTATTCCGCCTTGATACTTCCCTGGACTATATCGGTGTTTGGAATTTTTTTAATGCGGCAATTCTTTATGACTGTGCCCGATGAATTAATTGATGCCGCCAGGATGGATGGCATGGGAGAGTACGCAATCGTATGGAAAGTAATGCTTCCAACTGCAATACCAGCATTACTTGCTTTTGCAATATTCTCAGTTGTTGCACACTGGAATGATTATTTCTGGCCTCGTATGGTAATAACAGGAAATAGAGATCTCTTTACTCCACCGCTTGGTATAAGAGAATTCAGAGGTGGGATTGATAGTGACGAATTTGGTCCTATGATGGCTTCAATAGTTACTGTAACAGTTCCCCTTATTGTTGCTTTTATAATCGCGCAAAAACGATTTATTGAAGGAATTACTTTGACAGGCATGAAGTAAATTCTTATCTACTGATGACATTGTCAGTAAATTTTATTTTTATCTTAATTCTTGTTTCTGCTCTATGTCATGCAGTTTGGAGTGCTATAATAAAATCAAGTAAGAACCCTTTATCGTTAATGGGTATAACGTCTGTCTTGGAAGTTACTATTTTTTTTACCTTTAACATTTACTGTTCCATTTCCAACTTTAGAGGTTTGGTATTTTTTAATAGCAACCGTCATCATTCATGTCTTCTACAGACTAAATGTTATCTACTCATATAGGTACGGTGATCTCTCTTACATATATCCAATTTCTAGAGGAAGTTCATGTTTGTTTGTAGCGATCATTAGTATTTTATTTTTAAGTTCCAATATTAGTGTTGCTGGTTTTGTTGGAATATTAATTGTTTGTATTGGGTTATTTTTAATTTCTTATTCTAAAAATTTATCTTTTAACTTCAGAGGTTTTGCTCTCGCAATATCAACGGCTATTCTAATTACTGCTTACACTTTAGTTGACGGGGTCGGGGTTAGACTTTCTGAAAATGGTTTTTCCTATATTTACTGGCTCTACACACTTAATGGAATACCTTTACTAATTATTTGTTTGATCTCTAAAGATGATTTACGAAAAAGAGAAACATACACTTTTAGATCAGGCATTGCTGCTGGTGTCTTTGCAACAAGTAGTTACGCAATTGTTGTTTGGAGTATGCAATTTATAGAAATAGCTTATGTCTCTAGTATTAGAGAAATAAGCATTGTGTTTGCTGCAATTATTGGAATGCTTTTCTTATTTGAGAAGAATGCAAAATCTCGAATAATACCTTCTATTTTAATAGTGAGTGGTATTTCGGTTGTTTATTTTCAAATTCTATAAGGAAAAAATATAGACTTTTTGCATGAAAATTTTATATGGCTTTTATGACTGAAGATATTGTGGAAGTAGATCCAAAAACCGAAACTATCTCTTGCGATGGTGGTGAAGATGGTTTAGGACATCCCGCAGTTTATTATACCTTCAATAATGAGAATAAAATTGTTTGTGGTTATTGTGGTAAAATATTTATAAAAAAAGAAAAGTAGAAATGTACAAAGAATCTTGGGGTCAAAAAAGAATTTGTCCAATGTGTAGTAAGCAATACTACGACTTGGGAAGAACTGAACTGGAATGTCCAGAATGTGGTAAACTAATTGAAGTAACTACAATGACCAGACCAAGACGTGGTAGAAAACCTGGTAGTACTAATGCTGCTCCTTTAACTAATCCTATTCCTCCAAAACCAAAAGAAAAAGATGATGACCTTGATATCGATAATTTGGATTTGGATAACAACGAAGACAATCTTGAGGATGATACTGTTTTATTAGAAGATGAAACAGAAATTGATCCAATAGCCGAAGGTATTAAACCTAAAGAAGACGGCGAAGAAGAATACTAAAATTTCAATAAAAATTTAGAAGATGTTTAAGGTACTACAAAACACTTGGGCCCTTTTTTTTGGCTTTGCTTTAATTAGTCTTGGTCACGGTTTGCAAGGAACACTTATCGGTGTTCGTTCTGTTTTAGAAGGTTTTAGTTTTTTTGCATCAGGACTTATTATAGCTGGTTATTATGTTGGATACTTAACTGGCGCGTTAACAATTCCAATTTTTTTACAACGTGTTGGTCACATAAGAGTTTTTGCCGCTTTAGCATCTCTTGCCTCTATCGCTATACTATTACACTCAGTATTTGTTCATCCTTATTCATGGATGTTTATACGAATATTAACTGGTTTAAGTCTTGCTGGAATTTATGTAATCATGGAGAGTTGGTTGAATGAAAAATCAACTAATCAAACTCGCGGTCAATTACTTTCCGTTTACATGATTATTACTTTTGTATTTGTTGGAGCAGGACAATTTTTATTAAATTTAGGCGATCCAGCTAAAGTTGATTTATTTATTTTAGTATCAATCTTATTATCATTCGCACTTCTTCCTATTCTTTTATCTTCAACAGAACAACCTAATACAGAAAGTTCTAAATTTTTTTCTTTAAAAGAATTTTATACTGTGTCGCCCTTGGGTTTTGTTGGCGCATTAGCAACTGGTTTATCGCATAGTGCAGTTTTTGGGTACGGTGCAATTTATGCATCATCTATTAATTTAAGCTTATTTGAAATTTCTCTCTATATGATGATTATAACTTCAGCTGGCGCTCTATCTCAATGGCCTATTGGATATTTGTCAGATAGAATTGATAGACGTGTTATTCTTATTGGTGTGTCTTTTATGGCTTCAGGTTTGAGTTTATTTTTTGTTTTTGCAAACTTTATGCCGCTAACATTGTTCTTAATTTTTACTGGTCTTTTTTCAGTTGCGTGTTTACCAATGTATTCACTTACGGTTGCTCATACAAATGACTTCTTACAACCTAATGAGATAGTATCAGCAAGTGCAACCTTTGGTATACTTATTGGTATTGGATCAATTATCGGACCTTTGTTTGTTTCTGGATTTATGGAAATTTTAGGAGCGCTAGGTTTTTACATCTATTTATTTTTAATACATGGACTGCTAGGGTTGTTTGGTTTGTATAGAATGACACAAAGAACTAAACCCCGTGATCTTGAATCACAATATAATCCTTTACCGCGAAATATTAGTCCTGCCGGTATGGAAATGAACCCCGTTACTGAGCCAACTGAGGACGAGTAATTCTTTTAAATATTCTGTGAAGTAATAAGAGGATAATTATTCCCATATAAATGACTGGTTCAGTTTTATCAGCACGAACTAAAACATAAAAATGCATACTAGCTAGAATGGCTACCGGGTAAATTAAATAATGAATTTTCTTCCATAATTTAAAACCTAATCGTTTAATGATATTGTTTGTTGAAGTGCTAGCAAGTGGGATTAAAAAAAGAAAGCTTATAAAACCAAAAGTTATAAATGGTCTTTTTATAATATCTTGTATGATAAATTGCATATCTAAAAAATGATCTAAAACTATGTAAGTGGAGAAATGCAAACAGACATAATAGAAAGCAAAAAGTCCGATCATTCTTCGTAAAACAACTATCGATTTTAAAGATTTAATATTTGATAGAGTGGTAATCATGAGAGTTATGATTATTAATCTGAGTGCCATTAGACCTAATTCATCCATTAGTTTTTCAATTGGATTTACTCCAAGATTCCCAGTAATAAATTGGTACGCCCAGAGTAGACTAGGAAATAGAATTAAAATAAATAAGACAGGTTTGCTGCGGTTAAAATTTCTTGTTGAAAACATTCATTAATAAAATTTAGTCAAATCTAAATCTTTATAGAGATGTGCTACTTCTTCTTCATAGCCATTAAACATAAGTGTTTCTCTTCTTTTAAACTCTCCAATTCGTCTCTCTGTTCCTTGACTCCATCTTGGATGATTAACATTAGGATTAACATTAGCATAAAAACCATATTCCCAAGGAGCTAAAGTTTCCCAAGATGTTTCAGGTTGAGTATCTAAAAATCTAATTTCCACAATTGATTTAATTGATTTGAAACCATACTTCCATGGAACAACTAATCTTATGGGTGCACCATTTTGATTAGGCATTTCATGACCATACAATCCAGTTGCTAATATTGTTAAAGGATTCATTGCTTCATCCATTCGAAGCCCTTCTCTATATGGCCAAATAATTGTTCTCTTTTGCTGACCTGGCATTTCTTCCGGCCTGAATACAGTTACAAACTGAACATACTTTGCTGAACTTAAAGGTTCGGCCATTTTTATAAGTTCAGATAACTGAAAACCCTGCCAAGGAATAACCATGGACCATGCTTCAACACATCTTAATCTATAAACCCTATCTTCAATTGTTACATTTGATAAAATTTTTTCTAAATCAAATGTTTGAGGCTTTTTCACAAGACCATCTATTTTTATTGTCCATGGCCTAGGTTTAAAATTTCCAGAATTTAAATGGGGATGTTTTTTATGAGTCCCAAACTCATAAAAATTATTGTAAGTTGTGATTTCTTCGTACGAATTAAGTTTGTCGTTTTCATTTAGATTTTTAGTATAAATTGGAAGATCACTATCGTGGTTTGCAAATGCTGATGAGGTAACCGTTGCTAGCATGGCGCTAGCTAAAGATCCCTTTATAAACTTACGTCTATTTAAATATGTCTTATAGGGTGTGATTTCAGATCCTAAAATTTTCATAATAATAATATATATCTTAAATATTAAAATTGAAGATTTGCTTTAATAATCTTAGCTTTTAAAATGGGAGTTATATTTATTTAGTATTTTTTCTGGCCATGTACTTTTGATAAATTCAAGAATAGACCAAACATCTTCATCTGATAACGCATCATTACCAAGCATTTTACCTTCATAATCAGGATTTGATTTATTAAAACCATATTTAATGACATGAAATAATTGTGCAGGAGAGTGGTGCCAAGTGTGCCCAGTGCCATTAAGAGGAGGTGCTCTTCTATGACCATCTTCATCTAACGATTTATCCCACTCTTCATGACCTGCTAAATTACCCATATGACACCCTGCGCAATTTTCAGCATATAGTTTCATCCCTTTAAAAATATCAACTTCTGCTGCATGAATACTATGTCCAATACATAATACTATAAGTACCGAAATTAATTTAAGGGTTTGCATTCTATTTATATAATTTTTTAAATTTATATTTCATTACAAATCTGTCTTTTTTTTGATAGGATATACCTATGAAAAAATTCCTAATCGCATTTGCCATTTTAACTTCAATAATTGCACTTAACAAACATGCGTACAGTGAAAAAGTTCACGGTATTGCAATGCATGGAACACCAAAGTATGCCAGTGATTTTGAAAATCTAGATTATGTGAACCCAAATGCACCTAAAGGTGGAACGGTAAAATTTGGATCATATGGTTCTTTTGATAATCTTAATAGAGTAGCATTTAAAGGTTCTAAAGCTGCTGGACTTGGGTATGTTAATGATACGTTAATGAGAAGAGTATGGGATGAAGCATTCTCTCTCTATGGTTTAATAGCTGAAAAAGTAGAATTGCCTGAAGATAGATCGTCTATAACTTTTTATTTAAATTCAAATGCAACATTTCATGATGGCTCACCAATAACACGCGATGATGTATTGTTTAGTCTAGAAACATTTCAAACAAAAGGTACTCCAAATCAGAAAAAAACATATGGCAAAGTTGTTGAAACTCAATTGATTGGAAATGATGGAATAAAAATGATTTTTGAAAATAATGAAGATAAAGAATTGCCTCTTATTATTGCGGGCTTTCTTCCTATCATTCCAAAAAAGTTTTATGAAAATCTTGATGTTACAAAAACATTTTTAGATATCCCTCTTGGCAGTGGTCCATACCAAGTTGATAGTCTCGATCCAGGCCGTCAAATAAAATACAAACGCGTTGAAAATTATTGGGCAAAAGATTTACCAGTAAATAAAGGTCTCTATAATTTTGATAAAATTATTTATGATTATTACAAAGACTCAAATGTCTTAGTTGAAGCATTTAAGGTTGGTGAATACGACTTTAGAAGAGAATACAATGTTAAACGTTGGTTATCAGAATATGATTTCAAAGCTGTCCAAAATGGTGAAGTAATACTGACAGAAATGAATAACGATAGACCTGTTGGAATGAATGGTCTTGTGATGAATACAAGACGTGACATATTTAATAATAGAAATGTAAGACTTGCTTTAAGTTATGCCTATGATCATGAATGGATTAATAAAACGATATATCAAAATACTTATGTGAGAACAGATAGTTATTTTGACAATTCTCCATTAGCTTCTTCAGGCTTACCGTCAAAAAATGAGTTAGAACTATTGAATGTATGGAAAGATGAAATTCCAGCAGAGGTATTTACGGAAACATTTGCTCCACCTATTACAGATGGCAGTGGTAATGACCGTAAAAATTTATTGAAAGCAAAAGAAATACTCGAAAAAGAGGGATGGTTTGTTGAAGATGGAAAACTGGTAAAAGATGGAAAAGAATTCAAGTTTGAGTTCTTGATTGTCAGTCCATCTGATGAGAAAATTGCGTTAGCCTATCAAAGTAATTTAAAAAAACTTGGCATTACAATGGATGTAAGAACTGTTGATTCATCACAGTATCAAGAACGTTTGTTAAGTTATGATTTTGATATGATTAAAAGATATTGGGGAGTCAGTTTAAGCCCAGGAAATGAGCAACAATTTTATTGGGGATCAGAAGTTGGTCAAAAAGATGGAAGCAGAAATTATCCTGGTATCAATAGTCCAGCAGTTGATGCATTAATTGAAAAATTAATTAGTGCAACAAATAGAGAAGAATTAACAACAGCGATCCACGCACTTGATAGAGTATTGCTATGGGGTCACTATGTAGTTCCTCTTTATCATAGCAACAAAGACAGAATTGCTTATTGGGATTTTTTTGAATACCCAGACGAAATTCCACTTTACGGAATTGTAATTGAGTCTTGGTGGATTAATAAAGATAAACAATAAAATAATTAATCAAATATTTTTATGAGTCATACAAGAGCTAACATACTTATGTTAATTGCCTCACTTATATGGGGAACAGCTTTTGTAAGCCAAACTACTGGAATGGGAGCCATAGGTCCTTTTACTTTTAGCTTTGGAAGATTCTTTTTTGCTTTTTTAACGGTAATTCCATTTGCGATTTATCTAGAACAACAAAATATTTTTAAAATATTAAGTGATAGAAAAAAAGTTTATCTTTGTTTGGCTACAGGTTTTTTTCTTTTTGGTGGTATGGGGCTTCAACAATACGCTTTACAAAAATCATTAATATCAAATGCTGCTTTTCTTAGCACTCTTTACGTTCCCTTTGTTGGAATAATTTCAAGATTCATAATTAAAAAACAGGTACACTGGATTATCTGGATTGCCATTTTACTCTGTTTGTATGGATCATATCTTTTGTCCTCTAATCAATCAGTTGAAATTCAACAATCAGATTCACTATTATTTATTGCAGCTTTGTTTTTTGCCTTACATATTATTTGTATCGATATTTTTATGAAAGAACTAAACAGTCCTTTTTTATTTGGAAGTATTCAGTACTTTATTGTTTTTTTTTTATCTATGATCCTAGCTTTTATGTGGGAGGAACCAAAGCTCTCCAATATGCAAATTGAGTGGTTTGAAATTTTATACACGGGTATTTTTTCTGCTGGCATTGGATATACACTTCAAATTATTGCTCAACATAAAGCTAATCCTGCTCCTGCTGCCATTATTTTATCAATGGAGTCAGTCTTTGCTGCAATAGCAGGTTGGATACTTTTAGATCAAGTTTTAGACACACAAAAAATACTTGGATGCCTTGCAATATTTATTGGAGTCATTATAGTACAATTAGTACCAATAATTATTAAACAAAAATGAGTGATAAATTAGACGTAGTTGGAATTGGAAATGCTATGGTAGATGCCATAATTCCTTCCAATCAAAGTGAAATTGAAAAACATGAAATTAATAGAGATTCTATGAATCTTATTGATGAAAATTTAAAAAATAATTTGCATGAGAGTTATTCCATCAGAGAAATGGCTGGTGGAGGTTCCCTTGGTAACTCCATGTTTGGTATCACCTCTTTTGGCGGTAATGGAAGTTTTATTGGAAAAATTAAAAATGATGAAATTGGAGTATACCTTCAAAAAGATATGATCCGGGAAGGACTAAAATTTCCATTGGGATTTACATCTCCTAATATTTCAACTGGATGTTGTACAATTTTTGTTGAAGAAGATGGAACTAGAACAATGTGTACTTTTCTTGGTGCTGGAACATTAATAGGTCCTGAAGATATAAAAGTGGATGATATTAAAAATCATAAAATTGCATATTTGGAAGGCTACTTGTGGGACAATGAGAATGCAAAAAAGGCTATGAAAAAAATGGTGGATATTTGCAAAGCTGATAATCAAAAAATTGCATTTACTTTATCTGATCTTTTTTGTGTTGATAGACACAGAGATTCTTTTAAAGAATTAATAACTGAGAATGTTGATATTCTTTTTGCTAACGAAGATGAAATCAAAGCAATGGCACAAACAGAAAGTTTTGAAGAAGGTCTAGAGTATGCAAAATCATTAAATATAATTGCTGCTATTACTAAAGGAAGTAGTGGATCAGTTATTGTTTCTGGTAATGACATCACTGAAGTTGCTGCAAAAAAAGTAGAAAAAGTTGTAGATACAACTGGAGCTGGAGATTTATTTGCAGCTGGTTTTTTATTTGGTTATTCTAAAGGTAAAGCAATGGATGAATGTGGTAATTACGCATCAATTGCTGCCGCAGAAATTATTTCTCATTATGGTGCAAGACCTTTAGTAAAATTATCTAGTTTAATTTAGCTAATAATTTATTTTTATTTTCATCATCGCAAAAAGAATATTTTATAGCGTTATGAGTAAGGGAAGTTAGCTCCTTTTCATTTAAACCTAAATCTTCCATGACTTTGTATTCACCGTTTATCGTAGCATTAAAAAAAGGAGGATCATCAGAATTTACTGTTACTTTTACTCCTTGATCAAATAATGTTTTCACAGGATGATCTACATAATCTTTGTAAATTTTAGTTGCAATATTACTTGTTGGACAAGTTTCTAGAATAATATCTTTATCAATTATTTCTCTAACTAAATCAGGATCCTCTATTGATCGAACTCCGTGACCTAATCTTGTTGGATGGAGAAGGTTAATAGCATTCCTAATATTTACAGGACCATCCCATTCACCTGCATGAACCGTAATTGGAAAATTTTCTTTTTTTAACATATCAAATGTTTCAACAAATAAGTTTGGAGGAAAATGCAATTCATCCCCAGCCAAACCAAAACCAACTAAACAAGGATGGGGATTATTTAAAACTTCCTCTGCAGTTCCTTGAACTGACTCTGGCCCTAAATGTCTGATCCCATTCATTATATAACGTGAAACAATTCCAAAATCCTCCTCAGCTTTTTTAGAAGCTTCATAAACTCCTTCAATAAATGAATGATAGGTCATACCTTTTTCTTTAGCATGAGTAGATGAAATCATCGCCTCAACATAAAGAACATTATTGGCGGCACAATCTTTTAGATATTCATACGTTAATTCAAAATAATCTTCTGGTGTATGTATAACAGAAGTAACAATGTCATATTTTTTTATAAAATCATAAAAATCATCCCATTGGTATGCGTACTTTGAACCAAACATTTCTTCAGCTATTTCATAGTTGTTTCGTTTGGCAAATTTTTTACATAAAGTTGGCGTTATAGTTGCCTCTAAATGAACATGGATTTCTGCTTTTTTGACTGAATTAAAAATATTCATATAAAAAAAATACCTATATAATAATAATATGGAAGCAAGAATAAACAGAAGAAGCTTTGTTTTTGGCGCAAGTTGCTCTCTATGTGGTTCTATGATTTTACCTTCTTGTACACAAGTACCATTAACAAATCGAAGTCAACTTAATTTATATGATAGCAATCTACCTATAATTTTAATGGGTGGTGGTGTAGCTGGTCTTCCAAAGATTTATCCTAATGAAAAAGCTCTTAATCAAGAAGTTGATAAAACATATTCAAGATTTTTATCAAAAGCTAAAGAAGATAAAATTCTTTTAGATAACACAGATGAATCAAAAAAAATTGAAGAAATCGGAAAGGAAATTTATACCTCTCTAGATACATTTTATATTAATAAGCGTGAAAAAAATCCTGTAGAAAATTTTAACTGGCAATTTGCTCTAATTGAATCTGATACAAAAAATGCATGGTGTATGCCTGGTGGTAAAATTGCTTTCTATACTGGTATACTTCCTGTTTGTAAAAATGATGACGGGATTGCTGCAGTTATGGGTCATGAAATTGCACATGCATTTGCTAGACACACAGTAGAAAAATTAACTCAAGCATCTATGGTGCAAATGGCAACAATTGGAATATCGCGAAGTAAATATGCAGAACTTCTTAATAAATCTTTTAGAGTAGGAAATGTAGGAGGTAATGTTTACAACTCCGTTGTAAAGTATGGTATTTTTCTTCCATTTAGTAGAAAGATGGAAAGTGAAGCTGATTACTTAGGCATGGGATTTATGAATCTTGCTGGATTTAATATTAAAGAACCAGCTAAATTATGGCAAAGAATGATGGCAGGTCAAGAAGGGAGGGTGCCTGAATTTATGGGATCACATCCAAGTCCTGATAATAGATCAAAAAAGTTTATTGAATGGGAAAGTGAAATTTTAGATAAATTTCCCCAAGTTTAATTTTAGTGTAATAGGTATTTTATGATTGCTGTTGAAGTTAAAGATCTTACTCATTCAATTAATAATAAAAAAATTTTAAATAATATTAATTTTAATCTCAATAAAGATAGTATCTCTTGTATTTTGGGACCGTCAGGTAGTGGAAAAACTACTTTATTAAAGCTCATAGCAGGTCTTGAAAAAGTACAATCAGGTAAAATTATTATTAATGGTGAAGAAGTAAGCAGTACTGCAAAACACTTACCTACAGAAAAAAGAAAAATTGGTTTTTTATTTCAAGATTACGCTCTATTCCCACATTTGACAGTAAAAGAAAATTTGAGATTTCCAACTAACGCTAAAAATTCAACTAATAATGTTGATGAAATTATTGAATTAATAAAATTACCTAATTCACTAGATAAATACCCACACGAGTTAAGTGGTGGTGAACAACAAAGAGTTGCACTTGCACGATCTATAATTTCACAACCCGATTTACTTTTATTAGATGAGCCTTTTTCAAGTTTAGATTTAAGCCTTCGAGAAGAGGTGAGAGATGATACGCTGCATCTATTACAAAAATCAAATGTGTCTGTAATTATAGTCACTCATGATCCTTTCGAGGCAATGTTTATCTCAAATCATATAAATATTTTTGATAAATCAGGTTCGATTGTACAGTCAGGAACTCCGAATGATCTCTACAACAATCCAAAAAATTCATATGTTACAGGTTTTTTTGGTGAAACAAATAAATTTGAAGGTGTTGTTAAAGAATCTCACATTTACACACCAGTTGGGAAAATTAAAACACCTGGAAATTTAGAAGGTGAGAAAGTTGTAGTACACATAAGACCTCAAGGTATAAAACTAAACAAACAACCAACACCAGTTAATGGAATTAAGGGAACCGTTATGGCGTCAAAATTAATGGGGTCATTTAGTTTTATCCATTTATCTGTGTTAGATAATAATAATGAAGTTGTTCATGTTCATAGCCACATGCCTGCTGACTTTAATCCAAAACAATCGTCTGCAGTCGAGATAGAAATTGATAATGATCAGGCTTATATATTTAAGAATTAAGTTTTAGTTTTTTATTGATTTAGTAATTGTTCTGTTAAGAAAAATTACCGGTCCTAATCCAGCAATAACGATAATTAGAGCTGCAAATGCTGACTCCTCCAACATTTCATCAGAGGCATATTGATAAACATAGGTTGCTAGTGTCTCAAAATTAAATGGTCTTAATAAAAGTGTTATTGGAAGTTCTTTTAAGATGTCTACAAAAACTAATATTCCTCCAACTAATAAATTTGTATACAGCAAGGGTAATATAATTTTTCTTATACTTTTGAAAAAGCTAACACCCATTGTTCTTGATGCATCTAATAAGTTTGGATGAATTCTTGAAATACCTGATGTAATTGCTCCATTACCAACAGCTAAGAATCTTATACTATACGCAAATAATAAAATTATAAATCCGCCAACAGCATAACTCATACGAAAATAAATTAAATCATTAAGCCACCCAACAAATACAACTATTCCAACAGCAAGAATTGTTCCTGGAAAAGCATAACCAGAAGAAGCAAAAAATATTAAAATTTTTTGGAAATTATTTGATTTATATGCTCCAACTATAATCATTAATAAGGATAGTAACATAATGAATGATGAAGAAATAAATGCTAAAGATATACTTGATAGTGTTATTTGAAAAATTTCTAAAAAATTTATTATAGAATAACCTTTAATTACAAAATTCAATAAAATTAAAACAGGTATTATAAAACCAAGACTTAAAGGTATTAGGCAAATTAAAAACAATAAAGAATTTTTAACACCAGAAACTGTTTGAGTTGGTGTATAAGATGCACCACTATATTTTTCATGAAATTTTCTGCTACGCCTACCCAAATACTCTAAAGTTAAAAGTACTATAACAATCATAAATAAAATACTAGAAATCTGTGATGCGCCAGATAGACTATTCATTCCTAACCAAACATTAAATACGCCTAAGGTTAATGTTTCAATTGCAAAATAATCAACTGTCCCAAAATCAGAAATTGTTTCCATTAGTACTAAGGCCAAGCCAGCAATTATACCTGGACGGCCAAATGGAATAGCGACATTGAAGAAGGAGTTCCTTCCGTAAATAGAACTAGTTTGAAAAAAAGATATAGGTGTCGTTATAAATGATGCTCTAGTCATTAAATATACGTATGGATACAATACAGAAGACATTACCAAAATTGCTCCTCCCATTGATCGCACATTTGGAAACCAGTAATCTTTTGAGCTCGTCCAACCAAATATGTCTCTTATCAATGATTGAAGAGGACCAGCATATTCAAAAAAATCGGTATAAGTATAGGCAATAATATAAGCTGGGACAGCAGCTGGTAATAATAACATCCATTCAAAAAATTTTTTCCCAAAAAAATTATATCTTGTCACTATCCAAGCAGTGGTCACACCAAAGACTAAACTTAATCCTCCAACACCAAACATTAGAATTATTGTATTGGTTAGATATCTGGGCAAAACAGTAGAAAATAGATGTGGCCATAGTGATGTATCGCCTAAAATCGCGTAATAAAATATTGAAAAAATAGGGGCGATAATTATCAAAGCAATTATCGCCACAGAATTGGACCATAAATTAAAATTTATCAAAACAGTTAACCTATAATTTACCAGCCTACTCTATCAATGATTTTCTGAGCTACAGGAGCAAGTTCTGCAAGTTTTTCAACAGGCAGTTTATCTTCTTTAAACGCGCCCCATGATTTTAACTCATCAGTTAATTGCATATCTGGATTAACCGGATATTCATAGTTTATAGAACTGTAAAGAACTTGTGCTTTTGGCTGAGTCAAAAATTCAAGTAGTGCAATCGCATTGTCTTTATTTTTAGAGTACTTAATGACACCTCCACCAGCAACATTAATGTGATTCCCTCTATCTTCTTGATTAGTAAAAACTAACTCTATTGAGTTAGCCCAATCTTTTTGTTCTGGATTCTTTTCGTTAAATTTCATTTTTCCAAAATAATAGGTATTCATTACAGCAATATCACAGACACCTTCATAAATTGCTTTTGCTTGAGCTCTATCATTACCCTCAGGTTTACGTGCTAAATTTGCAACAATGCCTGCTGCCCATTCTTCAGCAAAAGCTTCTCCATTTGCAGCAATTATTGAAGCTAAAAGTGATCTATTGTAGTCATGGCTGCCAGGTCTTGTACAAATTTTACCTTTCCATTTTGTATCAGATAGATCTTCTATTCTTTTAATTGAGTTTTTTGACACTCGTTCTTTTGAGATTGCAACAATTCTAGCTCTCTTTGAAAGTGCAAACCATTTATTATTACTATCTCTTAAATGATTTGGAATATTCATATTCAAAATATCTGAATTAATTGGTTGCAAAATATCCTTTTCAACAAATTGGTTTAATCTTGCTATATCAACTGTTAATACCAAGTCAGCAGGTGTATCTTCACCCTCAGCTAAAACTCTTTCTAGTAATCCTTTTTTTGCATGTAAAACATTTACCTTTATGCCAGTCGATTTTGTAAATTCCTCAAAGAAAGGATCTATTAAAATCGGCTGCCTGTAAGAATAAACATTAACCTCTTTGGCAAACAAGTTTAGTGAAATGGTAGATGCAATTAGTATCAATAGTAATCTAAAAATAATTTTCATATAACCTTCTTTTTTTGTGGAGATAATAAATATCTCCACGTTCTATGATTAAGAATCTTATTAAAAATTATCAGAATACGAATGTAGATCTATATGAATTTTTTTTTAATATCAGTGTTGTTAAAATTCATAAAATTAGATTTATTCTAAATTTAAAGTTAAAAATGTTGGGGCCACTTTGGGCCCCTATCCAAAACTACTTTATTGAAATTAGTCTAGCTTTTTTTTCTTCTGGAATAATTCTCTCCAAATCAATTGCTAAAAGTCCATTCTTCAATTCAGCATCTTTAACTTTGATGTCTTCTGAAATTGTGAACGATCTTTCAAACTGTCTTGTTGAGATTCCTTTATGGATTACACCATTACCATTTTCATTAACCACTTTTTCTTTAGGTTTATTTCTAACAGTTAGGTTGTTTTCTTTTAATTCAATCTCAATATCTTCTTTACTATATCCAGCGAGAGCAACTTCAATTTTATAGTTATGCTCATCAACTCTATGAATATTGTAAGGTGGATAATTTGTATTGTATCTTTCCGTAGACTCCAACATTCTATCAAATTCATCAAAAATTGAGTCAAATCCAACAGAGAATGGTCTTAGAGAATTCCAAACGGATAGGTTTCTAGTCATAATAACTCCTTTATTAAGCAAGTTTATTTTGCCAGCACCCACAATGGCATACTGACAATTATTATGTGGGGATGATTGTGTTTAATTCAAGTCTTTGTTATTTCTTTCTTATAAACGATAATCCATCAGATAAAGGCAGAAGAGAGAATTCCACCCTTGTGTCATTTTGTATTTTTAAATTTAAATCACGGATAGTTTTTGTTTGAGAGTCTTGTTTAGTTTCATCTGCCACATCACCGTGCCAAAGCATATTATCAATAATTATTATTCCATTAGAAACTAATAGGTTTAGTGACAGTTCGTAATAATTTGGGTAATTATTTTTATCAGCATCTATAAAAATTAAATCGTAACTCTGTTGACGGTCTATCATGCTTTGCATTACCTCAACACCATCTCCAATAATCGATTCAATTTTTGAGCTCATATTATCTAATTCCCAATATTTTTTTGCTAAGGATAAGAATTCATCTGAATTATCAACAGTTACGATTTTCCCTGATTCAGGTATACCTCTAGCCAAAAACAAAGTGCTCATACCTGTAAATCTTCCAATTTCTAAACAGTTTTTAGCATTAGAAATTTTAGTTATCATTTCTAAAAACTGACCTTGTTCTTTTGCAATCTGCATTTGGGAAACACTACCAAGTTTTAAAGTTTCATTTTCTAGTTCAGTAATTATTTTATCTTCTCGGTAACCTACGCTTTGTAAGTATTGCACAAGTGCTTGATTAATTTTAGTTTGAGTACTCATTAATTTATGGTTTCAAATATTTCAGATAGTTTTTGAGTTTTTTTATCTGAAATAATGAAACAGCCTTTTATTTTATTTATTAAATTATCATTTATATTTTTACTTGAGTATAAACTTAACAGAGGAGTTGAGGAATTTACTTCATCACCTATATTGAGAACATTATCATATCCAACTCCATAATTTATTTTATCGGTAACCTGTTTTCTTCCACCTCCAAGTTCAATAAGTATAAGGCCTAATTCTCTGGTATGAATATTTTCTATCCACCCATCCTCCATAGAAAATATATCTTTTTGAATAGATTTATTGGTTAGATCTTTTTCATAAGATGTTAAAATATTTTTTGGTCCACCCAAGGCTGCAACCATCATTTCAAATTTTTCTGCAGCTAGTCCATTATTAATAACCGTATTAATTTTATTATATGCTTCTTCTTTTGAAACTTTATAAATGTTTACTAATAGCGAAGATATTAATTCATTAGTGATCTTTTCTAATCGGTGATCTTTAAAATCATTTTTAATATATTTTATGCATTCTAATATCTCCAGTGTATGACCAGCACTTTTACCTAGGACCTGGTTCATATCCGTTAATATAGCTTCGCAATTTAAACCTGCTCCTTTAGCGACTCTTACTAAGGAGTTGGATAAATCTCTTGCTATATCAATAGTGCTATTAAAAGATCCATTACCAACCTTTACATCAAGTACTAGAGATGAAAGACCACTTGCAATTTTTTTTGAAAGAATAGATGATGTTATTAAAGGTAAAGATTCTACTGTACCTACAATATCCCTTATAGAATATAATTTTTTATCAGCTGGTGCTAAGTTAGAGGTTTGACCAATAATTGCACAACCAACGTCTTTTACAACTTTTTTAAAAGTTTCTAAATCAGGCTTTGTATTGTACCCAGGTATTGAATCAAATTTATCTAGAGTACCACCGGTATGACCCAAGCCTCTACCTGAAATCATAGGTACATACAGTCCACAAGCTGCAAGAATTGGTGCTAAAATAATGCTCGTCTTGTCTCCAACACCACCAGTTGAGTGCTTATCACAAACCAACTCAGAATCTACAATCTCAGACCAATTTATTGTATCGCCTGAGTTCGTCATCGCTTCAGTTAAACAAACAGTTTCTTCAGGAGTCATTCCATTTGAAAATATTGCCATGCTCATTGCTGCAATTTGTGCATCTGAAAAAGATCCATTTGTTAAACCGTCTACAAAAAAGTTGATATCTTCTTTTGATAGATCTTTGTTGTCTCTTTTTTTTCTAATTATCTCTTGAGGTATCATCGAATTGAACTTCTTGTATAAATTGTTTAATTAAATTTAAAACATTGTTCTCTGCTAAACTTGCATTCTCTAAAGTTTCCTGATGACTTAATTTTGTTTTATTCATACCAGCGGCTAAGTTGGTGATTACGCTGATACCAATAACGGGAAGTCCGCAATGATTAGCAACTAAAACTTCTGGTACTGTAGACATTCCAACTGCATTTCCACCTATTACTTTTAAGGCATTGATTTCAGCAGGAGTTTCAAAATTTGGTCCTGAGTACATACAATAGATACCTTCATAAATTTTTTGATCTATTTTTTTAGCGACTTGTATTAACTGATCTCTATAAAACTTATGATACCCATCACTCATATCATGAAAGCGAGGGCCATACTCTTCAGCATTGGGTCCAATAAGTGGATTAAAACCACTCCAGTTAATATGATCTTTAATTGCCATTAGACTGCCTGCCGGCATAGCTTCATCTAAACTACCTGCTGCATTTGTAACAACTAATAACTTAGACCCAATGTCCTTCAATACTCTTATGGGTGAAGCTAAACTTTGGTGATTATGCCCCTCATAAATATGTGATCTTCCATACATACAAACAACATTTAAATTATTTATTTTTCCTAAAACTAATTTACCTGCGTGACCTTTGACAGTTGGCTGTGGAAAATCAGCTAACTGTTCATATGAGATTGATTCTTGAATATCTTTTTCTTCAAAAAAATTAGTTAGTCCACTTCCTAAAATTACGGCAATATCGGGTGAAGTATTATTTGTTATTTCTAAAAATTTTTTTGCCGAGGGTAACATTAAAGATTCTCTGGGCCAAAAGAATCTGGAAGTAATTCTTCGAGCGTAGATGTTTTCATATGACCATTTTCATTACACATATGAATCTTAGTATCTAAAGTAGCAAATTCTCTTAACCTCTGTCTACAACCACCACAGGGGGAGCATAATAATTCACCTGAACCTATAACCACAACTTCTAAAATTTTTTTGTTTCCATTAGATATCATATTTCCAATTGCAGTTGCTTCGGCACACTGGGATTGAGGATAGGCAGCATTTTCAACATTACAACCAGTAATAATTTTACTATCTTCTGTTAGAAAAGCTGCTCCTACTTTAAAATTTGAATAAGGCACATGAGCTTGCTCTCTAACTTTTTTTGCAGCCTTGAATAAACTATCAAAATTTTCTGAAACCATATTCTTGTTTAACATGAAATTACTAAAAAAATTATTTATTTCTAAATCTTAAACAATTCTTGAGACAAATCAGGAAGTTCGTCTCCCCAAAAAACTTCTTTACGCAAAAATTCTGGATCTTGGTTAAAACAAATTGACATTGCAGAATTATAAACAGACCTGGAATCAATAGTCGAATTTAGGTCTCTTCCCTCAAACAATTCTTTCTTTTTTAGTCCAGGCCAATCTGTATAAACTTGAGATTTTTTTAACAAGCCTCCAGCCATTAGTATTGCACTTCCATATCCGTGCTCAGTTCCATAGCCTCCATTTTGTTTTATAGTTCGGCCAAATTCAGTAAGAGTAAGTATTAGTGTATTATCAAATGCTTGGCCAAGATTTTCATGTAAAATAGTAACAATCTTATTTACTTCTTCTAGTTCATCAGCATGCGCTCCATCAACACCTCCTTGAGCAGCATGGGTATCAAATCCATCTAAATCAAATACAGCAACTCGAGGACCACTTTGATCTTTTAATTGTTTAGCAGCTTCAAGAGCAAGTTTTTTTCTATCATCAGAGTCAGTAGCTATTTGCATAGACAATGGTCTTTGTCTAATTGTATCAAGTGTAGATTTAATTAGCTCGTTATGCTCACCTTTAAATTCATTATAAATTTGATCTATTAACTTTGTTTCAACAAAATCTGGTGATGGGAAGAAATTATTATTCTGTGGCACGCCTCTTAATAAAAGTGGCATTGGTAAAGATATTGCCAGACCTTTTCCTATAATATTTGAAGCTAGTAATCCCCTACCAAGCCATCCTGTTTTTTCTTTGTATGGAATGTGTGCTCCAGTTTCCATTAAATTTTGCCCATCAAAATGTGATCTGCCTGTGTAAGGAATATTTGTTGCATGAACAAATGCCGCTTGATTTTTTTGCCAGAGTTTATGAAAAATTTCTAATTTAGGGTGAAGACCAAAATCACTGTTCAAATTAAGAACGTCTTCCAGAATAAGTTTTTTTCTCAATTTTTTAAGACGTTTATCTCCAATAACAGGAACAGCTGTTAAACCGTCCATTCCCCCGCGAAGTGATATAATAATTAGATTTTTTTTCTGCATTGAAGCAAAACTTATTTTTGGAAAATATCCAGAAAGAAATAATGTTGTTGATCCTCCAATTAAAAAATTTCTTCTTGTGCAGTTCATATTTTTAATACTCCTGGCAAATTACAAATGACTCCATACTTTTGCCCTAAATCATAATCTGATGTTCCAAATCTAAAATTTTCAATAAGTGATTCCATATTTTCATGATCTTCGAAATTGTTTTTAAGACAAGCTAAAATAAAATTATGGGATCTGTTTCCAGATTTAACAAGCATTGGAAGTTCAACTGAGGCAAACCAAAAGCGGCGTAATAATAATTCTGGTGATACCCAATCTACCTCCAAATCACTCCAACCATTAGGTTGTTTGGCACGATAAGGTGAATGACCTATTTCTCTAAGTATCCATGATAATTGTCTTTGTCTATTATTTGGCTTTGACTTAAAAGTATAATTCATTTTTTCAAAAGAAAGCGGAATATTTAAATCAAACATTCTAGATAATTGCATTAACCAAATTTCAGGTGGATGAAATTTATGTGTAATCTCATTATATTTATAAGCTTGCGTTATAACTGCTTTGTGAATTTCAATTAAGTTTCCATTGGATTTGTTCCATGCTTCTATTACTGGCTTTATCATTTCATCTGTTGGCTCATCTGTAATAAAATGCCTGCATAATTTTGTTGAGACAAATTTGATACAGATTGGGTGTGTTGCCAAATCATGAATTACTTTTGCAAGTTCTCTTTTTGCATCGTTTTTGTATTTAACTCCTAAAACTATTTTATCTCCTTTTTGATGCATTTCTTGATCAAACCATATATCGCCAGTTTCTAAATTTTTTCTATCCCATTTGTGCGCCCAACCTGTCATGATATAGGCTAACTGAATAACATCTTCCTGAGTATACCCAGCATTAGGAGAAACTGTGTGTAACTCTAATAATTCTCTTGCATGATTTTCGTTTATAGTTTCTCCCCATTCCATTCCTTTTTTAGAATTGGGGCCAAAAGATTCTGAATTATCAAGGTGATGAATCATACACCATGAAGTCGTTACTGACTGAACCATCTCTTCAAAAGTTTTAACCATGTTAGGTCTAATAATTTCACGTTGATAAGGTCCAGTACTAAACTCTGCTAGAAAATCTTTTTCACTTATCGCAAAATGATTTCCCCAAAAAAGCCAGAAACGCTCAAAAACAGGTTGTTTGGAATACTTTGTTTGAAAATGACGAATAGCATGTTCATTTAATTCAAAATATCTTTCACCAGTTTTTATTCTTAATTCGTCTTTTGCTTTTCTATACGCATGTTTATCGTTTTTAAATTTTTTTCTTAAAACTTCTCTATCTCCGTATACCCATTCACCATATTTTTTTCTTAAATCTTTTTCTGTTGGAATTGTTCCAGGCCACAATAGATCAGGTATAGTATCTAATTGATTTATTGCCCAATTAAGTGGATCTTTATCTGGTGTTTCATTTGGCGACAGGCCAAACGCTACTCGTCTATAAAAATTTAATGACATATATAAAAAAAAATAGTTTACATATATTTATAATTTTTAAAAATAAAATTTAATGAAAAATATACCTTTAAAAATTTGTGGCATAACAAATGTGAAATCTGTTGAAGTGGCACATAAAAATAAAATAAAATCATTGGGTTTTGCAAGTAAAAATTTAAATGGACCAAACACAGTTAGTGATAAAAAAATACAATCATTAATTAAAGAATGTAAAAACTATAAGATAGAATCAGTACTTCTGACTCGGTATATATCTTTAGACAAACTAATAGAACAAATAGATTTTACAAAACCAAAGACAATTTCATGTTCATATCATTTTCCTAAAAAAGATCTATTAAAAATAAAAAAAATATTTAGAAAATTAAAAATAGGTATTGCAATTAATCCAGAAAATTTTGATAAAAAATACATTGAATCTATTAGAAGAATTGTTGATGTTATTTATTTTGATATGAATGTTTATAGGAAAAAGAGTATTAAAAAGTATTCATTGAGAAAAAGTATTAAACAAATACAGTTTATAAAAAGTAAAAATATTCCAGTATATATAGGTGGCGGTATAGACAAAAAAAATGTTTCCAAAATTCTAAAACAAATATCACCTTTTGGACTAGATATTTCTAGAAGCTTAAAAAATCAGAGAAATTTAATTTCTAAATCAAAACTCAAAGATTTTTTAAATCAAATTTCGGTAGGATAATCGTTTAATAATATATTTATTTTGCAATTCTCTCGATAATACTTTTATTGATTTTTTTTCAAGCGGGTGTCTGAAAAATGGATCAATATCAACTATTGGATATAAAACAAAGTCTCTTTCAGCGGCTCTTGGGTGAGGAATTATTAAATTTTTTTTATTAAATATTTGTTTGCCAAAAAAAATAATATCCAAATCAATGTTTCTTGGACCATTGATAATTTTTTTATTTTTTTTTAATTTTTTTTCAATTTCATAAATATTATTTATTAATTCTAATGGCTGCTGATTGGTTAATAGTTTAATTGCGGTGTTAAAAAAATTACTTTGCGATTTGTATCCATAAGGAGAAGAAATATAAATATCAGCAATTTTTTTTATATTACCAATATTTTCTAACTCTCTAACGGCAGAGCGTAAATTAAATATAGTATTACCTAGATTTGAGCCAAGTGCGATTATTGTTTCAGTTTGATACACTTAGAGATTCAGCTCCATATTTTTTTGCTACAGCTGTTTTATTAATCGTAATTTTAACTTTTTTTATTTGAAATTTTTTTTCAAGAGCAATTGATGTTTTTATTATTAAATGCTCAAGAGTATGTGATTGAGATTCCTTTATGAAAGTTTTTAAGTATTTTGTAATAGATGAATAATCCTTCACATTATTTATATTGTTTAAATCTAGTGAGTTTTTAACAGGATAACTAAATTCTAATGTTACCTTTAACAACTGTTTTTTCTTTCTCTCTTGAGCAGTGATACCTATATTTGCACTGATGGATAAGTTTTTAATTTCTACTTTGAACATAGTTTTTCAAAAATTTTTAATGATTGAGACGTTTCTTTTATGTCGTGAACTCTAAATATATCAACTCCCTTTTGATAACAATATAATGCAGAAGCGATTGAACCTCCCAATCTTTGATTTGTTTCACTTTTATCTATGAAGTTGATCCAGCTTTTTCTAGATGATCCTAATAATAATCCATATCCCTTAAACTTAAACTGATTAATTTTTTGCATGATTTCTATATTTTGTTTTAAATTTTTACCAAAACCTATACCTGGGTCAAACCAAACTTTGGATGAAGGAATTTTTACTTTTTCTAATTGTTTAATTTTCTGAAGAAATATTTTTTTAATATCTTGTACAACATTATTATATGAGTGTATTTTCTTTTGCATAGTTTTCGGTAGTGCAGGTGTGTGCATTAAAATTAAACCAGTTTTAAATTTTTTAGTTAAAAAGAATAAATCTTCTGAACCACCAAAGACATCATTTATAATATGTGCTCCCATATTCAATGCATATTCTTGAGTTTCAATTTTATTAGTGTCAACTGATATGACAAATTTATTTTTTGGCAATTTTTTTAATATCGGCTCTAATCTTTTAACTTCTTCTTTGTGTGTTAATGGATCTGAACCAGGTCTTGTACTTTCTGCTCCAATATCAATAATACTTGCTCCGTTTTTTATCATTTCATTGATATTTTTTAGTGCATCTGAACTTTTAAAACTCTTTCCACCATCACTAAAAGAGTCAGGAGTAACATTGCATATTCCCATTACCGTTGGACTAGTTAGTTTAAAATTATATTTCCCTAATTTCATTTTAATAATATTTTTGCATATTTTTTTGATAAAAAATTATATATTTTCATTGAAGACCTATACCAATTAAATTGTTTAATAAAAGAAATACTAACTACACCTTTACCAGAACCAACTAAAAGTATTTCACTAAATTGATGTAAACTAGAAATATTAATATCTGTTCTATAAATTTTATAAGGTAGATTTTTAATTAAGTATTCTAGCGTAATTCCGTAATAATAGTAATTTTTTGGAATAAATAATTTATTACCATTTACAAAAATTAAATTGGTCGTAGAGCCTTCTAAAATTTTATTGTTAAAGTAAAAAAGGATCTCTTCTTTTTGTAAATTAATTTTTTTTTGTAAAGAAATTATTTTTTTATACTGTAAGTTTTTGAAGTTAGGTAAAGCACGCTGGAATCTAAAAAATTTTGCAGTAAAATACTTATGATCTTTGTTTCGTTTACGTACAGATAATGAGATTATTTGTTTTGTTACTGCAATTCTTAATAGGTGGTCGTAATTTTTAATTTTAGAATATTTATTTAAGAAATTAGTTAAAAAATTTTTTGAAATATTAACATTAATGCCAAAATATCTTAAATCTTTATTAAGTTTTTTTAAATGCTGATCAACTAAGATAAAATTTGGTTCTTTGCCAAAGAGTCTAATGGTTGTAAAGATACCCTTGTAGCCCCAAAGAGAATTGAACTTAAGTAATTTAAAATTCTTAGCGTGAAAGGATTTTTTTAATAAGATATTTTCCATGTGGAGTTAAAAATGAATCTGGGTGAAACTGTAATCCATAGACTTTATTAATATCATCTTCAACCGCCATTGCTACATTTGTTTTTACACAACGCATTGTAATTATCATTGATTGAGAAACAAATGGTTCAGCCATTTTTAAAGAATGATATCGACCTCCTAAAAAATTAAAATTTTTTTTAAAAATTGATTTATCGTTAGTAACTTTAATATGACTCTGATAACCATGAAGAATATTTTTTTGTTGAACTATTTTAGCTCCTTCACAAAAAACTATTTGTTGGAAACCTAAACATATTCCTAATATTTTTTTCTTTCCTTTATATTTATTGTAAATCTTGGTTGTTAATGAATAATCTTTTGGTTCACCAGGGCCTGGTGAAAGAACGATGGTCGAAGATTTTTCTAGTTTTGTTTGATCTATTTCATAATAATTTGAAACAAATGTTGGCTCAATACTATCTAGTAGATGAGCTAAATTGTATGTGAATGAGTCTTCGTGATCAATGAGATAAATCATTAGTTAAATAGATCTAAAAGTGATTTAGCTTTAATATAATTTTCATTATATTCTTTTTTTGCAGTACTACCTAAGATCACACCACTAGCAACTGATAATTCAATATCATTTTTAAAATTAAGTAGTGTTCTAATCATTATGTTAAATCGCATATCACCATTTGAATGTATAATTCCAAAACTGCCTGTATAAATATTTCTGTCAAATTTTTCTTTTCTATTTAGAAGTTGAATAGTACTAATTTTTGGACAACCAATGACTGAACCACCTGGCATTAAAGAAGAAATTATATCATGGTTACTCATTTTATTTTTTATAACTCCCTTAATTGTCGTAACGTAATGAAAAAGATCACGATATTCCTCAACCTTTTTTAGTTTATCTATTTTTACAGATCCTGTTTTACAAATTTTAGACAGATCATTTCTTTCCATATCAACAATCATATTATGTTCTTTGGTTTCTTTTTCATTTCTTCTAAAGAATGTGAGAGCTTTATTTTTATTTAACCACTTTGTTTTTCTTAATGTTCCAGCAATAGGTTTAGTTCTAATTGTGTTATTTTTTTTCAATATGAGTGTCTCTGGTGAACAACTTACGATATTATAGTCTTTTTCTCTGATAAGAAAACTTTCAGGCGATTCATTCATTTTCATTAACTTCCAAAAAAGATCAATAGAATTGATATTACCTTTTTTCGAATATGTTTGAGCTATTTTAATTTGATAAGTTTTTCCCTGTTTAATATTTTTAGAGAAATCATTAAATATCTTAGAGTACTGCTTTAAAGATAAATTAAGATTAAACTTTTTATTTAACTGTAAATATTTTTTTGTATTTATACTTATATTTCTAAAATTGGCTTTGATGCTTTTGATTATTATTTTTTTACCAATACTAATTTTAGTTTGTGACTTGTAAAATACACCGCTATGAAAATTTTTAGATTGCTGTTTTGGAAACTTTATTCCTATATTTTCACAAAGAAGTTTATAACCGAAGAAACCAACATAACAATTCAATTCTTCAATTTTAGATTTTTTTAATTTAGATTGGGTATTAAGAAAATATTTTAGATTTTTTTTATTAATAATAATTCTTTTAGAAAAATCAGTATAGATGTCATAACCCTTATCAGTTTTGTAAATTATAAGAGGTTTATCTGATTGATATAGCCTATTTAGATATTCTTTATTGTTCAGCACTTGATTCTATTATAATTAGGATACTTATATGAAAAGTTTTTTTACTAAAATATTCTTTTTTTGCTTAACAGTCACATGGTCATTAGGTCTTTTTGCACATGGAACTATCATTTTTCCAAATGTAGAACATGGTGATGGTTATATTGATGTTAAAATATATGACTCAAAAGAGAGCTTTTTGGATGAAGAATTAGCTATTGAGAGCGTTAGAAAAAGAGTACAAAAGGGCGAGGTTGTTGTTCCTTTGAGTAAGATTCATGAAGGAAAAATAGCAATTGTTGCCTATCACGATGAAGATTCAGATGGAAAATTAAAGACTGGATTATTCTGGAGACCAAAAGAAGGTTTTGCCTTCAGTAATAATTATCAGCCAAAAGGTCCCCCGTCATTTGAAAAAGCTGCAATCATTTTAGTTCATGGCGAACCCGTGGTAATAGAGCTTAATTATTAAAAATTATATTGATGTCATTACAGTTACAAAACACATTAAGTGGTAAAAAAGAATTTTTTAAACCAGTTAATCCAGATCATGTAAGAATATATGCGTGCGGTCCAACTGTTTACAATTTTGCGCACATAGGTAATGCGCGTATGGCAGTTGTAAATGATTTATTAGTCCGTGTATTAAAAACACAATTTAAACAAGTGACCTATGTGTCTAATATCACTGACATTGATGACAAGATTATAGAAGCTTCTAAAGAAACAGGTGACGACATAAGTGTTATCACAAATAAATATACAGAGATTTACAATAATGACATGAGTGCACTCGGTGTTAATCTTCCTGATATTCAACCAAGAGCAACTGATCATATTAAAGAAATGATCGAATTAATAAAAAGATTAATAGATGAAAATAAAGCTTATGAAAAAGATGGTCATGTTTTATTTCATGTGCCAAGTTTTGATAATTATGGAATTCTTTCAAAAAGAAATAGAGATGAACAAATAGCTGGAAGCCGTGTTGAAGTAGCGCCGTTCAAAAAAGATCCAGCAGATTTTATTTTATGGAAACCATCTCCCTCACCCTTACCTGGTTGGGATTCACCTTGGGGATTTGGAAGACCAGGATGGCATTTAGAATGCTCAGTTATGTCAGAAAAATCATTAGGTCTTCCTTTTGATATCCATAGCGGTGGTATTGACTTGGTGTTTCCGCATCATGAAAATGAAATAGCACAAACTTGTTCTATATCTGAAAATAAAGATCCTAAAGATTTTGCAACTTATTGGTTTCATAATGGATTTGTTAATGTTGAGGGAGAAAAAATGTCAAAGTCAATTGGTAATATTAGACTCGTTAATGATCTCAATAAAAAATACAAGGGAGAGGTTTTGCGATTAACATTGTTGTCAGCTCATTACAAACAGCCATTGAACTGGACAGAAGAAATCATTGAACAAAATAGCAAAATGATAAATCGACTTTATAGAGTTCTATTAGAGCTGTCAGAAGTTGAAATAGATTCTAACTTACCTTCTGATTCTATAATGGAATCATTTTTAGATGATTTGAATACACCTAAAGTCATTGCAAAACTTAATGAAGAAGCAAATGATGCTTCATCTGCATCTGATGAAAGAAAAAAAGAAATCAAAAAAAATCTTCTTTCTGCCGGTAAAATATTAGGTATTCTTGAAGATGATCCAAGAAATTGGTTAGGTTATAATCAAAAAGATACTGAAAATGCTGAAGAAATTGAAAGGTTGATAAATGAACGTAATGAAGCTAGACGCAGTAAAAATTTTAATTTGGCAGATACCATTAGGGACACATTAAAAGTTAAAGGCATAGAAATAGAAGATACTGATAAAGGAACGATTTGGCGGAAATCTAGATGACTGAAAAGATAATAATTACATTTCCAGATGGAAATAAAAAGGAAGTTGATAAAGGCATTAATGGTCTTGAGTTGGCATCGCAAATTTCTAAATCTCTTTCCAAAGAATCAGTTGCTATAAAAATTAATAATGAGATAAAAGATATTAGTTTACCTATTAATGGTAATGCATCTGTAGCGATTTTAAAAAGAGATAGCGAGGAAGCACTTGAATTAATACGACATGATTGTGCTCACGTAATGGCAGAAGCTGTCCAGGAATTATTCCCTGGAACACAAGTTACAATTGGTCCAGCAATTGAAAATGGTTTTTATTATGATTTTGCAAGAGATGAACCTTTTACTGTTGCAGATCTTCCAAAAATTGAAAAGAAGATGCACGATATCATTCAAAGAAATAAAAATTTTATAAGAGAAGTGTGGTCTAAAGAGGAATCGATAAAATATTTTAAAGACAAAGGTGAAGACTATAAAGTTGAACTCATTAATGATCTGCCTGATAATGAGGAAATTAGTATTTACAAACAAGGTGATTGGTTAGACTTGTGCCGAGGCCCTCATATGGTTTCAACAAAACAAATTGGTAAAGCATTTAAATTAATGAAAGTTGCTGGCGCTTACTGGCGAGGTGATTCATCTAATACAATGCTAACAAGAATTTATGGAACGGCCTGGGCAACAGAAAAGGATCTTGAACAACACCTTTTACAAATTGAAGAAGCAGAAAAAAGAGATCACCGAAAACTAGGAAGAGAAATGGATTTATTTCATTTTCAGGAAGAGGCTCCTGGAGCAGTGTTTTGGCATCCTAAGGGTTGGACATTATTCCAATCACTAATAAATTATATGCGAAACAGACAAGACAAGGCAGGTTACGTAGAAACTAATACACCAGACATGATGGATAAGTCTCTATGGGAAACGTCTGGTCACTGGGACAAATTTAGTGACATGATGTTTAGAACTGAAGCAAAAGACGATAAAATTTATGCTATCAAACCAATGAATTGCCCTGGTGCTGTAGAAATTTTTAAACAAGGATTAAAAAGTTATAGAGACTTACCATTTCTATTATCTGAATTCGGAAAAGTACATCGTTATGAACCATCAGGGGCTCTTCATGGATTAATGAGGGTGAGAGCATTCACACAAGACGATGCACATATATTTTGTACAGAAGATCAAATTACACAAGAGAGTAAAACGGTATGTGATTTGATACTTAGTATCTATAAGGACTTTGGTTTCGATAATGTTAGAATTAAATTTTCTGACCGTCCTGAAAAACGCGTAGGGGATGATGCTATTTGGGATAAAGCTGAGGCTGCATTAATGCAAGCCATGGAAGCAACAGGTCTTGAGTATACACTTAACCCAGGAGAAGGTGCATTTTACGGTCCAAAATTAGAGTTTGTTTTACGTGATGCAATTGGCAGAGACTGGCAATGCGGAACACTGCAAGTAGATTTAAATTTACCTGGAAGATTGGGAGCCACTTATATTGGAGAAGATGGTAATAAAAAAATACCAGTCATGTTGCATAGAGCTCTATTTGGTTCCTTAGAGAGATTCACGGGCATTCTAATTGAACATTATGCAGGCCATCTTCCTTTTTGGCTTTCACCATTGCAAGCTGTAGTTGCTACAATTACATCTGATACAGATGAGTATGCGTATGAGGTACAAAAAGCATTAGTATCAAAAGGAATTAGGGCCGAAATAGATACACGTAATGAAAAAATTGGTTATAAAATACGTGAACACAGTAATAGTAAAGTGCCAGCAATTATTGCTGTTGGAAAAAAAGAAGCTCAAGATAAAACAGTATCTGTTAGAAGAATTGGATCTTCTGAAACAAAGACCTTTAAATTAGAAGATATTGTTACTAGCTTATTTAAAGAAGCAAAATCACCAATAGAATAAAAAATGAATAACATGCAAGGCAAGTTTCCAAGTACAAGACTTAGACGTAATAGAATGAAAGAATTTTCTCGTCGTTTAGTTGCTGAAAATACACTTAGTGTTAATGATTTAATCTTGCCTCTATTTGTATGCGAGGGAAACAAGGTTGATGATCCTATTAATTCGATGCCTGGTGTAAACAGATACTCTATTGATAAACTTTTAAGTGAAGTAGAAAAAGCTGTTAAATTTAATATTCCTGCTATTGCAATTTTTCCGCAAATTGAAAGTGGCCTTAAAAATTCTGAGGGAAGTTTAGCTGTAGATGAAAACAATTTGGTGTGCAGATCAATTAAAAGTATCAAAAAAGATTTTCCAAATATTGGTATTGTATGTGATGTTGCGTTAGATCCTTTTACTGATCATGGGCATGATGGTTTAGTTATAAATGATAAAATAGATAATGATAAAACTTTGGAGGTTTTGGAACAACAAGCTCTAGTCCAAGCAAATGCTGGTTGTGATGTAATCGCCCCGTCGGATATGATGGATGGAAGAGTGGGGAGAATAAGAACAGCATTAGATTCAAACAATTTAGCAGATACCCTTATTCTCTCTTATGCTGCAAAATATGCTTCAGGTTTTTATGGACCTTTTAGAGATGCTATAGGTTCTGGTTCTAATTTGGGTAAAGATGGTAAATTAACATATCAAATGGATCCATCAAACAGTGATGAAGCAATTAGAGAAGTTGGATTAGATATAAGTGAAGGTGCAGATATGGTAATGGTTAAACCTGGTATGCCTTATCTTGATATTATTTCTAGAATAAAATCAGAATTTAAAGTTCCAACTTTTGCCTACCAAGTATCCGGCGAATATTCGATGATAAAAGAGTCAATTAATAAAGGTTGGCTTAATGAAAAAGTTGTAATGGAATCTCTTTTATCTTTTAAAAGAGCTGGGGCAAATGGTATACTGACTTACTTCGCATTAGAAGTTGCTGAAAAATTAAAAAATGAATAACATTCAATTTGAAAAAAGAAAATCTATAGAACAAGTTGAAGAGTCAAATGAGCTTGCTCCGAAATTTGATTCAAATGGTCTAATACCCGTTGTAACAACAGATTTTTCATCTGGTGAACTACTTATGCAAGGTTATATGAATGAAGAAGCCTTTAAAAAAACTATAAGTTTGGGTGAAGCTGTTTATTTTTCTAGAAGTAGAAATACCCTTTGGCACAAAGGTAAAACAAGTGGATTAACGCAGAAGATAAAAGAAATAAGAATTGATGATGATCAAGATTGTGTTTGGTTAAGGGTTGATGTCAAAGGTGGTGCTAGTTGTCATGTAGGATATAGATCATGTTTTTATAGAAGTATTCCATTGGATAACTCTAGCTCTAAAGTTGTTCTTAAATTTGAAGAGAAAGAAAAAGTTTTTGATCCTGAAGAAGTATATAAAGGTGCTCCAAATCCTACTAAACTATAATGTCAGACAAATTAAAGTTTATTGAAACTAGTAAACTTCCAACAGATATTGGAGAGTTCACTGTACATGCCTTTACAGATGAAAATGAATCTAAGGATCATTTAGCAATATGTATGGGTGACTTGCTTATCGATGAACCAGTTTTATCAAGAATTCATTCGCAATGTATTACAGGCGAATCTTTTTTTAGTATGAGATGTGATTGTAGATTCCAACTAACTGAGTCATTAAAACAAATTGCTCAGATTGGAAGAGGGGTTATTTTCTATCTTCAACAAGAAGGGAGAGGCATTGGTCTTTCAAATAAAATTAAAGCATATAGTTTACAAGACAAGGGATTAGATACTGTTGAAGCTAACCATCAACTAGGTTTCAAAGATGATGAAAGAACATATGAAAATATAGCTGGAATGGTAAAATATTTAGCAATCAAAGAATTAGATTTGATGACAAATAATCCAAAAAAAATAAAAGCGCTTGAAGATATGGGTATCAAAGTAAATCAAAGAGTTCCTATTTTGTCAGATACCAATAAGTATAATGAAAAATATATCTCAACTAAGAAAAGTAAACTTGGTCATTTAATCTAAGTGGAAGCGAATAATTTAATTAAAAAACTCAATATGATTAGTCATCCTGAAGGAGGGCATTATGTTGAAAATTTTAAGAATGATAATGTTAGTCAAATTTATTACCTATTAAAAAAGAGTGAAAAATCACATTGGCATCGATTAACTAAAAATGAAATATTACATTTTTATTCAGGAGATCCTCTTGAAGTTTTCATATCGAATGACGGAATTAATTATGAAGTTTTTTCTTTAGGGTCAGATCATAATTATATTTACACCGTAACAGCAAACACATGGTTTGCGATGAGATCTTCTGGTGCTTTCAGTTTAATTGGATGCACTGTCGCACCTGCTTTTGATTTTGATGATTTTGAACTTGCTCCTGCGACGTGGAGACCTAAAAATTTTAAAATTGAGTTATAGTTTTCACTTTTCTTTAATTTAAATTCTTTATATATTAGTATTAAATAACGGAGGTTCTAAATGGATGCAGAGAGTAAATGCCCTGTAATGCACGGAGCAATTACAAAAAATATGGGGGAAGGTACATCTAACCGTGAATGGTGGCCTAATCAACTTAACTTAAATATACTTCATCAACATGATCGTAAATCAGATCCAATGGAAGCTGGATTTAACTATCGAGAAGAGTTCAAAAAATTAGATTATGCTGCATTAAAAAAAGACCTCCATAGTCTGATGACTGATTCTCAAGATTGGTGGCCAGCTGATTATGGTCATTATGGTGGTTTCTTTATTCGTATGACATGGCATGCTGCCGGAACTTATAGAACTGGTGATGGCCGTGGTGGTGGTGGAACGGGAGCTCAACGTTTTGCTCCGTTAAATAGTTGGCCAGATAATGGTAACTTAGATAAAGCAAGAAGACTTCTTTGGCCGATAAAGAAAAAATATGGAAATAAAATTAGTTGGGCTGATTTATTTATTTTAACAGGTAACGTTGCAATTGAATCTATGGGAGGTAAAACTTTTGGATTTAGTGGTGGACGTCCTGACATTTGGGCTCCAGAAGAAGATATTTACTGGGGTGTAGAAGAAGAATGGCTACAAAATAAAAGATATACTGGCGATAGAATTTTAGATAATCCACTTGCAGCAGTGCAAATGGGATTAATTTATGTGAACCCTGAAGGACCAGATGGAAAAGCTGATCCGCTTGCTAGTGCAAAAGATATAAGAGAAACTTTTGCAAGAATGGCAATGAACGATACTGAAACTGTAGCACTAACTGCAGGTGGGCATACTTTTGGTAAAGCACATGGTGCTGGTGATCCAGCTTTAGTTGGAGCAGAACCAGAAGGCGCTCCTTTAGAACAAATGGGTTTAGGGTGGAATAACTTGCACGGTTCAGGTGTTGGTCGTGATACCACAACAAGTGGTATAGAAGGTCCATGGACACCTAATCCAACTCAGTGGGATAATGGATACTTTGATATGCTTCTTGGTTACGAATGGAAACTCGTTAAAAGTCCTGCAGGTGCTCAAATCTGGCATGCGGTCGATCAAAAAGAGGAGCACATGGCTCCTCAAGTTGATGATCCATCGGTAAAAGTTCCTACAATGATGACAACAGCAGATATGGCAATGCGTGAAGATCCTGAATACAGAAAAGTGTCAGAAAAATTTCACAAAGACCCGGAATATTTTGCTGATCAATTTGCTAGAGCTTGGTTTAAACTTCTACATAGAGATATGGGTCCAAAAACTAGATATATGGGACCAGAAGTTCCAGAAGAAGAATTGATTTGGCAAGACCCTGTGCCTCAAGGTTATTCAAACTATAATGTTGAAACAGTAAAAGCTAAAATTTTAAACAGTGGTTTAACCACTCAAGAAATGGTTGAAACTGCTTGGGCAAGTGCCTCTACATTTAGAGGATCAGATATGAGAGGTGGAGCTAATGGAGCAAGAATTAGACTATCTCCTCAAAAAGATTGGGAAGTTAATAAACCAGAGCAATTAAAAAAAGTTCTTGGTATTCTTGAGCCTATCGCAAAAGAGACAGGGGCCTCAGTAGCTGATGTAATTGTCCTTGCTGGTAATGTGGGTGTGGAACAAGCAACTGGAATGGAAGTGCCTTTTACTCCAGGTAGAGGTGATACCACTCAAGATAAAACTGATATTGATTCATTTGCAGTTTTAGAGCCAGAAGCAGATGCTTTTCGTAATTATTTAAAAATGAATTATGATGTAACTGCTGAGGAATTAATGTTGGATAAGGCACAACTATTAGGGCTAACTGCTCCTGAAATGACGGTACTTGTCGGCGGTATGAGATCTATGGGTATTAGTTCAGATCAAAGAGGATTATTTGTTGATACAAAAGGTAAGTTAACAAATGATTTTTTTGATAAGCTTTTAGATATGGGTGTTAGTTGGAAACCAACTGGAAGTAACTCATATGAAGCTACAGATAAAATTACAGGAGAAAAAGTAAGAACTGCATCTAGAGTAGATCTTGTTTTTGGATCCAATTCTCAATTAAGAGCGATAGCAGAGCTTTATGCAAGTGATGATAGTGAAGAAAAAATGAAAAAAGACTTCATCAAAGCTTGGAACAAAGTGATGAATGCTGATCGTTTCGATTTAGAATAATAAAAATAATTTAAATTAATTTAAAAGTGGAACTTAGAGTTCCACTTTTTTTATTTTGGCATATTGGTTGCCCCAGTTTCTAGTGAAATTATTTTGCCATCTTTATATTTGTATACCGCCATCACAGCTTGTGTGTTGCCATTTTTAAAAGTAACGAAAGAGTGATATATCCCAATCTCATCATTTTCGTATACAATTCTAGACTTATCATCATTAATGTCGTCACTCATAGCCCAACTTATGACGTCGGACTTTGATAAAACATTACCACTAGAATGCATTGTAAATTTGAAATCATCATGGATAATTTCATTCATTCCTGCTTCATCTTTTTCATTAAATACCTTCATGTATTTTTCTAGTATTGACATATTTTCTCCTAGTATCAGTATTTTATATAGGAAATTATTTTAAATAAGTATTTAATTATCTTTCTTTAATGTAAGGTTGTCCAATAGCATTAGGTGCAATTGCTTTACCTACAAAACCAGCAAGCAATACTACTGTTAGTATATATGGAAGTGCTTGTATTAATTGAACTGGTATTTCGCCAATTGCAGGTAATTCAACACCTTGAAGTCTGATTTGAAGAGCGTCTGTAAATCCAAAGAGCAAGCAAGCAATTAAAGCTGTTTTCGGGTGCCACTTTCCAAAGATCATTGCTGCTAGAGCTAAGTATCCTCTACCAGCTGACATTTCTCTGAAGAAATTTGCATTAACAGCAGTTGATAAATGAGCACCAGCAAAAGCAATTAGGACTCCGTTGATTGCTAGCGCTTTATATCTCATAGTAAAGACATTGATTCCAGCAGTATCAACGGCACTTGGATTTTCTCCAACTGCTCTTAAACGCAAACCAAAGCTAGTTTTAAATACTATCCAAAAAACTAGTGGAACAGAAAGATATGCTAAATATACAAAAACATAATGACCACTTAATATATCACTATAAAGTATTCCAATAACCGGAATGTCTCTTAGTGCGTCAGCAAAAGGAAGATGAATTTCTAAAAAACGCTGATCTTCATTTAATGTTGGTGTTAGACCTGCTTGCCCAAACCACGCAGCTGCTAAAGCGGTTGTTAATCCAATAATTAAAATATTTATAGCAACACATGATACTACTTGATCACCTTTATGTGTTACCGAAGCAAATCCATGTAACATTGATAAACATACACATACAATTATAGCTAATAATAAACCTAACCACGGGTTACTTAAATAGTAAGAACCAACAGCTGCTACAAAGGCGGCCATAAGCATTTTACCTTCTAAGCTAAAATCTATTACGCCAGATCTTTCAGCAAATATACCAGCCATTGCTGCAAAAACTAAAGGTGTAGATATTCTTAAAGTAGAATTAATTAAAGAAGCAATATCAGATAAAAATTCCATTACGCATTTACCTCTCTATTAAGTCTTCTAACAAAAAAGCTTTCTATTTGTGGTCTAAAAAGATTTTCTAATGCACCACTAAATAGTATTATTAATCCCTGAACAGCAACAAACATGTATCTAGTTATGTTTGGCATTTCGAATGTAACTTCTGAGCCTCCTTGGTATAAAATTCCAAATAAAAAAGCTGCTGGTAAAATACCAATCGGATGATTTCTGCCCATTAGTGCAACTGCAATTCCTGTAAATCCATATCCTGCTGGAAAGCCTGCTTGAATTTTATGGCTTACACCAAGAATTTCATTGACACCAAGTAGACCTGCTAAACCTCCAGAAATACACATCGCGATGATAATATTTTTATGTGGTGATATACCTGCATATATTGCTGCTTGAGTATTGTGTCCTACTGCTCGCATTTCATAACCCCATTTAGTTTTCCAAACTAAAAACCAAACAAAGAACAATGATGCAATTGCTAATAAAAAAGTCAGGTTAAGAGGTGAATATCTTATTTTCATTCCAAGAAATCCAGAGAATGCTTCAAAACTTGGTAACCAGATTTCTTCTGGTAGCTTCACCGTATGTGGTGCCATTTGATTTGTATCTCTGATCACATCTACAAGTAAGAAAATCATTAAAGATGAAGCGATAAAATTAAACATTATTGTTGTAATAACAACATGACTTCCTCTTTTTGATTGAAGATAAGCAGGTATGTAAGCCCATGCTGCACCAAATAAAAATGCACCAAAGATTGCTAAAAGCCAAACGATTGGAACAGGGAGAAAACTTAAATTTATTGCTACTAAAAAAACACCTAGGCCGCCTATGTATGCTTGACCTTCTCCACCAATATTAAATAGTCTACAATGGAAAGCTACAGCAAAAGCTAGTCCTGTAAAAATAAAATTTGTTGTGTAATAAAGTGTATAAGCAAATCCTTGGATGTAACCAAATGATCCATAAATAATTAACTTAACAGCCTCTATTGGATTTTCACCTGCAATAAAAACAAAAAGTCCTGAAACTAATAACGCTAATGTTAAGTTTACTAGTGGAACAATAACATTAGAGACCCACCACGGAACTTTTGATTTATCGACTACAATATTACTCATTATGCAACACCTGCCATTAGCAATCCTAGCTCACGATCAGTGACATTTTTATTTTCCTTTTCTCCAACAATTTTTCCATCAAACATAACGATTATTCTGTCAGATAAGGATAGGATTTCATCTAACTCAACTGATGCTAATAGTATTGCTGCACCTTTATCTCTCATATCAATAAGACGTTGATGAATAAACTCGATTGCTCCAATATCTACACCTCTTGTTGGTTGCCCCACTAAAAGAACTTTTGGATTTTCATTAAGCTCTCTACTCAAAATAATTTTTTGTTGATTACCTCCTGAAAAATTAGATGTTATTAAGTTTGGAGAATTAGGTCTAACATCATATTCTTGCATAACTTTATTTGAATATTCAGTAATTTCTTTATTGTTCAAAATTGCAGATTTTGAATATGGCTCTTGATCATGATAACCAAAAATTAAATTTTCATGTGCCTTGAAATCACTAATTAAACCCATTCTTTGCCTGTCTTCAGGTACATGTGCTAAACCTTTTTCTTTAAGCATTCTTGGGTTTAAGAAATTATTCTGATCAGAAATTTTTTCACCAAATAATTCAATACTTCCAGACTCTACTTTTCTAATTCCAGAAAGTGCTTCTAATAATTCAGTTTGTCCATTACCAGTTACACCAGCAATACCCAGAATTTCTCCTGAACATATTTCTAGGTTTACATCTTTTACACGCGTTACATCTAGATCATCTTTGACTGAAAGATTATTAACTTTGAATATGGTCTTCCCTTTTTTTATATCTTTTTTATCAACTCTAAGTAAGACGCTTCTTCCTACCATCATTTCGGCTAGTTGTTCTTTGCTTGTATCTTCAGTTTTTGTATGCCCAACCATTTCTCCTTGGCGCATCACTGATACTTCGCTTGTTAAATCCATTATTTCAATTAATTTATGCGTAATTAAAACTATGGTTTTGCCTTCATCTTTTAATGAACGAAGAATTTTAAATAATTCATCAACTTCTTGAGGTGTAAGAACTCCTGTTGGCTCATCAAGAATTAAAATTTCTGCTCCTCTGTATAAAGATTTTAATATTTCCACTCTTTGACGAAAACCTACAGATAAATCTGAAATAGTAGCATCAAGATCAATATTAAAATTATATGTTTGACATAATTTTTCTAAATCTTCTTTTGCCTTTTGTAATTTTTCTCCAAATACTGTTTCACCTTCAAAACCAAGAATTATATTTTCTAGTACAGTAAAATTTTCTACCAACATAAAATGTTGATGAACCATTCCAATGCCGTTTATTATTGAATCTCTTGGTGATCTTAAATTAATTTCTTTTCCATTAATCTTAATTGAACCCGAATTAGCTTGGTAAAGACCAAAAACTATACTCATCAAAGTAGATTTACCTGCTCCGTTTTCTCCAATTATGCCGTGAATTGTTCCTTTATTTATTTTGAGATTAATATTTTTATTGGCCTGAACATGACCAAATGATTTATTTATATCCGTTAATTCTAAGATAGGTGAGACCATAAATTATTTATTAATCTTTGGTCTCACCAAATATTTATTTTAGTATCTACTCTTGTGACCAGTCAGCAACAACTAGAGCACCACTCGCAATGTCTGCAGCAGCAGCATCTGCGGCAGCAGCCATTTCAGATGTTACCATTCCATCTTCAGTTGCATAACCAACCATTCCTTCTGAAAGACCAAGAATGTTTATGCCAGATTCAAATCTGCCTGACTCAACATTTTTAGCTTGTTCAAAGATTGTTAGATCTAATCTCTTCAACATTGATGTTAACATGTTACCTGGGTGCATCCAGTTTTGATTAGAGTCAACTCCAATACCCATAATGCCTGCATCAGCTGCAGCTTGAAGAACACCAATACCTGTTCCACCAGCAGCTTGGTATACAACATCAGCACCGCCATCAATTTGAGCTTTTGTTAATTCTGCACCTTTTGTTGGGTTGTTCCATGCCTCGTTTGTAGTTCCAGTCATATTAGCTAAAACAGTTATATCTGGATTTACATATTGTGCACCTTGCTCATAACCACCTTGGAATTTTCTAATCAGAGGAATATCCATTCCACCAACGAAACCTATTGTTCCACTTTTAGATGCCATAGCAGCCATCATTCCAACTAAGAAAGAACCTTCATGTTCTTTGTAACAAGCTTGATAAATATTATTGTTTGGATCATCTAACCAACAAACATCAACTGCAACAAATTTTATATCTGGGTAATCGGCTGAAACTGCTGCAACTGCATCAGCTTGAGCAAATCCCATTCCTACGATCATTGTTGCTCCTCTATCAGCAATCTTACGCATACCTTGCTCGATCTGATTGTCGTTTGCAGATTCAAACTCAATCATACCCCAGCCAAGTTCATTAACAACTCTCTCAGCTGTATTGAATGCTAACTCGTTAAATGATTTGTCAAATTTTCCACCAGAGTCATAAACAACTCCTATTGTGTTTGCGAACGCACTTGAAGAGAAGACAAGAGCGAAAGAAACCGAAAAAATACTTAAAATTTTCTTCATACCAAAAATCCCCCTTAAATATGAATTATAGATATCCCATTGATAACATTTTCTTGATAAAAAAATGCATTAAAAAATGAGATTATGGATAAATAATAGGATTTTTTATGGATAACTTCAAGTACCCATATACCTATCGCCTGCGTCACCTAAGCCCGGTACAATGAACTTATTTTTATTCAACTTCGCATCGATATTACATGTAAATATATGAATGCCTTTTTGCTTTTTTTGGATATTTTTTATACCTTCAGGAGCAGCTAGCAAAGACACCAAAAATATATCTTTAATATTAACGCCTTTGTTTTTAATAAGGTTGATAGCTGCAATTGATGAATTGCCTGTTGCTAACATTGGGTCTAGGATTAACACTTTTTTATTTTTGACTCTTGGAAGCTTAAAGAGGTATTCTACTGGTTCATAAGTTTGTTCGTCGCGGTATAAACCTATGTGACCTTTTTCAGCTTCCGGTAAAAATTTTGCAAACCCCTCAAGTAAACCTAAACCGGCACGTAATATTGGAACCAAAATTATGGGTTGACCCAAGGCTGTACCACTCATTTTTTTAAGAGGTGTTTCAATTGTTTGTTTTTTAAATGGAACATATTGAAGAACATCAGAAGCAATGAGGTAGCTTATTTCATTCATAGTTTGTCTAAAAACAGTATTTGATGTTTTTTTATTTCGTAAAATAGTTAATTTGTATTGAACGAATGGTGATTTAATTACTGTAATCATATGCGATTACATATATAGAAATCCCACTAAGAGCAATGCGGTTATCAATTTATTTTTTAACATTAGTGTTTTTATCTAGCTGTACGACTATTGAGGTTGGAAAAGAAGTCGTTAAAGTTGGGGCGGTAGTAAAAGATAAAGTTGAAGAAACTACTACAAAAAAAGAACCAGAAATTATTGAAGATAAAACTATTGTTGAAGAACAACAAATTATCACTGAAGAAAAAGAAGAGGAAAAAACTATAGTTAAGGAGCAGCAAAAAATCGCAGAAATAAATTTGATGGGAAAACAACTTGCTGAGATTAAAAAAAAACTGGGACAACCTAATTTAGCACGATCTGATGGCTCGGTGCATATGATGCGATATGATAGTAGTTCATGTAGGTTGTTTATCTTCTTTAATATAAACTCTAATATTAAGAGAGTAGAATATTTTGAATTTCGAGACTCTTTAGGAGAACTTATAAATACAAAGAGCTCGATAGAAGAATGTTATAAAGAATACGACTTTACTAGCTAATTTCAACAAGCAAATCTTTGGTTTCCACATTATCACCAGTTGCAACATTAATTGATTTGATTGTTCCACTTTTATCAGCGTTTATTGTAGTTTCCATTTTCATAGCCTCGATGACTAGTAACTTATCACCTTTAATCACCTTACTACCTGATTGAACAAATATTTTGGCAACTTGGCCTGGCAAAGGAGATCCGACATGATCCAAATTATTATCATCTGCTTTAGCTTTTTGTGTTATATTTTTTGAAAATTCTTTATTTTCTATATCTATCGTTCTTGGTTGTCCGTTAATTTCAAAAAACACGGAGCACTTTCCATTACTATTAACTTCACTTTTCGCTAAATATCTTAAGATAAGGTTTTTTCCTTTATCAATTTCTATCGTATATTCTTTATCTTGTTGAGGACCATAAAAAAATAATTCTGTTGAAAGAATTGATGTATCACTAAACTCCTTAAAGTGATCAACATAATCTTTAAAAACTTTTGGATACATTAGGTAAGACGCTAGATGTGTTTGATTAATTTTCATCCCTATTTCATCTTCTAAATTTTTGGCTTCTTTATCTAAATCAACTGATTCTAAAATTTCCCCAGGTCTTTTTGTTAAAGGTTTAGTATCACCAAGAACTTTCTTTTGTAGTTCTTTTGGAAAGCCTCCTTGAGGTATACCAATCTCCCCTTTAAAAAATTCGATGACTGATGCAGGAAAAGAAATTTCTTTTTTTGGGTCTAACACATCTTCTTTAGATAAATCATTAGCGATCATATAGAGCGCCATATCGCCTACAATTTTAGAAGAAGGTGTAACTTTAACAATATCACCAAAAAGTTGATTTACCTCTGCATATTTTTTAGCAACCATTCCCCACTTATCAGTTGTAATTCCCAAAGATCTCGCTTGTTCTTTTAAATTTGTAAACTGACCACCAGGCATTTGGTGAAGATACACATCAGAACTACCACCTTTGAAATCAGTTTCGAATGCATGATAATTTTGACGAACTTGTTCCCAATATAAAGATAGTGTTCTTATAGCCTCTTCATCAAGTTTTGGGTCTTGATGATTTTGTTTCATTATAGATACGATTGATCCAAGTGCAGGTTGTGATGTTAATCCACTCATCGAGTCAATTGCAAGATCCACGATATCTACCTTTTCTTCTATAGCAGCTAGAACTGAAGCTGACGAAGTACCAGATGTATCGTGAGTATGAAAATGAATTGGAAGATCAGTTGTTTGTTTGATTTCATTAACTAATTTTTTTATAGCATTAGGTTTTGCTAATCCCGCCATATCTTTAATAGCGATAATATGTGCTCCTGCTTTCTCTAAATCTTTAACAAGATCAATATAATATTTTAATGTATATTTTTTCTCATTTGGATCAGTTACATCATTTGTATAACAGATAGTTCCTTCACAAATTTTATTTTGATTGCGTACTTCATCAATTGCAACACGCATATTATCAATTAGGTTTAATGAATCAAAAACTCGGAATACATCAATTCCAGCTTCTGCTGATTGTTGAATAAAATGTTTAACAACGTTATCGGGATAATTTTTATATCCAACAGCATTAGATCCTCTAAAAAGCATTTGTTTAAGAAGATTAGGCGCCCTTTTGTTTAATCTTGCTAATCTATCCCAAGGATCCTCTTTTAAAAAACGCATCGATGTATCGAAGGTTGCACCGCCCCAACATTCTAATGAGAATAAATTGCTCAGATTTTCACTATAATATTCAGCTATGTTAACAATATCATCAGTTCTCATTCTTGTAGCAAGAAGCGATTGGTGTGCATCACGCATCGTTGTGTCAGTAATTAGAGTGTAAGGTGTTTTTTTTATTTTTTTTGCAAATGTTTCAGGGCCTAAAGTTTGTAAATCTTTTACATAATTGTTTTTTTCACTTTTAATATTTGAAATAGGAATTTGAACTTCTACAGTCGAATTACTACTGACTCTTCCAGATATATCATTGTGTCCATTTACGATTATATTTCCAAGATAAGATACAATTTTTGATGCTCGATCTTTTTGCGGATTATAGGTATAGAGCTCTTTTTTAGTATCAACAAAATTTGTATTATAGTTTCCTTCAAGGAAATCTTTGTTGTTTATAAGAGACTCAAGAAATACTAAATTTGTTTTAACGCCTCTAATTCTAAATTCTCTCAAAGCCCTATCCATTCTTTTAATACAGTCGTCTTGATGCTTTGCCCAAGTTGTTACTTTTACAAGTAAAGAATCATAATAAGGTGTAATTATAGAACCGGCTGATGCATTTGCTGCATCTAACCTCACTCCAAAACCAGCAGCAGATCTGTAAGTCATTATCTTCCCATAATCTGGCATAAAATTATTAAGTGGATCTTCGGTTGTAACTCTACACTGAATCGCAAATCCGTTTAGATGAATGTCTTCTTGTTTAGGAAGTGCTGGATGACTGCCGATTTTTTCACCTTCTGCAATTTTAATTTGGGCTTTTACAATATCAATACCAGTTACTTCTTCAGTTACTGTGTGTTCAACTTGAATTCTTGGGTTAACTTCAATGAAATAAAATTCACTAGACTTTTTATCAAACAAAAATTCAACAGTTCCTGCGCCAAAGTATTTAACTTGTTTTGCAATTTTAATAGCAGCGTTACAAATTTCTTCTCGAGTTTTATTTTCAAGAAAATGTGCAGGTGCTCTTTCAATAATCTTTTGATGCCTTCTTTGAAGAGAACAATCTCTTTCAAAAAGATGTATAATATTTCCGTGTCTGTCACCTAAAATTTGAACTTCAATGTGCGCAGCATCTTCTAAAAATTTTTCTATAAATACTTCATCTTTTCCAAAAGCTTTAAGTGACTCACTTTGAGCAGTTGTAATTTGATCTATTAATTCATTGCTTGATCTAACAACACGCATTCCTCGACCACCGCCACCCCAACTAGCTTTAACAATTACTGGGTAACCAATTTTCTCAACCTCTTTTTCAACACTTTTTAAATTTTCTTTTGTTACAAGAACAGACGGAACGGTACCTACCTTTGCTTCTTCCGCAACTTTTTTAGCTTCAGTTTTATTTCCAAATCTTTTTAGTATTTCTTTACTAGGTCCAATAAATGTTATGTCATTTTTTTCACACTGCTCAGCTAGTTCAGGGCTCTCAGATAAAAATCCATAACCTGGATGGATAGCATCAACCTTTGCATCTTTTGCAATTTTGATAATCGAGTCTATGTCCAAATATGCTTGAATTGGACCTTTGCCCTCACCAACTAAATAACTTTCATCTGTTTTAAATCGGTGAATAGCAAAACGATCTTCTTTAGAATAAATAGCAGCTGTTTTAATACCAGACTCTTCTGCAGCTCTGAAAATTCTAATAGCAATTTCACTTCTATTTGCTGCTAAAATTTTACTAATCTTTTTCATCAAGCCACCATTAAATAAGGGTTATTACTTAATATTTTTTCGGGGATGCATCTATATGTTCCTTACTAAATTAGCAAGAGATCAAAGGAATTTAGCCTTTTTTTAGGATTTGGAAGCAGTTATAAATTGATAATAAGATACAAATTATCGATTTAATATCTGTGCACATATGTCTCTTTATCACAAAGGTTTTTTTATATTATTGTAAAAATATGAATTCAATGAATGAAAATATAAGACCTTATCAAAGCTGTTCTAAATCAGTCTTTTTAATTTTAGGAATTATTTTTATAAGTTGGATTTCATTATTCTCTATTTTTCTTATTGTACAAGGTGCATGGCCTGTATCTATATTTCTTGGACTTGAATATCTGATTATTTTTTATTTAATCCGTTTATATTTCAAAGAAAAGAATATTAAGGATGAAATTAACATTAATCAAAAAGAAATATCTATAAGAAAATATAAAGGTGATAAACTTTTACATTCATCTAAATTCAGCACTTATTGGTCTAAAGTTTTTTTTACAAAATTTAAAAACACCTCCAAGTTATCAATAAGAGAATCAGATAAAGAAACTGAAGTTGCAAGTTTCTTGCATGCTGATTTAAAAGAGGGTTTATATTTAAGAATTAAAAAACAATTAAATTTATATTAATTTTTTTTAAAACTTTTAAAAATATTATTTACAAAATTTTGTTCATTCCATTCTGATGGCCCAGATCCAATTCTCGTTATTATTAAATCATAAGATGGTATAATATAACATCTATTAGAGTTGTATCCTTCCAAAGCATAAGTGTCTCTTGGTAAAGATGGCCATCGAAGGCCGTCTGAATTTATCCAAAATTGATATCCGTACGATGAATTTAAATTTTGTGATTTTGTAGTTGCTCGGTCTATATAATCTGAAGATAATATATTAATGTTATTCCATTGTCCTTTTTTTAGCATGAAATATCCAAAGCGTGATAAATCTCTGGCTGAAATGTGAAGACCAACATGCGATGAGGTAAATGGACCTAAAAAATTTCCACCGCCATGAATATCCCAACTAGCGTTCTCTATACCAATTATTCTAAAAAGTTTTTCATATAAATATTCATGAATATTTTTTTTTGTTATTTCAAAAAAAACAAATGAAAGTAAAGCTACTGCTGGATCAGAATATCCCCATTGTTTTCCAGGTTCAGAAGATAAAATATCGACTGACTTTCCATATCTATTCTCACATTTTCCAATAGCAAATTCAAATGGACCATTTTGAGGTCCAGTCACTAAGCCATAAATATCATTATTTTCTCCTTTTAAACCTGAAGTCATAGACAATAAATGGTGTAAATTTATATTTTTTTTTCTTGAGTCGTTTTTTATAAAATCTTTTGGAAGAAAATTATATATAGGAGTTTGTAAATTTATATCTAAATTTTTTTTAGATTTATTTTTTTTTATTTCTTCTAATAAAAACATCCATGCAATTCCAGTGAATGATTTTGTACAAGACCATATATCAAAACGACTTTGCGGCAATGTCATGAAACTATGATTTTCATAAACTAAATAGCCATCTTTAATAATGACTGTGCTTTGAGGATGGTTTCCAAAAAACAATTGTTGGCGTTTTATTTCTAGTTCAATTAAATTAAAATTAATATTTAGTAATTCTGATGCGTGATCAGCTGATATGAGTCTCCAGCCGCCCTCAATTTCTCTATTAGGAAAGTATGGAATATCTTTACTCATACATTAAAATTTCAAGATATTTATTTTAAAGAAATCAAATCATTCATAGAAAAAAATCCCATTTTTTTCTTTGATACAAATACTGCAGCATCAATAGCGCCTGTTACAAAAATTGATCTGTTATTAGCCTTATGCACCAAATCTATTCTGTCATTTGATCCTATAAAACTTACTGTGTGCTCACCTGCAATTTCACCGCCTCTTGTGACAGAAAAACCAATGTCGCCTTTTTTTCTAGATGTTAGTTTTTTTGTACGATCTAAAACTTTTGATTTATTTAATTTAGTTTTTCTACCTTCAGCAGCATAATCACCCAAAGATAATGCAGTTCCAGAAGGGGCGTCTTTTTTATGTTTATGGTGAGTCTCAGCAATTTCAATATCATAATCAGTATCTTTTAGAGCTGATGCTGTTTGTTTTACTAAGTTAAATAGTAAGTTAACACCCAAACTCATGTTAGACGACATTAGTATAGGTATTTTTTTAGAATAACTTTTTACTTTCTTTTTTTGTGCATCCGTCATTCCGGTTGTACCAATAACAACTGCTGTATTATTTGCAGAAGCGATCTTAAGATTATCTAAAGTGGACTCAGGTGTTGTAAAATCAATTATGACATTTGCTTCTTTGATTAACTGAGCTGCATTAGCTGTAACTAATTTTGCAGAATGTATACTTGAAACTTTGTTTAAAGGTTTGTTTATATCTTTATGTTTTTTGTATTCAAAACCACCAACAAATTCTAAATTTTTATTTTGTAAAATTTGTTTCGATATTTCCTGACCCATTCTGCCAAGACAACCTGCAACTGCTATTTTAATTTTTGCCATAAAAACTTCTTATACTTTGGTGATTGTAAGTTGAAAAGAAATTAAGTTAAATCTTCCCAGACTTCTTTTAATTTTGAGAAAAAACCTTGTGATTTTGGACTGTGTTTTTTTGAGGTTCCTCCTTCATTTTCGAACTCTCTCAAAATATCTTTTTGTTTGCTATTTAGGTTAACTGGTATTTCAACATTTGCCTGCACATACATATCACCCCTTCTACTTTGTCGAAGTATACTCATTCCTTTGCCGCGAAGTCTAAATTGTGTCTCAGATTGAGTTCCCGCTGGAATATTAAGTCTAGCTTTTTTTCCTTCAATGGTTGGAACCTCTATTTCGCCACCTAAAATAGCAGTAGTGATTGAAATTGGTATTTCACAAAATAAATTTTCTTCTTCTCTTTCAAAGAGTTTGTCCTTTTGAACTTCAACAAAAATATATAGATCCCCATTTCCAGCACCTCTTTCACCAGGCTCACCTTCACCGGCTATTCGAATTCTTGTGCCTGTATCAACACCAGCAGGAATAGTAACAGAAATTGTTTTTTGCTTTTTTATATTCCCTGTTCCTGAACATTTAAGACATGGATTTTTTATACTTGAACCTTCTCCACCACATGTAGGGCATGGTCTTTCAATTGAAAAGAATCCTTGTTGAGATCGAACTTTTCCTGCTCCACCACAAGTAGAACAAGTACTTGGTCCAGATTTATCTGCACTTCCAGTTGCTGCACAAGCATCACAGCCAACGTATGTAGGTATTCTTATTTGTGGTTTCTTTCCAGTGAAAGCTTCAAATAGTGAAACGGACATATTATAACGAAGATCACTTCCTCTTTGAGGTCCTCGTCTTCTTGATGATTGTCCTCCAAAACCCCCACCAAAGAACTCTTCAAAGATATCAGAAAAGCCCCCTGAAAAATCTCCAAAGCCTTGAGCTCCACCCATTCCACCTTGTTTGAAAGCGTCATGTCCATATTGATCATAAGCTGATCTTTTTTCTGAATCTTTTAGAACTTCGTAAGCAGCAGCTGCTTCTTTGAATTTTCTTTCAGCTGTTTTGTCATCCTTGTTGCGATCAGGATGATATTTCATGGCTTGTTTTCTATAAGCTTTTTTTATTTCATCTTCACTGGCATTTCGTTGAACACCTAGTATCTCATAGAAATCTTTATCAGCCACATCTCCTCCTTATAAAAATTATGGAGCGTTAATCTTTTTTATCTTCGTCTACTTCTTCAAATTCTGCATCTACAACCTTTTCATCTTTTGTATTATCAGCTGATGGTTCAGCACCAGATGGATCAGGTTGAGGTGCAGCACCTTGTGGGTTTTGTTTATAAATTGCTTCACCCATTTTAAGAGATGACTGAACAAGTGCTTCAGTTTTAGATTTTATAGCTTCTAAATCCTCACCGTCTTTAACTTTCTTAAGCTCTTCAATATCTTCTGTGATTTTATTTCTATCAGCTTCAGGAATTTTATCTCCGTGCTCTTTTAAGTTCTTTTCAGTTTCATTAATTAAACTATCAGCATGGTTTCTAGTATCAACAGCTTCTCTTTTCTTTTTGTCAGCTTCGGCATTTTCTTCTGCTTCTTTGACCATTTTTTCAATCTCTTCATCTGATAATCCACCAGAAGCCTGGATTTTGATTTGTTGTTCTTTACCAGTTGATTTGTCTTTAGCCGAAACGTTTACAATACCATTTGCATCGATATCAAAAGTTACTTCAATTTGTGGCATTCCTCTTGCAGCAGGTGGGATTCCTACTAAATCAAACTGGCCTAATAATTTGTTATCAGCTGCCATTTCTCTTTCACCTTGAAATACTCTAATTGTTACTGCGCTCTGATTATCTTCAGCGGTAGAAAATACCTGGCTCTTCTTTGTTGGGATAGTTGTGTTTTTATCAATAAGTTTTGTAAATACACCGCCAAGTGTTTCAATACCAAGTGATAAAGGTGTAACATCAAGTAATAAAACATCTTTGACATCACCTTGTAATACGCCTGCTTGAATAGCAGCACCAGATGCAACTACTTCATCGGGGTTAACGCCTTTATTAGGCTCTTTACCAAAGAAATTTTTTACTATCTCCGTTACTTTAGGCATTCTTGTCATACCACCAACTAAAATAACATCATCGATTTCTGCAGCTTGTAAACCAGCATCTTTAAGTGCCATTTCGCAAGGTTTTAAACTTTGGTTTAAAAGTTCGCCTACGATAGCTTCAAGTTTTGCTCTCGATAACTTAATCGTTAAATGTTTAGGACCAGATTGATCAGCTGTTATGAATGGTAAGTTAACTTCTGTTTCAGTTGAACTTGATAATTCAATTTTTGCTTTCTCAGCAGCCTCTTTCAAACGTTGTAGGGCAAGTTTATCTGAACGTAAATCAATACCATTATCTTTTTTGAATTCGTCAGCAAGATAATCAATAATTTTAAGATCAAAATCTTCACCACCAAGATGCGTATCACCATTTGTTGATTTAACTTCAAAAACACCGTCACCAATTTCTAAGATAGAAATATCAAATGTACCTCCACCAAGATCATAAACAGCAACAGTACCAGTTTTCTTTTTATCTAAACCATATGCTAACGCTGCAGCAGTAGGCTCGTTAATAATTCTTAAAACTTCTAGTCCAGCTATTTTTCCAGCATCTTTTGTTGCTTGTCTTTGAGCATCATTAAAATATGCAGGAACTGTTATAACTGCTTGTGTAACAGTATCTCCCAAATAAGACTCCGCGGTCTCTTTCATTTTTTGTAAAATAAATGCACTAATTTGACTTGGACTATATTTATCGCCGCGTGCTTCTACCCAAGCATCACCGTTATCACCTTTTACTATTTTATAAGGTACTAGTCCGCTGTCAGACTTAACAGCTTCATCCTCAAACGTTCTTCCGATTAATCTTTTTATGGCAAATAAAGTATTCTCAGAATTAGTTACTGCTTGTCTTTTAGCTGATTGTCCAACAAGTTTTTCTTTTGTGTCACTGAATGCTACCATTGAAGGTGTAGTTCTTCCGCCTTCAGAGTTTTCAATTACTTTTGCTTCCTTACCGTCCATTACTGCAACGCAGGAGTTTGTAGTACCTAAATCAATACCAATTACTTTTGCCATATTTTATGTCCTCTTTACTTAATTATTTACCAATCAACATTGGCTACATTAGATATGGGAAAAAAGTTTTAAAATACAAGGATCTTCCCGATTTATATTAAAAAAATCAAGTAATTTAGTGCTTTTTATGACTTTTATTTACTCTCATTTTCAGGATTGTCTTCTTCTTTTTCTTCTGTAGGTTCTTCTGTTTTAGCGACTGGTTTTTTGGAAACTCCAACCATTGCTGCTCTGAGTAATCGGTCATGCATTGTATAGCCAGATTGAACTTCTTGTACTACTGTTCCTTCTTCCACATCATTATTTTCAACTTCCATCATTGCCTGATGAAAGTTATGATCAAATTTTTGATTTAAAGTTTCAATTTTTTTGACTCCATGTTTTTCAAGAGTACTTTTGTATTCTTTAAGAACCATTTTTAAACCATCAATAAGATTTTTTATACTTTCTGGATGATTTTCATCTTCTGGTAATGCGTCTAGCGCTCTTTCTAGATTATCTCCTGGCGATAAAATATCTCTTGCTAAATTTATGCTGCCAAACTTTATCGTTTCAATTTTTTCTCGTTCAAATCTTTTTCTAAGGTTTTCCATTTCCGCGAGTAACCGAATTTTTTCTTCTTTTAGTGTTTCTATTTCCTTTTCTAAACTATCTTCTTCTATATTTTCATCTTCAGTTGTCTCTTCTGAGTCTGTGTTTTCTTGACTATCATTATTATCTTCTTCGTTTTCAACATTCTCAGAATCAGGTTCTTTAACTTCTTCTTGTTGGTTATCTTTTTCTTTTTTTTCAACCATTAATCAATCACCTTTCCAATAATTTTAGATGTATAATCAACAAGTGGAACAATTTTAGAGTAATTTAATCTGGTTGGGCCAACCACTCCAATAGCTCCTATAATTTCTTGTTCATTATTTTTATATGGGGCCATTACCATAGAAAGACCAGAGTGTTTAAACAAAAAATTTTTAGATCCAATAAAAATTTGAACCCCTTTTGCTTTTCCTGCAGTTTCTAATATATCTACAAAACTTGATTTTTTCTCAATTTCATCAAAAAGATTTCGGATTTGATCTAAATCTTTTGAAACTATTTCATCTTTAAGTAAATTTGATTGACCATGAAGAAAAATATAAGGATTTTTGCTGTTGGGCTGAGTTTGAATAATACCTTGTTGAATTAATTTGGAAGAAATTGACTCTAGCTCATTTTGTGAATTTTTTATTTCTGTTTGTATTAATCTTTTAATTTGAGAAATATTTTTATTGTTAAACTTTGACGTAAGGTAGTTTGATGCCTGTATTAATAATGAACTATTATATTTTCCATTATCTTCTATGATACGATTTTCTACTTCTCCGTTCTCATAAGCAAGAATAAGCATTAATTGAGTATTATTAAGTCTTATGAATTCAACATGTTTTAAGTTTTTTTGAAATTTTGGGGCAATAACTATTCCCGCATAACTTGATAATCCTGAAATAGCCTTAGAAGCAACATCGAGAACCTCCTCATAAGATTTGCCTTTAGTTAAACACTGTTGTTTAATATTTTCTTTATCTATTTTAGATATCCTGCCAAATTCTAAAAGTCCATCAACAAAAAATCTCATGCCTTTTTCAGTAGGCATTCTTCCTGCCGATCTATGCGGAGCATACAGTAGCCCTTCTTTTTGTAAATTAGATAAAATGGATCTAATTGATGCTGAGGAAAGATTTAATCCCCCCATCTTCATAATTGTTTCTGATCCTGCTGGAGACCCAGTCTCAAGATATGACTCAACTAATTTTTTGAAAATTAATTTCGATCTTTCATTAATTTGTGCATATACATTATCGGACATAAGAATTTTATTTAAAAATATTATTTATCTACTATTATTAAATTTAAATGAGAAAAGATAGATCCTTCAATCAAATGCGTGAAATTTCATTTGAGAAAAATGTTAACATTCATGCTGATGGTTCGTGTTTAGTAAAATTTGGAAATACTCATGTACTTTGTCTTGCGACAATTGATGAAAAAGTTCCTCATTGGTTAAAGAATACTGGAAAAGGTTGGGTCACAGCAGAATACGGCATGCTGCCAAGGTCTACAAATACAAGAATGGATAGAGAAGCAGCAAAAGGAAAGCAGTCAGGCAGAACACAAGAAATACAAAGGTTAATTGGGCGCAGCTTAAGGTCAATTGTAGATCTTTCAAATCTTGGAGAGCGTCAAATAAAAATAGACTGTGATGTAATTCAAGCAGATGGTGGAACAAGAACTGCTTCAATAAGTGGGGGTTTTATTTCTTTATATCTAGCAATAGAAAAATTGAAGAAAAATTATAATCTCCAAAAACCAATTATCAAAAACTTTATAGGTGCGGTCTCAACTGGTATAGTTGAAAATAAAGCAATATTAGACTTGGATTACAAGGAAGACTCAGATGCTCAAGTAGATGCAAATTTTGTGATTTGTGATTCAGATGAAATATCTGAGATACAGGTTACGGGGGAGGAATTTTTTTTCAATGATGCTCAGTTTACAGAAATGTTTTCGCTTGCAAAAATTGGAGTTAAAGAGATAATTTCTAAACAAAAAGAGGCTTTGAAATAAATTGAGGCAATTATTATTTTTTTCGAACAATAAAAATAAAATAATTGAAATTAAAAAAATATTTAACAATTTTAATCTAGAACTTCTTTCATTAAATGATCTAGAAATAAGTGAAGAGCCAGTGGAAAACGGCCAAACTTTCGAGGAAAATGCAAAAATAAAATCAGACTATGGATTTAATAAAACTAGCATTCCTTGTTTTGCCGATGACTCAGGAATATGCATTGAAAGCTTAAATTGGAAACCGGGCGTTCTTTCAAAAAGATTTTTAAATAACTTCAAAAGCAATAAGGATTGTTTTGAAAGTATTATTAAAAGTACTAAAAAAAATAATAAACAAAATGCTTACTTTAAAACTTCAATAAGCCTAACAGTTAAAGATAATCAAAACCTAATATTTAATGGTAAAATTGATGGAAAAATTTCTGAAAAAGCTACGGGTAGATTTGGTTTTGGTTATGATCCAATTTTTATTCCTAGAAATTATAACAAAACATTAGCTGAATTAAGGACTAGAGAAAAAAATAAAATTAGCCACAGGTCCATAGCAGTAACAAAATTGATTAACTTTTTAACTAATTAATTACAAGAGAACTTCCGTTATTTATTTTTAATATATTAAGATCTCTTTCGATCATATTATTTTTAAAATAAAAATTTCCATCAACACCGTTAAATTTTTTATTTGGATTATTTAGTAGTTTTATTACATCACTAATTTTATTTTCTTTTGAATAAATAAAATTTATTAATCCTATTAAATCGTATGGAAGTGTTGAAATTCTTAAAAAATCTTCATCATATATTTCCTTATAATTATTAATTAAGTTTATTCTTCTTGTTTCAGGAATCCCTGGAAAGATTGCGCCTTGTAGTGATGGTTCATAAAAGAAAGTTTTATCATCGATTACTCCAGTGCCCATAAACTTTACAATATTAGGATCTATATCGTAATAAGGGAGAAGAGGCGCAACCTGTAACAAGTTCAATCCATAATCAGCAATTAATATATGTGTAAAATCATAGTCACTTGTCGTTTTAAATCTTTCTAATTTTTTTAATCTTTTTTTTGATTTTTTATCTTGTTTAGAGGATAAAATTTGTTTTTGTCTATTCAATTCATATTTTCTCAATTCATATTTTCCCAGTTCTTTTATTGATTCTCTTACATTTGATAGGTCTTTCTTATAAGAAGATCTGTTGACTAAAATTGCTGGGCTTTGAAAAATTATATCATCTATAAAACTATTTATTAAATATCCATATTCATTCTCAGGATAAAGAAGGGCTACTCTTGCATCATCGTCTAAATATAACATAAGTTGTGAAAGTTCATTTTGTGGAAAAAAATTTATTAAATAAACACAATCTTTTGCTAAAGAAGATTTAGAGGAGTATGAAAAAAATATTACTTCATCAGCACAATAGTTATCTAAAAACTTTGCATACTTAGATTGTATTGGACCTAGAAAAATTCTTCCAGGTAATAAATTTTTTTCTATAATTTTTTTTAGCTCATTTTCATTTTCAAAAAATTCGATTTGTATAACAACATCACTTATACCAAGATTATAAATTCCCAACTCATAGGTATTCAAGAATTGTTTTGTAGTTTTTTCCTCGTCATCTTTTGCAAATAAAGCAACAATTGTTTTATCTAAGACAACATCATCTAAAGTCTTATTCAGCTTATCTTGTTCGCCTTCTTTTTTTTCAATTGCTTTTTTTTCATGTTTATTTTCAATTGATTTTTCAGAAATAGTTGTTTCTTGAGTATTTTTTGTATCTTGTCTAGATAAATTTGCTGGAGTACATGAAATTATAAATATAGATATATAAATTATGGATAATATTATTAATGGTCTCTCAATTGTAGCGACACCTATTGGCAATTTAGATGACATAACCTACAGGGCCGTAAGAGTTCTTGGAGAATGTGATATTATTATTTGTGAAAATCCTAAACACTCACTTAAGCTACTAAATAAATTAGGCATTAAAAAGAAATTAATAGCTTTACACGATTATAATGAGCATAAAATTATAAATCAGATTAAAGTAGTATTAAAAAATAAAAATTGTGTTCTAATTTCTGACGCAGGATCGCCACTTATTTCAGATCCTGGATATAATTTAGTACAATATTGTATTGCAAATAATATTAGAGTTACATCTGTACCTGGCCCCTCGTCAATTATATCGAGTTTACAGTTATCTGGATTACCAATATCAGAATTTGCTTTTTTTGGGTTTGTTCCAAAATCTAAAAAAAAGATGGAAGATCTTTGTAAAAATATTTCTCAAGAAAACAGGACTTCTATACTTTTTGTCTCAAGTCATAAATTAATTGATTTTTTAGATTGCCTAGAAAAAATTATAGCTAATAGCTCAATTTCAATATGTAAAGAACTTACAAAGGTAAATGAGTTCATTTTTAGAGGAACTCCAATCAATGTGAAAGATAAGATACTAGAACATAAAGAAAATATTAAAGGAGAGTTTGTTGCTGTTATCGATATACAAACATCAAAAAAGCAAGATTTTGATAATATTGATTTATATAGTAAAGAATTAAAAAAAATGGCTTCAAAATTTTCTTTGACCGACGTCGTCGAAATAGTACATAAATTTACAAAAATTAATAAAAACAAAATTTACAAATGGCTGTTAAAATTAAAAAAGTAATTAAAATTTTATTTATTCCAATACTTCTGATTTTTGCATCTGTTAATTATGGTTGTTCACCAGCAAGCGTACTTGCTACAGGGGGAGGTAGTGCTTTAGTAGTTGCTGAGGGAGAAAGGTCTTTTGGTACAGTGGTTGATGACGCAACGATTAAAGTAAATATTGCAGCAAAATTCCTTAATGCAGATAACAATCTTTTTGTAAATATAAATACAAGTGTTTTAGAAGGTAGAATTTTATTAACTGGTCTTGTTGATAATCAAGAAATTAGAATTGATGCAGTAAGATTAGTTTGGGAAGTTGAAGGTGTTAAAGAAATTATAAATGAAATAGAAATTGGGAATAGAACAACCTTGAAAGACTATGCTAGTGATTTATGGATTAATACACAAGCAAGAGCCGTAGCTGCTAAAACTGTTGGGTTAAAAGCAATTACATTTAATTTTGAAACTATCCAAGGTAAAATTTATGTAGCGGGTATTACAGCGCGCCCAGATCTTTTGGATGAAATGACTGTTGCACTTAAAAACATAAAGGGTGTTAATGAAATTGTTAATTATGTTATTATAAGAGAGAAACTATAATTTATCTTAAACTTCCGATTTTTTCTCCAGCTAAAATATGAATATGAAAGTGTGGAACCTCTTGTCCACCATCCTCTCCTGAGTTTGTTATCAGCCTATAACCTTTGTTTTCAATATTAATATCATTTATTACGAACTGAACACTTTTAAAAAAAGACGTGATATTTTGATCATCTGCATTTTTTAAAAAATCGGAAAAAGTTGTACAAGGGAATTTTGGTATACCTAAAATATGTATTTTAGCTTGGGGATTAATATCATTAAAAAATAAACTAAACTCATCTTCATAAACTTTATCACAAGGTATTTCCTTTCTTAATATTTTTGCAAAGATATTGTTTTCATCATACATGGTGTCTTATTTTCTTTTTTCTAGCTCTTTGTGAATTTCATTGATTGAAATTCTTTTTGACTTTAATAAAATTAAAAGGTGGTATATTACATCCACAGCTTCCTCTATAGTTCTTTTTTTTGATCCTTTTAAAAAATCTATAATTAATTCTGAGGATTCCTCTCCAAATTTTTGAGCTATTTTTTTTGGACCTAACTTTAATAACTTATTGGTATACGAATTTTTTTTTCTTGTTTGTATTCTATTATTTATAATTTCATTTAAGTCTTCAATTTTCATAAAATTTAATCTCTAATGCTTATATTTTTACCTTTTAAGTATTCCTTTACTTCTTTAATGCTAATTTCATTAAAATGAAAGACTGAGGCCGCTAATAATGCATCAGCTTTACCTTTAACTACACCGTCATAGAAATGATCTAGAGTTCCAACTCCCCCGCTAGCTATAACTGGTATCTTTATAAATTCTGATACTTTACCCAGTAGCTCATTATCAAAGCCAGATTTTGTGCCATCCTTGTCCATTGATGTTAAAAGAATTTCCCCAGCTCCTAGTTCTTGAACTTTTTCTATCCAGCTTAAAGCAAGTAAATCAGTTTTCTTAGTCCCACCATGAGAATAAACAAACCAATCATTATTGTGTTTTTTTGCATCAACTGCCACAACAATGCATTGGTTTCCAAAATATTCAGAAGCCTCTTTAATGATATTAGGATTTTTAATTGCTGCAGAATTTATAGAAACTTTGTCTGCACCGGCTTTAAGTAAGGCTTGTATATTTTCTATTGATGAAATTCCACCGCCAACTGTTAGGGGAATAAAAACCTCGTTTGCGGTTTTTTTAACTACATTTATCATTGTATCTCTATTTTCTAATGATGCGCTAATATCTAAAAAACATATTTCATCAGCCCCATTATCAGAATAGTGTTTTGCTTGTTCAACAGGATCTCCTGCATCAATTAAATTTAAAAAATTGATACCCTTTACAACCCTTCCATCTTTAACGTCCAAGCATGGGATGATTCTTTTTTTTACCATTTTAGTTTAGAATTTTTTGGGCCCTTACTAGATCAATCTTTCCTTCATAGAAAGATTTACCTGAAATTATTCCTTCAATATTTTTTGTGTTAAGTTTTTTTAAATTTGTTAGATCAGAGTAATCTGTTAAACCGCCTGCAATTATAATTTTTTTGTTAAATTTTTTAATTAAGTTTATTTTTTTTATAAAATTACTAATAAAATCTAAGTTTAAACCTTTTAGCATTCCATCATTTTGAATATCTGTAATTACATAACCTTTAATTTTTGAGTTAGTATAAATATCAAGAATGTCTTGTGTTTTTTTTCCTGAATTTTTATCCCAGCCTTTTATCATTATGTTATCTTCAAGAATATCTAATGATATATATACTTTATCCGCATAAATATTTGATAAAATTATAACTTCATTTGGTTTTTCAACAGACATTGACCCAATAATCAAATTATTTATTCCAACTTCAAAATATTTTTTTGCTAAATCTAAGCTCCGAACCCCACCTCCTAATTGTATCGGTATTGAAATTGATTTTCTAATTTTCTTTATTGTTTCAAAGTTAACATTTGATCTACCAAAAGCAGCATCTAGGTCAACCAAGTGAAGTTTTTTACAACCAATTTGTTCAAAGTAGATAGCTTGTTTTTCTGGGTCTTCATTGTAAACAACGCTAGTGTTATCTTTACCTTTAGAAAGTCTAACACATTTATTATCTTTTAAATCAATGGCTGGTATAATTTGCACTACAGATTTTTATAGTAATAGTAACCCTTAATAAAACTTCCGTTAATGTAGGCATAGTATGGATTTTCACCCCACTTTATATAATTTTTACCTGTAAATAGTTTTATTGCTGCATCTTGTGTTTCTCTTACAGCTAACTGCAAAGATTTAATGTTATCTTCTTTGGCAATTTGTTCAGTGTGATCAATCATTGTTTTAGCCAAACCATAACCCCTTGCCCAAGGAGCAACAAACTGTCTTCTTATACGTGCGATATTTTTCCTAGACTCAATATTTGGTGCCTCATATGCAAGTTGAAGGGTTCCAGCTATAACGCCGTTTAATCTACCAACAATAAGTTTGATATATTTATCATTAGTTCTTTTGGTCCAGTAATCAATTAAAATATCTCTTGTGGGAACTCTTAACCAACCAAAACCACCTCCAGCTTTTATTGCTTGTTCTGTAATATTACAAAGATCTGCTAAATCTACATCCGTAAGTGTTTCAATGCTATCGACTGAAATATTAATTTTTTCTTTTAGTTGTATAGACATGTTCATACTCTAATAAATTCTTTTAATAAGTTTAACCCATGGGAGGAACTTTTTTCAGGATGAAACTGCACGCCATATATATTTTCTTTTCCAACTATTGAAGCAAAATTTATTCCGTACTTAGTTTCTGCCAAAATATTGTCTTTATCAGCGCATTCGAAATAGTAAGAGTGAACGAAGTAATAGTCATTTTTAGTTGAGATTAAGTTATTATTTTTTGAATTTGTTGGCATTACCAAGTTCCAACCCATATGAGGAAGCTTTAAATTATCTTCAGGCAATAATTTAATTTGACCGTCTATCCAACCTAGGCCTTCATGATCTCCGTTTTCTTCACTTATATTAGCTAACATTTGCATACCAACACAAATACCTAAAAATGGTTTCTTTTTTATTAATGCAAATTCACAAAGCTCATCTATCAAGCCATCTGTTTTTTTTAAACCATTCATGCATGTAGAAAAGGCTCCTTGGCCTGGCAATACAACATGTGTTGAATTTTTTACATCATTTAGTTTTTTTGAAATTAAAACATCAGCCTCAATATTGTTATCTTTTGCTATCTTAACAAAAGATTTTTGAGCAGACAAAACGTTGCCTGAGCCGTAATCGACAATAGTGATCTTTTTCATTAAAAATTAAAGAGTGCCTTTTGATGATGGTATATTATCTTCTCTTCTGTTATCTATTTCGACAGCAAATCTTAAACTTTTGGCAAAAGCCTTAAAGCATGATTCTATGATATGGTGATTATTTTTTCCATATAAGTTTTCGATATGTAAATTACATTTAGATTCATTTGAAAAGGCTTTAAAAAATTCATGGAATAACTCTGTATCCATTTCACCAATTTTTTTTAAACCAAGATTAACATTCCATACAATCTCAGGCCTTCCACTTAAATCAATAACACATCTTGATAAGCATTCATCCATTGGGACATATGAAAAACCATATCTATTAATTCCTTTTTTATCATCAAGTGCTTTGTTTATAGCTAAAGCAATTGCGTAAGCAGTATCTTCAACAGAATGGTGAAGATCAACATTAGTGTCTCCTTCACATTTTAAATTTATATCTATCAAGCTGTGATGAGATAATAATTCCAGCATATGATCAAAAAAACCAATTTGTGTTGAAATTTTAGATTGTCCAGCGCCATCTAAGTTAATTTCACAACTTATCTTTGTTTCTTTAGTGTTTCTCTCGACTTTACCTTTTCGCATTTTTGCCTAATATCAGTGAAATATGATTTATTCTAGGTAAATTACTTGATAAAAATAATTAAATAGCCATCTTATCAATGAATGGAAAAAAACATTATTAAATCAACAACTATTGTAGGAATTAGAAAAGATAATCTTGTCGTTATTGCGGGTGATGGTCAGGCTAGTCTTGGTAATACCGTAATGAAATCAAATGTAAAAAAAATTAGAAGACTTGGTGCCGATGAAACTGTTATATCTGGTTTTGCAGGATCTACTGCAGATGCATTCGCTTTATTTGAAAGATTAGAGGGAAAATTAGATCAATATAAAAACCAACTTAAAAGAGCATGTGTTGAATTAGCTAAAGATTGGAGAACAGATAGATATCTAAGAAGATTAGAAGCTATGATGATAGTAGCCGATAAAGATGTAAGTTTATTATTATCAGGTACTGGTGATGTAATCGAGTCTGACGATGGTATACTTGCAATAGGTTCTGGGGGTCCATACGCAAATAGTGCTGCCAAAGCATTAATGAAAAATACAAAAATGGATGCAAAAGAAATTGCTTTAGAATCACTTAATATAGCTGCAGATATTTGTATTTATACAAATCATAATATTATTTCAGAAACTATTGAGCTGTAGAATGGAATCTAGTTTTAGCCCAAGAGAAATTGTTTCTGAATTAGATAAATTTATTATAGGTCAGAACAATGCAAAAAAAGCTGTTGCAGTTGCTTTAAGAAATAGATGGAGAAGAAAACAACTTGATGATTCTTTAAAAGAAGAAATAGTACCAAAAAATATTTTAATGGTTGGCCCAACAGGTTGCGGTAAAACAGAAATCTCACGAAGACTTGCTAAGTTAGCAAACGCACCTTTTGTTAAGGTAGAGGCGACTAAGTTTACAGAAGTTGGATATGTAGGAAGAGATGTTGAGCAAATTATAAGAGATCTTGTTGAGATAAGTATTACAAAAACAAAAATACAAATGGGTCAAGAGGTGAAGGCAAAAGCAGAAAAAAATGCAGAAGAAAGAATTTTAGATGTTTTAGTTTCTAAAAGCTCAACGCCAGCTACTCGAGATAATTTTAGGAAAAAACTAAGATCAGGTGAACTAAATGATAATGAGGTTGAAATTCCAGTTTCAGCTAATGCAAATTTAAGTTTACCAACTATGGACATACCTGGCATGCCTGGTTCTCAAATGGGTATGATTAATTTAGGTGATGTATTTGGAAAAGGTTTTGGCAATCAAAAGAAAATGAAAAAAATGAGTGTTAAAGATTCTCATGCATATTTGTTAAATGAGGAAACTGATAAACTTTTAGATAAAGATAAAATAAACTCAAGAGCATTAGATGATGTTGAACAAAATGGTATCGTTTTTATAGATGAAATAGATAAAATTACCTCTAGAGCAGATAGAAGTGGTGCAGACGTTTCAAGAGAAGGTGTTCAAAGAGATTTGTTACCACTTATTGAAGGAACTGCAGTAACTACTAAATATGGTGTTGTAAAAACCGATTATATTTTGTTCATTGCATCAGGCGCATTTCATTTGTCAAAACCATCAGATATGCTTCCTGAACTTCAAGGTAGATTACCAATTAGAGTAGAGCTTGATAGTCTTAATAAAAAAGATTTTAAACTTATTCTTACTGAAACACAAAACAGTTTGATTAAGCAGTATCAAGGACTTCTGGGAACAGAGAAGGTCGATTTGAAATTTGAAGAAGATGGAATTGATACCATCGCTTCTCTCTCTACAGAGATAAATCAGAACGTAGAAAATATAGGCGCTAGAAGGCTACATACTGTAATGGAAAAACTACTTGAAGAGGTTAGTTATACTGCCTCAGATATAGGCCCTACAGAAATAATAATTAATAAGGAATACGTTGAAAATAGCTTAGGAGAACTTATTAAAAGTCAGGACTTATCGAAGTTTATATTGTAAAGCTCATTTAATTTTTTAAAAATTATAAAATGAGTCTTTTTAAAAATATAAGAATTGAGCTACTTGTTCTTTTAATAATATCTTTAAATGTTTTCATATCATTCAATTTAGATCTAGGGCTGTATAATTATTTTAAAGATTTTAATAAAAGTCTTAATAGTGTTTATTTAAAAGAATTTTTTGTAGACATAACAAGGCTCGGGAGCTCGTCTTGGTATTTTGCTATTTCTGTTATTGGATTTGGTGTTGTTTATTTGAACAACAGATTAGAATTTATAAAAATTGAAAAACAAAAAAATATAAGTAATTTTTTTGTATCGTCTTTTTTTTATATTTTGGTTGTTGGAGTTGTAACTCAGGTTCTGAAGCATATTGTTGGAAGACCAAGACCCAATCACACAAATTTTGAGGGCTCTTTTGGTTTTAATTTTTTTACTTTCGACTCAAATTTTCATTCCTTTCCTTCAGGCCATTCATCAACTATATTTATAATTTGTTTTATTCTTGTAGCCACTTTTCCAAAACTAAAATATTTTTTTTATCTTTTAGCGTCTGTTATTGCTTTGAGTAGAGTTGTAGTTGGTGCTCACTTTTTTACTGACATTGTTGCCGGTGCTGTATTAGCACTTATATCTTTCAAAATTATAAACACAATCTTAGAAAAGAAATATGCCCAATATAAATTTTCAAATTTGTTGCCTGAAAACAATTCAGAGATTTATAATTATGTATTATTTTTAGTAATTAGTTGTGTGTTTATTACTTCAGGTCCATCCATAGATTTGTATATTTCAGGTTTGTTTTATTATGGATCACAACAGTTTGCTTTACAAAGTTTTGATTTAACTTCAATATTGTTTCGAGATATTTTATTACCATTAATACTTATTTATATTTTAATTTTACCAATAGTTGGGCGTTTCACTAAAATTGATAAAATTTTTTTTAATTATAAATTTTCTATCAAGGAAATAGTTTTGTTGTGGGGTTCTCAAATTATTGGGGTGTTAATTTTTGTAAACCTGATACTTAAAAATTTATGGGGGAGGGCTAGACCAAATGATGTTTTACAATTAGGTGGAAAAGAAACTTTTTCTCCGTGGTTTGAAATAAGCAACGCTTGCGAAAGAAATTGCTCTTTTGTTTCAGGCGATGCTTCTGTTGGGTTTTCAATTATAATTCTATATTTAATTACAAAAAAAATAATTTTTCTCTATGCAAGTGCTTTTGCTGGTTTAGTACTAGGTTTAATTAGAATAATGGCTGGTGGTCATTTCTTAAGTGACATTTTTTTTGCTGGTTTTTTAATTGTAATTTTAAATATAGTTTTATTTGAATTGTATAAAAAATATTATGCTAAATAAAATTCTATTGCCATCATTTGTTGTTTTACTTTTATTAAAAATAAGCGCCTTAAATTTTACTACTTTTAATTTGTTTGGTGATGAAGCACAGTATTGGTTATGGTCAAAAAATGTTGACTTTGGTTATTTTTCAAAGCCTCCTTTTTTGTCTTGGATAATAAGAGTTTATACGGAAATATTAGGTAGTAGTTTTGTTTCATTAAAACTTCTCCCATCGTTTGTGTATTTTTTGATTGCCTGGAGTATTTATAATCTTTTACTCAAATCTGGACTAAATAAAAAAGATTCATTTGCGGGTTGTTTAATTTTTTTATTTATACCAGCTGTTTCTCTTTCATCTTTTATAATTAGTACTGATCTTTTTTTATTATTATTTTGGACACTCTCACTTAATGAATTAATTAAGATCAACAGTGAACAAGCTTTAAAAAATTTTATATTATTAGGTATTTTTCTGGGGTTAGGTTTTTTATCAAAATATGCAGCTATGTATTTTGTAATCTGTTTATTTATATTAATTTTACTTGATAAAAGATTTAGAAAAATTTTTTTTGATAATTTATTAGGTTTTAGTCTTACATTTTTATCTGTATTTATAATCATCATACCAAATATTATTTGGAACATTAATAATGATTGGATAACACTTCAGCATACTTCGGATAATGCAAATTTTGGAAATATTGAAATAGATCTCATTAGAGGTTTAGAATTTTTGTTAATTCAAGTTTTAATGTTAGGCCCGTTTATGGTTTTGGGTGGGATATTTGGATTTAATAAATGGAACTATATTCAAAAAATTTTTCTAATATTTTCTATGCCTATAATTTTAATTGTTTTAGTAGAAGCTATTATTGTCAGAGCTAATGCAAATTGGGCTGCTCCAGCTTTAATTTCTTTATTTGCTCTTTTATATATTAGAATTAATAATTCTTTTTTAAAGATAGCTAATTACATGTTTAATTTTATTATCTGCTTAATTCTTTTTGTAATGATTGGAATGAGCTATCCGTCTAAAATTTTTGACCGAATAAGTGGTATAAATGATTATGCTCTAAAAATTTACAGTGGTTCTTCAGATGGTGTTGTAAAAAATATAGTGGTTTCAGATAGGCTTTTATTTTCAAGCCTTAATTTTGAATTAAGAGATAAGGATATTAATTTCTATATGCCACATAAAGAAGGTAGTGAAATAACAAACCACTTTAAAATAGTATCTCCTCTTAATAAAAATATAAATGAAAACTTTACTTTAATTGGGAGCCCCTCAGATATTAATTATTTAGAGAAAGAATATAAGGTGCTAAAAATAAATTCACCTGATCAGAAATTTACAAAAAGAGAACTTGATGTTTACGAGGTTGTGTTTGAATAAATTTCTAATAATTTTTATTATATTTGTAATTAATACATCCTATGCAAATAGTTTTAGTGCAAAGTATAAGGTCAGCACCACAGGAATTAAAATTGGTAATTTTAGTTGGTCATTAAATATTAATGATAATATTTATCAAACAGAAATTAATTTGAAAAATTCAGGTATTTTTTCACCTTTATATAAATTTGAAGGAAGCTATCTTTCAAATGGTGTTATTGAAAACAACATATTTAAGACTCAGAATTATAAACAGTTTTGGAAAACTAAGAAGAAAACAAAAATAGTTAAAATGTCTTTTGATGATTATTTAATTGAATTAAAACAAGAGCCTATAGAAGAAGAAATAGCTAGAGTAGACCTAGAAGGCTTATATTTATATTTTGACCCAATTACCTCTTTTATAAATATTTTAAATGGAGAAAATGAGGCAAAAACAATTGATGGGAGAAGAATTTACACACTTAAACAAAACGAAAGAGAGGATGGAAATATAATTTTAGACATTGAAGACTATGTAAATATTTGGGCTGACCATAAAAGAAATGATCTAAAAAAAATTGAATTCTTAGTTAAAGATGATTTGCTTCCATATGAAATTCTTATTCATTTCAAAAAAAGGGTATTCAAGTTAGAAAAAATTTAAAACTTTTTTTTTCTTAAATAGACAAAAAGAGCTCCGTCACCCCCATGTTCAAAACCCGCATCTTGATATGTTAGGATATATTTCTTAAGATCGTCTTCGTTTATCCAGTTTATTATCGAGTTTTTAATCTTTCCATAGAAAAGTTTAGGGTTTGTGTCTTGCTCATCTTGAATTTTTTTATGAACACCCTTTCCAGTAATTATAAGCAAACATCTTTTATTCTTGTTATAATTTTTTTTCACCTCACTTATAAATTTTTCATGCGCTTCAACTAAACCGTACCCGTGAAGATCAATTCTTCTGTCAATATTAATTTTTCCCCGCTTAAGCTCCTTATTAACCTCACCAAATGATAATTTAAACTCTGAGCTACTAACTTTGTGTTCAGTTATTGTTTTTTTGCTGGTATTTTTAGTATTAGTTTTTTTATTTAATTTTACTTTTTTTTTATTAGTTGTTTTTCTTTTAACTATGGAGGTATCTTTTTTAAAAGGTTTTACACCCTTCATGTTTTTTAGAAAAAAATCTTCTTCCATTATTTTTTTGTATAGTTTTTAATTAAATTCTTAACTCTTTCAGGGGTTTGCAAATACCACAAGCTGTTTAACATCTCCAGTGATGCCATGAATTTTTGTTTTTTATTTAAAAAATAGAGCATTTTTTTAAATTTAGAGACGCCTTTTGCTCCTAGTTGAAAAATCATTTCTATTAGTAATTCCTTCTCTGAAGTTGTGTGGTTTTTTTTAAAAAATTTTTTTTTGTATTGTTCGTGTGCTTTTTTAAAGTCTATCTCAAACAATTCTTCAAAATATTTTTTTTTAAATTTTTTAATGTAATATTTATTTTCTTTTTCTGTAATAAGATGACCATAACCAATAGTATAAAAGCCTAATTGATCTTGATAAGGCTTATCAGAATAACCTTCATTTTTTTTAATTCGGTCTTTGAGTTCTTTAAAGTACAAATATTAAGTTTGAGTTAGTATCCATATAGGGCTAGAGGAGTTTACAGGTTTTTCAAAAGTCCAGGTGTCTTTATTTTTAACAATAGAACCTTCATCGTTATTTAACATCTGCTCACTAATAAAGTTGACCGATATTGATATAGTGTTATTTTCTACTTTCGCATCTGCGATACCTTCAACAATGAGTGAATAAAATTGTGATTCTGGATTATTTGTTTTCTCATCAATTGCTTTTTCAAAAGCAGAATAAACATTCTTGGATACTAGATTTTTCAGTGTTTTTTTATCTCCATTATTGAAAGATGAAATTATGATTTCAAATGCTTTCTTGGCGCCGTCAAGAAATTCTCGGTGATTAAAATTATTTACTTTTTTATATACAACCTCAAGCTTTGTCTCATTATCCATTAAAGAAGGTATGTTTGGAGCGTCCTCTTGTTTTTTAGTTTCTTGAGGTTTTGGCTCTGATATATTTTTTTGAAACCCTGTTCTTTTTCCAAGAACGCTTCTTAATCTATAAATAATAAATCCAGCAATAGCCGCAAAAATTAGAATATCAAAAAATTGAAGGTCGCCGTAAATCATTTAATTTTAATATAATAACTTTTTTAAATATTAATAGTTAAATTTTTTCCAGAGGGGGGTTTTTAGTTTTTTTAACATTTCTTTGTGGGCTAGATAATCTTCTTTATTAACTTCTATTATTTTGGTTTTTGTTTCGTTTTTGTTGTTAATTTGTGTGTTTTTTTCATCAATGTTTGAATTCAGCTCCATAGAAAATTGCTTACCTCCTCTTAACTCTAAATAAACTGCAGCTAGAAGTTGGGAGTCAAGTAAGGCTCCGTGAAATGATCTATCTGATAAATCAATGTTAAATCTTCTACACAAATAGTCGAGGTTAGCTATTCTTGTATTTAGAACCTCTCTTGCAAGAGAAACGGTATCAACTACAGGATTATCTAAATGAGGTAATCCTAAGATTGACAACTCATTATTTAAAAAACCTAAATCAAATGATGCATTGTGAATTATTAATGTATCATTTTTCAAAAAATTCAAAAGCTCCTTGTGGTTTTCTTCAAATGGTTTTTGTTGATTAAGAAAATCATCTGAAAGACCTACAATGTTTTTTGCTCCTTCACTTATGCTTCTGTCTGGTTTGCAATAAAATTGGAGTGTGTTTCCTGTAGGAACATAGTTTTTGAGCTCAACACAACCAACTTCTATTATTCTGTCACCGATCTTATAATCAAGGCCTGTGGTTTCTGTATCAATTACTATTTCTCTCATTGTTTTAACTAAAGTTTACTTATTAGCTTACTAATCTTAATTTTATAATCCTTTAATGTCGAGTTGTTATAAATAACATAATCAGATTTCCTTTTTCTTATAACATCTGATGTTTGAGATCGGGTTATATTCTTAAATTGGTTTTCAGTCATTTTTCTCGTTTTTTTTAATCTTTTTAATCTTGCTCGTTTAGTGGCTATTATCGATATTACTTTGTTGAACTGTTTTTCTAAATTGTTTTCAAATAATAATGGTATATCAATAAAAATTAATTTTGTTTTTTTTTGTTTTTCTTTTTTTATAAAATCAGACCTCTTTTTTCTAATTATATTAAATATGTATAACTCGAGCTTTTTTCTTATCTGTTTATTTTCAAAAATAATCTTTGATATAATTTTTTTATCTATGTTTTTTTTTGAAATGGACTTAGACAAACCTATGGTGCGTAAATAATTAACAAATTTTTTTTCAGGGTTTTTATATATTTTGGCCACCTGCTCATCTGAGCTATGAATTTTAAAACCTTTTTCTTTTAATTTACTACAAAAGGTGGATTTACCCGATCCTATGCCGCCTGTTATTGCTATAGTTTTTGTCATTAAATTTTTTTATAAATAGCGTTAAGCATTTTTTTATCTACAGATGGGTTTTTACCAAACCACATTTTAAAACACGGTTTGGCCTGTTCTATCAACATAGATATTCCATAAATCTTTTTATTCTTCGGAAACTGTTTGAGAAATGAGGTATTTTTTGGGCTGTAAACAATGTCACTTACAATTGTGGATTTGGTAATAAGTTTTAAGTGTTTTTTCAACATGGGGTTTATTGGTGTAGTATTAATTATTAAAAAAACTCCTTCAAGGTGTGTTTTAAGATCACTATATTTTTTTGTATACTCAGTGTTTTTTGAATACTTAATTTTTTTCTTGGATCTGTTAAAAATTAAAATATCTTTAAACCCTCTCTTCTTTAAAACATAGTGAATGGCGTGTGATGCTCCCCCATAACCCAGAATAATAACTTTTCTGTTTTTAGTTTTTTTTATGTTTGGTATAGTTTTGTAATATCCTGTCCAATCAGTATTGGTTCCATTTATAGTTTTTTTATTTGTTACACAGTTTACAGCACCAATTTTTTTTGCATGAGCGTCTATTTTGCCAAGGTGTTTGATAATTTTGTTTTTAAATGGGATGGTTACATTTAGACCAAGCGTGTCTTTTTTCTCCAAAACCTCTTTTATTTTTTTATGAAAGTTTTTTTCTGTAAGCTCTAAATATCCATAACTTGCTTTAATGTTATATTTTTTAAACCAATAATTAAATATTGTTGGCGAAAGACTTTTAGATACCTTGTTCCCAACTACGTAAAATTTTCTCATTTTTTTGAATATAAATAATCTAGCAAATTAAATAAAGGCAATCCCATAACATTAAAATAATCTCCTTTTATGCTCTCAATAATATTGGGCCCCAAACCCTCTATTTGATAACACCCAACAGAACTCAGTATTTGTTTACCTGTTTTTTTTAAGTATGTTTTTATTTCACTGTTATTAAGCTTTCTTATTTTAACATGGGTTTTTTCGTAATTTTCCCAAACTTTAGAGCCGTTCAAACAAATAGTTAAGCCCGATACTATTAAGTGTGTCTTTCCTGATAGAAACTTGATTTTTTTTTGAGCTTTCTCAATAGAATTTACTTTATCTAAAATTTTTCCATTATGATAAATGACAGTATCACAGCCCAAAACAATTTTATTGGCGTACAATTTTTTTATACTTACACTTCTTGCTTTTTCATAAGAAAGTTTTTTTGCAAAAATCTCAGGCTTTGTGTTTCTATTAATAGTTTGTTTAATATCCTCTTCGTTGCAATTCGGTTTTTTTTGTGTGAAATTCAATCCTGCATTTTTTAATATTTTGTATCTAGATTTGCTCGAACTAGCTAATATAAATTTTTGGTGCATAAGTGTGTTAATAAAAATTATAGTTATAAACATTATTAAATATAATTTGAATTTAAGAAATAGTTCTTTTTTTTTAAAAATGTGTTGTCAACAACTTAATAACTTGTCTAAATATTATAAGGTGGGTGTTAATATCTTTATTATACAAAATTAATAACAAGTTATTAGAGGTTTTTTGCATTACAAATTATTTAAAAATAATAATTTTTTTTCAATATTCTTTAAATTAACATATTTGTTAGTGTTGTTGTTCATATGTTGGTAAATAAAGAATGATGCAATAATAAAGCAGTAATTAAGCTTTTTAACCTTACAACTAATACTACAATTAAATATATAAATTATATATTTATTATTATTTTGACATTAACTTCAATTTTGATTATTAAAATATTTCATTTCTAAACTACTCCATCAACATTATGAATTTACAAGAATTAAAAGGAAAAGAACCCCAAGAGCTTTTAAAGCAGGCTGACAAGCTTGGTATAGAGAACCCTTCGTCACTTAGAAAGCAAGATTTGATGTTTGCAATTCTAAAAACTATTGCTGAAGAGGGTGAGATTATTACTGGTTTGGGCGTTATTGAAATTATGCAAGATGGTTTCGGTTTTTTAAGGTCTTCAGAGTCAAATTATCTTCCAGGACCAGATGATATCTATATTTCTCCATCTCAAATTAAAAAATTTAGCTTAAGAACAGGTGATAGTGTTGAAGGTGAAATTAGATCTCCAAAGCAAGGAGAAAGATACTTTGCCATAACTAAAATTAACAAAATAAACGGTCAAGAAACTGATTTAGTTAAGAACAGGGTTAACTTTGAAGATTTAACACCATTGTATCCTGAAGCAAGGTTCAAACTTGAGCAAGAAAAACCTATGCCAGATAATACAGAAAGAATAATTGATATTATTGCTCCTCTTGGAAAAGGACAAAGACAATTAATTGTTGCACAACCTTTCACTGGTAAAACAATAATTATGCAAAAAATTGCTAATGCTATAACTGCTAATAGTCCAGACGCTAAACTGATTGTTCTATTAATTGATGAAAGACCAGAAGAAGTTACTGATATGCAAAGATCAGTTAAGGGTGAGGTAATTAGTTCAACCTTTGATGAACCTGCGTCTCGTCACGTTCAGGTCGCTGAAATGGTAATTGAAAAAGCTAAAAGACTGGTTGAATATAAACATGATGTTGTAATACTCCTTGATTCAATCACCAGACTTGGAAGAGCATATAATACTGTTGTGCCTTCTAGTGGAAAGGTATTAACAGGCGGTGTTGATGCCAATGCTCTACAAAGACCGAAAAGATTTTTTGGAGCTGCAAGGAACGTAGAAAAAGGTGGATCGCTTACAATTATTGCTACTGCTTTAATAGATACAGGAAGTAGAATGGATGAAGTTATATTTGAAGAGTTTAAAGGTACTGGTAATAGTGAAATGGTTCTAGATAGAAAACTAAGTCAAAAAAGAACCTATCCAGCTTTTGATATTGGTAAATCAGGAACAAGAAAAGAAGAATTATTACTTGATAAAGACGAGCTTGGAAAAATCTTTATTTTAAGAAAAATACTAGCCCCAATGGGAAGCACAGAAGCTATGGAGTTCTTGTTAGATAAAATGAAAAATACAAAAACTAACAACGAATTCTTCCAAAGCATGGGAACTAAATAAATATAAATTTTTTTTATAATCTTTCTTATTTACTTAATATCATCTTGGGTTTAATTCCCAAAAAATGAAAGCTTCTAAAGAGACAATTTTTGCTCTTGCTACGCAAAGAGGTAAATCAGGTATAGCTGTTTTTAGGGTTTCGGGAAAAGGCTCTCATACAATAATTAAATCAATATCTTCTAAAAAAAAATTTAAAACAAACTTTGCTACATTAAACGACTTATTAGATGGAAAGAGCTTTATAGATCAGACGTTAACAACTTTTTTTAAATCACCAAAAAGCTACACAGGGGAGGATATGGTGGAAATATCTTGTCATGGAAGTGTTTCTGTAATTAACAAAATAACTAAAACCCTATTAAAAAAACAAATCAGACTTGCTGAGCCTGGAGAGTTTACTAAAAGAGCTCTAATGAATGATAAGCTTAGTGTTTTGGAAGCTGAAACAATTAATGATTTAGTTAATGCAGAAACTGAAAATCAAAGAAAGATAGCCATTGGTAATTTAAGTGGAAATTTAGATAAATTAGTTAATGAAATATCAAATAAACAAAAAAAACTTCTAGCAGATATAGAGGCTATAATTGATTTTGCTGATGAAGACCTTCCTAAAGCAATATATAAAAACATAAGAGAACAAAATAAGAACATATATAAACAAATTGAAAATATTATCGAAAGATCAAGTTTATCTAGACAAATTCATAACGGTTTTAAAATAACTATTATTGGAAAGCCAAACACAGGAAAATCTTCCTTTATTAATTATATTAATAATAAGGAGGTTTCTATAGTTACTAATATACCAGGCACTACAACAGATTTGGTAAGCTCTACGCTAGATATACAAGGAGATAAATACACATTTATTGATACAGCTGGAATAAGAAAATATAAAAATTTAATTGAAAAAATAGGTATTGAAAGATCCCTAGAGAGCGCAGAAAAGTCTGATTTAAATATAGTTTTTCTCAAAAACAATGAAAAGAAAAACTACAGTAAAATCAAATCAAAAATATTTGTTAAATCAAAATATGATACAAATAAAAAGAAAATTAGTGGGATACACAATATTTCATCAGTATCTGGTTATGGAATTGAACCACTTATTAAAAAAATATCTTCAAAATTAAAGAAAAAACCAATTTCTGGACCAGTCTTTTCACGTGAAAGACACATGGAAAGCCTAAAGAAATCGTTTGTACTACTTAAAAGTTTAGATTTAAAACAAATAGATATTGCTGCTGAAAATGTTAGAAGATCAATTATGTATATTGATGGAATTAATCAAAAATTTGATATTGAGAAAATTTTAGATATAATATTTAGTGATTTTTGTATAGGAAAGTAATTTCACGTGAAAAAAGAAATGGACCATAAATTTGATGTAATTGTAATTGGTGGGGGGCATGCAGGCGTAGAAGCAGCATGCTCATCTGCAAGAACTGGATCAAAAACAGCTTTAATTACTCATAAAGTTGATAAAATAGGAGAAATGTCATGTAATCCTGCAATTGGAGGTCTTGGAAAAGGACATCTTGTAAAGGAAATAGATGCTTTAGATGGAATTATGGCCAAAGCCACAGACAGATCCTGTATACAGTTTAGAATGTTAAACTCCAGCAGAGGTGCGGCTGTAAGAGGTCCAAGGGCGCAAACAGACCGTATTTTATATAAAAATGCCATAAACGAGCTTGTATCTGAGCAAAAAAATCTTCAAATTATTGAGGGGTCAGTAGAAGATTTAATTGTTTTAAATAATCAGGTAAATGGTGTTATTTTAGGTGATAACAAAAAGATACAATCTAAATCTGTGGTTTTAACTACAGGCACTTTCTTACAAGGATTAATAAGAATAGGCTCTGAAAAGCAAGAAGCTGGAAGAGTTGGTGATAAGCCCTCAATAAAGCTTGCAAAAAGGCTTAAAGAGCTAAAGTTTTCAATAGGCAGATTGAAAACAGGAACACCCCCAAGATTACTTAAAAAAACTATAAATTTCAATGACTTAGATGAACAACACCCAGATAAAAAACCCGTTCCATTTTCTTTTATCAACAGAGATATCCACATTCCTCAAATATCTTGTTTTATTACTCATACTAATAAAAATACCCATGAAATAATCGCTCAGAACCTAAACCTATCACCAATGTATTCGGGAGAAATACAATCAATGGGAGCTAGGTATTGCCCATCTATTGAAGATAAAATTCATAAATTCAAAAATAAGTCGTCACACCAGATATTTCTTGAGCCAGAAGGATTAGATAGTGATTTAATATATCCAAACGGAATATCCTCTTCACTTCCAACTGAAATTCAAGAGCAATTTGTTAAAACGATTAAAGGCTTAGAGAATGTTACAATTACACAGCCTGCTTATGCAATTGAATATGATTTTGTTGACCCACAAGAACTAACACACACACTTGAAACAAAAAAAATTAAAAATTTATTTTTTGCAGGGCAGATAAATGGAACAACCGGATACGAAGAAGCAGCTGCACAAGGTATAATGGCTGGGATAAATGCATCGCTTAAAACAAAATCTAATAAAGAATTTATAATACCTAGGTCCTCCGGATATATAGGTGTTTTGATAGACGATTTGGTTACAAAAGGAACTAAAGAGCCATATAGAATGTTCACTTCAAGATCCGAATATAGACTTTTACTTCGGGCTGATAATGCAGATTTAAGACTTACACCTCTTGGAATTGATATAGGTTGTGTTGATATAGATAGGCAAAGAGAATTTGAAAAAAAATCCAGAAGGATCAAAGAGGGGTTTAAGTTTGTTAAAAATCACAAATTCTCACCAGACGCACTTCTGAAAGAAGGTATAAAAATAAATAAAGACGGAAAGAAAAGAAATATCATAGATCTTTTATCGTTTTCTAATATTACAACTCATAAGCTTAAAAAAATACTTCCTGAATTAAGTGATTTAGAAGATGATGTAATAGAACAAATAGAAATTGAAGCTAAGTACGCAGGTTATCTTGACAGACAAAGAATGGATATACAAGATTTTGAAAAAGAAGAAAGTTTAACAATTCCAAAATCAACGAATTATAAACTAGTTGGCAGCTTATCTAATGAGATAGTTGAAAAATTAACAAAAATTAAACCACCAACTCTTGGTGCAGCCTCAAGAATATCTGGGGTAACACCAGCGGCCACCATAGCACTTCTTAGATATATTAAAAAAAATAAAAATAAAAAAGCAGCATAATTTGGATAAAAGCGCTGTAATAAAAAAATATAATCTAAGCAGGAAGCAAATTGATTTAATTGATAGCTACATACTCAAGTTAACAAAAAGTAACCAAATACATAATTTGGTAGGGCCCTCCACAATTGATGTAGCTTGGGATAGACATATCAACGATTCATTACAATTGTCTGAGTTTATTTCGAAAAAAAAATTATCTATAATAGATCTTGGTACTGGCGCAGGGATACCTGGGGTGATCCTTCATATTTTTGGACATTCAAATATATTATTGATTGATTCTAAGATGAAAAAAATAAACTTTATTAAAGAATTTGCATATGAGCAAAATTTAGAAATAAAAACTATTTGTACAAGGGTTGAAAAAATTAGAAATCAAAAATTTGACTTTATTATCTGCCGAGCTTTTGCTCCATTAGAAAAATTATTAGATTATTCACGATTTTTTACTAAAAAAAATACATCACTGCTTTTTCTAAAAGGAAGAAGTGTTAAAAAAGAAATACACGATGCAAAAAAATCCTATAGCTTTGAATACGATCTTTATCCAAGTCAAAGTGAGGGAGACGGGTATGTATTAAAAATTTACAAATATAAAAAACTGTGAAAAAAATAATTTCTATATCTAACCAAAAAGGTGGGGTTGGCAAAACCACAACAACTATAAATCTTGCCACCTCATTAGCTGCAGTAAAAAAAAATGTGTTAATTGTTGACGCTGACCCACAAGGTAATGCGAGTACTGGACTAGGCCTTAGTTATGATTCAAGAAAACCAACAATTTATGAAATGATTCACGAAAAGAAACTTTTAATCGAAGGAATTAAAGAAACACTAATTCCTGGTCTAAAAATAATAGGAGCAAACACAGACCTGGCGGCTGCTGAGGTGGAGCTGACAAATTTTGAAAAAAGAGAGTTTGTATTTAAATCTATATTTTCTGAAATTAATGACTTTGATTTTATTTTTGTTGACTGTCCGCCTGCACTTGGATTTCTAACAATCAACTCATTGGTTGCATCTGACACCACACTTATTCCTCTTCAGTCTGAGTTTTTTGCCCTTGAGGGTCTTTCAGCTTTAATGAATACAATTAACCTAATTCAACAAAATTATAATAAAGACTTAAAAATTGAGGGAATATTACTTACAATGCTAGACAAAAGAAATTCATTAAGCTCACTTGTAGAAAAAGATGTAAGGCAACATTTTGGGAACCAAGTGTACAAAACAACAATTCCTAGAAATGTAAAAATATCTGAAGCGCCAAGCCATGGTAAACCAGCATTGCTATACGATACACAAGCTGCAGGATCTTTAGCTTATATTGAGCTTGCAAAAGAAGTAATTTTAAATCAAAATAAAAACTATGAATAAAGAAACTAAACTAGGCATGGGTCTAGGAGCCCTTTTATCTACATCTAACAAAAAAGACATTGGTGAGAGCGTGATTCAAAAAATTAATATTTCTCAAATAGTGCCTAATCCCCTCCAACCAAGAAAAAGCTTTAAAGACGATGAACTAAAAGAGCTTTCGTCTTCAATTAAAAACCAAGGTCTAATTCAACCAATAATTGTAAAGCCAACAAATAACAATCAGTTTCAAATAATTGCTGGAGAAAGAAGATGGCGAGCATGTCAAATCAATGGAATGCATGAAGTGGATTGTGTTGTCAAAGAACTAGATGATATAAATGTTCTGGAGGCAGCTTTAATAGAAAACATTCAAAGAGAAGACCTAAATGTTATTGAAGAGGCTAATGCATATAAAGGGCTTATCGATATTAAAGGAATTAATAACGAAAACCTTTCTAAATTAATAGGTAAAAGCTCAAGCCATATATCAAACATTCTACGCCTTTTAGAACTTGATAAAAAAATACAGGAAATGGTAATAAATGGCGAGTTATCAATGGGCCATGCTAGGGCTCTTATTGGTGTGCCAGATGCCATTAATAAAGCAAATGAAATAATTGAAAAAAAACTTAGTGTAAGACAAGTAGAAAAAATAACATCTCAGTTTAAAAAAAGTAAAGGTAAAAAAAGCACAAAAGACCCTAACATTCTTGATCTTGAAAAAGAACTTTCTGATAAAATAGGTCTGAAAACGTCAATACAATTCAATGAAAATGGTTCTTCAGGATCTCTAACCCTTTATTATTCTGACTTAAATCAACTTGATGATTTAATGAAAAGGCTTAAGAAATAGTAATTTTCTTAATATTTAAAACAAACCTAAGCCCATAAGCCACAGACAAGTTACTATTTTTTCTTAATACCCTTTCCATATTTGACAGCAGACTCAAAATCTTTTTTTTCTTTTTAAAATTATATTTTTTATAAATTTCTATCAAATAATCTTTTTCTTTAAATAAATATCGTGGTATTTTTTTTTTATAATCTTCAGCTGTTTCACTATCTATCAATAACTGACAGAAATATTTACAACTATAATAAAGTTCATTTACATCATTGTTTGAAATAATTTTATCTTTATATATTTTTACAATATCACTATTCTTTCTAAACATTTGGAAAAAAAGATTTTCTTTTGCAGAGCTTTCTTGAGATATTAACTTCCTAATATTTTCAATTGTAATATTATGAATGTCAATTTCTAGAATTTTATTTAATGAATTCTCAAGAAAAGCATATCGATTATCTAATTTATCAACTAAAAACCAATATACGTCTTCTGGTATTTTTATTTCCTTTTTTTTTAAAAACTCATTTAAGATTTTAATTTTTGAGGCTTTGTTCAGTTCATAACAATCAATAATACATGCATTATCTGTGCTTTTAAAAATTTCTTTTTGAACTTTTGTTTTTTGGGAATTTTCTTGAACAAATATAAACACTCCATCCCCATTTTTTAAATTGTCTAAATTTTTATTTTTAATACCCTTACAATTTCTTGCAAAAAATATCGTTTTACCCCCAAAAAGACTATTTTCATATTTAAAATTTTCAATAGTATCCAATTCGATTTTAGTAATGTCCTCTTTTTTTTGGTATTTTTCAATTAATGAGCTACAAATCTTTTCAATTAAACTAACTTCGTTTCCACTAATAAAATAAAATTTTTGGTTAAGATTAGGGTTTTCGTTTAACAATATATTTAGCGGATCTACTTTCATAAACAACTGTTTAAATTTATAACTGATAAGTATGAAATAAACTGATTTAAATTTTCTGTTATTGCCAATTCATATTTTTTTTCTAAAGAAACATCCGTACCATAGTTAAAGCCTGAGGATTTTGGGTTAATTGAAAAACTAGACAAAATTTTCTTTTTAAAAACTAAACAACTTTCGTCTATTTTTTTTAACTCATAATAAAATTTTAATTCATATCTTAAATCAGACACTGCTTGATTAGTTTCCACTGATCTTCTTGTTTTTTCTTCTTCAATTATTATTGATAAGCTATATTTTTCGTTTTTTGTATTTCCAAAAAACATTGGTAGGTAAGATTTTAAAAACGCTAATTCTAAACCACCTGTACTTATCTTCGTTTTTTCATATAATGGGTTTGTTAAATTCTTTTTATCATTATAAACAAATTCAATATTGCTACATGACTGCAAAATACAAAATACAACAAAAACTAATACGTATCTCATTAAACAACTAAATTAAGTATTTTACCAGGAACATATATTTCCCTCTTTATAGTTTTACCCGATATATTTTTTTTAATCTTATTATTATTTATTACAATCTCCAAGACCTCGTCTTTTGTTAGGTTTTCATCAAATTCAATAACTTCTCTTGTCTTACCATTTATTTGAACAGCAACTTTTAGTTTAGCTTTTTTTCTAACTTCTTCAATTGGCCAATTTGCATTAATACACAATGTAGAATATCCTAAATTTGACCAGATTTCCTCACTTATATGAGGGGTAAATGGCTGTAGAACTAAAGAAAGTTTTTTTAAAGACCACTTAAAGCTTTCTTTTGAAATCTTACTTTTAGATTGCGCTTCATTCAAAACATTTACAAATTCATATATTTTAGCCACAGATTTGTTAAATTGAAAAGCATCTATGTTTTCAGTTACTTCATTGATTTTTATTTTGAGAGTTTCAATAATTTCATTATCATTCTCGATATCCATCTTATAACTCTTATATTTTTCAATAAATTCATATAATTTATTTATAAACTTAAATGAAGCAGCAATACCAGTATCAGTCCACTGCAAATCTCTTTCTGGGGGACTATCAGATAACATAAACCACCTTGCTGTATCAGCTCCATACAAGTTAATTATGTCATTTGGATCAACAACATTCTTTTTTGACTTACTCATTTTTTCAATCTTACCAACATTAATATCAAAACCTTCATTGTCTTTTAATGCATCTCCAGATTTTACAATATCTTTAGGCTCAACCCACTCTCCCTTTTGATTTTTATATGTCAAATGAGTTACCATTCCCTGTGTAAACAAACCTTTAAACGGTTCATCTAAATTAAAATAACTTAAATCTCTTAGAGCTTTTGTAAAAAATCTGGAATATAACAAATGTAAAATTGCATGCTCTATTCCACCAATGTACTGGTCTACTGGCAGCCAATAGTCTATATCTTCTTTATGAAACGGTTTATTGGATCTAGAATTACAATATCTAAAATAATACCAAGAAGATTCAAAAAAAGTATCGAACGTATCAGTTTCTCTAATAGCTTTCATTCCCGTTTTAGAACAGACAGTTTCTTTCCAATCAGGAATGTCGTTTAAAGAAGTAGATTTTTCTCCAAAATTTTGAATATCAGGTAATTTTACTGGAAGTTTATTTTCTTCGACTGTTAATATTTCTCCGTCTTCTCTATAAATTATAGGTATTGGGCACCCCCAAAAACGCTGTCTTGATATACCCCAGTCTCTTAGTTTGAAGTTTGTTTTTTTTCTACCAATTTTATTTTTTTCTATTTCTTCAAGTATTCTTTTTTTTGCAGATTCAACATCTAGTCCATTTAAAAAATCTGAGTTTATTATTTTTCCATTTTCTGTAAATGCAACATTTTTAATTTCAAAATTTTTTTCCTCAATATTGTCTGGTTTAACAACCGGTATCACACCCAGGTTATATTCATTAGCAAAATCTAAATCTCTTTGATCATGAGCTGGGCAACCAAAAATTGAGCCAAGACCATATTCTTTTAAGACAAAATTAGCTACGTAGATAGGTAATTTTTTACCTTCTATAAATGGATGATTTACAAATAAACCAGTTTCAAAACCTTTTTTATCCTTCTCAGGATTTAATTTGTCACAATCTTTAATAAACCTACTCAACTCTTTGTTTTTACTTGAAATTTTTTTTGATAATTCATGGTCTGTTGATAAAGCTATAAATGTTGCACCAAAAATAGTGTCTGGTCTTGTTGTAAAAACTGTAACTTTTGAGCTGTCATCTGATAGCTTAAAGTCAATTTCTGCTCCAGTAGATTTCCCTATCCAATTTGATTGCATTATTTTTACCTTATTAGGCCAGTCTGTTAAATCATCTAAATCTTTTAATAGTTCTTCAGAATACTTACTTATTTTTAAAAACCATTGAGATAACTTTCTCTTTTCTACTATTGCTCCCGATCTCCAACCTTTGCCATCAATAACTTGTTCATTTGCAAGTACTGTTTTATCAATAGGATCCCAATTTACCTCTGCTTCTTTTTTATATGCAAGACCTGCTTTGTACATATCTATAAAAAATTTTTGCTCATGCTTATAATAATCTGGATGACACGTTGCAACTTCTCTGTCCCAATCTAAAGACAGACCCATTTGTAACAACTGGCTTTTCATTACTTTTATATTTTGATATGTCCAACTTTCAGGATGTTTATTTTCAGTTAAAGCAGCATTTTCTGCAGGTAAACCAAATGCATCCCAACCCATTGGATGTAAAACATTAAACCCCATCATTTTTTTATATCTTGCTACTACATCACCCAATGTATAGTTTCTTACATGCCCCATGTGAATTTTACCAGATGGATAGGGAAACATTTCTAAAACATAGTATTTTTTTTTATTTAAATCTTTTGATGTTTGAAATATTTTTTTGTTGTGCCAAATGTCTTGCCACTTCTTTTCTACTATTTTATGATTGTATCTCGATGACACTTTTAGCTTGATTGAATTTTTAATTTTTTTGCTTTATTTAAAATCGCGTTTTCAATCTTTACATTTTTTTCTTTATCTACTTCTTTGCTGACCCATATTTGGTCTTTAAAATCTTGACAAAAAGAAGTTACTTTTAAATTTTCAGTTTTGAGTACCTTACCTGAAATAAGTATGTTTAGCTTACACCTTTCATTTTGATTACTTGGAGTTGAGTACCAATCGGTAATAATTATTCCTCCCACTGAATCAGCAGAACTAATAGGCATAAAATCAATAGTTTCTAATGCGCCCCTCCATAGAAAAACATTTACCCCTAAATTAATTGATTGAGTTGTTATATTTTTTTCATCATCGTCACCCAATATACCACTAAATGATATGCCCCCTTTACCTAACAAACCACCACCACTTTGTAATCTTGTTTCAGCATCTGTCATTGCTAAATCCATATCCACACCTGAATTAAATTTTGTTCCTGACCTCTCAATTATTGAGTCCCTAGTTTGTGCTTTAGACCAGAGCTCCTTCATCTCATCCTCACTTTTATTGCTATTGCATGAGAACACAAAGAATAAAGAGAATAATATAACTAGCCTAGTGATATTCATACAAATCTAATTATTGTATTGGGGCATAAATGTAAAACATAAAAAAAAACGGCACTAATTAAAGTGCCGTTTTTAAAGATATTAAATCTAAGATTAGAATGACATGTTTGCACCGATGTACCATGCAGATCCATCAGTATCATCATTAGAACCTTCATCTGCTGAATCAACATCAGTATAACCAAGAATTGCAGTTACACCAGCAGCTACAGCATATGAAACACTAGCAGAAGTTGAGTCTAATGAGTCATCAGTAGTTCCTGCTGTACCCATAGTACCATCAGCTGCAGTACCAGATGCAAAACCAACATTAAATGTTAGGTCTCCAGTAACATACTTCACACCAGCACTAACAACATCACCAGCAACTTCTAATGCATCTCCGTCACCACCGACTGTATCACCATCAGCAAAACCAACAGCAACAGTTAAGTCGCCAGTTACAGCACTTACACCTACGTGCATTCCGCCTGGATCACTAGTTGGTGAGAAACCAGTAGTAGAACCTTCTTGAGCTGTATAACCAGCACCAATAGTTACAGCACTGTCACCTAGGTCAGTTACGTAAGTTGCACCAATCGCAACGTGACTGTCTGTTCTGTAAGATGCTTCATTAGTCTTTCCTGAATCAGTTGATGCAGAGAAAGACATTTTTAAACCATCTGCTAAGAAGTCAGCAGCAGTGTGATACTCAATACCTAATGCAGTTGAGCCAGTCATAAAGTCTAAACCAGTAGAAGCGCTGTTAGAAGTTGTAACTGTTACACCTTCCGCACCCGCTGAACCTGGAATAGAAACAGCATGTGAACCAGCTGCGTTACCAGCGTTTAATACATCAAGTTTTGATCCATCAGTAAACGCTAAAGTAAATCCAGCATCATAGTCTTCTTTAGTATTTTCATCCATTACTTTAAAGCTAGATGAAATAGTCATACCACCATCAGTAGTTTCAGATAATGACACAGTAAAGTTGTTATCATTTTTCTGAGCATTTGTGTCTGTTCCACTTGTAGGTGAATCAAACTCAACACCAGTTTGGTGGTTACCACTCATAGTAGCCGTTACAGCTTCAGCAACTGAAGCAGCACCAAGCGTAGAAACTAGAGCAGTTCCAATTAATAGTTCTTTTTTCATAATTACTCCTTTTGAGTTAATGAATATTCATTAAATACAAGCAACAAACTTGTATTAAGAGCTTATTATTTAAAAATTGAATAAATTTCAAAAAAAGCATAATAAATTATTATAATTTTTCAAATAATGTTGTTTTTTTACAACATCAAATTTATGTTTAATATTAAAAAATTCAATGAAATCAACGATTTTTTAAAAAAAACCAGCAATTCTACTGAAATAGTGGCTGTATCTAAAAATCACCCTACCGAAAGTATACTAGAGGCAATTAACCAAGGAGTTTATATATTTGGTGAAAATAGGGTCCAGGAGGCACAAGAAAAATTCCAAACAATTAAGCAAAATAATCCTAAAATAGAGCTACACTTAACAGGACCGCTTCAGTCAAATAAAGTCAAAGCAGCCCTTTCATTATTTGACGTATTTCATACTTTAGACAGAGAAAAAATAGCAAAGGAATTTTCCAAATATAAACATTTACTTAAACACAAGAAAATCTTTCTTCAAATTAATACTGGTAAAGAAAAAACAAAAAGTGGAATTTTTCCAGAAGATACAAAAGATTTTTTGTTTTTTTTAAAAAGTGAAATGAAATTATCAATAAGCGGCTTGATGTGCATACCACCAATAGATGAAGATCCAAAGTTTCATTTTGGTAAATTAAAGCTTTTAGCAAATGAAAATAATATTGCTGAATTAAGTATTGGAATGAGTGATGATTATGAGAGTGCATTAAACTTTAAACCAAAGTATATTAGGCTTGGCACAATTTTATTTGGTAAGAGAATTTGAAGTATTCAATCAATATATACGCAAATAGAAAAATTAAATCTTTCTTAAGCGAATTATTATCAGACTATAATTTATTTTTATTTGATTTAGATGAATTTCAAGTTTTAGAAAAACATATGAGGCCAAGTATTATGATTTTAAACAATGAGGAAGATTTTAAAATTATGAATCTTGAAAAAATAAGTGGCAATTATTTAATCGTATCGAATATTAAAAATATAAACTTTATAAATAAAAAAAATAATTTTATACAAACACCTTTGTCAATAAGCAAAATTAAAACACTAATTGAAAATTTTGTAGAAAACTTAAAAGTTTATTTTCATGACATATTTATTGAAAATGAAAAATTAACAAATACTAAAAATAACTTATTTTGCTATCTTACTAAGGTAGAGGTGGAAATACTAACACATTTAATAAGTGAAAAAGAAACCAACAAAGATTTTATTAAAGAGAATATTTTAAATATCAAAAATAGCATCCAAACAAACTCACTGGAAAGTCATCTAACGAGAATAAGAAAAAAAATGAATCAAATTAATACCTCAATAAAAATACAATCAAGAAGGGACAAGTTGTTAATCAAACCTTAATTTAGAAGTTTAGGATTTATAAGTTTAAAAAAACTGTTATCAAATTCTTTATTATATTCATGATCAAATATTGACAGTTGGAGAAAATTGTCATTAATAAGAACCTCTACTTTTCTTAGTATTAAAGGGTTGTTTTCAAAGAATGTTTTTATTAAATAATTATTTTGTTCGCTATCAACTCCAACCTTTTCAAGAATTATTTCATTATCCTTTAGTTCTACCAAACTATCTTTTAAAAAATAGGGGTTTCTAAATAGATCATAAAAAAACCAAGCATTTGTATTTTTAGGATTAAAAAACTCATCCTCTTCAAGCTCATAATTGTAATACATTGCTTTATCTTTATCTAAAATAATTAAAATTTTAGTTGGTAAAATATATTCTGCTCTCACTCTTTTTTCTCCAATATACACCCTGCCTTCACTTAAATCTTCACCATCATTTTGTATAAAGGAAGCTGAAAAAAATTTTAAGGAATTTAAATAATCTATAATTTTATTTATATCGTTTGGGTTTGAATGAATATTTTTTGATAAAAAAAGACACGTAAGCAAAATTAATACTAATAAATATCTCTCATTTTTTAAGAACATGTCTCTTACCTGCACTATTTACTTCACTTATAATTCCATCTTCTTCCATTTTTTCAACTATTCTAGCTGCCCTATTATAACCAATTTGTAGATACCTTTGTAAATAGCTGGTTGAAACTTTTTGTTGTTTAATAATGATTTCAACAGCCTTACTGTATAGTTCATCACTGTTACTAGATATTAAATCATCTTTAGCCGAGGTATTTAAATCATTTTCTGACAAAGATATTTCTTTACTATGATCAAATGTGGCTTGTTTTTTAATGTGGCTAACAACTCTATCAACTTCATTTTCTGAAACATAACCCCCGTGCAATCTTTTTATTATACCACCATTCTCCAAGAACAACATATCACCGCTGCCTAGTAATTGTTCAGCCCCCATTTCGTTAAGGATTGTTCTACTATCAAATTTACTTGATACTTTATAACTTACACGACTGGGAAAATTTGCCTTTATTGTTCCAGTAATTACATCAACGCTGGGTCTTTGAGTTGCGGTAATTAAATGAATACCAGATGCTCTTGCCATTTGTGCCAGTCTTTGAATTAATGACTCAACTTCTTTTCCAGCAACCATCATTAAGTCTGCCATTTCATCAATTACAACAACTATGTAAGGCATTTTTTCTAGAAGTATTTCTTGTTTCTCAATTATAGGCATCCTTGTGTTATCATCAACTCCGGTTTGGACTTCTCGATATAATTTTCTTCCGGAAGAGATTGTCCTAAACACCTTGTCATTATAGGAATCAATATTTTTTACGTTTAATGAACTCATTAATTTATATCTATTTTCCATTTCTCTTACTACCCACTTAAGTGCAAATACTGCTTTCTTTGGATCGGTTACAACTGGTGTTAATAAATGTGGAATATCTTCATAAACACTCAATTCTAGCATTTTAGGATCTATTAAAATCAACTTACATTCATTAGGTTTAAACTTATAAAGTATACTCAATATCATTGTGTTTATACCTACTGATTTACCAGAACCAGTTGTGCCAGCTATTAAAAGGTGAGGCATACGCTCCAAGTTTGTAAAAACATTTTTACCTGATATATCTTTACCTAAGGCTAGTGTAAGAGAGTCACTCTCCATTTCAAACTCTTCTTCCTCAATTAAATCTCCAAATAAAACGCTATCTCTTCTGGCATTAGGAATCTCAATACCAAGACTGGTTTTTCCTGGCTGAGTTGAAATTCTAGCAGATATGGATGACATTGCTCTAGCAATATCATCTGATAAACCTATTACTTTACTAGATTTAATTCCTGCATTCGGAACAAATTCAAACAAAGTCACAATCGGCCCACTACTGAAACCAACTATTTTGCCATCAACACCGTATTCAGAAAGAGCCTTTTCTAATTTCATAGCTGCATCTGTATTTAATTTATCAGCTTCTCTATTTTTGGCGTTTTTTAAATTTGATTTTGAGAGAATATCTTTTGAAGGAAGACTATAGCTAAAATTATCCAATTCAAGTTGTTTTGCAGATTTAGACTTTGTATCATTTCTTCTGTTTAGATTGACATAATTTTTTTTCTTTATTGTCGGCTCACTTCTTAAAATTTTCTTCATCGGTTTGTTTTTAAACTTTATAAATTTAAGTAATTTAAATAAAGAAAATATAACTTTAAAATATCTAAGAATTTTTAAAAGAGAAGCGATCTTATTTATCAAGGCAAACTTTATGCTAAAAGATAAGAGTATTAAAATTATACCAAAAATAAAAACTAAAAAAATTATGATAAAATAAACAAAAATATTTTCTGCTAAAGATAAATTAATATTTGTAAATAAATCAATTAAGAACTGCGAAATTAAGCCTGTCTTTAGATATGTAATATCAACAGATTTTAATGAAAAATTGATGAATATTATTCCACCTATATTAGATACAAATTTTAATATTATAAGTCGACTAATTATACCTAATAATAATTTTCCACCTTCAAGTATTATAAAAATTGCTGATAAGTAGCTTAGAGTACCAATAAAAACTAATGAATAACTTGATAAATGTGCACCAAACAAACCTAAAAGATTTTCAATCTGACTATTATTTGTATTGTAATTTAATTGGTTAAACCCTGGGTCATTTGGAGAATATGAATAAAGACTAGTAAGATAAATTAAGCCAAATCCAAATAATATTATTCCTAATATAAATTTAAATACAAAATTCCTAAATGAACCATACTTGAACATATAGTTAGATTGTAATACATTTAGATTATGGTAATTCGAAGAAAATTATGAAAGAAATTCAATCAAACATTAATATTGTTGGTGGAGGACTTATAGGCGCATCGATAGCCTATTCACTTTCTAAACTTGGTACTAAAGTTGTTATTTTAGAACAAAAAGCTAAATTTAATCACAAAAAAATATTAGATAAAAGGACTACCGCAATATCTGAGGGAACAAAAAAATTTCTTGAAGAAATAAATATTTGGAAAGAAATTGGTAATTATGCAGAACCAATTAAAAAAATTCAAATAATAGACAGAAATCAATCAAATAAAATTTATTTTGATAACCAAAGAAGAAAATCAAATTTGGGATACATAGTTAAAAATGAATTTATACTTGATATTTTATATAGAAAATTAAAAGAACAAAATAATGTAAAAATTTTCAATAATGTAAGACTTGAAGATATTTTTTATGAAGATAATAGAATTATATCAAAGCAAAATAATTTCTTTGTTAATTCAAACCTTTTATTGGCATCTGATGGGAAAAATAGCTCAATTAGAAAAATTTTTAAAACACCGATTTATAGTAAAGATTATAAAAAAAAAGCAATTGTAATAAATTTTTATCATTCAAAAAATCACAATAATATTGCTTTCGAGTTTTTCTTTAATAATGGCCCTCTTGCAATCCTTCCAATGCAAAAAAATAAAAATTATTTTCAAAGCTCTATAGTTTGGACAAATACTAATGAATTTATAAACTCATTATTATCTTTAGATGACAATAAAATTATTTCTATTTTAAATAAAAAAATCAAAGGGAGTATAGGTGAAATAAATAAAATAATTACAAAACAAACCTTTCCACTAAAAGCACATTTAAATTCAAAGTTTTTTGAAAAAAGAATTGTTTATCTAGGCGACTCAGCCCATTCATTTCATCCAATCGCGGGACAAGGTTGGAATCTAGGAATGAAAGATGTAGAAAGTTTATACAATCTTGTCAAAAAGTACAATTCTCTAGGCTTGGAATTGGGGGATGAGATATTTTGTAAAGAATTTCAAAAAGATAACTTTTTCAAAGCTTATAGACTATACCAAATCACCGATAAAGTTGATAGCATCTTTAAGTTTGACAATTCAATCTTTAATCATGCAAGATTCTCGGCTATAAATTTAATAGAGAGAAGTAAAAAGATTAAAAATAAAATCAGTGATTTTGCTATGGGGGTTAATTAATTAATAGTTTTATTATTATTTCCTTCCACGATTTCTAGCTCTAAAATTGATTGTAGTTTCATATAAAAATCACTTAAATTTTTTGTTTCTAAAAGAACTTGTTTTTCGATGTCGCTAAAAGGTGAAATCATTGCAATAAACTTAATTATTTGGTTAAAGTCTATATTTTGAATTTCCTCTATGTTTAGGTTAATTTTTTTTACTTTTACATATTGTCTATATTGTTCGAGAAGATTATTTTTTTGTTTTTCATTTATGAGTTTTTTATCTTCTTCAAACTCTAGCATTTCAGCCTCTATTAACCTAAATTTATATTTTTTTTCTAACTCCTTCTTAACTTTAAAACAATTAGTGCCTTGTAAGCTAATTAAATACCTTCCGTCTGATGTTTCACTAAAATTATGTATTTTTCCAATACATCCAATATTATAGAGTCTATTTTTTTCATTAGTTTGTATCATACCTATACACCTTTCTTTTGAAAGAGCGAAGTCAACCATCTCAATATATCTTTTTTCAAATATATTCAGAGGCAAGCTTGTTCCTGGAAAAAGGACGGCTCCGTTTAAAGGAAAAATTGGGATTTCCATTTTATGAAAACATTAATTGTGAAAGTTTTTTCCTATATTGAATAGTAACTTGATCACTATTTCCAAGTACAGCAAAAAACTCTACCATCTTATTTTTTATACTATCTTTGTCTTTTGGATAATTTTTTAGAAGCAAATCCATTCCATTTTCATATTTTTTCATCGAAAAATATTTATCAGATATTTCTAAAATTAAATCGATATTATTTGGTTCATTTTCAAGCTTACCAAGTAACTCATCAATATTTGGTCCGGATGAATTATTTTTCACAATTTCCATCTTTTTTAAAACCTGTTTAACCTCATCCTTTTCTTGTACATCTTTTTCTAATGAACTAATGAACACCTCAACCTCTTCAAATTGTTTAAGCTCGATCAAACATTCTAAATAAAAACAAATACCTTTAATTTCATCTGAGTTTTTAGAAATAAATTCTAGAAGAGTGTCTTTAGTTTGTTCAAACTTATTTTCAGCCATAGCGCTTTTTATTTCATTATAAAATTCAGTGAAGTCTTCATTAATTTTAGATCCTAAGCATTTTTCAATAAATTCAATAATCTGGCCTTCAGAAATAACGCCCTGAAATGCATTTACAATTTGTTTATCTTTGAATGCATACACTGTAGGAATTGATTGAATTCTTAATTGCGCAGCAATTTGTTGATTTTCATCGATATTAATTTTTACTAAGGTAATTTTATCTACTGATTTTGATATTATTTTTTCTAAAATTGGTGTTAATTGTTTACAAGGACCACACCAAGGAGCCCAAAAATCAACAACAATTAATTTATTCTCACTTGCTTCAATAACCTGGTCATTAAACTCTGTTTCAGTAACATCTATTATATTTGTATTTTCGTTCATAAAGATTTGACTATACTATAACTATCCAGTGAGAAAATATGAATTTTTTTATTATTTTCAAGGAGGAAGTTAATAAACTCTAAAGTTTTAATACTTATAGTTGTGGTATTTATTAGAGGGTGGAAGTTAATTATTTCACTATCAAAAAGTTTTTCATCTAAGTAAAATTCAACAATATTATCTTTATCGTTAAGAAGGGCAAATGGTGAGACAGATCCTGGCTTTATACCCAAAAGTTGTTCTAAATATTCAGCATTAGCAAATGATAAATTCTTAGCATCGATAGATTTAGAAAATAGCTTTAAATCAACCTTTGCATTTTCATCACAACTAAAAAGAAAAAAATTATTTTTTTTGTTTTTTAAAAACAAATTTTTTGTATGCGCCCCTTTAATTTCACCTCTTAGATTTTCAGAATCTTCAACTGTAAATAAAGGATCATGATCATGAATTTGAAATTCTTTATTTTTTACACTAAGTAATTCAAATAAATCTGTCTTTGTAAGCATAAATAATATTATATTTATTAAGAAATAAGGTATTTAAATACAATTACAAAATTAACAATGAGAAAAAAAGCAGTAGTTATAGGAAGTGGTTTTGGGGGCATTGCGATTAGTTTAAGATTAAAAAAATTAGGATATGATACAACAATTATTGAAAAATTAGATGAGCTTGGAGGAAGAGCAAGAGTTTTTGAAGTGAATGGTTTTAAGCATGATGCTGGACCAACGGTTATAACAGCACCATTTCTATTTGATGAATTATTTAGTTTATTTGGAAAAAAAAGAGAAAATTATTTGAATTTTGTTCCTCTTGAGCCTTGGTATAGGTATTATTTTCATGATGGTAAAACATTTGATTATTGTTCCACAGTCGAAAAAACTAACAGAGAAATTAGTAAATTTGATAAGAGGGACATAAAAGGATATTATAAGCTTTTAAATCAATCAAAAAAAATATTTGATGTAGGTTTTACAAAACTAGCTGACAAACCATTCATTTCTTTTTTTAAAATGTTAGGCGTTATTCCTAATTTAATCATTTTAAAAAGTTATTTCACGGTATCTCAACTTGTTAACAGTTATCTAAAAAACCCTTATCTTAGAAAAGCATTTTCAATTCATCCGCTTTTAGTTGGAGGTGATCCTCATACAACAACATCGATTTATGCTTTAATTCATTACTTAGAGAGAAAATGGGGAGTGTTTTTCTGTATGGGTGGAACTGGTAAAATTGTAACTGAATTAAAAAAATTAATGGTTGATTCAGGTATTAATATTAAAACAAACACGGAGGCAAAAGAACTAGTTGTTGAAAATGATAAGATTACAAAAATATTAACAAACAATGAAGAAATCAGAGACTTAGATCTGGTTGTTTGTAATGCTGATCCACCTATGGTCTATTCAAAACTTTTAAAAAAACATAATTTAAGTAGACCTGTGTTAAAAGAAAAAAATTTACTGTATTCAATGGGTCTTTTTGTGCTTTTTTTTGGAACAAAAAAACAATATCATAAGGTTGCTCACCACACCATTTGGATGACAGAAAGATTTAAATCTTTGCTTCATGATATATTTAAAAATAAAATTTTATCTGAAGATTTTTCTCTATATATTCATAGGCCTACTGCTACAGATAAATCATTTGCCCCAGAAGGCTGTGATAGCTTTTATGTTTTATGCCCAGTACCAAATTTACAAGGCAACGTTAATTGGGATATTGAATCAGAAGATCTTAAAAATAAAATAGTTAAAGAACTATCTCAAACAATTATGCCAGATTTAGAAAAAAATATCACAGATGTATTTTGGATGAATCCTAAAGATTTTAAAAACGATTACAATTCTATGCACGGAGCAGGATTTTCTATAGCACCAATTTTTACACAGTCAGCTTGGTTTAGATATCACAACAAAGACAAAAAAATTAAAAATTTATATTTTTCTGCAGCAGGCTCTCATCCAGGGGCTGGAATACCAGGTGTTCTTTCTTCAGCTAAAGTTGTTGAAAATATCATCAAATCTGAATTAAAATAACAATGATTGATTTAGAACTAAATTCGTCGACCGACCTTAAAAGAGAAGGTAAAAGTTTTTATTGGGCAAGTTTTTTTTTACCAAAAAGTTCAAAAAAAAATGCTGGTATTCTCTATTCAATTTGTAGATATTTTGATGATATTGCTGATAAGCATAGCCAAGACCAATCTAACTATCTTAAAAACTCAATTGAGGAAATTAAAAATAATAAAAAAAATAAGGTAAATGTTTTTTTGAAAAAAAATAACATTAATAATGCTATTTTTATCGATTTAATTGACGGATTAATTTTGGATCAGAAGAATATTAGAATTCAAAATAAGGAGGAGCTTATAAAATACTCCTACCATGTTGCTGGTACTGTTGGTTTAATGATGTCTAAAATTATAGGAGTAAAACATGAAAAAGCATCAAAATCTGCAATTGATTTAGGAATTGGTATGCAATTAACAAATATAGCACGCGATGTTTATGAAGACTCCAAAATTAAAAGAATATATTTACCAGCTAGCTGGATACCTAATATTTCTTTAAAAGACTTAAACAATCAAAATGAATTTACTTCAGATAATGATGAAAAAATATCAAATGCAATTCATAAAGTAATAACTTTATCAGAAAAGTTTTATGAAAATGGTTTTGCTGGTTTGAAATATATCCCTCTCTCTACTAGACTGGGAATATTCATTGCGGCTAATGTTTATAGAGGTATTGGTATAAAAATAAAATCAAATAAAAAAAAATATTTTAGAGAAAGAATATATTTAAACACATTAGAAAAATCCTTTATTACAATTAAATCACTTTTCCTTTTCATTTTTATTCCATTGATGAATTATAAATATCAAAAAATAAGAGATATTCTTCCAAATGAAAATTTATAAAGCTGCTATAATCGGTTTAGGCCCTAGTGGTTTAGCAGTAAATAAAATTCTTTACGGAAATGGCTTAAATGAAATTATTGCATTTGAAAGTGAAGATATAAATAAAAGAGATAATATTTTTGGTTTTTGGTTAACAGATTGGATGAGGCCTTTTGAAAATATTATCGAAAAAAAATGGTATAACTGGACTATTGGAAACAAAAATCTTGATATAACACATACAAGTTTAGATAAACCTTATTGTGTTATAAGTTTTAAAACTTGGAAAAAATTCTGCTTAGAAACAAAAAATAACTTAGAAATAGTAAATAAACAAGTTATTCAATATTTTCCTGAACAAAATTATTTTAAAATAATAACTGCTGATAACAAAATATATTACGCTCAAAAAATATATGACTCACGATCAACAAAAGAAAAAAAAGGTGAATTATTACAACATTTTTTTGGAATTAATATTACTGTGAAAGATAATACTTTTAATGAAAATAAGTTAACTTTAATGCACTTTACGGAAGAAAATAATATTTTACATTTTATATATATTCTACCATTTAGTCACAATAAAGCACTTGTTGAGTCAACGGTTTTTTCAAAAGATGTTTTTCACACCTCTTGGTACAGAAAAAAAATAAATGATTATTTGAAAAAAAATAATATCAATGAATTTAAAGAACAGAGCTCAGAAAAAGGAGTAATACCAATGTTTTTTGCTGAGGAAAAAAGATCAGTTAATTCTAATATTTTTAATATTGGTATTAGAGGAGGTGCGTGCAAACCCTCCACTGGATATGCCTTTTCATTTCTTATAAAGCAAATCCAATTGCTAAAAAATTCAAAGAAGAACTATGTAAATACCCATAATTTTTTAGAAAAAAAAATGGATAAAATTTTTATTAATTATTTAAAAAGTAACAGAGAAGATGGAAAATCATTTATAAAACTCGCATCAAATCTAAATGGAAACGAATTCCAAAGTTTTATGATGGGTGAATCAAATCTGCTAACTAAGTTAAAAATTATAAATAGTATGCCCAAGCTTTCTTTTATAAAAGAATTATTTAAATAATATGTTATCCGATTTTACAATTTTAAATATTATTTCTTTTTTATTAATTTTTTTCATTGGTCTTCCACATGGATCATTTGATGGTGCAGTTGCTTCATTAGTAGGTTTTAGTAACAGAATACAATTTCTAAAATTTATATTTTACTACCTAATTTTATTTTCTCTGGTAATTTTATTCTGGGTATATTTTCCTATTATTGCGCTAACGATTTTTATTATAATGACTATTGTCCATTTTGGATTATGTGATTGGACAAATTATAAAATAAATAAATATAAGTATTCTATTAGTTTTACTTATGGAATGACTATTATTTTTGGAATAATATTTTTCAATGAAGATCAATCTTTTTTGATATTTGAATATCTGACAAATAATAATATTTACTCAATCCAAAAATATTTTTTCATTCCATATTTTTTAACACTATTATCTATAATATATTTTATTTATCTTTCTTTGTTTGAAAAGAAATTGCGAATAGGAATTATTGAGATTCTATTTCTTTTATTAATTTTTTATTTTTTTGACCCATTACTAAGTTTTGCAATATATTTCTGTTTTTTTCACACTTACAAACATTTAAAACATCTGATTAAAAATATTTATTTGAATTTAAAAAACAAATACTTTGTTATTTACTCCACAATTCTTTTTACAGTTATTTCTTGGATTGGAGGTTTAGGAATTGTTTACTATTTAGTTCAAAATTTATCATTATATGAGTCGATATTAAAAGTAGTTTTTATTGGACTTGCTGCATTAACCCTTCCTCATATGTTGCTTGTTGATGTTGTTTATAGAAGAAGATTTAAATAAATCATTTTCTCAAATATTGACTTATAAACTCAAAATGGTAATTGTATATTAAGCGGGCGTAGCTCAGGGGTAGAGCGCAACCTTGCCAAGGTTGAAGTCGAGGGTTCGAATCCCTTCGCCCGCTCCAATAAAGAGCAAGCGAACACGTACCTCCGACACCTCTCCGACAGTTGAAGATCACTTTTTCTTAGAAAGTGAGAAATTTATGGCGACAATTTACAGACGAAAAGTCCGTAACGGATACTCGTACGAAGTAAAAATTAGACGTGTAGGAATCAAACCTATTCTAAAAACTTTCATGACTCGAACAGAGGCCAAAAGGTGGTCTAGGTCTATGGAAACTAAATTAGATAAAGGGGACTACTCGGATTATTCATCAGCGTCGAAAGTTACCTTGGGCGATCTATTCAAACGATACGTTAATGAAGAAAAACATAAGAAGAAAAAGCAGTGGAAGAACGAGGAATATCGATTGCGACAGCTTCTGGACGATGAGATTTCAAACGTAAATCTATTAAGATTTTCGACTAAGCATTTAGCCGAATATCGGGATCGAAGATTAGAGGAAGTTCAAGGTCCAACGTTTAACAAAGATTTCAATTTTATATCTGTTGTTATTCAAACAGCTTTAACAGATTGGGAAATATATCTTCCCAACAATCCTTGTAAAATATTTAAACGTGAACCAGAAAATAAACCAAGGGATCGAGTGCTAACTTTCCATGAAGAAGAAAGATTACTTCAAGGCTGTCAGGATTATAAGAATATCTATTTAAAACCCGCAGTTGGTTTTTCGTTAGAAACTTCAATTAGAAAAGGTGAGCTTCTAGGAATAAATCGTAAACACATTAACTGGGAAGCAAGAACTCTCACTTTGTACGATACCAAGAACGGGGAAGATAGAACAATACCATTGAGCGAACATGCGTTTCACATATTGGCTACACTTCCAAGACAGTTAGACGGAACTATGTTTCCTTTTACTGTTGATAGTTTGGATAAACATTTCTATCGAGTACGTAATAAGATCGGTTTAGTTGACTTTCGTTGGCATGACCTAAGAAGATCAGCAATAACCAACATGTTTCAAATTAGAAATTATGATTTGCCTACTGTTCAATTGCTTAGTGGCCATAAGCAACCATCCGTTTTGTTAAAAGTTTATACAAAACTTGATCCCGAACAAGTTGCAAGAAAGTTAGGTTAGCTATGATTGGTTTTATATTCTGGCTAGCCTTATTCCCAATAAAGCTTTGGATTGTATATCATATTATAGTTTTTATTTATTCTGTTTGGCTTGGCTTATAACTAGCGTATAGGCCGACTGGGTTAGTGGTAAGGCCTATCACTAGCCCTTTTTTTATCTTGGGATAAAAATAGTTCTACCTCTTGACCCAATCATTAACTTATTCTTTGTTCGCTGGCTCACTAATAACCCACTTATAATCTTATCTCTTTTGGGATTAGGTGGTGCCCAACCGAAACCATTTCCGAAATCAAAATACCCAATACCAGTTGAGGTATATTTCCATGTAGCTTGGCCAGTTGCATTTTGTTGAGCTAGTGCCTGTTGTTTTTCTTCTTCCGTTGGTTCTTGATTTTCATTTTGATTCTTTTCGCGTTCAATTTCATTAATAGTAAACACTATCTCCCCCATTAACTCTTTGTCTTTTTTTAATTCTTCAATTTCCTCCAGATCGATTGGACCAGTCTGAATGATAGTTGGTAACCATCTTTGAACGCATTTATTAATATCCTTACTTTTAGAGCCACAACCTAGGGATAGTGCTAATTCTTTAAACACTGCATCTTTTTTATTTTGGATTACGTTTTCAGAGCAAATATGCCTGTACTCCTCTCTATATTTTCCAAGTTGGCATATTCTAGATTTGGAGGTTACAATGAAGTTTATTCCACAATTACCCGTGATTCGATCTATTCTTCTATTTTGCGAAATAGGACTAAGATTAGCAAACTCAGGGTATTGATTTTGACATTTTGAAATTAATTCTAACCTAGAATTTTTATTAACATTATCCCTTTCTATTTCTTTTTCCTTTTTTAATTTAGCAAAGGTTTTTTGACTTATAATTTCATCACCTCCATTACATTTACTTGATACGTAAAGTTCATTATTAAATTTTTTACAATAAAATTTCTTAGAAGCATTCAAAAATTCTTCTTCAGTAATCTCAATATTTTTAGAACATCCTAGTTTTGATTTATAAACTTTACCACTTGATCTTTTGCAATAAAAATTTTTACTTATTACCTCCTCACCTTCAAAAACACCTAAAGTCCATTCACCAATTTTCTTTTCCCCATTGGCAAGTGTTAAGATCCCTTCTCCATGATATTTACCACTATTCCAATAACCCTCATACACATCACCATTTGGATATTCATAAGTTCCTCTTCCTTCAAAATACCCATTATTAAACTCACCATCATATTTTCCTCCATCTGAAAGTTTTATTTTTGCGTAACAGCGTGAAAAAAATTGTGAGTGTTCAATCTTACCATTTTTTATTTTACATTTTTTATATGAGCTTTCGTAAGCTCCTACCATAGGCGTTAGGAAAACAACCAACCCAACGAGTAGAAATAGTTTCTTCATCACGATTATCCTACCACCAACTGAGGAGATTGTTAAGGGTTCTACTTATTTACTAACCCTTAATTTTCTACACAGTAGCCAATATAAATATAACTTGTATCAATTAACGAGGTCATAGTTCTAATAAAATATAATGAGTCTAGATTTATTTGAAAGTTGCCCATTTCTCCTAAGTTATAGGTTCTATAATTTGCTAAAGTTTCATTATCTTCTTCAGCTTTTTCATAAACAAGTTTCATTTTTTCTTTTTCAGGCTTACTTGCTTTATCAGAACCACTAGGAGTAAATATTGTTGTGAGCATTAAATTCTCTTCATCTAGTATAAACAAAAACTTAGGCGCATTTCTATATGTGTCAAACGACTCGCCATTTTTTAGTAATTTAAAAAATTTATTTTCGTCTGTATTTATTGTTACACCATCAAGATCAAGAATAACGCTTGAAGAAGGTGTGCAGATTAATTGATTGGCATAAACATTAGCAGAAATTAAAACCACTAATACAATACCAAATAACCTTATCATTAATTTCTAGGCTCCTTAATTTCTAATTCAAATATACCCATTTCAAAAATATAATAAGCTTTTTGACTGTTTGGGTCACCATTTGTAATGAAAGGATATAAGCTCATCATAGTTTCACCTTCTCTCTCACCAGAACAAGAAAGACGGTGAACATAATAAATTGTTTCTATTAAATTAAGAGACTCTTTATGTTCTTGCAATAATTTAAATTCTTTATTGGAAATTAATTCTTCTAGAGTATCATATTTAGTGTAGCCCCAAACACTACCACCTTTACAATTAAGAAATACTCCATCAATACCATCATAAAATTTTTGTTTTTGCCCAATAATTTTATCTGTTTTAACAAATATATCTTCCCCTACAAAATCTGTAACTATCCAATCTCCCCCTTCTATAGAGTTTGCTTTTACTCCTAAAGAAAAGGTAAAAAAAATAAGGAGGATATATCTCAAAATTATCATTTTAATTATTCTACCACCAAGTACTTAAATTGTTAAGTGTTCTGGATCCACTAGCTATTTATTGATTATTAAAGCTATAATAATAAGTTCGAGAATTATAAGTTCTATCATAGGATAAGCTTATTAATTAAATAAAGCATATTTATGTCTAATCTTTTTTATATTATAAATTACTAATGAGAAAATTAATTTTTATTATTGTTCTATTTTTTTCAACTAGTGTTTACTCAATCAAAATTGATAATGCATTTGAGGTATGGTCTCCCCCAACCAACCGATCCACTGACTTTACTGTGAAGATTGTTGGGCCATTATCTAATATGAAGATTGATGAAACTTGGAAAATTGTAGGAGGTTGTAGTAACAAACCTAATAATAAACTTAAGATTATTTGGCCTCCATCAAATATGAAATCAGATATTACAGTCAAGGTTGTAGGTAGTTTGTCAAATTTTAACGTTGATAGAATAGTTTGTATAACCAATGTAAATTTTCTCAAACAGATTGATAAAAAAAAATTACAATTAATTTATTAGGAATGAGAAAGTTAATTTTTATTATTGTATTGTTTTTTTCAACAAGTGCTTTTGCTGAACTAGCAGAAGTTTATTTTTGTGAGCAAATTAAAAATGTTGGGATTGTTCCAGAGAAACAACCTCCTCCTGGTATGTTTGAAGTTAAACCCGAAGATCAATTTAGATTTGAGGAGTTTTTAAATTTAAACTTTTCTTTTAAAGTAACCAAAGAAAAAATTATATTTAATAAAGATAGAGATAACATTTTCAAAAATATGGAACTCCCTATTATAAATGACTATTCACAGATATCATCTTTTGACGCTGCAGATAAATCTACTTATGTTTCATTTTCTAAAGGACATTTATTCTTTACCACAAATTTTGGAACACGAGGAACAGCGTTAATATACGCTAAGTGTGAGTCATTTTAATAATCATGCCAATAACTAGAAAAGACTCGATACTTAAACAATACTACGAAGCAAACGGACAAACGTCCATGTTTGGTTATGACAATTTAGAATTTAAAACGATCAACCACCCAACGCCACACAGATTTGTTGATTTGTGTCCTGAATTTAAATTAAAACAAAATAAAAAATCATTAATCGTTAATATTCCCGTAAAAGAATTAAACACCACAGAAGTTTTAGGGCAGTCGAACCACACTACCACAGTTAAAACACCATTTTTAACTTTAACGTAAAATCAAAACGTAAAACAATTTAATTTATTTATTAGATTTACGAAAAGAACTGTGGTCTGTGGTGAACTGTCAAAAAACTCAAGTAATCATTGAAAAATTAGACCCACAGTAATTTTTTTTAACTGTGGTAACTGTGGTGAACGCTCCTCTTACGCTCCAATCAAAAAAAGAATTCAATTTTTATGATATAGTTTATCTAGGAAAAGGCCGATCTCAATTGTACATGGCAACCTTGCCAAGGTTGAAGTCGAGGGTTCGAATCCCTTCGCCCGCTCCAAATCGCAGTTCCATCTTTTTTATCTAAAAACCATTTGTAAAAAAGCAGCTGCAAATTTTTAATTCTAATTAAGAGCCTTATCTAATAAAATTAGATGAATCTTAAGAATTTAGGAAGTAGTTAAACAAAAACATATTTATGTTTAATTTTTTATACTATAAATTAATAATGAAAAAACTCAACTTGGGTAGTGGAGATAAAAGAATACCAGGTTTCCTAAACGTAGATAAATTTAACACATTTGAACCTGATGTATTACATGATCTTGAGATATTTCCTTATCCATTCCTAGAAAATGAAATAGAAGAAATTAAATTAATTCATGTATTGGAACATATTGGTCAGACTCCAGATATATTTATTAATATTATGAAAGAACTTTACAGAATTTGTTGCGACCAAGCTAATATTTATATTTTGGTACCTCATCCAAGACACGATGATTTTTTAGCAGATCCAACACATGTAAGGCCTATAACAACCCTAGGTCTTAGTTTATTTGACTTAGATTTAAATAAAAAATGGCAAAAAATTGGTGCCGCTAATACACCGCTAGCCATGATACATAATATAAATTTTAAAATTATTAAGAATGAAGTAGTTTTGGATACAAAATATTTAAAACTGTTAGAAGATAAAAAAATTTCTAAAAATGAATTAAATGAGACAATAGAAAAATACAATAATGTTGTTAAACAAACAAATTATATTTTAAAAGTTCTAAAATAAAATTAATTATAAAATTAAAAAATATATATTTTCACTGATAATTAGTAATACCTAATCCTCTAACTCTAAGCTAATCTTAAGTTTTAAATTCCATTTTTTATAAAGTTGTAATAGGGTTTTATAATATAAAATAATTTTTATAATAAATTTATATTGATACATTTATGAAGAAAATAAGAGAATATTATATTCCAGAAACAGACATCCACTTCATAAAATATTTAGAGCAATTTGAACATTACCAAGAAGCGCAGAGAAATAGAGCATTGTCTCATGTTAAAAATTGGCGATTAGCTATAGACATAGGAGCAAATATTGGTCTCTGGTCAAAAGATCTATCGCATTTTTTTGATAATTTAATCTGTTTTGAACCCAATAAATTTTGTATTGACTATTTAAAGAAAAACATTGATTTAAATAAATCAACTATTAATTCATGTGCATTAGGTTCTAAAAATGAAACAAAAGATCTTCTTATTCACTCAACAAATTCTGGTGCTTCATCTTTCATAAATAAAACAAAAACTGGTTATGATAATAAATCAAATCCTATTTATGGAGAATTTTCAGTTGAAACAAAAACTTTAGATGTTGAAGTAAAAAAATTAGATAATTTTAATTATACCAATATAGATTTTATAAAAATTGATGTTCAGGGGTTTGAGCTAGAGGTACTTGAAGGTGCAATAAAAACATTAGATAATAATGACCCTATTTTGTGTATAGAAGAAGATTCTCCAAATGATTCAAAATCTCTTAAATTTCTAGAAGATCATAATTATGAAATAGTAGATATTATTAATAAGGAACATATTTTAAAAAAAATTTAAATACTTTTATTATTTAAATATTTCACTTAGTTTGTTTTTAACAAACAGATTTTCTTGGGTGTAGCCTAAGCTTAAGTTTACCATTTTAACATCATTTTTATAGAAAAAATTATTTAAATTTTTTACTACCACATTTAAAGTTTCACTTTTAAACTCAACTGGTCTATCAATTTTATCATAAGGTTGGCTTGAATTAAAATAGTCTTTACCATAAAAATGTGTTTCAGTATTGGTTTTATATGACATATCTACTCCAAGAAAATATATTTCTTTAAAACCTAAAAAAAATGCAATTAAAGCTGTATCTAGGACAGCAGTAGATGTATTTCCCCAGCCATCATAGTAATGAGTCGGCATAATGTTAAAAACTAAACTTTTATAAAGTATCGAATTTTTATTCTCATGCCTAAAAATAGGAATGAATCTTTCCCTAGGTCCATTCCAATAAGACTCACTGTCTAAAAAAGTGTGGTTATAAAATCTTGGAAATTTACTTAATTTTTGTATTTCATTGCAATTTTTTTCATAAACATTTTTGTCTACACAAACATAGAAATTGTAATGTGGCAACCCTTGCTCAAGCGCCTTGTAACTCCTGTTAACAACAAAAATTTTTTCATTTTTAATTAAAGACAAATTCTCTTGGAGCAAACTTGGCCCTGAACCAATTATAAAGCATCTTTGTCCATTATATTTATTTTTATATTTTTCAAACATGGCTTTAATTATAAATAATACATAATAATCATTTATAAATGAATAGAATTTAAGTTAAATCTCCTAGAGGGTAGAATTTTTTAATACTTTATAAATCTTTTCTATATATTTAAATTCTTCTTCAGTATCTATATCTAAAGCCTCTGTGTTTCCAATTTTAAATAAATAAGGATCGTTCTTCTTATTATCCCAATATTTTTTATTTTTAATGAAAAATTTTTTATTAAATATGTGAAAACTATGACTACATTCATATATGGCATTTAGAACTTTCGTATCACATTTTGAATTATCATTTATTGGATTATACTTATGATCAAAATACCACGTTTTTTTTTCAATAACGCTTGTTAAGCTTTTTAGATTTAATTTCTCAAATAAATTTAAAGCATTCTGTACAGTTGAAGCTTTTAAAAACGGACTACAAGGATTAATAAAGCAAATCGTGCTCTCTTCAATTTGATTCAAATAATTAAATACGTTTTCAATCAAATCAGATTCTACACTTATTTTATTTCTAATTATTAAATTAATTTTTTTATAATTTTTTAATATAGAGAAGAATGGCTTTTCACCCACTGCGCAGTAGACATTAAAATTATTTGTAAGTTTTTGAAATTTTTTAATTTGTATTTCAAACAGAGAACTATCATCGAATCTTCTTAACATTTTATTTTTACATCTTTGACTATTCTTCCTAGCTTGTAAAACTATTGCAATTGACATAATAAAAATACAATAACATATATTGATTCAATCTAATAGTAATCAATACCATATTCATATATTATTAACATGTTGTGAAAGAAAACAATTTATTATTAAAACTATTACAATCAAATTCAAAAGCTTATTGCAGTTTATCTGTAGATAAAAATTTTAATAATATAATTAATAGTCTCGATGAAAAATCTATAGTTTTAGATATTGGAGCAAACATAGGTAATATTTCAAGTTATATATTGGAAAATAAAGGTTGTAAGATTTACTCCTTTGAGCCAAATATACTTTGCTTTGAAATATTAAAGAGAAGGTTTATTGATGACAAACGTATAAAAGTTTATAATTTAGCAATTTCAAATTTTTCAGGCAAGTCAAATCTTTACCTTCATTATAAATCAAAAGGTATCACGGACTCAACTTATCTAGAAAGTTCTTCGTTAAAAGAAACAAAAGATAATATTTCAAAAAATAATTACACTGAAATAAACGTTTTTAATATTGAGGATCTATTATCTAAATTTGAAAGAATTGATCTAATAAAAATTGACATAGAAGGAAGCGAGTATGAAATTATGCCTTTTATAATAAAAAATAGATCAAAGATAAAATGTGTTTTATGTGAACTACATGGTAAACCAGAGAGAGATGTTGAATTAATTAAAAATCATGATTTTACTCCCAAATATCAGAAATTAATAAAAACATTAAAAGAAAAGAATTTATATGGAGACTGGTTTTTCGAGTGGTATTGAAATGAAAAATAAAACTCTAATTATTCAAATTGATATTGGTAGAGGTACACAGTGGGGAACTGCTAATACTATAGATCCAATTAGAAATATTTTTATTCCATCTGTTAAAAATTATTGTTCAAAACATAATTATGGCTACTCTTTAATTACTAAAAGCGAATATGACATAAAATATGGAACTTATGATTTTTTAGGTTCAGTTAATAAACACTATTCTTTTGAGCGTTATTTTCATTTTAAAAATGAGTATGATTTTACAATATATATAGACAATGATGTTTATATTTATCCTGACGCTGATCCAATTCCACACTTTAAGGGCCTAATGAATGTAAAGGAGCCAGAAGGAAATTCTTCAAAAATATTTAGGCAAGTAAATAATTTAGGTGAAAACTTTGGATATTATAATTCTGGAGTAACTTTTTGTGATAAATCTAGCGCAAATATTTTAGCTGATTATATGATTAAAAGGTTAAATGATAAAAATAGACCCAAAGGTAAAAATTCTGACAATATGTTACTAAATGAATTCATTTTAGAAAATCTAGATATTTTTAATGAATTGGGTGGAGAATGGAACTATATGCCTTTTCTTCCTAATGCAAAAAAAATACAAAAGCCTAATTTTTTTCATTTTGTGGGCATCATTGGAAAAGAAATTATTAATAAGCTTCAGCTAAATCAAATAAGTGTAATTGAATTCTTGAAGGAAATAAAAAATAAAAAACAACTATAGAAATTTAATAAAATTAGAATTATGCTTTAAACAACCATTAATAATGGTAAAATAATTTTATGAAAATTTTTAATCTTTTTCCCTTAACAGTAATGCAAGATAAAATTGTTATTGATGAAGATGAGAGAAACATCATGATAAAAGAAATTAAAAAAATGAGGGAAAAAGAAAATAAACAGAAGCAAAGCGATTATGCCTGGACAGGTGATACCAAAGGTTATGAATTTCTATTCTCAAACAATGTTTTTAAAAATTTATCTAATAAAATCTCCAATTCAATTATAGAATATTTAAAAACCCTAGAAGTAAATACAGATCTTCTAGAAATATACTACCAAAGATCCTGGGCAACTTTCACTGAAAATGAACAGAGTATAAATTTTCACACACATTCCCAATCTAACATAAGTTTTGCTTACTATCTTTTTAAGCCTCAAGATTCAGGTGGAATAATATTTAGATCTAATGAATTACAAAATGAAATTGCCAAAAATATTTTTACTAGTAGTAAATTAGAAAAATCTCTAATTATGAAACCTAACGCTTATAATTCAGACAAATCTATGTTCGACTTAGAACAAGATTCAATAATAATTTTTCCATCTAAAACTCCCCATGCTACTTTACCCAATAAATCTGCACAACCTAGAATTTCTATTTCTGGTGATGTAACAATAATGTTGAAAAGTAGCAAAGGTTTTGAGCATCTTATGCCAAGCTTTAGAAATTGGACAAAATTCTGACCTGAATTAATATTTATAAATTTAATATTGATTAAGAAGTTTTCATGCCAACTTTTATATTAAAACTAATTACAATTCTTTCATCATCAGATAAGTTTTCATTAACTGAATGATCTAAAAAACTTGGAAATAAAACAAGAGCACCTTCTTTTGGGCTTATGCCGTTTACTTGTGCGTTCAGTAAATTTGGTCCCTTTACGTTAGGATGAGAAAAAACAGGAGCAGGTCTCGGATCATAAAAGACAATTTCACCTGAATTTTTTGGAGCTCTAACATAATAAGCTCCACTCAGAGTACTATTTCCATGTTGATGTCTTAAATTTCCAGCTCCTCCAGTATTAATTATTGTCCACATATTATTTATTTTTACTGTTTGCTTTTGATCTTCCCAATTCATATCAAAAAATACGTTTTTAATAATTGGAGAAATATGGTTTATAAATTTTTTTGGAACATCTTCATCAAGATCAAAATCCTTTGAATGCCAACCCTTAACATTACTTTTTTGAATACCATCTTGATCTTGATTTTGTATATTTTTAATGTACGAAAACATTTCTTCATTTATTGTTTTATAATTTTCTAGTTGTAGCGCCCAAACTGGTGTTGGAAAAAAAAGATTTGGTTTAGTCATAACTTATCTTATATTATAAAAAGCTTCCAGTAAACAAATCAAATAAATACGATATTAACTTTTAAATATAAGACTAAACTTTATTATTATTAAAATATTTTTTTATAATTATTATTGAATTTATTATTCTAAGATGATGTTTGTTGAAATTTTTTCTTCCTGAAACAATTCTAGGATATTTTTCTATTAAAATTTTAACATATCTAGGTAATTTAGTTTTTGTTTTCAATGTTTGAATAACCTATTTTTGATAAAATACAGCGATATTTTTTCTTTAATTGCATAATTAATAATCCTATTATCATTTATTGATCCAGAAGGTTGAGCAATAACTTTACAATTATTTTTATTTAAAAGTTTTATGCTATCTGTAAAAGGAAAAAAACCATCAGAAGCACAAACAAACGATTTACTCCCAAAATAAAATTTTTTATTTTTAATTGCTGAATTTAAAGCATCTATCCGATTTGTCTGCCCACTACCTAAGCCTATTGTTTGTTTATTTTTAGTTAAAACGATAGCATTTGATTTTAAGTGTTTCACTACCTTCAATGAAAAAACTAAATCTTCAATTTCTTTACTTTTTGCTTTTTTAATACTTGCCAATTGAATAAATTTCTTATTTATATTTAATAAATCTCTCGTTTGATATAGGTCACCAAAAAGTGTAGATTTGAAATCTAATAAACTTTTAATAATTTTAGGTAGTTTTATTATTATTAAATTTTTTTTTCTTCTCAATATTTCTAGAGCTTTATCATCAAATCCTGGAGCAGCAACTAATTCAAAGAAATGTTTATTTATTTTATTAGCAAGCTTAATATCAACTTTTTTATTTAATAGAATTATACCCCCAAAAGCACTTTTACTATCACTTTCATAGGATTTATTAAAGGCAGTATAAATATTTTTTGCAGAAGCAATTCCACAAGCATTCGTATGTTTTATTATAATAGAGGTTGGTTCATTAAACTCATTTAAGCATCTTAACCCACTATCTAAATCAATAATATTGTTATAACCTATTTGTTTTCCATTAATCTGAAAATCAAAAATTGATTTCTTATTTGAATTTATTAAGTACGCATCCTGGTTAGGATTTTCACCATATCTTAGCTTAACTTTATTAATTTTTTTTATCATTAAACCATTGTGATATTTGTCGGTCATAATTAGATGTTTCTCTAAAAATTTTTAAAGCCATTTTTTTTCTAAAAGTCTCGTCTGTATGGCCATGATTTTTATTTAAGTTTAAAATTAATTTTTCATAATCATTTTTATCTATAATTGGAGTTATAAATTTATAATTTTTGCTCGCTGCTCTTAATAAGCTAGGTCCACCTATGTCTATCATTTCTATTGCTTCAATACCTTTTAAATATTTAGAATATTTATAAAAAGGATACAAATTAACAATTACAATATCAATTTTAGGAATTTTTAGAGATGAGAATTGCCTTTTATGTTTATGGTTATCCCTAATATGAAGAATAGAGCTGTAAATTAGTGGATTAAGAGTTTTAACTCTTCCATCAAACATTTCTTTAAATTTTGTGATTTTAGATACATCAATACAATCAAAGCCTAACTTTCTAATCTTTTTACCAGTGGAACCAGTTGAAATAAAATTATAGTTATGTAAATCTAAATTTTTACATAAGTAATTTAATTTTCCTTTATCAAAAACGGATATAAGTGCAAATTTTTGATTTAAATTTTTTCTAGTGACCATTTTTGTATTATTTTTTTATCTGTAATTATACCTTTTATTACTATTTGCTTAATAGGTTTAGTAACATTTTTGTCGACTAAAATACTATCTTCTACAACAAGTTCTGCTTCAGATTTAAAAATCCATATATTATTTAATCTTGTTTTTAAAATTATATTTTTTTTATTGTTTGTAAAATTATAAGATATTTCTTCAGCAAGATGAAATCTTATATGGTAAATCAATCTATTGTTTATTTTTTTTAATGAAATTAGAGAATCTTCACCATCTAATCTAATTTTATTTTTATTAATTAATAATTTTCTTTTTATTATTTTATTAAACTTTTTTGCATAGCCATTATGAGATCCTTCAAAAACTTCACTATCATGATTGTTTTCTTTGTTAAAAACAACTGATTGAGGATATTTTATATGTGGATTGTTTTCTTTTATTTCGCTAACATTTGTATTTTGCAATATTATAGTAGAATGTGCTGCACTATATCTTAAATATTCAGGATTTTTACCAAAGCTTTCGCTGGCTCCACAGTTGGTTATTATTTTTTCACCACATCCACTGAACTCTATAGACAATGTGCCTGAACTTAGGTTTGAGCTAATTAAGTCTCTATTTGGTTGTACAACATCAAAGAAAATTTTTTTATTTTTGTCTGCGTAAAAAGCAATTCCGTTTCTAATATTAGAAAAGCTTCTTTTTCTAAAGAAAGTATCTTTATTTATCGAGTCACGAACAACTTTAGTATAATTATTGTTTGATCCATTAAATAGTGGGATACTTCCATCAATATGAAAATACTCATTTAAAATTGAACTCATCTTTAATATAATTTGATTGATATCTTCTATTTCTGTATTTTTAAAAAAAAGAAAAACATTCTTCATTTCATTTAAATTATTTATATATTTTACGTGTTCCAATATATTATAACTTTTATGCATCCCTAGTTTATCAATTTGACTATCGATTATAAATTTTAGATATTCAATTTTTTTTTGGTTAATTTTTTTTAAAAGAAAAGAAGATAACAGAAATGCCAGTAGATCAAATGAGGTGATTTCATTAATTTTTTTTTGATTAAAGTCAAATAAAACCCTATCCATATGAAATTGAATAATTAATTTCAGTTTTTTATCTTCGTCAAATTTTGAAGATGATTTCATATATTCATAATTGTATACCAAATTAATGAATCTTTTTGATACCAGGTCTTCTGACCATGGATAATTTATTTTATATTTATTAATTTCATACCAATTGAATACCATTTCTTTTGATAGGTTTAAACCAATCTCCCCACCAAGTTTATTTGAAAAATTAAGAAAATCAAAACTTTGTACGTGTTTATTTTTAAGTTTATAAAAATTTTTTTTAAATATAAACAATTTTATTTGTGCATAGTTTGTGAAATCCATTTTTCTAAAATTTAAATCTATAAATGAAATATCCTTTCTTAATTTAAAATTAAGAGCATAAATATTTAAGAAAAATTTTTTTATTATTAAAATCATTTACTTTTTTTTTAGAAATGCTGCGAAATAACCATCTATATTCTGATTTAAAATACTAATGGGTAAAGTTTTCATACACTTATCTTTAATAAACTTTGAATAATTAGTATTTCTATTATTTATTTTGAAATTATATAATTCAAAGTCAGTCTTTTTTTTTAAAAATTTATTAATTTGATCATCTGTTTCAACTTTAAGAAATGAACAAACCATATAGATTATTATGCCACTTGGTTTTAATAAAGTTGTACCTTTTAGCAACATTTCTTCTTGAGTTTTTAATAAATTTTTGAACTCAGGTTCTTTACTTTTAAAAAAAATCTCTGGATTTTTTCTAATTGTACCAACAGCAGAACAAGGTGCATCGATAATAATTACATCATATTTTTTATTAGAATTAAAATTAATAAAATCCTCGTTCAAAATCTTTGTATCAAATTTCAATCTTTTTAAATTTAATTTAAGAATTTTTAATCTTAATAAACTTTTATCATTTAGCGTAACATCAAATTTTTTTGATAAGAGCTGAAATGACTTACCGCCTGGAGCAGCACAGGCATCCAAATAATTTTTAAATTTATTTTTTTCATTAAAGTTAAATAATGGATAAAAAGAAGAAAAATCCTGAATCCACCAATTTCCTTTGTTAAATGATTGAATTTTTTTTGGATTTTTTTTTGAGACAAGGAAACCAGATATATCTGTCGTTGCAATTATTTCTTCTTCAAAATTTTTCATTTCAATATTATTTTTAAAAACTAAATGTATGCTTGGTTCTTGATTAAAATTAGCAATAAATAATTCTTTATCTATCTCAGAAATATCCTCTGTTCTATTTTTAAACCAGTTTGGAAAATCGTTATAACTAATTTTAACTTTAGCTAATTTTCTTTTATTCTTAGATATATTTTTTAAACAAGCATTTATAAAACCATGATAAATTTTTAATTTTTTAGCAATTTCCACACTACAATTTATTACAGCATAATCTTTGAAGTTTAAAAAAACAATCTGCGTAATTGAACTAAGAAGTAATATTTTTTCTTGTTCCCTTACCTTTTTATGAACATAAAGATCTATTATTTTTGCTGTGTGATATTGATATCTCATTGAATTCAATAAAACAGTATGTAAAAAATTTATATCAGAGTCTTCATATTTGGAGATTGTTTTTTTTATTGAATAACTATTTAATGTTTTGTTAAACTTATAAATGGAGATTAGAATTTTATGAATATCAAGTCTAATTTTTTCACCTTTAATCATTATTCAAAATAATTTATTATTTATTAAAAATAGTTATATAATATAAAATATTATAAAAATATTCACTTATGAGAGGTAATTTAGAAACAATAGTCGGAGCAATGTTCGCTGGCAAAACAAGTGAATTACTAAAGAGAATACTTTGGGCAAAACATCAAAATAAAAAAATTATTGTTATAAAACCCAGCATAGATAACAGATATTCAAATGAAAAAATAATAACACACAACGATTTAAGTCATGAATGCTACGCGATGAGTAGCTGGAAGACAGTTTTAGAAAAATTTAAGTTTGATAAAAGTAATGTAGACATGGTTTTTTTAGATGAAATTCAATTCATGGATACACATGATACTCTTAACAATGTCGAAAATATCCTGAATAACGGTATAGATGTTGTTTGTGCTGGTCTTGATCAAGATTCAAGAGGAAAGCCATGGGAAACTTCTTCAATGCTTTTAGGCTTATCAGATAAAATTGTTAAGATTTATGGTTTTTGTAATGTTTGTGGTGTTGAGGCAACGAAAACTTATAGAAAAACAGAAGGTGGTGAAAGGACTCAAGTTGGTGCAGCAAATATTTATGAACCTAGGTGTTTAAAACATTGGGAGCCAAGGTAAAATTTATCTATTTTTCCTGTTAGCAATTAAATCATCTACAACTGAAGGATCTGCAAGTGTTGAGGTATCTCCCAAATTTTCAAATTCATTTGAAGCAATTTTTCTTAGAATTCTTCTCATAATCTTGCCTGATCTTGTTTTTGGCAAGCCCGATGTAACATGTATAAAGTCAGGAGAAGCGATGGGACCTATTTTTTCCCTAATGGTTTTTTTCAGATCCAAGACTAACTCTTCTGATGAATCTACACCAACTTTAAGAGAAACGTAGCAATATAAACCATTACCTTTTATATCATGAGGATAACCAACAACTGCTGCTTCAGAAACATCTTTATGAGAAACAAAAGCACTTTCTATTTCTGCAGTACCTAAATTATGTCCTGACACAATAATTACATCATCTACTCTACCTGTAATCCAATAATATCCATCTTTATCTCTTTTGCACCCATCACCTGTAAAATACTTTCCATCAAACTGAGAAAAATAAGTATTAATAAATCTTTTATGATCTCCATAAACAGTTCGCATTTGACCAGGCCATGAACGTTTCATGCATAACATTCCTTCACATTCGCCCTCTAACTCATTACCATCTTTATCAACAATGCATGGTTCTATTCCATAAAAAGGTTTTGACGCAGAGCCTGGTTTTAAATTTATAGCACCTGTCTGAGGTGATATTAGTATTCCACCTGTCTCAGTTTGCCACCATGTGTCTACAATTGGACACTTTGAATTGCCTGGAATTTCATAGTACCACTTCCACGCTTCTGGATTAATAGGTTCTCCAACTGTTCCTAAAAGTTTTAAAGATGATCTACTAGTTTTTGTAACATAATCATCCCCTTCTCTCATTAAAGCTCTAATAGCTGTTGGTGCTGTGTAAAATATATTTACTTTATGTTTATCAACTATTTGCCAAAATCTGGAGAAGTCAGGGTAATTAGGCACGCCCTCAAACATCAAAGTTGTTGCACCATTAGATAGTGGTCCATAAATTATATAACTGTGACCAGTAATCCAACCTATGTCTGCAGTACACCAGTATATATCTCCATCATTGTAATTAAAGATGTATTCATGTGTCATTGAAGCATACACTATATAACCACCCGTTGTATGCATAACTCCTTTAGGCTTACCTGTTGACCCTGAGGTATATAAAATGAACAAAGGGTCTTCAGCGTTTAAGATTTCAGGTTCACAATAACTATCAACATCTTTTAAAATATCATCGTAAAATATATCTCTATCTTTTTTTAGCTCTATTTCCTTATTTGTCCTCTTTACAACTAAACATTTTTTAACATCTGGACATGATTCTAGTGCTTTATCTGTAGTTAATTTCAAAGGAATAGTTTTTCCACCCCTGACTCCTTCGTCTGCTGTCACTACATATTCTGATTTACAGTCTTTTATCCTACCTGCTATCGACTCTGCAGAAAAGCCTCCAAATATTATTGAATGGACCGCTCCAATTCTTGCGCATGCTAACATCATGTAAGCCAACTCAGGTATCATCGTTAAGTATATTGTTACTCGATCACCTTTTTTTACTCCGATTTCTTTAAGTACATTTGCAGCTTTTGATACATTTGTTAATAGATCTTTGTATGTAATTTTTTTTATTTCATTTGGGTCATCTCCCTCCCAAATTATAGCAATTTTATCTGGATTATTTTTAGCATGTCTATCTATACAATTATAAGAAACATTAAGATTTCCATCCTCAAACCATTTAATACTAACATCATCTTTAGAATATTTTATATCTTTGATTTTTGTAAATTTTTTAATCCAATCAATTCTTTGTGCTTGATCTGCCCAAAATTCATCATTTTTTTTAAGAGATTGATCATACATTGAAGAATATTTTTCTTCATTAACCTTTGCATGTTCAAGCCATTCTTTTTTAATTTCCATATTTAGAGACTAATTCTAATTTATTTAAATATCAACAAGTAATTATTTTTTTAGGCTAATTTGACATTTTAATTATTATATCCCATTCAGTTTTTTTTAAAGGCATTACGGAGAGTCTACTTTGTTTAACAAGTGCAATGTTTTGTAATTTAATATTTTCTTTTATCTGATCGAGAGTGACTGGATTTTTTAGTTTTTTTGTTGCTTTAATATCAACTACAACAAAACGACCTGTTTTATCAGTTGGATCTGGATAATATTCTTTTACTACTTTAACAATACCAACAATAGTTCTTTCTGTAACTGAGTGATAAAAAAAACATAAATCATTTTTTTTCATTTCTTTTAAATTATTTCTAGCTTGATAATTTCGGACCCCATCCCACATTGATGCGCCTTCCTTAACTTGATTATCCCATGACCAAGCTTCAGGCTCTGACTTTAAAAGCCAATAATTAATTTTCATTTTTGCATTTTTATAAAAAGATTTTTATAAACATTAATTATAACAAATCTCCTATTAAATCATAATCTGAATAATAAATTTTCTTTAATTTAGTTATTTGACTATTAGTTAAATCAATATTTTCCCCAATACCGCCTGTTTGAATTCTGGGAAAATCAATTTTACTTTGGAAAAAATTATTTACACCATTTATAAAAATTTCCATATTAGAAATATTTGAAACTATTGTAAAATATTTTAAATCATCGCCTAGCCAGTAACTTTGAGGAAGAAAATGTCTATTATCAAATAAATTATTTTCTAATTTTTCAATTATTTCGTTTATATCCAAATTTTGGAAAGCAACATCCTTGTGATATAAAATTCTATTCTTATAAGCCGATATAAATCTTTTTAGCGGATCTCTTATTATACAACATTTTTCATCAACATCTATTTTTTTAAAAGGTGTATAACTTGGAATAAAGTTTACTAAATTGTAATTCTGATCCAAATATTTATATTTATCATTCTGATGAAATTCATATTCAGGCACCTTATCACCTAGAAAATAATAGTTTTTATCTATTTTTAAGTGCCTTAAAAAAAATAATTTAGCTGATGAATTTGCATTTTTTGCAACTGGATAATATACAAGTTTTTTATCAGTTTTTTTATTTTGAAAGATAGCATAAGCAATTTTTTTGTTCACAGTATTTTTATTAATTTAATTTATTATTTACGCTCAATTTTGGTTGAGGTTTAAAATATATATCGTGTTTATTGATATTATAATTTTTGAAGCATGCCCAAGCGATCATAGCAGCATTATCAGTCATCATTTCTTTTACTGGATAGTATATTTCAATATTTTTATTTACAAAAAAATTTTCTATTTTATTTTTTATATATTTATTATTTGATACACCTCCTACAACTGAAATTGATTTTACATATTGTTTATCTAACTCCAGTCTTTTAAGCCCTCTTTCTAGTTTTTCAATTAGCATTTCTGTAATATTTTTTTGAAAGCATGCGGATAAGTCCTTGATAAATTTTTTATCAATTTTATTTTTTTTTGTTAAAATATTAACATGAGTCTTAATACCAGAAAATGAAAAATCAAAATTTTTTTCTTTAACTAATGCTTTTGGTAAAATAAATCTATTTTCGTCACCACCTTGTGCTTCTATTTCAATTTTAGCACCACCAGGATATGATAACCCTATTAACTTTGCAGTTTTATCAAAAGCCTCTCCTATAGCATCATCAATACTTTGTCCTAATAGTTCAATATGATTTTCATTTTTCATAAGGTATACCTGAGTATGCCCACCTGTTAGAAGCACAATGAGACTTGGAAATTTAATGTTATTGTTAAAACTTGTTGAAAGTATATGGCCTTCAAGATGATTGATTGGAATAAATGGTTTTTGAAAAGAAATTGCTAAAGATTTTGTAAAAGTTGTTCCAACTAATAAACTTCCTATAAGCCCTGGTCCACAAGTAGCCGAAAATACATCTATTTCATTTGGATCTATCTTTTCTTTAGAAAACAATTCATTAGTCATGATTTGAATTTTTTCTAAATGTGACCTAGAAGCTAATTCAGGAACAACTCCTCCATGTTTTTTGTGTATTTCTTGAGAAAAAGTTATATGTTCCATAATATTTTCGTTTTCCATTAAACATATTGATGTTTCGTCGCACGAGGTTTCTGAAGCAAATACTAGCATATTTTTTAGGTATAGTATTTTACACTGTTAAACAACAAACTAATAATGTTAAAAAAAGCTAATGAAAAAATTTTTTGATAGCTTTTATCTTTTATCTAAATTTTCATTAAGTTTTGTTCTTCTACTATGTATTTTTTTCCTAATTTATCTTCTTTATGTTAATTATCAAAATGAAGAGGAGACATCTAAAATTCAACTTGAATTAGAAAACGAACTTAGAGTAAATATTAACGAAAATGCTGAATTTATAAAAAATATATCTAAGGAAATATTAGAAACAAAAACAGCTTTAATAAAAATAGAAAAAATTATTAAAGAAAATTCAAAAAATGAACCAGTGGTCGATTTGACAGCAATTAACGAAAGTATAGATTTGCTAAATAAAAATTTTAACTCTTTAAGCTCTGACATTTCTTCTTTAAAAAACAAAAAAAAAGAAAACCTTTCGAGAAATAATCCTGAATTAATAAATCAGTCCATCAATGAGATAATTGAATTAATTAAAATTAAGTACGAAAATAGCCTAAATATTGATAATGAATTGAAGTATCTTGAAACAATTTTAGGAAGTGACAAAACTCCTGTATTAGAAAAATTATCAATTCTAAAAAATAAAAAATATAAAGGCCATATGTTTTTAGAAAATCAATTCAATGATGAAGTAAATTTATATTTAAAAAGCATTATGAATGAAAATAATAACTTTCTAAATAAAATTTTTTTACCTTACATAAACCTTTCACCATCTTCTGAGAATACAATTATTGATGAAAGAATTTTATTGTTAGATGAGATAAAGTTTCATATTAAAAATAGAAATATAACTAAGGCCTATTATACTATTAATAAGATTGAAAATTATGAATTGTTTTTTCAACTGTCTTTAAACGAAATCAAAAATTACAATGCTTTTGTAAAAGCATTAATTGAAATTAAATGATGTATAGGTTTGCAGTATTTGTAATACAGCTATTGCTATTAATAATAGCTCTGACTTTTATTTTTACAAATCCATTTATTATATCTTTAGATATAGGAAGTTTAAAATATTCTTTTTCTTCAAATTTATTTGCAGTTGCCTTAATATCTTTTACCTTTCTACTGTATCTAACACTTTATTTATTTTTTCGATCAAGGTTTTCACTTAGTAAATATTTACTTAAAAAAAAGTATAATAAAATTGAAAAAGGATATTTGTATTTTATTGATGCAATGATTGCTATTGCAAATAAAGATAATAAGACAGCACTCAAATCACATAAAAAAATGAATAGCTATCTTAAAGATGATCCATCATTGTCTCTACTACTTAAGTCTGAAGTTTTAAAAATAGAAAAAAAATATCCAGAATTAAATAATGTTTATGAAGATATGATTAAATCAAAAAAAACTGAAACACTTGGGTATAGAGGCTTAATGGAGCAAAATCTAAGAAATCATGATTATCATCACGCTTTTTTATATGGAGAAAAATTATTTTCAATTAATCCAAATATTGAAAAACTTTATGACACACTAATATTTATTGCTGCAAAGACAAAAAATTGGAATCAAGTGATATTTTTATCCGACAAAGCATTTTCTAATAAGATTATAGATAAAAACAATTTAAATGAAAATAAATCAATAGGATTTTATGAAATTGCTAAAATAAAATATGACAGTGATATAAAAGATGCTTTAAAAAATATTTCAAAAGCTTTAGATTTGAAAAAAAACTTTCCTCCATACATAAAGCTTCATTTAGAAATCAATGCAAATTTAAATGATAAAAGGTATCTAAAAAAATTAATAAAGAAATATTGGACTATAAATCCAAGCTCTTTACTTCGTTCTATTATAATAAAAATACTTAATGACAACAACCTTACTGATATGAATTTTATAAATGAAATAATTAAAAATAATATAAGTGAAGAGGAATCAAAAAAACTTTTAATTTATTTTGCTATAAAGAATTTAAAATGGGATATTGCTAGAGAAAATATAATTGGAATGATTGGCTCTAATCCCTCAAAAGATATTTGTTATTTTATGTCTGATATAGAGCTTGGAGAGAATAATGATAAACAGAAAAGTGATGCTTGGTTAATGAGAGCTGAAAATGCTAAATTGGAAAATACTTGGATATGTAGAATTACTAATCAACCACAAGAAGAATGGAGTTCTCTATCTAACTCTGGTAATTATAATTCTCTTGTTTGGTCATCTCCAATGATGATAAGACAGAATAGTAATTAGTATGAAAATTAATTTCTTTATAGGTTATGATTCTAAGGAAGATATAGCTTACAGAGTTTGCAAACATTCACTTCTAAAGCGAACCAATGCTAATATAAATGTTATATCTTTAAAACTTGATGAGCTTGTTGCTAAAAACTTATATACCAGAAACATTGATCCTTTAGCATCTACACAATTTACTTACTCTAGATTTTTAGTTCCAAAACTTACAAATTATCAAGGGTGGGCAGTTTTCTGTGATTGTGATTTTATTTTCTTAGGAGATGTTTCGAATTTATTCAAAAATCTTGATGAAAATAAAGCCGTCTATTGTGTAAAACATGAATATACACCAAAAGAGAAACATAAAATGGATGGACAAAAACAGACTATATATCCAAGAAAAAATTGGTCTAGTTTTATTTTATATAATTGCTCTCATCCTAGTACAAAAAAACTAACTGTCGAAAAAGTTAATAATGAAACAGGCGCATATCTCCATCAATTTAAATGGTGTGATGATAACGAAATTGGATCTTTAGATGAAAGATGGAATTGGTTAGAAGGATGGACTTCGGGACATAATAATGAGAAACCCTATGCAGTTCATTATACTAGAGGAGGTCCATGGTTTTCCGAATGGCAGGATGTTGAATTCGCAAAGGAATGGCTTGAAGAAAGAGATGAATATCTTTCTAATAAGTTTAAATCATAGATTTAAATAATTTTCTAAATTTATAGACCCCTTTAAAAAACTCTTTCTTTCAATTAATTCCAAAGAATTATACCAAGGTGTTTTATTATTTTTCTGATTCCAATAATGAAAAAGAGCGTAGTTATCTGGTTTTATAAGTATTGTTTTGACCCCTAGTGAACCTGCTAGATGCGCAGTACTATTGCTGACTGTTATAAAGATATCAAGGGACTTTAAAAGTGAAGCTATACCTTCAAAATCATTATAAAGATCTAAATCTTCTATATTCAGAAGTTCATTTTTTTTATTATTGAAATTATTAATCTCATCTGCAACATCGCCATATTGTAAATTAAAAACATTGCAGTTTGGAACCCTAAAAACATCTTTGAAGTCATTTAAATGTAATGATTTATCAGATGCATATCTATTATTAAAACTTTTCCAAGAAATTCCAATATTATATTTACCCTTATATTTTAAAATTTTTTTATGTATTTTCTGATATTTTTCCTCATCCACTTTCATATATGGGGCACTAATAAAATTAGTTAAATTTTTTCGATAATACTGCCCTAAACTACCAGCATATAAAACATAATCAATTTTTTCTAATTTATTATCTTGATTAGAAATACTCCCAAGCTCAACAAACTTATTACCATATTCTGGAAAAGATCTTTTAAATAAACTTAATAATCTTGGATCACATTCAATATTAATATTTTTTACTTTTTTAAGGAGATCACCATACATAGATCCATATAAAATTTCATCTCCTACACCTTGTTCTCTTACAATTAAAAAATTTCCCTTTGATTGATTAATTTCCTTTTTTCTAAATAATTTTTTATTTAATTTTTCAATATTCTCATTTTTTTTTATAAATTCATTCAATCTTAATCTTCCATCGAAGTATTTCCATCCACTTTCAAAATCATGATCTTTGAGATAAATAAATGATAGAGTTTTTTCTACATCACCATCATTTGGTTTTAACTCTAATGCTTTAAAGCTATTTTCTTTTGCATCATCATGTTTTTTTATGTCAAAATAAGTTTTTGCTAGATTATTATAAATATATGCATTGTTAGGATTCAGTACAATTGCTTTTTTATAGTATTCAATAGCTTTATTACTTTTTCCTTCTTCTCTATAAAATCCTGCTATGTTATTTATAACATGAAAAGATAGACTATCTATTTTCAATGCATCTAGAAAAAACTTTTCTGCTTTTTTTGCATCACGTTTTTCGTGATAAATTCTTCCTAATGAATTTAGTGCAGATAAATTTTTAGAATCAAATGTTAAAATATCTTTAAATATTTTTATCGCCTCGTTATAATTTTCTTCTATAAAAAAACATTGACCTAAAATGTTCAGGCAAACTATATCTTTATTATTTTTACTTAAATAATGCACACATATTTCTTTAGAGCCCTTGATATTATTAAGCTTTAAAAAAGCAAAAGCTTTATCCTTATGTATATTTTCAATCTTTTGTATTTCTAATATATTGTTTATTAAATTTAATGCCTCAAAATATTTTTCTTCAGTAAAATAAATATTGTAGAGATTTATCATTGCTTTTAGATTTTTTTCTTCTTTAATTAAATAATTGTAGTTGGATTTTGCTTCAGCATTTAAATTAAGTTTTTGTTGTATTACTGCTAAATTATAACGGAGTAGATTATTATTTTTATTTTTCTTAAAAATTTTTTCTAATTCTCTATAAATTTTCAATTTGTTTCCAGAATCAAATTTTTTAAGAAGATTATTTATTTGAAAATTCAAATTCATTGCTTTTATCCAAAATATTATTTATTAAATTTACTGTTTCATTAATTGACTTTTCAATTCCTAAAACTTTTATATTTTTGTACCAAACCGAAGAACCACTTTGTGTATTCCAATAATAATACGTAGATGATTTTTTTGGACAAATGAGTATTGTTGGTATACCAAGAGCGCCTGCGAAATGTGCTGTTGAATTACTAACAGTAATAAATAAATCTAAATTTGTTAGTAACCCCATACATCCTTCAATATCATTAAATAAATCTAATTCATCATATACTTCCAAGTGTTTATTTTGACTTAATATATATTTTCTATCAGAATCAATATCGCCGTATTGTAAATTAATAATTAGTCTTTTTTTATTAAATAAAGACTCAAAATCCATAATAGACAATGATTTCAAATTGCCATAAATATTAACTACACTTTTCCAAGATATACCTACTTTTAATTTATCTTTATGCGCACGTAGTTTTTCTTTGTAGTGATTAACTAGATCTTTTCTTGCAATTAAGTATCGACTATAATCAAAATCATTTTTATTTTTTCTAAAAAATTTAATCAAACTTCCTGCATATGTAATTTTATTGAAATCTGATAAAGTAGGATTTTTTGAATAATATCCATCTTCTACAAATATATTTTTTCCAAATGATCGATTAAAAATAGGAACTAATCTTTTATCAGCTTCTATTTTCAGGTTTCCAAATTTATCAATAATTTCAGGATATATTGAACTAAATAAAATTTCTTCTCCTATTCCTTGTTCTCTTAAAACTAGCAAATTGTCTTTTGGATTAATTTTTAGATTGTTAAATAAATTATTTTTAACTAAATCAAAATTATTTAACTTATTTTTATTTTTTTCTATTAATAATCTTGAATCAAATAATTCCCATGATTTACTAAAGTTATTTAATTTTAATAGTAGCGTACAATACGCATACATTAATTTATAATCATTTGGATTAATTTTTAATGCTTTATCATAAAAAATTTTTGCTTCTTTTTCTTTACTATCTCTACAATAGCAAATAGCTAAGTTAGATAAAATTTCCTGATTATTCGGATCTAAATTTAGAGCCTCATTATAATATTTGACTGCTTCTAAAATATTATCTTCAAGACTTAGAACATTAGCTAAATTTATTAAAGTTGATACATTTTTGTTATCTATGAAATAGGCAGTATTAAATACTTTTTTTGCCTCATCAAGTTTTTCTAGTTCAAGTAAACATGCTCCTAAGTTATTGTAGCTATCTACATACTTTGCATTTATTTTTATAGCTATATTAAAAAAATTTCTAGCTTCTTTATAAGAGTTATTTTTAAGGTATATTAAGCCTTTAATATTGTATCCAAAATAATCATCTTCTTTTAAATTTGAAATATTTTCTATGTATTTCTTTGCTTCGTTATTATTATTTTTTAGATAATAAATATAAGATTTATCACGCAAGGCATCATAATTTTTATTGTCTAGTTTTAGTATAACATTAATATTTTCTAGTGCTTCATCAAAAAAACCTTTTGCTAGAAGTAATTTATATAATTGGGAAAGGTATAAAGTATTATTATCTTCAAGATTTATTAATTTTTTTAAAGCAATAATGGATACATCAACATCACCAATTTTTTTAGCTATTTGAAACAAAACATTTTGAACGCTTTTGTTTTTATCATATTTTTCAGATAATTTTTTAATATCCTTGAAAGCAATTTCTCTATTTACATTATTGAAAATATCAATAATTTTTTTAAGTTTATTTTCTAAGTTAGACATAAAAAAACCCAGTCTTTAAAAGACTGGGTATAATAAAAAGATATTTGGGTTTTAAAAGAATTATCTTCTTTGACCAAATAATTGTAGCAATAAAATGAATAAGTTGATGAAGTCCAAATACAATTTTAATGCACCCATCAATGCTTTTTTTGATCCTATTTCTTCACTATCACCACCATAATACATATTTTTTATGTTTTGTGTATCGTATGCAGTTAGTCCAACAAAAACTAGAACACCAATAACCGAGATTGCAAACTGTAATGCTGTTGAGCCTACAAAGATATTCACAACACTTGCAATAATAATACCAATTAGTCCCATAAATAAGAAACCACCAAGTTTTGTTAAGTCCCTTTTTGTCGTGTAACCATATAAGCTCATTGCTCCGAATGTACTTGCTGTAATAAAAAATACTCTTGCAATAGAGGTTTGAGTAAACTCAATAAATACTGAAGCAAGAGATAGGCCCATTATACTTGCAAATAACCAAAAGGTTATCTGAGCTGCAGAAACTGACATCCTATTAATTCTAGCACTTAAATAAAATACAAATCCAAGCGGAGCTAGCATAACAACCCATTTTAATGGTGATCCAAAAAGTAATGCACCCACTTGCGTTACACCCACAATTTGACCCATGTCGTTAGTAACTATTGATGCTTTTCCAAAGAAGTAAGCAATAAATCCAGTAAGTAACAAGCCAATTGTCATGTAATTGTAGACTTTAAGCATATACGCTCTCAAGCCTTCATCAATTGCTGTCTGATCTACTGATTTAGTATAAGATCGTTGATTAAAGTCTAAAGCCATAATTTCTCCTTTTAATTATTACTAATATCGCTATAAATCCGACAATTTCAAGGCATTTTGTAAAAATAATATGAAGTATAGAAAACTAGGGACTACAGATTTAGATGTAAGCGTTATTTGTCTTGGTACCATGACTTGGGGAGAACAAAATAATCAAGATGATGGCTTTCAGCAGATGGATTATGCATTTGAAAGAGGTGTAAATTTTTTTGATACAGCTGAGGTTTATTCTATACCAACTAGAGCTGAAACATATGGAAAAACAGAAGAAATTATTGGTAATTGGTTTGGTCAAAATAATAAAAGAAAAGATGTAATTTTAGCAACTAAAATTTGTGCTAAAAGTGAAGGCAACAGCTGGATAAGAGATGGAGGCCCAAATCTTATCTTTGATAAAAAAAATATTAATGCAGCAATTGATGGTAGTCTTAAAAGATTAAAAACTGATTATATTGATTTATACCAACTGCATGCACCAGAAAGAAAAGTGCCAAAGTTTGGAAAATTAGATTTTGAATATGATCCTGAAGATTCATGGGTAGAGTTAGAAGAAGTCTTATCTTGTCTTCAAGATTTAGTTAAGCAGGGAAAAGTAAGGCACATAGGAGTATCTAATGAAACACCTTGGGGTGTTATGAAATACCTTCAAATTTCTAAAGAAAAAAAACTTCCCCGAATGATGTCAATACAGAATGTCTATAGTTTGGTAAACCGTGTTTTCGATATTCATAACTCTGAAGTTTCAATTAGAGAAAATTGTGGTTTACTTGCTTATTCACCTTTAGCCGGAGGGAGATTAAGTGGAAAATATATTGGTGGTAAAAACCCACCTAATACAAGATTTACATTATGGGCTAACCGATTTAATAGACATAACACGATGAGAGGAGAAAATGCTATAGAAAAATATGTTAACCTTGCCAACAAGCATGGCATACCTCCATCTACTTTTGCAAATGCTTTTGTAAACGATCGTCCTTTTGTAACAAGTAATATTATTGGGGCTACAACAATGGAGCAACTTAAAGAAAATATTGACAGCATAGATATAACCTTAACAGATGATATTCTACAGGAGATTGAAAATATTCATCTTTATGATCCTAATCCTTGCGTGTAATAACTATGAATATAAAAAATGAAATATAGAAAATTAGGTAATACAGATATTGATGTAAGTGTCATATGTTTAGGTACAATGACTTTTGGTGAGCAAAACAGTCAAGAAGAAGGTTATGACCAAATGGATTATGCTGTTGAAAGAGGTGTCAATTTTTTTGATACTGCAGAGTTATATGCTGTTATGCCTAGAAAAGAAACATATGGAAAAACAGAGGAAATAGTTGGAAATTGGTTTCAAGAAAGAAAAAATAGAGACAAAATTATTTTAGCTTCAAAAATAGCTTCAAAATCAGATGGTCTTGAGTGGATAAGAGAAGGATCAAAAAGTTTAGGTTTTGATAAAAAAAATATGAATGCTGCAATAGATGAGAGTCTTAAAAGATTAAAAACTGATTATATTGATTTATACCAATTACACTGGCCCGAGAGAAACGTGCCAAAGTTTGGAATTTTAGATTTTGAATACGATGCTAGTGACATTGATTGGACCACTGTTGAAGAGGTTTTATATAATTTAGATCAGCTTGTAAAAGCAGGAAAGATTAGATTTGCTGGTTTATCTAATGAAACACCTTGGGGTGTTATGAAATACCTTCAAATTTCTAAAGAAAAAAAACTTCCCCGAATGATGTCAATACAGAATGTCTATAGTTTGGTAAACCGTGTTTTCGATATTCATAACTCTGAAGTTTCAATTAGAGAAAATTGTGGTTTACTTGCTTATTCACCTTTAGCCGGAGGAAGATTAAGTGGAAAATATATTGGTGGTAAAAATCCAAAGAAAGCAAGGTATACTCTTTGGCCAAGACGATTTTCTAGACATCATACTGAACGAGGTGAAAAAGCAATTGAAAAATATTTCAAACTTGCTCAAAAACATGGAATGGCACCTTCAACCTTTGCTAATGCATTTGTGAATGATCGTCCTTTTGTTACCAGTAATATAATTGGTGCTACAACAATAGAGCAACTTAAAGAAAATATTGACAGTATAGATATTACTTTATCACAAGAGGTTTTAAAAGAAATTGAAGATATTCATTTGTCAGATCCGAACCCGTGTGTTTAAGAATTTAATAAATTACTTTTCTCTCTAGCTTTCAAATCAATATTAATAGAATCATATCTATTTTTGAAACCTTTTATCATCAAGAAATATTTACAAAGCAACCATATTTTATCTAAATTTTGTTTATTAGTAAAATCATCATTAATGTTTTTAAAATTGATAACATTATTTGCTTTAAACTCATCTTCATTAATTATTTCAGAAATCAAATTTATAGTATCTTTATTATAATCAACATTTTGTATGGTTAGGCCCTGTTTAAATTGTTGCGTATACATACTTTTAGGAAAATATTCTTTAAAAGCTTCTCTTAAAACCGATTTTGTAAAACCATTTTTCAACTTATTAGAGCTACTTAATGCTAATCCAAATAATCTTACATCATTATCTAAAAAAGGCATTCTAACTTCAACCGAATTTGACATTGATGCTCTGTCCCACTTATTTAAGAAAAACTGAAACCAGCCACAATAAGACATCAAATAAGTAAAACATAACTCGTAAGGAAAATTTTCTAAATCATCTAAATCGTCATTAATAATTTGATAACCACCATCAAAATTACCTGTATTTAAATAGTTTTTAAAGCCATAATTTAGGTCTGGAGTTACTTTAAAAGATATTGGAACAATTTCCCTTTCACCTACGCCAAATAATCTTTTAAATTTATTGATATTTTGAGTTTTTCCAAATTTATTTATTATTTTAAAATTATTAGCAATACTATTGTAAATATCTACAGATAATTCTGGTATCCAATTTGGATACCCCAAAAATTCATCAGCTCCATGACCATCAAGACTAACTTTAATACCTTTTTCTTTTTGTCTTTTATAAAGTTCAAATTGAATAAAAAACTCTTCTACCACTTCTAGAGATGAAACAAGATCCATTGTTTTATCAGCTGTCATCTTTTTAAAATTAACTATTTGGTAATTTCTTTTAAATTTTTTTGATAATTTAACTGCGTCCTCTTTAGTTTTCATTTCCTCATAATTCATTATAATTGGGTTCAAATCTAAATCATCTTCACCTAATTTTTCATTTTTTTGTATTAAATTCATCAATGTGAAAATAGAGGAGGAATCCAAACCGCCACTAAGTGAAGTTCCAGTTTTAACATCGCTCTTCAATCTTAATTTCGTAGATTCATATAAAAGATCAAAATAATCATTAACATTCTCTCTAAATCCTGAATTGATTTTTGGTAAATTTTTAAGTGGATAGTCCCATCTAAATATTTTTTTCTCTAAATTATTTAAATTTATGTTTAAATATCTTCCTTGAGTAAGTTGATTAATATTATTAAATATTGTCTTAGAACAATTATTTAGAGTAGTAGAATTTATACCTAGATTATTGTTATCAAACTCAATTTTATTTTCTAATGCGTAAAACGCTTTTATTTCAGAACTGAATGCAAAAAAATTATTATTATCAAATATATAACAAGGTTTATATCCAACACCATCCCTACAAATTATTACCTCATTATTTTTTTTATCTAGTATTGCAAAAGACCATTCTCCATTAAACTTTTGAAATGACTCTGCCCCCCACTCTTTATATGCATTAAGAACAACCTCTGTGTCTGAATTTGAATAGAATTTATATTTCTTTAGTATTAGCTCTTCTCTTAAAGTTTTATAATTATAAATCTCTCCATTATAAATAATCCAATATCTTCCATCTACAGACATTGGTTGAGAGCCAAGATTTGATATATCAATAATAGATAACCTAGTATGACCAAGTAAAAGATTCTTATGATTAATAAATCCACTATCGTCTGGCCCTCTATGATCTAAAAGTGCGTTCATTTTTAGTATTTTTGAAACGTCAGTCTTAGATGTTTTAAATATTATTCCATTAATTCCACACATTATATTTTAATTTTTTCCAGCAGTTTACGTACATCTTCAATATAGCTTCTATCCCATAAATAAACATTTAATAGTGAATAATATAATTGATAGATTGGTTCATATTCTAAGTAATACTTATCGATCTTGATGTGGTCATTGTATTTATCTAAAAAATTTTCGTCAATAAATTTGGGGTCAAACCATCTCAAATAAGATAATTCTAGCTCATTATGACCATAAAAGGATCCTGGATCAATAAATCCGACAAATTTTTTATTTTTAAAAAGTATGTTACCTTCCCATAAGTCACCATGTAATAGAGATGATATTGGTTTGTTAGGTATAAAATTATCTATCTTTTTAATTAATAAATCAATTTTAGTGTTAATAGTTTCATCCATAGGTTGGTTTTTGTTAACTAAGTCAAATATGTAATTTAGTCTTTTATCTCTATAGAACTCTAGCCAATTTTTAGAACTTGAATTAATCTGTCTCAAACCACCAATTTGTGTGTCAAAACTAAAACCGTAATCTTCACTTTTTTTGGAGTGAAGAGAAATTATAGAATTTAATAAATCACCATTTGTTTGGTTTGGTTGATCATCATCGTTATTTATGAATGACATTATTAATAAATTATCATTATAGTTAATAATACTTGGGAACTGACTAAACTTTTGTCTATTAAAAAAAAGAAGATTATCTGTTTCAGATTTTATAGCATTAAATTTATCATTATTTTTGTAATAATATTTGACAATAAACTCTTTTCTATCACTTGTGACAATTCTTAAGCAATTAATACCAAAAGAATCTGATAATAACTTGCTATCTATAATTTTTTTATTATCTAAATGTTTTTCAATTTCTAAAATGATATTTTGCTCAATCATACCAAATGTCCAAAAAAATTAATTTTCAATTTCTAATTTCATATTTAGGATTAATACCATATGTTTTAACTTTTTTAGATAAATACTATTTTTTAATAGTTGAAGAAGAATATCTACTTAGTTTTATTACTTACTACAGCCTAATCATAATTGTTTTCATAGGGTCTATAAATTGGAATTTAAAAAATAATCCACCCACTCACATAGTAATATATGGATTTTTGCCTAGTTTATTTGCAGTTATGATTATTATTTTAAGTCTTCTTAATATTGAAATTTTGATAATTTTTATTTTAATAACTTTACTTTTATTAACTCAGTTATTTTTTGACTATGTTATTTTATTTGCAAATGAGATAAATAAAAAAGCATATTACTTTCTCAGATTGCCTTTAACAGTATTGATTATCATATTTTTATTACTCATTGCATTATAAATCTGACACGCCCAATTTTTTTACCTGCATGATTTTGTAGCTCAAATTTTTCTTTTTTTTCTAAATTTTTTAACTCTTCCCTATTCATAATTTTTAAATTTTTTAAAATATTTATTATAGTAATTGGAATAGCTCTTTCATTTCCATCTGTAATTTTAATTACACCACTAATTTCTTTCTGAATATCAACAAATAAAAAAACTCCTTCAGCTCCACTTTTACAAAACATTTTTCCTTTTGAAGCTTTAATTACTTTTGTGTCAAAACTTGCAGTTCCTCCAATGAATTCAGGATTTTCTAAAACTGAATCAACCAAGATTCTTACTTGTTCAGTATAATGATAATTATTTTTATAACTTTTAATCAAATTATTTAATGCCTTTGATATAGATTTAATTTTAAATGAATATTGTGGAGCACTACAACCATCTAGAGAGAAATTTTTCTTTGATATTTTAGTTCCTGTAAATTTATTTAAAATTTTTCTAATATTTTTTTGATGTGTGTGATTATAATCAAGATAGTTTGTAATTTTATGATTATTGACTAAACAACTTGTTAACATTCCTAAATGTTTGCCAGCACAATTATTATGTAGTTCATTAAATTTTTTTTCTAGAATGTATTATTTTTTCAAAAGCCTCTTTATCTAATGGCCCATGAATACCACACTGTAGACTAGTTTTTTTTAAGTTTATTTTTGAAATCCATTTTTCTAGTTCTCTTATATGAAATTTTTCTCCTTTGTGTGAAGCACAGGCTAAGGCTATCTGTTTATTGCTTAATCTATAATTTTTGATTGCGTTTGACATTGCAAAAGGAATAGCTTGAAATATTTTAATTGATGATCGTGGGAAAAAAAATTCATTATCATTATTTGTAGACAATAAAGTTTTACCATTAGCATTCGTTACTAATACTTTAACTTGGTGACTACTCTCAACCTCTTTACCTCTAATGAAATCTACGTGAATTTTAGACACGTATAATGTTATACAATAATGATGTTATTTTTGTTTAAAAAATGATTTGATAAATGTAAATAAATTTAAGAAAGAGCCATACTTACCAAAAAATATTACATCTTTTTCTGTTATGCTCAAACATACACAGCCTGTGTCCTTAGATGCTATTGGCGTATGTTTAATTTTCTGATCATTTATTTGAATATCGCCTTTTGAATATTCACCATATTCATCACAGAAACTACCTTCTAACACTAAAATATATTCTTTTCCACCATGGGAGTGCAGAGGTACAGAAACCCCAGGGTCCATTTTAATTAATTTTAATTCGTCTTTATCATCAATCGATGCAGTATATTCTTTGAAACCTTTATAGACTTGTTTCCAATTTAAATTGTTTAGGTTTCCAAAGAAGCTGGTCACTGGATCCTTAAGATTTGAAGCAGATTTAATATTTTCATTATTAATGCATTCCTTATACGTCAAATTTTTAGGATGAATATTTTCGTTATCCATTAAATTTTCACCCAACATATTTTCAAATGTACTGCTAATTTTAGAAGCATTTGAATTTAGTTGTAGATATGTTGATGCAAATAGCGACTTTGCAGGACCTAGTATTCCTGATGCAAAATCGAAGATAAGTTGATTTTTTACTACTGTTCCATTCATCTTAAAAATCCCTGCATTTTGGTTAAAATATGCCTTATTCTTGATTTAACTGTCCCTAAAGGAATTTCAAGCTCATCTGCAATTTTTTTATGACTTTTATTTTCGAAAAAGTTCATTTTTATCATTATTTTTTGCTGTTCATCGAGCTCATTATTTATTCTTTCTACTTGTTTTTTTGCCTCATTTTCTTCAATTGGGTCAACTTCTCTATCTTGGTATAAAAACTCTCGTATATCTTCTTCTTGAAAATTTATTTTTGAATTTTTCCTGAAAAAGTCTATTTTTTTGTTTCTAGCAATAGTAAATATCCATGTTGAAAGAGCTGATTTTGTTGAATCATATAGGTTTGATTTTACCCAAACAGTACTTAAAACCTCTTGAGTTAATTCCTCAGAACTCTCAATTTTGATTCTATTTTGAATAAAATAAGCATTTATTTTTGGTGCAAAAAAATCAAAGATTTCCGAAAAAGCCATTTCGTCGCGGTCCTTTTGAATCCTGTTCATTAAGTTATTAAGGTTTGATTTTTCCATAATTTAAAAAGATTCGAACATTGCTTAAACGCTCTTAACTAATCGCATAAGATATACTAAAAGAAGTAATTGATGAAAATTTTTCTTAAGTTTTTACTTGTACTATATGTAGCACTTCCTAGTGCTCTTAATGCTTTAGAACCAGGCAAATGGTCTTTTGAGGAGACTGATGAGTATTGTTATATTGGTAGTTTATCTACAGAAACAGATTTACCAAGCGATAAAAAAAGGGGAGACTTCTATGTTTTAGTCTATAAGAATATAGGTAATCCAGAGACCGTAGTTCAAATAGAGGCAGGTTATAGCTACAAAGTTCCTTCTGATATCATTATAAGAATAGATAACGGAGAGTACAAATTTTATACAACTGAGGATTTGCCAACTGCTGCTTGGACAGAAGAAGATTCAAAAGTAATTTTTGCTATGAAAAAAGGATTAGAGCTTAAGGTTACTGGCGAGTCTTCTCGAGGCACAATTACCAATGATACTTATACTCTTAATGGATTTACTGCAGCGTATAATCAGTTAATAAACGATTGTTAAATGCCCAAGAAAATTGTTTTAGCTTACTCAGGCGGATTAGATACAAGTGTAATTCTCAAGTGGCTTCAAAATAAATATAAATGCCCCGTAGTTACTTTCACGGCAGATATTGGTCAAGGAGAAGAACTTTCACCGGTTGAAACAAAAGCAAAAAGCCTCGGTGTTAAAGAAATATTTATCGAAAATTTACAAGAAGAATTTGTTAGAGATTATGTTTTTCCAATGTTTAGAGCTAATGCTCTTTACGAGGGAGCATACTTGTTGGGTACAGCTATAGCCAGACCCTTAATTGCAAAGAGGCAAATTGAAATAGCTAAAATTGTAGGAGCTGATGCTGTGGCGCATGGAGCTACTGGCAAGGGTAATGATCAAGTTAGATTTGAACTTGGATACTATGCAAATAATCCAAAAATCCAAGTTATAGCACCTTGGCGAGATTGGGAATTTGATTCTAGAAATGATTTATTAGATTATGCTGAAAAAAATCAGATAACAGTACCTAAAGATAAAATGGGAGAGCCTCCATTTAGTACGGATGCAAATCTTCTTCATACTTCTTCTGAAGGTAAACTTCTTGAAGATCCTTGGCTTGAACCACCCGAACATGTTTTTTCTAGAACAAAATCTATTGAAGATACTTCAGATAAAGCAGAAATTATAATAATTGGATTTGAAAACGGCAACCCAGTTTCTATAAATGAAGAGAAACTAAAACCCCACGAAATTCTTACAAGATTAAATTCTATAGCTGGAAGTCACGGAGTAGGAAGAATAGATATTGTAGAAAATAGATTTGTTGGAATGAAATCCAGAGGGGTTTATGAAACCCCAGGGGGTACGATTTTATTAGATGCAAGAAGAGCAATAGAGAGTATAACTTTAGATAAAGGCGAAGCTCATCTTAAAGATGAATTGATGCCAAAATATGCTGAAGTAATTTATAACGGTTTTTGGTTTTCTTCTGAAAGAATAGCAATGCAAAAACTGATAGATTCAATATCACACAAAGTTAATGGTGATGTCAAAATTAAAATATTTAAAGGTAACGTGATTATTTTGGGCAGAAGATCAAGCAACTCTCTTTATGACAATTCATTAGTTTCATTTGATGAAGTAGGCGAATATGATCAAAAAGATGCAGAGGGTTTTATAAAAATAAATTCAATAAGACTTCGTAAAAATAATTAATTTTCTATGGGTTACGGCGATGATTTACTTGTAACGTCTTTAGCGGCTAAAATTAAAAAACAGTTTCCTGAAAGACAAATCGTTATTGGCATTGCAGAAAAAAATCATGCCTTCCATTCTCCAATTTATGAAAATAATCCAAATATAGCAGACTGTAGAAATTTAGATAATAACAAACCTATCCATCTAATTGACTACCATGAATTAAATAGACCTTATATAGATTATGAAAAAAGTATCCCAAATAATTATGTTTGGAGAAAATTTAAACCTATTCCAGGTGAAATATTTTTTTCAGATCAAGAAAAAATAGAAGCAAAAAAACTTATATCTAAAGCTAAAAAATTTTGGAATGAAAATCATAATAAAAAATTTAGAAATATGATTTTCATTGAAACTTCATCAACTAAAATAAATGATGCACAATTTAGTATAAAACATCAAAACAAAGATTGGGGTATTCAGAATTGGACAAGATTAATAAATAAATTAAAAAATGATTATTTGATTATTCAATCAAATCATAACCAAGTTAAAAAGATTGATGGAATATATACACCTCAGGAAATGGATTTTAGACTTGCTTGTGCATTAATTGAAGAAGTTGATTTTTATGTTGGTCCCGAGGGAGGTCTAGGTCATGTTGCAGCAGCATTAAATAAAAAAGCTGTTCTATATTTCGGAGGTTGGATATCACCAGATGTAATAGGCTATGACTTTCATGAAAATATTTATTATGAAAATAAACAATCGCCATGTGGAGTAAAATTAAAACTTTGCGAACACTGTTCTAAAGCAAGAGAAATTATCTCCGTTGACCTCTTTTTAGAACATATTTATAGAATAAGTTCCTTTTAATTATTATACTTTAATTTAAAAGCAGCAGTTGTATTTCTCAACAAACATGCAATCGTCATTGGTCCCACTCCTCCAGGCACTGGAGAAATTGCACTTACCTTATGTTCTACATCACTAAATAAAACGTCACCTACTAATTTTGATTTCTCTTCATTTATTTTGATCCTATTGATACCAACATCAATAACAATAGCGCCTTTTTTAACCCAATCTTTATCAACAAATTCAGGTTTGCCAATTGCTACTATTAAAATATCAGCATTCTTGCAAATACTTTCAATATTTATAGTTTTTGAATGAACTGTTGTAACAGTGCAAGACTCCTTTAGTAATAATTGTGCCATAGGTTTACCAACTATATTTGATCTACCAATTACAACAGCATTTTTACCAGTTAAATTAATATTAAGCTCTCGCAAAAGTAACAGACAACCATACGGTGTACATGGTATCATTAAATGTTCATCATTTTTTGGACTAATTGAAAGTTTACCAACATTTAGGGGATGAAACCCATCAGCATCTTTTTCAGGCAAAATACTATTTAAAACTACTTCTTCATTTATAGTATGTGGCAAGGGTAATTGAACAAGGATACCATCTACATCTTTATTATTATTTAGCTTATTAATTAAATTAATAAGTTCACTTTGATTAGTAGCTTCTTCTAAATGATAATCAAAAACATTAATACCAACTTCTTTTGCGGCTTTTGTTTTAGCCTTAACATATACACTGCTTGCAGCAACATTTCCTACTTGTACAACAGCTAAGCCAGGAACTTTGTTAAATTTATATTTTATATTTTCAATTTCAATTTTTAAATTATCTTTTAAATTTTGGGAAACTTTTCTTCCATCTAATATATGAGGCATAATTATCTAGGCCAATACTCAACAAGTAGACTTTTAATAAACCACAAGCCTAGATAAACAACTATAGGAGATAAATCTATAGCTCCGAAATTGGGCAAATATCTTCTAACAAAATTTAAACTTGGTTCACATAATCGATATAAAGTATCTAGGATACTGTAAACAAGTCTATTTCCGGTATTAATTACATTAAAGTTTACCAACCAAGTTAAAATTATATAAACTATAAGAACAAACTGAAATAAGTTTATGATTTGAATAATTAAATATAATAAAGAATTCATATTAGTAGTTAACCATTTAAACAGAAATTAATAAAAGTAAATTAGCTTATCTCATAAAACTAAGAAATTTATTAATAGTACTGTATATTTTAAATTTGTTAATTATAATCAAGCTCATGTCGGGCATTGCTGGAATAATTTTAAAAAACTCAAAAAATAAAAATTACTTCAAAAAAACCATCTATGATATGGGAAAATTAATAAGACATAGAGGGCCATATAAACAAGGTTTTCTTGAATTTGAAAATACTTTTCTATCACATGTTAATATGCTTTCTACAGACACAAGAGATATAGCAAGAGAACCTATGTCAGTTGATAACAGATATTCAATTATGCTTGATGGTTCGATATATAATTTTGAAGAAATAAAAAATACACTTATTAAAAAAAATTTCAAATTTTTTACTAAAACTCATACTGAGGTTGCTATTAATGCATTTAAAGATAATGGATTAGAATCA